>CAZGKF010000006.1:0-95946 GCA_964526475.1 uncultured Bacteroidaceae bacterium
TAAGCAAAAAGGCCAATGCAGAAGGAGTAAGGCAGCAGCAAATCGAGAAGGATTACATTATCTCATGGATATTATGGGGAATTTATAACCATGATTTTTTGAGCAGGGTATTAATCTTCAAAGGTGGTACATGTTTGAAGAAGATTCACATTGAAGATTATCGGTATTCAGAAGATATGGATTTCACCCTTCACCCAGATTTGGAGGGAGATATTTCAGATGATGAAATATTTTCAGCGTTTGGTGAAGTTTTTAGAGAGATTAAGGGGGCAGCCAATATTAATCTATCCATTCCTGAGAATTCAAAGGAAGTTCATGAATCCGGTGGTTTGAAATTCTTTATTGATTATATTGGACCTCTGGGAGGACGCGGAGATCATGTAAAAATGGACATTTCCAAGGGTGAAAAACTGGAGTTTGAGGTCGAGAATTTGAAAATGCTAAATCAATATTCAGACATCGCTGAAGAGGAGGAGGAGGTAACAGTCCAATGTTATGGTCTGAATGAAATAGTCATAGAAAAAATGGCCGCTTTGATGGGTAGGACAATACTATAATACTACCCATTCATAGTACCACTTTTAATCATTTCTTAATTTGTTTTTCAAATTCTGTCCAGCTATTTGGGGGTTAAGACACTTTAATGTATAGGAGAATACGAAATGGAGATTTGTTTATTCATTTTTGAGGGGCAAATGCAAGAAAAAATTGAACTTAATGAAAAGTTTTTTATTTTTACAATAATATAGATTATGATTTATAAGAAATCATATGACGTTCAAAAGAATAACCAGTTAGTTATCAATCTGGCTGATAGGTTTCGATCCAAAAAAAAGGTGAGAGTTACGATCGAAAATATTGATGAGAGTCGAGATGAGAAAATCTCTTGCTTAAAAAAGCAGCTAGAGACCCTATTTTTTTTTCTGATATTGCTGAGATTGATCCCGACTTCAGGTACTCTGATAATGAATTGAAATGAAGATCAATAAATGTACTATATGCCATCAAATTAGAACTATTGAAAGAACTCGTCTTTCGAAAAAGTATGGACAAATAGTTTCCAATGAAATTCAGAACCAAATTATTGATGCTGTTTGGTTTCTATTAGGCATCAGAAAGAACGATACAAATTTAATCCTAACACAGTGGACAAAATGATATCACAACGCAAAACTTTCTATCTTATGCTTGATATTGCAACATGTGCGGTTTGTTGCAATATTGCAGCGGGACAAACTAAAAATGATAAGCTTACACCAAATATTATCTTCATTCTCGCGGATGACCTTGGATATGGAGATGTAAACTTCAACAATGATTCACTGGACCGGTTTATAAATCCATATATCCAAACCCCAAGCCTGGCAAAACTGGCATCAGAATCGGTAATTTTTACCCAACAATATGCTACTTCCCCGGTATGTTCACCATCAAGAGCCGGACTGCTAACCGGCAAGATACCGAATCGTTGTAATATTGATATTTTCATTGCTGATAAAAATGACAATGACAAAGTTTTCTTAAGTGGCAAAGAAATCACAATAGCCGAACTTCTTAAAGATGCAGGATATAATACAGCAATTTTCGGCAAGTGGCACCTGAACGGTGCAGATTGGGAAGACAAAAGTGCCTGGACCGGCTGGACAGGTTCATTTCCAAACCAGCAGGGATTTGAGATTGGGCTTGTGAGCAAGGAGAATCCTCATCTGACAAGGGAATTGGACAAAAATTCACAAAAAAACCCGGGTGATTTCTTTTATCTCAATGGAGAACCAGCAGGTGTTATTGAAGGATTCTCCTCCCAAATCATTACAGATAATGCTATTTCCTGGATAACTGAAAAAAGGGATGAGAAGACCCCCTTTTTTCTCTACCTTCCTTATGATGCAGTACATGAGTTGATTGTCAATCCGGATGAATATAATAATATGTATAATACCGGCGATCATGACAAGGACCAGTATTATGCCAATGTTACATTCCTTGACCATGAAATAGGAAGATTAATGGATGTGCTTGATTCATCCGGGTTAAGAGAAAATACCATCGTATTTTTTACCTCTGATAACGGACCGGAAATTTGGAGGACAAATCCGATGGCCGGCAGGTGTTTTGGAACAAGCTACCCTCTTCATGGACAAAAACGGCAACTTTTTGAGGGGGGGATAAAAGTCCCAGGTCTCATCTCCTGGCCTGGTAAAATTGTGCCTGGGGTTAGTAATTTCCCAAACGTCCATTATGATGTATTGCCTACAATATGTGAATTTGCGGGAGTTACGATTCCTGAATCCTTAGAAATAGACGGGATTAGTATTTATGAGCATATAATGAAAAGGACAGACATTAAAAGAGAAATGCCCATATACTGGCAATTTGAAAAGAGAAGAAGAAGCTGGGATGTTGAGGGGGAATTTTACAACCAAAGATTTATCGGCAACAAAATTAGTAAAGAGCATTTACCCCCGCAGGTTGTCATCAGGCAGGACAATTATATTCTGCATGGGTTCTGCAGCAAGGAATTATACTCAAAACCGGTATCCTATAAACTCTATAACCTGGAGAAAGATCCTTTGTGCAATACGAATATATCCGGCGATAATCCTGTCCTGCTCCAACAGATGATCCTGACCTTAGAAAAAATGCACGATGATGTTAACGCAGACCGACAAAAAAGAGCAGAAGAAAACAGGACAAGAGTAAATCAATAGCAATTGAATATGACTATCACAGTGTCTGACAATGGAGTGGGAATATCTCCGGATTATATGTCTAAATTATTTGATATTGCTGAAGTTATAACAGCAAAAGGTACTGAGAAAGAAACAGGAACAGGTTTTGGATTAATACTCTGCAAAGAATTTGTAGAAAAACATGGTGGGGAAATTTGGGTTGAAAATGAAGTAGGGAAAGGGAGTGATTTTTAATTTACTCTGCCAATTCCCGGCAAACCTCATTAAATTTGCAATCTCTTTTAAATTTGGCTTAAACAATTTTCTTACATTTCTTGTTCTGCATATATTTGTAACTTTGCCAGGCAAGTGTTTCGCAGATATTTAACAGAATTTTAGTATTGAAATTAAACTTTATAATCATGCGCAGGTATTTATCAAATCGTTTCGTCTTATTAGTATATATATTAATAACTGTTCTTTTTATTTCAAACCAGTCCTGTACCAGCGACAGAGTTTCTGATACCAAGGTTTTCAGTGACAATTATTCACATTGGGTGGAAGTCCTGTCATCCGATGAATTTGAGGGACGTGCTCCGACAACTCCGGGTGGTGAAAAAACAAAGAGATTTATTGAAAGTGAATACCGTCGTATAGGTTTGAGACCTTTTAATGGAGATAGTTACAGGCAGCCGGTACCTTTGGTTGAAATTACCGGAAGCAATTTTTCCAAACTGTTAGTCAGGGAAAGTAATAAGGATATCTTTTCTTTTAGCTATATGAATGATATGGTGGTGGGAACAGCCCTTCTAAAAGAAAAAACAGAGCTGAAAGAGAGTGAAATGATTTTTGCCGGCTATGGTATTGTGGCCCCTGAGTATGGTTGGAATGATTATGATGGTATTGATGTAAAGGGGAAAACAGTGGTGGTTTTTATTAATGATCCCGGGTATTATCATGGTCATGACAGTCTGTTTAATGGAAAGGCAATGACATATTATGGCCGCTGGACTTACAAGTATGAGGAAGCTGCCCGTCAGGGTGCTTCCTGTGTTCTGATAGTGCATGAAGAAGGACCTGCCGGATATGGATGGGACGTAGTCAGAAATTCATGGTCGGGCCCTCAATATAAATTGGGAGGGGAAAAAGAGGTACTTCCTGTTGATGTAGAGGGATGGATACAAAAAGATGTGGCAGAATTACTGCTTGAAAAAGCAGGTGTGTCCTTACAGGAGGCCAAAGAGATGGCCTCGCAACCCGATTTTAAGCCATTTTCCATGGGAATGAGAGTATCTGTGAGTTTTGAGGTGGATTATAAGGAAGCTTATTCACATAATATCATCGGTTATGTTGATGGCCTTGATTATCCTGACGAAGCAGTTGTTTACATGGCCCATTGGGATCATCTGGGGAAAGTACAAACTCCTGAGGGCATAAAGATTTATAACGGAGCAATTGATAATGCAACAGGCGTTGCAGCTATTATAGCTATAGCGGAAAAATTTTCTGCAATGAAACCTGCACCCGGGAGATCGGTTGTTTTCATTGCTCTTACAGCTGAAGAATCCGGATTGCTGGGTTCTCTTCATTATGCTCAAAATCCCTTGTTTCCGCTTGAGACTACCGCAGGAGGTATTAATATAGATGGTTTGAATGTATACGGTCCCACACATGATGTTTCTGTTGTTGGGTATAACAGCTCAGAATTGCAGGAATATCTCTTCCGCCATGCAAAGGCACAGAAAAGAGTGCTGATTCCCGAGAAATATCCCGAAAGAGGGTACTTCTACCGTTCAGATCATTTTAATTTGGTGCGTTTGGGTGTGCCCATGATTTATGCAAACAGCGGTGAGGACTTTATCGGCAGGGATGAGGATTACCCCCGGATAGTCAGGGAGGACAAAGAGGCCAGGTATCATTCTCCTGATGACGTTATTAATGAAAAGTGGGATTGGAATGGGTTGCACCAGAATCTCTGGTTATTTTTTAATATCGGAAAGGAACTTGCTGAAAGCGACGACTGGCCCGGATGGAATGAAAACAGCGAGTTTAAGACGATAAGAGAAGCGAGTGAAGATAAAAGGAGGTGACGCAGTTAGCCGAATGTCCGTGCAAGTCCCAGTCTCTTAATTGTTGCTGTCAGCTTCAACCACAGTTTTCTCCTTCATTTTTACTTGTTTTGTGGTCTTTTCCGGTTGCATAGCATTTTTATAGGCCTCATAAAACCCGGGTTGACTATTACGGAAAAGATGAACCATTTTGGTAATTCTTGTTTTCAAAAGACTTAAATTTTCCGGAATGCGTTTTTTCAGAAAATTAAGAGCCCTGGCTCTCTCATAACCTTCTTCCTTTAATTGCTCTATTATCTTACTTAAAGAATCGGATGCCTGCCGGAGATCATTGAGCATTTCACTGGTCAACCCATACTCACTCCATCCGGCTGAGGTTTTTTCTGTGTTTTCATTTTTCTTGCCGGAATTTTTTGATAAATCCGAATTTTTAGTTGCAGAAAGAATGAAACCGGAAAATTTCAGAAGTTCTGTTGAATTGAGACTTTTAAACCGGGTTTCCATGAGAGACAGTTTCCGGGTGACTTTTTTTAATCCGGAATCTCTTGCCCATACTTTAAGCACCCCGGTAACAGGCTTGATCTTTTGTTTTAATTCAAGGAAAAGGATTTGTTTTTTATCTTCAAGTGCTTTAATATCCCTGGCAGATAACTTTACAGCATCTTCCATTTTCTTATAATTTTTAACAAACTTGTCGTAAGTCTGCTTTAATTTGGGAACATGATTCCATGTGGAAAGATTGTTTTCCATAACATCGATAACATTCCGGAAGATGTCAAGATTTTGTTTTGTATTATTTTTCATGATGTATTGATTTAAAATGTTGCTTTAAATACTGTATTTAAAATATTTTTCAATCTGATTAATAAACGCTCCTGTTCTAACCGATAATAATAAATCCGATTTCCCCATTGCTTTGAGAAGGTGTTTGCTTTTAAGATTTTCAATTTCATTCAAAAGTTTGTTTATACTTTTCCCATTCTCCTGCTGGTGACCTGTGCTGATAATGAAATTCCGGAGTTCATATAAATCCCTGTAAATTCCTAAATTATCTGCTATCGTATCGAGTGAGCTAATGTAAACTTTTAACAATGAGGGGAAAACGAAATAAATCATTTGTAACTGATACAGTAGATATTTAATTTTTTTCCTGAAATCATGAAGTTTTGTTATCTGAAGATTTTTAGTGCAAATTTTCAGGTAATTTCTGCAATGTTTATGGATTCTGGTAATCCCTGGTTTAATACCTGAAAAATCATTCTTCTCTAATTTAAAGGTTTTCAGCCTTTCCCTGTTCACGGAAACTTCCGATGAAATGTGTTGCAGTATCTTCTGTTTCTCTATTGTATTTATAATGATATCATTGCGCCTTTCAGCAATTTCAGCTGCAATATGATTTACCTCTTCCCGGGGTATTCCTGTTTTAAAATTCCTGTTTACAAGATTCAATGAGTGGTTTAGAATTTCTATACTACGAATTTCGGATAGTAATCTCCCCTGATCCCTGTAGAAACGATTTTCCCTGTAGTAGAATCCGTAACCTGCTTCATCTCTTATCAACCTGAGAACTGCTCTTATTTTCTTTATATTTCTTCTTATCTCATGTATTGAAGTATGAATGTCACCGGGGGCCGGAGAACAATGGAATAATATCGCGTCTGTACGCTCCATAAGTATGCGCATAATACCTTCAGATAGAACTTCATTTTTATGAAGGCTGAGTTCATACATCTTTAATTTCTGATTTAATGAACTTTTTGTGAAGAACAAAGGTATAACATAACATTAAATTAACAAACAGATAACATTAAATTAACGTTAAAAAAATTATGATGTGGATTTATCCATAAAATGTTTAAATGGAACTTTACGGAAGATGACAAAGAGGAATCTGGGAATTGCTTATATCTGACTGACAGGCTCGGAAACAAAATACCTGGCAAATATTTCTCTTAATTTATTTTCAATACTTTCCAGTTCTGTTATGAGCTCTTCTCTTTCAGTTGAAAAGTGTTGTTTTGTATTGCGAAATAAATCTTTATAGTAATTAATACCCTTAAGAAGGTTCTCAGTAAAATTTTGAATATATTTTGTATTGCTCACTGTGAAGGGATAAGACATGTTTTTAATGATTTTCCGAAAATAATTCAAATTTATTTCCAACTCTTTGATAAACATATTTGGTCTGTCATTCCTTTTAATAATATTGGTGCGACCGTATATATGGTTGACCATTTCCATTAATGAAACTATTTCAGAGAAGTAGGCCATGTTCGGTCCCGGGCAAACCGATACCCCTTTTCCTTCTTCTTTTGTGTCTATATCATTAGTGATCAGTGCTGAAGTCCCCAGTCCTACACATAAGCATGATTTATTTACTATTTTATTAAACTCCTTATCGAAGCTGGCTGAATCCAGGTTTTTTGATTTGAGTTCAATGATTTTCTCAGTCTGATATTGGCGGGATGCTGTGCAGATGGCTTTTTTCGTAAACTCTTTACTTAAACTTGCATATTTTTTCAGACAAGGGCTTCCGGGCTGACCTTTCTTTACCAGAGCCTCTTTTTCCTGATCTTTTGTATTCCCTTTTAAACTGTTAAAAGGCACTCCAAGGGGAGAAATATCGCTTAAATACAAATCTTTTTCTTTTGCTTCAGATAATAATGCGAGAGTATGAGGGTCCACATTGGTTGCTTCCGGTACGAGAAGAAAGGGTGTTCCCCATCCAATTGAATCGAGTTCATAGTAATCGAGTAAAAATTGATGTTCTTCTGCAGTTCCCACTCCTCCCTGTGCGGTAAATTTCACATCAGGCATAACCTCAGGGAATGCCCTGTTTTTCTCTTTAAGAGCGGTTACATAAAGTTCAAAGATGTCTTTAACCAGCTCAGCTTTATTATTCCTGAATTCTTCCAGAATGGGACCTATTAGTGCTCCATCGGTTCCAAAGCTATGGCCTCCGCAATTAAGACCTGACTCAATCCTGAACTCCGATATCCATAAGCCTTTTTTTGCCAAAAACTTTCCCTGGATCAAAGCAGACCTGTAATCACTGATCTTCAATATTATTTTCTTTTTCATCCTGCCCTCACTGTCAGGAAAAAAATCCTCAAACTGTTCCATGTAGCTATAAAGCCGGGGGTTTAATCCTGCAGAAAGAATTACTGAGGACTCGAGATTGCTCCTGGCAAATCCCCTCAGAGCTGCATGAGCATCGTTGAATTCTAAAGGAAGCTCTTCATTGCCAATAAAATTTGCCTTATCGAGTTTGGTCATTATATTTACATCAATATTGCCGGCAACTAAATTCTCATGAAGCCAGGTTTTTATTTCCTTGATGCTTTTACTATCCTGAAGAACTTTTACAGCCTTTTCTCTTAGTTCCGAAATCGTAGGTAGCATATCAAGGTATCTCTCAAGTTCACAGCTTTTTTCATCAAGTGCAGATAAAAGCTTTTCAAATTTTTCTTTCACAATAGAATCAACAAGGTTTAACCATGCTGTTATCCTTTCTGCTCTGAAATCATGAATTCTATTAGTGATAGCATGATAAGGAATGTCCAGATTCTCGCAATAAAATTTTCTCATTTTTTCCATCAACATATCATCAACCATTGATATTGATGATGATATTCCAAGAAATGCAAGCTTAATGGGTGAGTCAATAGTAAAACCTATTCCCATAACAGGAACATGGAAAGTATGTGGCTCAGGTCTGTTTCTCATGATAAATTCTCCATAAAATGAGCCTGCAAGTTATGGATAAAAGATTTAATATGTAAATAAACAGAGCAGATTCGGGTTATTATTTTAGTTATTACCAGGTAAAGACTTGATAATGAAAAAGAAATTGAAATATTTAAAGAAATTCAATTATTTTCCCTCTTTATTTTTTTTTGCAGGTTTGGAATGCATTCTTATAGAATATTTTTCTCCCTTCAATTGTATATATATTTAAATATATTTTTTCTTATTTTTAAACAACAAAAAATGCATTTTTTATTTTACTTCATCCTTATTCATTGATTTTATGTCAGGCTTATTGAGATACTCTGTGCTAATAGCTTTTCTTCTTGTTGTATCACCATTTTTAAAAACACTTAATTCACAGCCGGCAGACCCGGATTATCAGGATACGATTGAGAACACAAAGGAGATTATCTCAGATCATAAGGGTAGCCAAACCATATCTTCCGGCTCCTTGGATAAACTGCACCCTGATGATCATGGGGAAGATGAAAGTCATAAAAGTGACATGTCACCTTTGTTTTTTATCTGCATAGCTCTTTTTATTGGTACCGCAACAAGGCATAATCTAAGAAAAGTCCCGATTCCCTTTACAGTTTTATTGCTGTTGATAGGTATTGGTTTGGGTGCATCTGTTAGGTTTGGGTTTTTTCATACCTTAAATGAAGGATTTTTCCGTGACACATTGAGTCTATTGAGTCACTCCATTGAATGGGCGGGTTCAATTGATCCTCATCTGATACTTTTTGTTTTTCTGCCTACATTGATATTTGAAGCAGCTTTTGCTCTTGATGTACATACGTTTAAAAAATCTCTCGGGAATGCATTCATTCTTGCTGTTCCTGGTATAATTCTGGCTATAATTTTAACTGCGGTTATCTCCAAATTTATTTCAAATACCGGCATTGGGTTGTTGCAGTGGGATTGGATCGTGGCTTTATTATTCGGGACTCTTATAAGTGCAACAGATCCGGTTGCGGTAGTTGCTTTGCTCAAGGAATTGGGGGCAGGAAAAAAATTGCAAACACTCATTGAGAGTGAATCACTACTTAATGATGGTACAGCCATTGTTATTTTCCTTGTATTTTTCGCGATGGCAGCAGGGCATGCAACTGAAGGAAATGCAATTGCACAATTTTTCATTGTGGCAATAGGTGGAATTACCATAGGGATTATTATTGGAGGAATAATTGTAACATGGATCAAGAATGTATATAATGATCCGTTTTTTGAGATTACAGTTATTGTTGGTGCGGCATACCTTACTTTTTTTATTGCGGAGACAATGCATGTTTCCGGTGTTCTTGGTTTAGTAACTCTTGGGCTGATAATGGCAAGTATTGGCCGGTCGAGGATTAGTCCTGAAGTTCATCATTTTCTGCACGAATTCTGGGAACTTGCCGTATTCATTGCAAACACACTTATATTTCTTATTGTTGGAGTGGTGATAGCTTTACGGACAAACTTTACCGGTAGAGACATTTTGGTATTGTTTATAATTTACATTGGAATAATCATAATAAGGGGAATAGTAATAGCAGTTTTCTATCCTTTAATGAAAAACATTGGATACGGTGTGCCGGTAAAACATGGAATTGTAGCCTGGTGGGGAGGTCTTCGTGGAGCTATAAGCCTTGCCCTTGCTCTTATTGTAGCAGGAGAGAGTTCGATTAATGCAGAGATACGTGATCAGATACTATTCCTTACAGCCGGGATAGTGTTTTTAACTTCAACGATAAACGCAACCACTACCAAGGCATTGGTTAACAGACTTGGTTTAACAAAACTCTCACCGGCAAAGAAGTTGATGATCCTTAATAACATGCGGATCATACGACAAAGCAGTGAGAAAGAGCTGGACAAGATCAGATCAGATCGTTTTATGAGTGGAGCTGACTGGGCTATGGTCAGAACATATTTACCTCTGGCTCCTGATGATTCTGAAGAGAAGGAACTTAACACGGAAACACTTGCGGAGTCGAGGAAGCGTGTTTTACAAAAAGAGAAAAGCAATTACTGGAACCAGTTTGAAGATGGGCTCCTGGGTCGTAATGCTGTACACCTGCTTTCAGATACTATTGATTTGATGCTCGATTCTGAAGGCGGAGCCTCTCTTTCCAACAGGGAAGATCTGGAATATTTGTGGCATACCCCGAAACTTCTTAACAAGTTGCAGAGTTGGCCATTAATAGGGGGATGGGCTCAAAACAGGTTTTTTGAAAGATTGTCAAACAGCTACGATTGTGCCAGGGGATTTGTTTATGCACAGAATGAATCACTTAAACTTCTTAAAGGCATGGCGCTTTCTGGTAGTGAAAGGGATAATGCCAGTCTTGATGTGATAGAAAGCGAGATAAATGAAAACAAAATACAGGGATTAACATTTCTCAGGAACCTGAAAGAAGCATTTCCTGAAATATATAGCTCTATCGAAACCCGGCAGGCCATCCGGACCATGCTTAACCATGAACATCAGACTGTGGAGAAGTTGCTTAAACAAAGAAGAATTGAACCTGATGAAGGAGCAAATATGCTTGCAGAGATAGAAGAAAAGAAAAAGAAGCTTATGAATACCAATCTTTCTTTTAAACGCACTATCCCTCTTGAAATGCTTATGAGCATCCCCTGGCTTTCTGACCTCGATCAGCAGGTGTTCAGGAAAATACTCTACTCTCTGCAGAACAGAGTATTTGCTGTTGGGGAGAATTTAATGAAAACGAGAAAATATGGGGATGATATAATTATTATTATCAGAGGAACCGTTAAGGTAATTGTCGATCATAAGGTTCGGGAAATATTGGGACCGGGTGATGTGATAGGTGAAATTTCTGTACTAACGAAAAATCCTCGTACAGCAACCGTAACTGCTGAATCACCTGTTTCTGCCTTAAGGTTTCCGGGGAATGTTATTGAAAAGTTACTTAAAGAAGTTCCTGAATTTGAAAGAAAACTTTGGAGAATAGCAGCACAGCGATTTGCTGAGAATATCTTATCAGATCATAAAGATTTTACCTCCTTATCAGCGCCTGAGTTAAAAGCATTGATAAAAAAGGGTGAAATACTGATGCTGAAAAAAGGAGAAGGTTTTAATGACACAGGAAAAATAATTATTCTGCTTACCGGAAAATTATCAGATGCTGTCGATCCCGGTCTGATATATCATGATATGGGCTATATAACTTCTTCGCAGGTGAGGGCACTGGAAAATTCCAGATTGTTTATTATCAGTGCATCCGGGTTCTGAATAAAGATATGAACGCCTAACTAACTTCTCTCCAGTTAATTTTTTTCAGGGAGTTTTTTCTTAACTGTGTAAGCAGAGTTTTATTTTTTTCATCTGACAATTCCGGGTCATTTTCGATAATTCCCACTGCAAAATCTCTTGCGTATTGCAGTATTTGTGTGTCCTTCCCAAGATGAGCTATTTTAAGGTTGAACGGGATCCCGCTTTGCTGGGTGCCTTCAATGTCTCCCGGGCCTCTTAGCTTAAGGTCAGCTTCAGCGATCTCGAAACCATCGTTTGTCCTTACCATTGTTTGTATCCTTTCTTTCGCTTCTCTGGAAAGTTTATAGCCCGACATTAATATGCAATATGACTGGTCTGCACCTCTTCCCACCCTTCCCCTTAGTTGATGAAGCTGAGACAGGCCAAATCTCTCGGCACTTTCTATAACCATTACGCTGGCATTGGGAATGTCTACACCGACTTCAATCACCGTTGTTGCTACAAGTATTTTGGTAATACCTTTTTTAAAGTAATTCATAGCAATTTCCTTATCTTCTGATTTCATTCTTCCATGCAAAACTCCAACAGCATATTCGGGTGGAGGGAATGCCCTGACAATACTTTCATAACCATCCTCCAGGTCTTTGTAATCCATTTTTTCAGATTCCTTTATAAGTGGATAAACAATGTATATCTGCCGGCCCTCAGCGATCTTTTTTCTTATAAATCCATGCATTCGCATTCTTTTGGCGTCGGTGATATGAACTGTTTTTACCGCTTTTCTTCCGGGGGGCAACTCGTCGATAACAGAAACATCCAGATCCCCATAAAGGGTCATGGCCAATGTACGGGGAATGGGCGTGGCTGTCATA
Source organism: uncultured Bacteroidaceae bacterium (assembly GCA_964526475.1). Lineage (GTDB taxonomy): Bacteria > Bacteroidota > Bacteroidia > Bacteroidales > CAYVTV01. The sequence continues at coordinate 12,584 of CAZGKF010000006.1, forward strand.
ACCAGAACATGAGGGAGATATTCGCTTTTCTTCCAGAGTTTGGCTCTTTGTGCTACACCAAAGCGGTGTTGTTCATCTATAATAACTACTCCCGGATTTTTAAATTTCACTTCATCCTCAATAAGTGCGTGAGTGCCAATAAGGATATTTAGCGCCCCATCTGTCAGTAAATGATGAATTCTATCTCTTTCTTTTTTTTTCGTTGAACCTGTCAGTAATTCTACATTAATTCCCAGACCAGAAACGAAATCTGAGATGGTATGGAAATGCTGGATAGCCAGAATTTCTGTCGGTGCCATCAGGGATGCCTGATAGCCATTATCAAGAGCTATCAGCATGCACATCAGGGCAACCATTGTTTTTCCACTGCCGACATCACCCTGTAAAAGCCTGTTCATTTGTTTTCCTGAAGCCATATCTCTTCTCAGTTCCTTTATTACTCTCTTCTGTGCATTGGTAAGTTCAAATGAAAGTTTCTCATGATAGAAACGGTTGAAATTTTCTCCAACCCGTGGGAAAACAAATCCTTTATACCTGATGTTCCTTAAGGACCTTGTTCTTAGAATATTTAACTGAATGAAAAAAAGTTCCTCAAACTTCAGCCGGATACTTGCTTTCTTAAGTTTTTCAGCATTTTCAGGGAAATGGATATTGAATAAAGACTCCTCCAACCCGATAAGATTAGCTTCCTTTATCAGCCATTGGGGGAGGGTTTCAGGTATTTTCCCCTTTACCTGCTTAAGTAATGTAAAGATCAGCTTTAAAATAGTTTTGCTGGTCAGGTAATTGTTTTTAAGCTTTTCGGTGGTTATATAAAGAGATTGTAACTTCAGGTTAAGTTCATCTGCTTTTGTTACATCATCGATATCAGGATGGACGAGGTTAATACGGTTGTTGAATATTGTGGGTTTCCCGAATACAATAAACTCTTTACCTGCCGGATAGCTTTCCGGTATCCATCTTTCCCCTTTAAACCATACAAGTTCAAGGATGCCGGTACCATCAGTTAACTTCCCTATAAGCCTGCTTTTCCCATGTGGACCAATTTTTTCATATGCAATAACAGTCCCTCTTACCTGGATATAAGGTAAATCAGCGTGTAAATCACTTATACGGTAGAATTTTGTTCTGTCAATGTGTCTGTAAGGAAAGTAATAAAGCAGGTCACCGTAAGTTCTCAGGCCGAGTTCTTTTTCAAGAAGTTCAGCACGTTTTGGACCGACACCGGTTAAAAATTTGATTTCCTGCTGCAATATTTCCGACATATAAGTTTATTATTTAAAACATAAATATCGGAATTTTCACGGGAAAAAGGGGAGAGTTTTTTATAAGTGATAGTAAAAACAATTCCTGAAACGGTTTTTTATAAGTTTTCCAGGGGATAACTTTTTTCTCTTTCCCTTGCCTTTTCCAGCCATTCAGGAACTACCCTCCGGATAAATTCGTTTTTTTCTTTATTCATCTGAGCCGCATTTAAACCAATAAGTTCCTGAGCTTTTGCCTTTGATGTTATGTCTGGATAAGGTATTTCTTCAGGAATCCCTAAAACTGCCAGTAGTCTTGCAAGTTTCACTCTTGCTTCCTGAGCTTTTGAAATTCCTGTTGAAACAATTCTGAGGGTTTCTACAGGTGAGTGAAAAGAATTTCCATGTCCTGCTGCAGCAAAGTCCCACCTCCACTGGGCATGTCTTATAAGAGTTTGAATTCCCTTCATCTGATTTTCGCCTGCTCCCATGTCCCACGCTTTTTTTGCTTCAATATGTGCACGAACCAGGAGAATCTCAAGATTTCTCTGGTTTTCCTTAATCTTATCCTGGCGGGAATATACATCCAAAAGCAATCTTTCTGTTTCCTGCCGGTGGCAAACCTGACAGGAGGCATGAATGTTATTGAGCGGACTCTGCACGTGATGATTTGTAAATTTTTGTCCTCCTTCACTTATATAAGGCATGTGGCAGTCGGCACATGATACCCCCCTGCTTGCATGTGTGCCGGTAAGGTATATTTCATAATCAGGATGTTGGGCTTTCAGCATTGGAGTGCGGCTTAATGGATGGATCCAGTCGGAAAACCCTGAATTATCGTAGTAAGCCTCCATGTCATCAACTGAGAATCCTTTATCCCATGGGAAAGTGAGATAGTTAACTCCGTCAACTTTATTTTTATTGAAATAATATTCAACATGACATTGCGCACATACAAGTGATCTCATTTCCTGATGAGAAGCTTTTGTGATATCTTGTCCCATCCTTTCCATAGCTTCAACAAGTGCAGGCCTGGAAATTCTCAGATTCATAGTTTTAGAATCATGACAATCGGCACAACCGATAGCATTTACGACTTCATGACCCTTGGTTTCCCATGTCCCTTTATAGAACTCTGCAACACCCAGTTGATTCATTAGCCTGGGAACATCAGGACTTTTACATGCCCAGCATGTATTAGGCTGCGGACTTTGCTTTCCGTCAACCGGGGCTCCGGTGCGTAAAGTTTTCCATACATCCGAAACGGAATAGTAATGACCCCTGGCTTGTTTATAGTCTGCTGAAAAACCATATCCTGCCCATAAAATAACTAATTCGGGATATTCTTCAAGCAGGTCTGTTGTAGCTGCCCCATTGTATTTACTCCGGAAAATTGTGTCGGAGGTTTTCAGATACGATTGGTATTGCCGGGGGAAATTTTCTCCCCAGACAGCATTCCTGGGCTCAAACTGATCAACATTAATTGCAGGCACATATGCAAATACAGCTTCAGCCCTGCGTTCCATTATCGAGGATGCCAATAATCCAAGCAGAAAAACAACTACCAGGGTAAAAAGAAAGATTATCCAGCCTAACCAAGGTTTTTCTCTGATTCGTTCACTGAGAGGTTTCATATATTTTTTAGTTTTAAAGTGTACTTTTTTGCAAAGCTTTTTTTATCCAATCCGGAACAGGACTTGGTGGAAGAGGAACTCTGGCATCAGGGGCTGATGAGAGACCATTTACCCGTCCGTGAGGTGTCTCCGAATGGCAGTCAAGGCATCTTTTCCCTTCACGATAGAGATGAAAACTTTCTGTCAGGGCGAGTAATTTATTATCGGTTATAAGATCTTCATGGCACCGGATGCAATTTTTCTGAACAACTTTCCTCCCAGCCTCTTTTATAAATATAACCTGAGGTTCATTTCTTAAAGTGAAAATGGTAGCATGGCGCATGCCGTCCTTAGCCTTGAAGTAAAGTTTGTTTAGAAAATTGTTGTGTGGTACGTGACAGTCGTTACAATTAGTTACTTCACGATGTGCACTGTGACTCCATGTAGCGTATTGGGGAGCCATTATATGACAATTTACACATGTCTCAGGTTTATCTGAAATGTATGAAGGGGCATTGGAGATGTAAAAGGCAAATAGAAAAAGACCTGTAAAAATAGCTGTTGCGATAATTACCGGCAGATGCCATTCCCGGGGAGGAATAAATTTATGAATAAAATTCTTAAATCCCATATGGAACTTTCTCCCGAAAATACAAAAACAAACAATATGAAGCAATATTCTGGTACTGTTATTCTTTAATTTGTAAAGATTCTAATGACTTTTTCTTTGTCTTAATGCTTCAAAAATAATTATTCCGGCACTAACGGAGATATTCAGGGAGTCGGCTTCGCCTGCCATAGGTATCCTGATAATCTGATCTGCATTTTGTCTCCACAAAACTGAAAGCCCCTTAGCTTCTGACCCGAAAACAATAGCTGAAGGGTAACGGTAATCAGCATCGGTATAATGGACTTCTGTTTGCAGTGCGGCTGAATAAATTCTGATTCCGTATTTTTTCAGATAATTAATTGCCTCCTTTGTAGAACAGCTTATAACATTATTTGTAAAAATACAACCAAGACTTGATCTGATCACATTTGGATTATAGATATCGGTTTCTGGGTCGCATACCATAACCGCATCTATTCCTGCAGCATCAGCAGTGCGTAACAGAGCTCCAAGGTTTCCCGGTTTTTCAACAGATTCGAGTACCATCACAAGGGGATTTTCCCCGGGTACGTAATCTTCCGGTTTTCTGAAAACAGGAACTGCGAGAACGATTAATCCATCATTGTTATCACGGTATGCTATTTTTTCAAATACATGCCTGCTTATTTCAAATAATTGAAGGGTGGAGGGAAATTCGCCTATAATTTTATCCACTTCTGAACTTATTATATCTGGGCAAAAAAATGCACTTTTAAAAAGATAACCGTTGGAAAGAGCTTTTCTGATCTCCCTGAGTCCTTCAATTACAAAAAGATTGGCTTCTCTGCGTTTGCGTGATCTGGAAAGCTGAAGGACTTCCTGAATTCTGGGATTTTGGGTACTCGTAATATTTGTTGCCATGCATTCTTCTTAATGACATAAAATTAGTTTAAATTTATTTGATTAAGATGGCTATTTTGCAGATGCTTACATTTTAATTGACCATGAAAAGTAAATACGTATAGATTATATAAAGAAGCAAAAATCTTTTTTCATATTTGCAAAAACTTTCTCTTATTATGATCAAACTACTGACTCCTTTGAACTGGGTTGATTATGAATTGATTGATACCGGAAATTTCAGGAAACTTGAAAGATTCGGCAGGTATATTCTTTCAAGACCCGAACCACAGGCAATTTGGGATACTGCATTGAGTGAAGGTGAATGGGAAGATATGTCGCATGCAACTTACACCCGCCGCAAGGGAGGTGTAAATGACTTTCCCGATGATGAAAGAGGAGAATGGAAACTCAAACCTGAAATGCCGGAACAATGGAAAATATCCTATTCATACAAAGAAATGCTTCTAACTATGCGTCTGGGACTTACCTCCTTTAAGCATGTAGGAGTTTTTCCAGAACAGGCTGTAAATTGGGAATTTATTTACGATAAGGTGAAAAGCATGATGAATAACAGCCCCAGAATACTAAATCTTTTTGCTTATACCGGGGGTGCAAGTCTTGCTGCCTGTGCCGGGGGAGCAAAAGTTACTCACCTTGATTCAGTAAAGCAGGTGGTAGGATGGGCTAAAGAAAATATGGAGCTGAGTGGCTTAAGTGATATCCGGTGGATTATTGATGATGCAGTGAAATTTGTTAAACGGGAAGTAAGAAGAGAGAATAAATATGACGGGATAATCCTTGACCCGCCTGCATACGGGCGCGGGCCTGAGGGAGAGAAGTGGGTACTTCAATCCGGCCTGAATGAACTGGTAAAGGATTGCGCTGTTCTTTCAGAGAATAGTAATTCTTTCCTTCTACTAAATATGTATTCACTTGGGTTATCCCCATTGGTTGCCGAGAGTCTTGTCAAGACTGTATTCGGCAATAAATCCGGAGAGATGCAGGAGCTATACCTCGAAGACAGGGCGAAAAGAAAAATACCTATGGGAGTAGTTTATTACAGTTAATGATATTCCGAGATTAAGTCTGAAACAATTTCTGCAGATAAAAGGCAGAGCGGAATCCCTCCACCAGGATGAACGCTTCCTCCTGTGAAATATAATCCTTTAATTTGCCGGCTGAAATTCGGATGACGGAAGAAAGCCGAGAATATTGAGTTACTGCTTGTTCCGTAAAGAGATCCTTTATAGGAGGAAGTTCTTGATTCAATTCCAACAGGATCAAGGATATATTCGGATAATATGTATTTGCTTACATCGGTCTTTAATATTACTGATAATTTCCTTAGGATATTATCCTTTGCCTGGAGAGTTATTTCTTTCCATTTTTGTTCGTTGTTATGAGGTGCATTAACCATAAGGAACCAGTTTTCATGTCCTTCCGGAGCGTCTGATCGATTTTTTTTGGAGCTGATATTAATATAAATTGTCGGATCGTTAAAGATTTCCTTTTTGACAAAGATGTTATTGAATTCTTCCCTGTAATCATTGCTGAAAATAATATTATGCAGTTCCAACTCTTTAAACTCTCTGCCTATACCCCAGTAATAGACAAGAGCTGAACTTGAACGCTCCTGTTTTAATATTTTCTCTGGTGGCTGAATGTCCGGGAGCAGGTTTCTGTACGTTGGAACAATGTCGGCATTGCTAATAACCACATCAGCTTGATATTGATTTTTTTCTGTCTGAACCGATTTTATCCTGGTTTTATAATGGATAATTTTCAGGGCTTTTTCGCTATAATGGAATTTCACTCCCAGTTCCTCTGCCAGTCTTACCAGGCTTTGGGTGATAGAATACATACCTCCTTCAGGGAAAAAGACACCGGATCCATGTTCAAGGCTCGAGATAATATTAAGAATTCCGGGTGCAAGGTATGGACTTGAGCCATTATAAGTTGCCATTCTGTTGAACAACTGGACAAGCCTTGGGTTTTTAAGTTTTTTACTGTTCTGTTCATGCATTGTGGTGAACAAGCCCATATTTGGCAGATAGAGAATAGCTTTTAATAATTCAGGATTGAAATAGGAGGCGGGCTTATGCAATGATTTTTTCAGAAATAATGGAGCAACTGCATTATATAGACCTTCCTGGTGCTTAAGATAACTCATAATATTTTTTTTCTTTACTCCCAACACCCTGTTTATTTCATCCGCGAATCTGTTCTTACTGACCCAGGCTTCAAGGATTGTTCCGTCCTCCCAGAAATATTTACAGGCCATATCGATGGTTTTATATTTCAGATAATCATCAGGATTTTTACCAGCCAATATAAAAAGCTCAGTAACAAGATGTGGCATAGTAAACAGGGAGGGGCCAAGATCGTAACGGTACCCGTCTGTCTTATGAATATTAAGTTTCCCTCCTGGCCCGTCTGAAGCTTCTAAAACATGAACATCAAAGTTCTTAAGAGCCAGCCGGACTGATAATGCAATGCCGCTAATACCTGCCCCGATAATTACAGCAGTTTTTCTATTCATCCGGTGTGTTTTTATTAATTTTCATCTTCCAGATTAATTGAAATGTAAAGAAATAGAATCATTAAAAGTATAAAATTACACTTGTGAAATAAATCTTTAAGTTCTGTAACTTTTAATTTTCCTGAGAGTGAAACAGATCCATTTACAAGCCAGTCTGCTCCTTTTATAAGAAGCAGGAAACCACGGAAAACTAAAGAGATTTGTAGGTGCATGAAAAAATTATCTATTGTAAAAGTAATATGTTTACAACTTCCTTAGTTATATTTAACCGATATTTTATTCATAACCAAAGTATGTTGTACCGTAAAATTCTGATTGTTCTTGTTCCTGCATTTCTTTGGATATTATCCTGTGAAAGGGAAAGGTTCATAAGTGATCAATCGGCCAGCCTCGTTTTTTCTGTTGATACGGTTTATTTCGACACAGTATTTACACAACTTGGTACCGTTACCAAACGTTTTACTGTTCACAATCCATATAAGGAGCATTTAGGGATTTCTTCCATAAAGCTTTCCGGGGGCGAAAATTCCATTTTCAGGTTGAATGTTGACGGAGTGCCGGGTTATCAGCATTTCACTAAAGATGTGTATCCGAAAGACAGCTTTTATGTGTTTGTTGAAGCTACTCTTGACCCGAATGAATCTGATGACATACTTTTACAGGAGGATTCCATAATTTTCATTACGAATGCAAGCACTCAAACTGTTCACCTTGCAGCCTGGGGCCAGGATGTACATCTTCTTAAAAATGTTGAAATTCAAACACAAACATGGACCAGTGATAAACCTTACCTGATATTTGGGTATGCATATATAGATACAAATGCAGTTCTGAATGTTGATCCCGGTGTGAGAATTTATTTTCACCGGGGAGCAGTTCTGTATGTGGGGGGAACGATAAAGGTAAACGGAAGTCATGATGAACGTGTTTTTTTCCGCGGTGACAGACTGGAAAAAATATATGAGGATATTCCGGGACAGTGGGGAGGAATCTATCTTCTTGCAGGAAGTCGTGATAATGAATTTAACTATGCTGATATCAGGGGTGGGAACTTCGGAATAGTTGTGGATACTTTTATGAATGATGATGTCCCTGCACTTATTCTGGCAAATTCATTTATAGCTGATAAGAGTTCTTTCGGTCTGCTGGCAAGGGGATCATCTGTTAAAGCCTACAACAGTATTTTTGTAAATTGCGGGACAAGTGCCGTAGCTCTTATTTATGGTGGCACTTACGACTTTTACCATTGCACTGTGGCTAACAGATGGCTATATGGCACTAATAGGAATACTGCTGCGGTTTTTCTTAATAACTATTATATTGACATTAATAAGAATGTACAGGTAAGGGACCTTCACCGTGCTTATTTTGGGAATTGCATCATTTATGGGAACAGGGAATATGAGTTTGAAATTGACAGGTACAGTGGAAACGGAATATTTGAATATACACTGGATCATTGTCTTGGGAAATTCAGCTCCCCGACGGTCGATCTTTCTAATCAGGAACACTTTGTTAATGTGATAAATAACGTGGACCCAAAATTTGTTTCATGGAATACATATAATTTTGAACTCGACACCCTTTCACCTGCAAAGAACAAAGGAAGCCTTCCCATTGCAGAACTTTATCCTGCTGATCAGAATGAAAACAGTCGTATTACAGATGGAAAACCTGATATAGGAGCTTTTGAGAGAATGGATGATGACAAGAAATAATATTTTGTTTTATTCCGTTATTTCTGAATCTCTGATTCGAAAAGCATAATTATTTCCCTGATTTTTTTTCTGAGCGAACGATTTTTGGTTAGAATTTACATTAAGAAGAAAAAACCGGGAATCATGCACAAAACTCATTTCTTTTTTTTATCAGTATTTTTATTAACTGCTTCCTGTGACATAATAAAAAAAAGCGAAACTTTAAAGGATGAAGGGAAGTTCTCAAATCCGCTTTACCGTATAATGTTCTGGAATATAGAAAATCTGTTTGACATCTTTAATGACAGCCTTACCAATGATGATGAATTTACGCCTGAGTCCATCAGGAGATGGACATATACCCGTTATAAACAAAAGATTAACAATATTTATAAGGTGTTTACAGCAGCAGGGAATCCATATCCTCCGGAAATAATTGCCTTATGCGAAATTGAAAACCGGCAGGTTCTTCTTGATCTGACTTTTACTTCCCCGTTTATAAGATATGAGTATAAGATAATACATAGAGATTCTAAAGACAGAAGAGGAATAGATGTGGGAGTATTATTTAATCCCAGGCTGGTGAAGGTATTAAATATAGATTTCATCACTCCTGTTACGGGGTCGTCAGGAAAGGGAGTAACCCGCGATATAGTTTACCTTGAGGCTTTTATTGCCGGAAGGGACACGGTTCATTTATTTTTTAACCATTGGCCGTCAAAATACGGGGGAGCGGGATTGACTGAGCCTTTACGGAGACAGGTCGCTGCAACTCTCAGAAATTATATTGACAGTATTCAGAATGTGCACTTCAATGCGAAAATAATTATTGGGGGAGACTTTAATGATCCACCTGAAGGCGCAGGTCTGAGAGAGGTTTTAGGATCGGTATGCGCCGGAGAGGATACGCCGGAGCAGCAAAAACTGTATAATCTTTCATGTTCATCCCTCCCGGGAACACATAAACATCAAGGTATATGGGCCACAATAGATCAGTTTATCGTAACTGGAAATATGTTTGGAAGTGAGGCGGGAAGAAGGTCAGGCAAGCTTGTTTTCGAAATATTTGTACGTGATTTCCTGTTAGAAAAAGATGAAGCGTTCTCAGGGGAAAAACCTTTCAGGACATGGGTGGGTATGAGGTATAAGGGGGGTTATAGTGATCATCTCCCGGTAATATTAAATGTATATTGATTAAATTTTCAGCCTGTACTTATCTCTCCGGGATTTCCCCAGAAAGGCTAAGACCAAGTTCTTTCCCTTTTTTTATCATCAGGTCCCAGGCTGCTTCAAATTCATTTGGTATTTCTCCGTCGAGAATGGCATCTTTGATAGCGTTTTTTATTATCCCTATTTCCCTGCCTGGCTTTATACCAAAAGCTTCCCTGATAATGTCGCCGCTGACAGGAGGCTGGAAATTTCTTATTTTATCTTTTTCCTCGATCACCTTCATTCTTTCGCGAACGATTTTAAAATTTCTCAGGTACCTTTTTACTTTTACTTCGTTCTTGGAAGTAATATCTGCTTCACATAATAGCATAAGGTCTTCTGTATCATTACCAGCTTCGAAAAGAATCCGGCGGATGGCAGAATCGGTTATAAGATCCTGTGAAAGGACTATTGGCCGCAGATGAAGGAGTACAAGTTTCTGAATATATTTCATACGCTCATCAAGGGGAAGTCGGAAACGCTTAAATACAGAGGGTATCATTTTCATTCCCAGGTATTCATGTCCGTGAAAAGTCCAACCCAATTCCGGTTCGTATTTTTTTGTACGGGGTTTGGCTATATCGTGTAAAAGTGCTGCCCACCTGAGCCAGAGATTATCAGTTTTTTCAGATAGCTTGTCAAGCACCTCAAGTGTGTGATCGAAATTATCTTTATGTCTTTGCCCGTTTATGGAGTCAACTCCTTTAAGAGCATGTAATTCGGGAAAAATTAACTCCAGCAATCCGGATGTGTCCAGTAAATTGATTCCTACAGAGGGTTTGTCGCTGAGAATGATCTTATTAAGCTCTTCAGTAATTCTCTCTGCTGAAATGATCTCCATTCTTTCACGATTCCTTTGAATGGCATTAAAAGTCTCTTCTTCAATTATAAAATTCAAACAGCTTGCAAAACGTATAGCACGTAACATTCTCAGAGGATCATCAGAGAAAGTCAGATCGGGGTTAAGCGGTGTACGGATAATCCCTTCCCGCAGGTCGGCTTTTCCGTTAAATGGATCAATAAGTTTCCCGTAATTATCATTATTCAGACCAAAAGCCATAGCATTAATGGTGAAATCCCTTCTGTCCTGATCTTCCTTTAATGTTCCGGCTTCAACAACAGGTTTGCGGGAGTCTTTGCTATAAGACTCTTTTCTTGCACCTACGAATTCAATTTCAAAGTCATTATAGCGCATCATTGCAGTGCCGAAATTCCTGTAGAAACTTATTTTCCTGTTGCCTGTTTTTGCGGCCAGTTTCTCCGCAAATTCAATCCCGTTACCGAGTACAACAATATCTATATCTTTTGATGGCTTTCCCAAAAGGCAGTCGCGTACAAAACCTCCAATTACATAAGTCCGGATATTTTCTTGTTCAGCTAATTCTGAAATAATTTTAAAAACAGGTTTATTCAGACACTTCTTCATAATTGTGTATGACAGTTTTGTCGATGGCATGACAAAATTACAATTATTTGGCTGGAATAGGAATTAATATTGTAAATTAGAATATGGTATGTTATTTGAAAATGCAAATATATAGATATATAAATAAATTAAATATTTGGAAATTATGATTGAGAAACTTACCAGTGAAACTTTCAAGGAAAAAGTATTCAATTTTGAAGTAAACAAGGAATGGAAATTTGAAGGGGAGAAACCGTGTATTATAGATTTTTACGCCGACTGGTGTGGTCCCTGCAAAATGGTAGCACCAATTTTAGAAGAGCTGTCAAATGAGTATGGAGAAAAACTGGATATATACAAGGTTGATACTGAGGCACAACGTGAGCTTGCCTCTTTCTTTGGGATACAGAGTATTCCTTCACTATTGTTTGTTCCTAAGGAAGGACAGCCACAGATGGCGATGGGGGCTTTACCAAAAGAGACTTTTAAAAAGGCCTTCAAAGAAGTGTTGAATGTGGAATAGAGCTTTCAGCGGAACATCATATTCATAGCAAATTCAAGCGGGAAGTTTTCATTAAGTGAGAGTTCCACATATTCTGTAATCTTCAGTACTTCCTTAACATGGCCATTAAAAAGGGTTGATTTTACTGAAAGTGTGGCCCCTGCTCCCGATGCATTCCCAACGGGTATTACTTTTTCCCTGAATATTTCAGGGATAAGTCCTATTTTACAGGCACTTTCGATGCGTATATAATTGCCGAATCCTCCTGCGATAAATAAGGCGTCAATATTATCAGGTGATAAGGACGCTGTTTCAAGAAGAATGTTTATTCCTGAAATTATTGCACTTTTTGCAAGTTGAACTTCTCTAACATCTCCTGGTGTCAGAAGGATGCTGTTCCCGTCAGCAGATCCGGAGGCAGGTACAATTTCGTAATCAGTTTCCATAAATCCCTCAGCATTTATAAGTTCCTGATCCAAAAGAAAGGCAACGATATCAACCAGTCCTGAACCGCATATCCCTTTTGGCTTGGTCTCTGCAATAGTATGAAATCCTCCTTTATCATAAAACGAAATTGCGCCTTCAAAGGCTCCCATTCCGCATGTAATATTTGCACCTTCAAAGGCAGGTCCGGCAGCAGTTGCACAACACCATATTTTCATGGGAGTTACAATTGCCATCTCTCCGTTTGTTCCAATATCAATATACAAATAATTATGGAAATTATCAGGAGGTTTTAATGAAGCGATCCCTGCAACAATATCTGCTCCAACATAAGCTGAAACTGAAGGCAGAATTTGAATCAGGGCAGAGGGATTGCAACAGGAAAAAAGTTCGGCCCCTCTGAGTTGTCTTTCTTCTGTGAACCGGGGTGTATATGGTGCCAAAGCAATAGGCAGGGGATCAACTCCCAATAATAAATGAAGCATAACGTTATTACCTGATATGCATATTTTAACTATATCATTTGTTGAAACATGGCTTATCTGTGCAAAATGTCTGAACTGATCGTCGAATGAACTGATAATCAAATTTTGGAGCTCCTTTAACTTTTCCGGATCGTTAGCGCAATAGTTTATTCTTGAGATCACATCTGCCCCGAACCTAGTTTGCGGGTTTATCAAAGATCTGGTTTTCATTAAGGAACCTGTAACAAGGTTCACCAGGTAGAATACCAGGGTGGTAGTTCCTATATCAACAGCAATACCCAGAGGATCAGAAGAAAGGCTTGTGCAATCTCCCGGATGAAAAGGAAGTTCAGTCAGATAAGCATGCTGGGCAACAAGAATTTCGGCTTCACCTTTATCCGGGAGTATAACTTCAGTATCTTTATTAATAGTATGAAGGCAGGAAGTAATATAACCTTCATCCCTCAAATATACTTTACATTTCCCACAGGTGCCTTTCCCTCCGCAGGGTGAGAAAATATCAAAATTATTATCATGTAAAACTTTCAGGAGATTTACTCCTGATGGGACGGTTACAACAGTTTTTTTGTTTTTAAAATGAATGGTAAGCTTCGGCATAAGGCATTATTCATTAGATTATTACATATACTTCATATTCCGGTAGATGCAATGTATATCGCTACAGGCATCGCAAACATATTTATGAAACTTCACCTCCCTGCCTATCCCGATAACCCCGCTAACTGATTTTATCGGGTGCATAAGGGAACTCCCTGACACGCTTACTCCACAGAAATCGGGAGGAAAGAAAGAAAACAGCTTATGTTGTTCAGCTACATCCCAGGAGCAATAACCGGGACTGTATTTGTTAGTGACAGAAAATCCCAGAGTTTTCATTTCTTCCCTAAGCTTCTTTTGAATCTCATCCATTGCTGCTTCTACAATGATGGAGCCTAAAAGATCGGTAATGTAACCTTCCAAAATATTTCCTTCTGACATCAGTTTTTTTGAACGTTCACTTATACCTTTTCCAGCTGTACAAACGTATAATGCAAGTTTTTCGGATTTTTTAAGGTAACGTACTACCTGTTGTCCGGCATTAAATATTCTTTCTTCAATAAGGAATGTTCCTTTATCTTTATCGATAGCAGGTTTGTCAACTATCCGGAAACCTCCCTGGATGCTGGTAAAAGAAGTTAGTGCGGAAAGTTCACTCAGGATCATTTCCGGATAAGGTTCAGGAAGCGTTTCAGGTGTATAATTACCTATCAGATGGGCAATATATTGCATGCTGATATGAAGGTTCTGTAGTTCGTATTTAAAGCTATGAATGTTCATAAACTCACTCTATTTTAGCTGCTTCTTTGAATTTTTGCTGCAATCCTTTTACTGTCAGAATACTTGTAAAGATAATGATTTCTGTCGGGGAAGTATAATCAGGTACTTCTTTTGCAGAGTAATTGTCAAATACTGTGTGTACAGCTAAAACCCTGTTATTGGTGAGCCTTATAAAACCTTTTATTCTGGGGCACTCCGGCATAATATCGTTTAAAAAAAAATTCAGCCCTTTTTCCGTAAGACAGTCATGTGTACGAAGGACACATGCATTGAAATCAGGTTTCCCTTCCGATTTTTTACCGTAAAAGTTTTCTGCAGGTCTTTTCCCGTGAAAAACCGGGTTTAATATTCTTTCGTTATCTGTATTACAGTATTTTGTTTTAACAAGGTCCGCAAATGGATTCAGTTCACGGATTGATTTCTCCAGCAGCTTATAATTACCTTTGAAAAGGTCCTGTTTGTTAAGAAGTATTGTATCGCTTATTGCGATCTGATGACGGAAGCGCGGTAAAGTATTCAGTCCTTTATAAAAAGTTGAAACATCGACAATGCCAATTATATGTTTAAGAACTAATGTATTGCGAATATTTTGCGCTTGCAGCAATTCAATTATATTTACAGGGTCTGCCAGTCCGGAAGCTTCCAGAAAAATAATCTCAGGTGTATAATCATCAATTAATTTTTCAAGGGTTTGAGTAAAGTTGTTGAGTTGACAAACGCAGAAAACAGACCCATTATTAATTTCCACAAGCCTGAACTCACTGTTTACCGATTTCAGTTCTTTTCCGTCAATACTTGTTGGGGCAAATTCGTTCTGGATTACTGCAACACGTTTCTGATCCCCTATAGTTTGAAGGATATTCTTTAAAAGGCTGGTTTTTCCGCTACCCAAAAAACCTGTGATAAGAATGAAATGAACCGTTTCAGACTTTGGATTCAAGATATTCTTTAATTTTTTCTTCAATTTGTGAAACCGGGGGTATATGTGAAATAAATTCGATGTTTCCGTCGATCACTATAGTAGGAAGGTTTTGAACTCCCAGGGAAACCATCATCTGCACTCCCTCTTTTTCTTTTATCCTGTGTTCCTTAAAAACTACCTTATCTTCAAATGCCAAAGCGGCTCTTTTAACGGCATTCACCATATACTGGCATGGGGCGCAAGAAGATGAGTCGAGAGTGATGATATCGATGATCACTTTGTCTTTAATCCAATGACTGCTGAGGTCAAGTTTTTCCACTTCATGGACAGGAGCTTCTGATGCTCTTATTTTTCCCTGCATCAACTCATCATGTACAATTTCTGTGACTGCAACAAGGTTTTTTACCGGTGTTGCCATTGGCAGGTCGCAACCAGGTGCAAGGATAAATCCTTTTTTACCCCCAGTATCCATACATGCGAGAGCTTCTCTTCTCGAATCCTCCTCATCACCCATAAGTAATACAACAGTCAGTTTCATGTTTCCTCCAAAGCTGACCTGGTTTTTCAGTGCCATATCGCGTACATAATCCAGCGGGATGTTTTCATCGATAGAAATATTGTCGGGGCGGCAATTACACATAACTTCGATATTCTGTTTTGCGTTTCCGCATACAAAAAATGAACTTAAGGAACCTGATTCCCTGATAAAATCAAAGATCTGTTTTACATAAGGGGAGACGAAAGTTTCAAAAGAATGTGGATCAATCTGACTCGTCATAGGGTCAACAAGAGCAATAACATCGCAGCCGGATTCTATATAATTCCCGGACATAAATATGGCCATACCGGTCGCGAATTGCATAATTTCATGCACTTCTTCAGGATTCTCGAACATTTTCATGAAGATATCTGTTCCCAGGAGGTGCAAGGCAAGAGTAAACGGGCCGGTAATAAGACCATACAGTGCAAGATCAGGATGCTGGCTGCGAAGTTCTTTTGCAGCATTAAAAACAACAGGCAGTCGTCCATCAGTGGAAGAGGGTATTTTCAGATCTTTAATGTTAACTCCCTCAGCGAGCGGGTGAGAGATAACTGCCGGAGGATTATCTTCAGCCCAGATAAGCTGGCATCCCAAAGATTCAGCTTCAATCTGGAGGTCGAAGACTACCGGTATCCCGTCAGGATTATATAATTCTACGGCTTTGTTAACTCCTTTAACAATATTTTCAGCAGATTTAAGATATTCTGTTGCTGTTAATCCCAAAATATTTCCTGCATGACAGCCGACAAAAGGCACCCATGGAATACGCTCAACTTTTTCGAGTCGTATAGCTTTTTTTATCAATTCAATTCCCTGCATTTCAATAAAAAATTTTAAAGTCCGTACTCTTCTTTAATAAATTTAGTTTGATCTGTCACTTTTAACATTTCCCCGATAAAATCGTCCTCATTTGACGGAATGGTGGAAAGTTCGTCACGTAGCATATCGATCCATAAATTTTCCATTTCCGATGAAAGTAATTTTTTCGATTTAATAGCATCCTCAATTAATTCCAAGCCTTTCAGAGCGCCTTTTACTCCGCTTTCCACATATGTTTTGCCCTTGATCATTTCTTCAGCTATCTTAATAACATTTTCCGGTGCAAGGATAAAAGCCTGTGGATCGAAATACATATCGGATTCAGTAAGGTGCTTTTGAAGATTCAGAATATCAGCTTTACCACCTTTGATTGCCTGATTAAAAAGACGGGTATCGTATTCAAGTTGTTCAAGATAAACTGTTGGAGCCATTTCAGCCAGAAGCTTAATATTCTGTACAGATTCATTGCTCCAAAGGTCTGCGCATGCCCCTGCAATATTCCCCAGTGGGCTCAGGTGCGCACAGGCAGAGGTTTTGCCTTCCATGGAAACAGGGATACCTGCAATTGCTTTAAGGTAAATTCCTTCATAGCCGCAATCCTTATCAGGCCCTTTTGCTCCTTCCTCCACAGCCACAATTGTTCTCACCACACTGAGAATACGAACTACAGCAGCAAATATTTTAGGGATGTATTTTTTTTCTGCAAGCACCATTGCGGTATTCCCAAAACCGCATGCAGTATCTCCTCCTGCAATTTTCCCCTGAGCATCTGCTATACCCACAATCTTTTTCCACAACATTCTCATATCCCTGACACCGAGAATACACAGAGAGAAGACAACTTCCTTTATATTACAGTTCATCAGCGCGTCATCGAATAATTCCTTTCCTCCTGTGCTTTCAATGGATAACAGGTCTCCTCCGGCCTTAGCTCCGCGTTCAAAAAGTTCGAGCATTGGATTAAGAAAATGTGAGGAACGTTGTTTTGGCGGACGCTCAAACTCCCGTAAATCGTTAGGTGTAAGTCTTATTTCACTGGGAATGCCATGTTTCTGGAAATAGTCTTCACAAACCTCATTCATTGCTTTTACAATATCGACCCCATAATCAGGGTTTTTTGTCATTTCAGGGAGAGTTTCAAATTCGAATATTATTCCCTGAGAATATAAATGTACACCTCTTTCCAGTGCTCCCTTAACGATATCCCTGTATTGAATAATTATCGAACCAATGGTATCATTATTAATGTTCATAGGGGGTAAGGTGAAGTTTAACTCGGGGTAAACTCTGCCTCCGCCAATTACAATCCCCCTGGCAGTTTTTACAGGGAAAGGGGTATGACCAAAATAAAGATCTTCTTTAGCTGGTATAGCAAGTTTTGTATATTTCATGCGTACAAATATTAATTATGTTTTTAAAAATCAATAAGTTATATTTCCCAAAGGGCAAATGGGCAGGGAATCCTCATAGTTTTTCTGTCCTTGTTGTGTACGATAGTGCATGAAGGTTTCATAGCAGTATAATATTTTAAATTGTTCAACAAAAATCTTATAGCTCAATGTAAATAATTGAACTTAATGAAACAAAAAAAGTAAGCTTCTGTGAAGCCCGTATTTACTGCTTATTCTGCTGTAATTATCTTTTAAAGGAAAATTCAAGAATGTAAAATACTTCTTACTTTTTCCTTTGGCTTTTCTTCTAAGATGCCAGGGCATTAAGATATTCAACAGCTCCCTGAGGATCAGGACTATAAAAATCCGCATTTATTTTTTTGCAGAATTCTTCCGATACCGGGGCTCCACCGATACATACCTTCGTATCCGGAAGTTTATCCTTGATTGTTTTTACAATCTTTTCCATATTTATCATGGTGGTAGTAAGTAAGGCAGACAGACCGATGATACTTCCGGGATATTTTTCAGCTTCCGTCAGGAACTTTTCTGCATTTACATCCACGCCAAGGTCAATAACTTCATAACCATTTCCTTCCACCATCATGGCAACCAGGTTTTTTCCTATATCATGCAGATCGCCTTCTACGGTTCCGATAAGAAAAATTCCTTTTCTTTTTGCTGCTCCGCTTGCAAAGTAAGGTTTCAGATGTGCCATAGCTGCGCTCATAGCCTTTGCAGACATTAATACCTGGGGCACAAAAACCTTGTTTTCACGGAATTTGACACCAACCTTTTGCATCCCGATAATTAGCGCTTCGGACAGGATATCAGCCGGTTGTGCTCCTGCATCCAATGCCTGGAGTGTTAATTCGTCAGCCCCGTCCATTCCTTTCATATCGGGAGGATAGGGAGAGATTTTGTTGATTTTTCCAAATTCAACACAGTGCGCGATTTGTTCAAATAGTTCTTTCATTTTTATACACGATTAAATTAAATTTTAAGTTTCTCTTATAATAAGTTGAGGTTGAATAATATGTTGGGCAGGAATATTATCATTACCTTTATCAAGAAGGCTTACAGCATATCGGGCCATTTCATCATACCGGCAATCGATTACTGTTATAGCCGGTTGAAATAACTCTGTGATTTCGGTATTCCCATAGGAAACCAGGGAGATTTGATCCGGTGTTTTAATATTAAATTTTTTTAACCGGCCAAGTGTCTTCACTGAATCTGTATCAGAACAAGACAAAATGCCGCGGATATTATTCTCTACAAGCATTTCCAAACTGAGCTCCAGAATTCCCGTAGTAACAAAAACCTTACGCCCGGGATATATTTCCTTTGCTAAATTACGGAATGTCTGTTCAATATGTTCGTTCAATAAATTACGACCCTTCCAGATATCGTTTGTTACCAGCAGAAAGTTACCATTACTTCTGCTGGCGAGGTAATCCATGGCACGTTTTACACCAAGGTCATAACTCTGTATCACATATCTGAAATATGATCCCGCCATGGTATTGTCAATGAGAATGACCTTTGTTTTACCGGATATCAGTTTACGGTAAAAATCAGATGTACTGGTTTCGTTAAAGTTCGGGATAATAATTATTGCTTCATACCCTTCCATTATCATTGTACTTACCAGCTTTCTTTCTTCTTCGGGGTCGTTATAATCGAGGAAATATGTTAACTGTCTGTTTCTTTTTGTTGCTTCAACCTTAAGATGACTGATAAGTTCTTCAATATTGGAAGAATAGAAAGGAAGAATTACTCCCCATATTTTTCGGATAGCAACCTGGCTGGTAACAAAAGAGCCTTTCCCTGCTTTTGAAATGACCAGAGATTCCTCGCTCAGCTTTTTTAAAACCAGTTTGGCTGTTTCCCTTGATACCCCATGACGGGTTCTTATTTTATTGATAGAATCGACTTTATACCCCGGGGGCATCTCCTGGGACAGGATTTTTTTCCTGTAATGATCAGTCAGTTTCCTGTAAACCGGTATAAATTCTTCTTTATACATTGGATATAAATGTGCCGCAAGTTATCACAATTTTTTTAAAAAGCATCACATCCCATCACAGTTTAGAGTATTGCATCACATTTTATTTTACATATAAAAACTGATGAATTAGTTTTTTTGTGGATGTTTTGAGGGGGTAAATGCCTTTTGCTGGCAGGCAGTTGGAATTAGAGGTTATCTATTATGTCTGGTGAAGTAATCATCAATTTCATGTCTAAGTTCAACACCTATTCTTTCAAAAATATTAAGCAAATCAATATATGCACCTTTACCACCTAAGAAATCCCAGAACTCATCAGCAACCATAAGTTCATTTTCAAGATCCAACATACCTCTCATTGTCCATCTGTTATAAGGTTGGGGTTCATATGGATTATATGGAATGGCAATATAACTTTGAACATTAGCTTCGGGGTTAACAGCAAGAGTGGCTGCTATCCACTCAAGTAGAGTCCTTTTAAATTCTTTGAAACCTCCGGCATTAGGCTTGGCGGTTTTGATGTCGATCAGATAAATATTGTCTTCATTATTCATTAATTTAATATCCACTTTTGTAAGTTTTACTGTTCTCATTTCACCCACCTGGCAGACTGCTCTGATAGTCGATATTTCATCAGGTTTATGTGGGAAAGTCTTAGCAGTTGACAAATTATCCATAATGGTTTGGATAACCTTGTGTGCTTCCGATGAAATTAGTGTTCCGGCAATTTGTTGAGATTCCGCACTGGTAAAATTTGCAGATGCTAAAGCTATTGCAACAGGTTCAAAAATACTTGTGCCAAAGTTTGTATTTATGGAATGGATAAAGGAAAATAATGCCATTCTATCTTTGCCTAATAACCTTGTATGAAAAGGCATTGAGGCGGGTTCTGGATTGTATTTTTGAAATTTATGTCTTAAACTGTTTCTTAAAACAGTTTCAATATCTTGAATTTTCGAAAGAGATATTGCCATAACTATTTGATTTTAAATGAAAAATAATCTCAGAATATGCTCCTTTATCCTTTTCTGTACGATTTAAAACTGGTCTTTTAAACTGGTGAATAATTTGCATCCCGGCATTTTGCGCAATGACAGGGTACATATTATACTTATCATTTGCAACAAGAAAGATGTCATAATCATCAACCAGGAATTTTTTACAATTGTTTAATACATTACTTATTCCCTGAATATAGCTTTGTTTAGCTTCTCTGCCCTGACCTTTATATAAAGGGCCTATTTCCAGTTCATCCTTTCTTTCAAAACCAAATAAGTCATAGGCATATGCGTGTTGTTCGTGATAATCAATCAAACCGACATATGGAGGAGAGGAAAAAATTCCTTTTATTTTTTGCATTTTTACTAATTTGGAGAAAGAGGGATTTATTATTTTAAGTTCATCGATAATATTAATAGTACGACTATCACCGGTTATGCAAATCTGTGTTGTTTCAGTTCGAAATTTATTATATTGTGCCAGGCGTTTAATAGTATCCTGTGAATATGTCTCCCACCATTTTAGAATTGAAAATAGGGGTTTGCATATTTTACCATGTTTGGCACAATAATATGTAGATGTTATTGGTTCAACCAAAGTAGCTAAATCAGCATGTGTAGTTGCTCTGCATGAACGTATAGTTCTGCTTAGTATTACACTTACGATTTTTCTTATATTAATATTTTCAATTTTTTGGATTTCATTATTTACAAAATGAATCTCTTCTCTGATATGTGGTGAATACCACTTATCTAGAAAAGTGTTAGATTTATCCTCGCCCAGTTTA
Organism: uncultured Bacteroidaceae bacterium; assembly: GCA_964526475.1. Classification (GTDB taxonomy): domain Bacteria; phylum Bacteroidota; class Bacteroidia; order Bacteroidales; genus CAYVTV01. The sequence continues at coordinate 33,999 of CAZGKF010000006.1, forward strand.
ATATCGTAGTCTTTTACAAGTTTCTGAAAGATTGGGGCAAATTCTTTTTCCTTTTCATTTCCGTATATTTTTTCATTTATTTCTCCATGTCTTAATCTATATTTATATTCAGGCACCGGGAAATAGTTATTGTTAAAAACATATAAGGTTTGCAGGAGTTTTTCTTCAAAATCAAGAGTACGTGAATTTGTTAGAAAAATTTTAAGTGCTTTGGTGATTCGGGTTATTTCCATTTGGACATCGACAAGATTATATTGAGCAACTTTACAATTACCAATCATTGTATTAAAGATTGAAATATCAATACCAACAGCGTGCATCCCTAATTCAGATGCTTGGACCATTGTAGTTCCACTTCCTGAAAATGGGTCAAGAACAATATCTCCCCTTTTGAAATATGTTTCAGTTTTAAATTTATCTGTGTGATCATCGAGGAAATATTCGACGAGTTGAGGGATAAATTTGCCTTTATACGGATGAAGCCGGTGAACATGTTTTGTAGTTTCTGCTTCTTTAAATTGGTCAAATGATAATGCCCAGTTTAAATCATCACCAAGTTGATCCCTCCAGGAAGTTTCACGGTATCTATTGTGTGATTTGTAATAATTGATAAGGTCTTCTTTTAAAACATGGGAAGTGCCATTATCCCCCACCTTTTTAATTCGGCCATATTGTATAAGATAGGAAATATTTGAAGTGGTTACGTTTTTCCCCATATGCTCACTTGCCCATTTGCTTGCTTCTTTTATAGTAAGTAATTTATCCATTTGATTTATTTTTTATGTACATGACTTTTCTCTCGGCAACTTTCAGAATCCTTATATCTATATCCTCATCAATGATCCTGTAAGCTATTAAATCACTAAAAAGTTCATTGAGCAGTTCCTTTTCTTCCAACCTGAAAAACTCTGCAGCTTGTTTTATAAATTCCCGTGAAGGCTTCCTTTCATTTCGTTCAATTTTAGATATAAGAGAAGAATCAATTTTCAACCTGGTTGATAATTCTCTGAGAGATAACTTTTCTTTTTCTCTCATACTTCTAAGATGCTCCCCAAAGGTGTGCATATATGAGTATTTTTTTTTTAAAAGTACAAAAATTCATTTTCTCTGGACAAAATATGTCCACATTTTTATAAACAACTTTTCCCCAATGATCAGATATGTTTTTCCTTTAGAATATTTATTAACATAGATTAACAAATGAATTAAGTTTGCGGTAAGTCCTAAATGCTAATAACTAATATCAATTTATCAAAAAAGTAAGCCGAAAATTTTAAAAGGTTTTTAATTAAACTTCTATTTATTATTTCTGCTGTCCGGTAATAACAAAATAATAGATACGAGCTTACTTTCGGTGAACTTACGGAAGGAAAACTCATATGGTAAACCAGATACAAATGATTTATAAATGCATATACAAATGTTAAAATAACACAAAAATGACTATTTAGATTGAATATAGTAATTAAAATGTAATAAAAAATAAAAAAATGTAATAAAAAATAGGAAATATATTACAAAATGATTATTTTTGTAACGAAAATAGATAAAACAAATTAAAACTATTATGTGCGGATTTACAATTTATACTGGAAGCAACAAAGAATCAAGGCTACATGTAGCGGCTGATTTTCAGAAGCTGAAATACAGGGGTCCTGATAATACAGTAATGCTTGATCTGGGCAATGAAGGCTGGATGGGTTTTCATCGCCTGAAAATAATGGACACAAGTGAACGGGGTAATCAGCCTCTGGTTTACAGGAATATTCACCTTATCTGCAATGGTGAGGTTTATAACTACCCACAGCTTCGGGAAAGATATGAAAGCAGTTTTGATTTTCAGTCAGATAGCGATTGTGAAGTGATCATTCCTCTTTTTCTTGAAAAAGGGATAAGGCAAACGGCACTTGAATTAGATGCGGAATTTGTGTTTGTAATATATGATTCTGTTCAGAAAAAATACTTTGCCGCACGTGATCCGGTTGGAATTCGTCCAATGTTTTACGGCTACAGCAAGGAAGGCAACATTATGTTCGCCAGTGAGATGAAAGCACTTCATTCAATGTGTCCGGAGGTAAAACCCTTTCCTCCGGGCCATTATTATGATGGCGAAAAGTTCCTTCAGTACAGGGACCCTTCTGCGGTTACAAAATACTCTGATGATGAGATTGAACAGGTATTTAAAAAGCTCAACCATTACCTTACAAAAGGAGTAGAGAAGCGTCTTACTTCCGATGTGCCGGTTGGATTTCTTTGTAGTGGAGGCCTTGATTCCAGTCTTGTCTGTTCCATAGCCGCACGGATGTTGAAAAAACCTATCAAAACCTTTGCAGTTGGAATAGAAGACGGGCCGATAGACACCAAATATGCACGGATAGTGGCCGATTACCTTGGAGCTGATCATACCGAAGTGCTTTTTAGTAAACAGGATATTTTCGATACTCTCAGTACACTTATTTATAATATTGAAACCTGGGATATTACTACCATACGCGCATCCATGGGAATGTACCTGGTTTCAAAATATATTGCTGAGAATACCGGTATTAAGGTTTTGATGACAGGTGAGATAAGCGATGAGATTTTCGGATATAAGTATACCGATTATGCTCCTACTCCGGAGGCATTCCAGAAAGAAGCCGAGAAAAGACTGAATGAAATATATATGTATGATGTGCTTCGTGCCGACCGGTCCATTTCTTCAAACGGACTCGAAGCCAGGGTTCCTTTTGGGGATCTTGATTTTGTGGAGTATGTTATGAGTATAAAACCTGAGTTGAAGATGAACTTTACCGGGATAGGGAAATATTTACTTCGAAAAGCTTTTGAAGAGGACTACCTGCCTCATGATATTCTTTATCGCGAAAAGGCTGCTTTCAGTGATGCAGTTGGACATAGTGTGGTTGATAGCCTCAAAGCCTGGGCTGAAGAATTATACAGCGAAGAAGATATGGTGACAGCCCGGTTGAAATATAAGCATGCCCCACCCATTTCAAAGGAATCGCTAATGTACAGGAATATCTTTGAGTATCATTTCCCGGGACGCGCATCTGTAATAAAAGATTTCTGGATGCCGAACAAAGAGTGGAAAAACTGCAATGTTAACGATCCAAGCGCAAGGGTACTGCCGAATTATGGGAAAAGTGGGTCGTAAATAGCGTATGAACTGATCTCATCCATTTGGCAGGATGAAAAGAAAAATCCGGAAGAGGCAGTAAGATTTAATTTTCATTTATATCCGATTTTTCTAACAAAGGCATCATAAAATCCTTTATCTTTCAATTTCAACAGATGCTTTTCTGCATCAGATATGTTAAAGAAGATGCCGGATGAATAACGGTAGAAGCCATCATTGCCGCGTGTCAGAATGGTCTTATCGGTATCTTTGAAATAATCCGGTGCAGGTGGTTTTATTAGGGCACTGAATTGCACAGTATAGTAATAACCTGCGCTATCTTCAGATTCATGTTCCCCTGTCTGATCCCAATACCTGGATAACTGGTTGACAAATGCATCAGTGAAGCCATTTTTTACATGAAAGGGCAGTTGTTTCTGTGCTTCTTCGAAGCTGTCGAATACACCTGTAATATATCTGAATATTCCATCATTTCCTTCAATCCTGAAAACCTCATCTGTTAATTTGAAGAAATCATCACTTACAGGCACTTTCATGGCAAGAAGCTGAATGATGAAAGGCCCTTTTAATTCTGAAAGTTCAGGTACAGATGGTTTTGTGAGAACGTTAAAGTCATTCTCACTAATTATTCTGCTGTCAGGAAAACCCGTATCTATCACCTTGTTAAGGAATTCAATGGCTTGCTGCCTGTTAAAGTAATTCTCTGTTGCATAGATATATCTATTGCCTGTTTCATATAGTTTAACACTTTGATTCTCCATTTCTGAGGGGATAGTATTTTTCGCACTACCCGATTCCTCCAGTATTACGTAGTAGTTTCTGTAGGCAGAAGATTTAAGGTTTTCAGGTACGAGTATTTCCTCCATAACAATATCTTTATCACCTGTATTAATAAGGTTTATTTCAACCCGCCTGTTGTATCTTCTTCCTTCGGGGCTATCGGCGCCATCTTCTCTTTTATTACGTGCGATAAAATCACTTTTCCCGGCAGCTTTGGAGATAAAACTTTCCCTTGGTATTCCTTTTGAAACCAGATAACTGACCACTTCTCCCGAACGCTTATGTGCAAGCTGGAGATTATATTCTTCACTACCTATGGCATCGGTATATCCGGTTACTTCTACATAAAGGTCAGGATTTTCAGATAGCAGAATGTAAAGTTTTTCAAGTTCATGTTTTGCTTCGTCTGTAAGTCTGAAGCTGTCAAAATCAAAAAGCACACCTTTAACCAGGGCGTATTTACCCTCACTTACGGAGGATGGAGTAAGTGAAGTTCCAATCTCAATGTTTTTTGAACGATGCCGGGGAAGAATACTGATAAATTCTTCGGCAGGGTCATATCCCTCTGCCTTAACAGTTAGCTGGTATTTTCCCGCTGGTACTTCCACGTTAAATTCACCTGTCTCCGACACAGGAATGTTTTCAGCAATGGGTTTCTTCTTTTCTGTATCTATAATGCTTACAATGGCTGATTCATCAAGATCAAACCTGTCTTCAGTTGTTATTGTACCGCGGAAAGCGTACCTCAAATCACTGTCTTCAGGTTCCAGGTCTAAGAGAACGATTTTGTGTTGAGGCAAAACATCACCCTCTGAAGAAAAAAGTGCCTGTTTACCATCTTCGAGAGGAACAAAAAAAAGATCATCATCACTTGTACTAATCGGATATCCCAGATTGGCAGGGTACGACCAGCTATTATTGGGAAGTCTGGTTGAATAGAATATATCAAATCCACCCATGGTGGCATGACTCATGGAACTGAAGTAAAGTGTTTTTCCGTCGGCTGACACAAAAGGAGTTTCTTCACTGTAAATATTGTTCACCGGTTCCCCAATATTTAAAGGTTTCTGCCAGTCACCCCCTTCATCGCGCAAAGAATAATATATATCCAGTGCTCCCATACTTCCCGGTCGGTCACTTGTAAAATACATCATTCTTTTATCCCGGGTAAGAGACGCGTGAGTCTCGTTGAATTTGGTGTTTATGATCTTTCCCAGAGCCTGAACAGGAGTCCATCTTTGACCTTCGTAGTAACTTACATACAAATCCCAGTTGAAATCCCTGTTAACAGCCAGATATAATTCCGTGGCATCATATGTAATGGAGCAAAGATTATAATTCCCGTCAATTTCCAGTTGATCATTTATCATCTCCGGTTCTGTCCAACTTCCGTTTTTCAGTTTGCTCATCATGATGGCTGAGTAGAAAGGTTTGTATGTCATGAAAACAATAATGGAATCTTTCTCCGCAAAAACAGCCCTGTAATTGGAATTATCCGGACTAACCATTTCAAAGACGGGAAGGAAGTCGAGAGCAAGAGTGTCGTTAATATACTCTTTTGCCAGCTCAATTGAAAAAATCTGCCTGTTAATAAACTCCACTTCAGCTACATCAGATATTTTCATTACTCTCTTATACATTTTGTAATATTCAATAGCTTTATCAAACTGATTATTTATATGATATGCTCTTGCCAGTGCATAAAAAGCAACTCTGGGGGCATCGGTTTCCCTGTATGATCCTTCCCTGTAACCGGCAGAGACATTGCTGACAGCTTTCTCAAGATGGGGGATGGACATTTTTTTCCGGCCGTTTATGCTTAAATAGCATGCCCCTACAAGGAAATGCAGGTTTGCGTTGGATGGGTCTGATTTAAGCATCTCATTATAAAGAAATGCAGCTTCCTTATATTCCTCGTTCAGCATGAAATATTCGGCTTCAAGGAAATTGGTTTTAAAAGTTTTTTTGTCTTGCGCCTCTGATATCTTTAGAAGGCAAAAAAAAGCTGCAATAAGTATGAATTTTAATGTAATTCTCATACATCTTTACTGAACGGATGTAAAAATAATAAAAGTAGAGTATTGAATCAATGTAAGATATGAACATTCCTGAAATACCTCTTAAAGACAAAAGAAGATTGGTCGTTGAACAGATGAATTGTTGAATGAGCTGAAGACCTGATTGGATTAAAATATGCAAAAAGGGTTACAAATAAGGATTCTCCAATTAATTAATAAGTTAACTACTATCTCTGCTTCTTTTTCAAAACAGATTCATAATCCCACCCCTGTTCTTTACATAGCACCCTTACATGAGAATCCCATGTGGGCTCACCGGGATTTCTGATGGATCCGAAACAGTCTATTGCAAGGTATTTCAACGCTTCTCCCTTGTCGGCTGCAATGCTGTGCCACATGCCAACAGGTATCCTTACTACATCACCAGGGACTACCAGCATCTTTCGGGGAGAATCTTTGCCAATAATAAGTGTGCCTTTACCTTCAGTAATATAAAAAATTTGTTCCGTGTCATCATGTTTATGCAGGGGAGGGGCTTTCTCCGGTTCTATTACAACAAAAAAACTTCAGAATGCCTTGCTTCCGAACGATCCATGACAAGATCATTAATATGTGTGGGGAAAGCGTAACGGGTTAAATCCTGCGTTGAAAACACATATTTAACAGATAGAGAACTTTTGTTTTCACTTTGAGAGTGGTTCTGATTCATGATTTATTAATAATTAGAAGTTTTTAACAATTAATGAGCAGCAAAAATAATACTCTGTAATTAACAATGAAAGTAAACATATCGTTTTTTTAAGTATTTCTAAAACTCCAATGTGCTGCGGAAAGTATTTGCCCCATTACTTAGGTTTACCCCTTCAAAATGATTCTGGCTGCGTATTCCCCCAAAACCAAATCCCAGGCTGTCGGCCGAGTTAATTGCCGACTGTACGAGTAAATTTACAAGTGCACCTGGCCGCAGCCGTGCTTCTATATCGGTTTCGGCAGAGGTGATGTTGAATTCAGAAACTGAAATGAGATTATTTGATGAAGATCCTGATAAAACCATATCATTTATTGCTTATTGCAATCTGTATACATTTTTCCATTTCCAAATTGAGGGTGTGCTAAATTAATTGTAATATATTTACTGAAGAATTTCTATGGTTATTTAAATTTAATTTAAAAAATTAAATAAATTAAAAAAAGAGTAAGTGATGTAATATGCATATATTTAAGTAGTTAGCACAAATAATGCAAAACAGGAGGCATTTTATACCTGAAGGACAAAGGAAATAAATATATTTGAGTGGAGTTAAAACCAAACCTGCCTGCCTACCTGCAGGTTGAGTATATTGATTAGTTTATATTTTAGGATCGAAATAAATATTGGCTCAAAAAAACAATTTATATTTTTTAGTATAGTGTTTTTGCACAATCGGAAATATGAAAAATCAAGATTGGGAAAAGTGGGTTAAAGAAGAATTACGAAAAGGTAATACCTTTGCAATTAAACAACTATATGACAGGTATTACCAAGGCTTATGCGTTCTGGCATTTAGATATACAGGGTCATATGACACTGCACAGGATATTGTACAAGATACTTTTCTTAATATCTGGAAAATAAGGAAAAAACTGAAATTAAGCAGCTCAGTTCATACATATCTTTATGCTTCTGTACGTAATGCCTGCATCAATTATATTAAACATACACTTGTTGAACAAAAATATAATACCCTGACAGCTAAACACATACAACGGTCAGTAAATTATTTTCTTATCAGCAGGGAGGATGGACAATCTTTATTAATTAATAAAGAACTTGAAAAGAAGATTGAAGATTCCATTCAGGAATTGCCTGAGAAATGCCGTGAAATATTTTTGTTAAGCAGGGAAGAAGGATTAAAATACCATGAAATCGCAGAAAGAAAAAAACTGACGGTAAATACTGTTCAGAGACAAATATCCATAGCTCTTGAAAAATTGAGAGTAAAGCTGAAGGAATACATATGATGATGATTTTATTCTTTCTGTGAGAATAAGATTGAAAAGAAATGTAAAGGTGTTTATTAATTATTTGACAATGAATGTATTTGACTTGTTTTAAAACATTAATTCTTCTCTTTTTTTTATACCAAAGTGGTTGTTTATTTCTACCTTTACGTTTCTTTTTAACCCTCCCTTTTAACTGAACCCTCACCTTTTTTTGTCTAATATATATTATTACAAACCATGGAATCAAAAATGAACGAAATTATCCTTCGTGTATTAAACGGTGCATCCTCTCCTGAAGAAGATATAAAGTTAATGAAATGGATCAACGAGGATGATAACAATCTTCAAAACTTTGTTGAAACAGAAAATCTCTGGAATGCTGTTGATATTGTACTGAACCGACATCGTTATAATCCTGAAAAGGCATTTGCTGACTTCAAATCTAAAATTCAAACCTCTCGTGGGAAAAAAAGACAACATGCATCAGGTAGTGTAAAGAAATTGATTATTACAGTACTTTACCGCGCGGCCCTGGTTATTATGTTATTGAGTTTGGGTGGGCTTCTTGGACAGCTTGGATTGAGTTATTTGGGAGATGAAAAACCAATGTGTGAAGTGATCGTCCCATTAGGTGCACGCAGTAACATTAAACTCCCGGATGGTACTAATGTGTGGTTGAATGCTGAAAGTAGACTTCAATATGCACAAAACTTTAATACCAGGAAGAGGACGGTATTTCTTACAGGAGAAGGTTATTTTGAAGTCGCAGAGAATGTTAACAAACCATTTGTTGTTAAAGCATCTGAAATTGAGATTACTGCATTAGGTACTATTTTTAATGTAAAATCATATCCAGAGGAAAAATTGGTCCAAACCACCTTAATTGAAGGATTGGTTATTATTAAAGGGGTATCGGATTCAAAACGAATTAACACTGTGATTCTCGAACCCAATCAGCAGGCGGTTTATTTTAAAGACTCAGTAAAAATCTCCTCTATAAAGAAACCTGAAGTACAAAATCCGTTACCGGTTAAATCCCCTGACATAATTAATAATTATGTTCAGGCGAGTAAAATTATATTGAACAAGCAGGTTGATGCAAATGCTGTGATCGCATGGAAAGACAACAGTCTGATGTTTAGTAACGAAACCTTTAAAAGTATCGCAATTAAACTGGAAAGACGCTTTGATGTAGAAATCCTTTTTAATGATGAAGAGGTTATGAATTTCCATTTTTCAGGAAGATTTGATAATATTAGCATTGAACAGGCACTTGGAGCGTTGAAATATGCTTCCCCTTTGTTCAATTATTCTATTGAAAAGGATGTTATATACATAACAAGAAAATAAATACCAACTGATAACTAAACCTAAAAATTAATAAAACCATCGCCTATGAATGCATAAAAGCCCAAAACTAAAAAACTGGGAAATAATATGAATTATTTCCCAGTAACTAACAGTTAAATTAACCTGGTGTAATACTGTCGAGGCATTACGTGTACCAGATATGTTAAACTATCAATCACAAATTTATGAAAAAAAAATCAACTATTTCACTGTCAAATTTTTTGCAGAAAAATAAAAAACTACTATTAACGATGAAACTAATGGCAATAATCTTGACTATTACTGTTTTTCAAACGGTAGGGTCGGTGTATTCACAGAATACCACTTTTAATTTTCAACTGAAAAATGTTCCAATAAAAAACGTACTTCAGGAAATTGAAAATTCCAGTGAGTTTAAATTCCTTTACCGATCAGAATTTCTGAATGTCAATCGTAAGGTTGATATTTTTGCAAACAACGAACGGGTGGAAACTATACTGGAAAGTATGTTTAACTCTCCCGACATTACTTATCGCATTTTCGAAGATAATCTGATTGTTATCACTAATAAACGAATGATGCAAATGCAACCCAGGATTATAAGTGGTATAGTAAATCACGCCTCAACCGGTGAAGCCCTTCCTGGGGTGAATGTGGTAGTTAAGGGTACTACTATTGGTACAATTACTGACATTAACGGTAATTTTCGTTTAGAGGTTCCAGCAGATGCAATGGCACTTTTATTTTCGTTTGTGGGAATGAAATCGCAGGAAATTATTATAGAAGACAGAACTATAATTAACATCCAGATGGAGGAAGATATAGTCGGAATCGAAGAAGTGGTTGCAATTGGTTATGGAATTGTAAAGAGAAGTGATTTGACAGGCTCTGTGACGCGAATAGATTCGGATACATATGAATCGCAGGCTAAAACTCAAGTAACGGATATGCTTGCTGGTACTGTGGCGGGATTATATATGCAACAAGGTTCTTCAGCTTCTGGTATAGCACCAAGCATGGAAATCAGAGGTGTAAATTCATTATTAGCAAAATCTAACCCATTGATTGTAATTGATGGAGTTATCTTTAACGGCAATATTGAAAACATTAACCCTAATGATATCTCCACTATTGATGTATTAAAAGATGCAAGTTCGGCTGCTATTTATGGAGCCAAAGCAGCTTCGGGTGTAATAATTATAACCACTTCAAAGGGACAAGGTCCCCCAAAAATAGGTTTTAAAACAACATTTGGAATTAGTGAAACTACACGTGATATCAAACCCTTTGATAAAAATGGATATTTAGATTTTAGAAGAGATTTGCTTAGGGAGAGCAGCCCAAAGGAAGATTATTATTATTTTAATCCAAACGAGCTTCCTGGTTCAATATCTATCGATGAATGGAGGAATTATAGTGCTAATCCTGCTGAAGACAATACTATGGAATGGTTGAGTCGCCTTTCCTTTTGGCCCATTGAAATGCAGAATTATATTGAAGGTAATACTGTAGATTGGTATAACAAAGTGATGCAAAAAGGTATCAGGCAAACCTATGATATTAATGCAAGTGGTGGGTCAAATGATATGTCATATTATTTTTCATTGGGACATACAAATAATGAAGGAATAATATTCGGGGATAAATATTCTATATTTCGCGCAAGATTAAATTTTGATGTAAAAGTTGCTGATTTTATTAATGTAGGCTTAAATACGCAATTTTCCAACAAAGAAGAAGATGAAATTCCTGCGAATTTAAGCCATATGTATGCAGTTAGTCCATATGGTAGCAATTATAACGACGACGGAACATTAAAATTATACCCACATGATTATACTCCTGCGAGGAACCCATTCCTGGATGATTACTACAGTGATTATTATTATAAAGAAAATTCACTATTTTCATCTTTGTATGCACAATTAAAACTTCCATTCAATATTAGTTACAGATTATCCTATCAACCTCGATTTGATTTTGTTCAATACCTTAATTTTAGAGAAACTGCACATACACCAGCTTTTGGAACACGTATCAATACAAATACATACGAATGGATTATTGATAACCTGGTAAAATGGAATAAGAACATAGGAGTTCATAATTTTGATTTAACCCTTCTCTATAGTGCAGAAAAAAATCAAAATTGGAGGTCAGTTTTGGAAAATACCAATTTCATGCCAAACGAAATCCTTTCTTATCATGCAATTAGTCTAGGGAGTTTCCCCTTTGTTAATTCTAATGATATGTACCATACAGGTGATGCAGCATTAGCCAGATTAAATTATACTTTGTTGGATAAATATCTTTTTACGGCATCAATAAGAAGAGATGGATTCTCTGCCTTTGGGAAGAGTAACCCCAGAGCGAATTTTCCTTCCTTAGCATTTGCGTGGAAGCTGCATGAGGAAGACTTTTTTAATTTAAATTGGGTTTCTCAGGCTAAGTTGCGGATTTCTTGGGGGATAAATGGTAACAGAGATATTGGAATTTATTCTGCTCTTTCCAGGATGAAACCTTCATATTATTATGATGGGTCGTCAGTCGCAATTGGAATAATAGCTGATAATCTGGAGAATCATGATTTGAGGTGGGAAAAAACATATTCAACTAATTTTGGTTGCGACCTTTCTTTTTTACAGAATCGCATTAATCTCAGTGCTGATTATTATATCTCAACAACAAAGGATTTATTGATGAATAGGAGTCTTCCTATTATTACTGGATTTGAAGATATGGCAGTAAATCTTGGAGAAATGGCTAATCATGGATTTGAGATGACCCTTAATTCAGTAAATGTTAGTACTCAAAAATTGAATTGGAAAACAAATTTTGTTTTTTATTATAATAGGAATGAGATTAAAAAATTATATGGCGATCAAGGTACTTATATAATAAAAGGAGAAACCCTTACAGGGGAACTGCCAGACTACAGTAACAAATGGTTCCCGGGTCATCCTCTTGATGCTGTTTGGGATTATAAAGTGCAAGGTGTGTGGCAACTTGACGAAGCAACTGATGCCGCTAACGTTAACTTAAAACCAGGGGATTATAAGGTTATTGATTTAAATGGTGACGGATTATACACAGAGACAGAAGATAAACAATTTATTGGTTATTCCAAACCAAGATATAATTTCGGATTACGTAATACCTTTACCCTTTTAAAGAACTTATCGGTTTCTGTTTATTTACGCGCTGATCTGGGACATATGGGTGCATTACCGCAAGCAATACACTCGGGTAGTAATACCTACCACGTACTTAACACTCGGGCAGTTCCTTATTGGACAAAAGATAATCAGGAATCTGTTTGGGCTCGTTTGAATGTTATCAATAGTGTATATGATGGGGGATATAATGTATATTTTTCTCGTTCATTTGTAAGAATACAGGATTTAAGCTTAACCTATTCATTGCCTCAGGAAATTTGTAAGCGAATGAAACTTAGTGATCTTCAAATATTTACTTCTGTTAGAAATCTATACACTTTTGACAAATGGGAAGATTTTGATCCTGAAACTGATTATAGAACTCCTATGCCCAGAACTTATACATTTGGGCTAAATATTGAATTATAATATTAAGATAATCTGATAAAATAAGAAATTATGAAATCAAAAATATATATTACAACGTGGATTTTTGCAATTTTTGTTTTGTTCCAGAATTCTTGTTCCGAGAACTGGTTAGATCCCAATCCTCTTTCTTTTTATGCTCCGGAGAATATTTTTGTAGATAAAGAAGGTTTTGATGCGCTAATAGTGACTATGAGAAAGAGCCTCTTACAGGAGAATCATGGTGGTCATCGTGCACTGACAGTTAATGAAACTAGTTTGTCAGATTTAGGTGTTCCCGGGACTATGAGTAACCAGGTAGCTAAAGATTTGGACATTATGTTAACACCTGTTGAAAATAGCCTGGAAAATTATACCAAGCTGTTCAATATAAGCTATTTAGAAATAAAAAACACAAATACTTTAATCTCTAAGATCGATTTAATATCCTGGGAATCAGAGTTGGAAAGAAATGAATTATTAGCTGAAGCATATTTTTTCAGATCATATTGGTATTATCGATTGATACATGCATTTGGTGATGTACCATTTATAGGTCAGGAAATTTCATCTCCCAAGCTAGATTTCTATACGCATTCCAGAGGTGCAATACTTAAAAAAATTATTTCTGATATGGAATTCGCTGTAGAATGGCTTCCTGTTAATGCAGTTATAGGGGCAGCGACAAAAGGAGCGGGGGATCATTTGCTTACAAAGCTATATCTTGCTAATTCTGATTTTGATAAAGCTATAGAGTCTGCCACCAGGGTAATTGGGGGAGGAAAATATTCTTTAATGAAAAACCGGTTTGGTATTGTAGCCAACGATCCAATTCGTAATGTTATATGGGATTTATTTCGACCGGAGAATATTTCTATTCCCCAGAATACTGAAACTATATTAGCGGCTATTGATCGCTATGAAGCTCCTTCAGATGCCAAAACCATCGGATGCAGGAAACCTGCACAATATGGAATGAATTGGTGGGGGGTAAGAGTTTTAGATAGTCAAGGGAAACCAGGGACAATGCTTAATCCTATCACTCCCATGAGAGATTCATTGCTTGCGGGTAATACTCACTGCCGTTTTAATCCTTTTTATAAATTTGATATTTGGAATGATGGCACATATACCTGGGAGAATACTACTGATTTGAGAAGAAGTGATATTTGCTGGATTGATCCATGGGAGTTGCGGTATAACCGTCCACAATCAGTGGATTTTAATAAACCAATAAATTGGCAATATTACGGATCAGCAACTGATACTTTTCAATGGTATACATCCTGGCCTTATTATAAGTGTTTATATCCTGCTCAGGAAAGTGCAAATAAAAATGGAGGAAATGGTGATCATTATGTTTTCCGGTTAGCAGAAACATATCTGTTAAGAGCTGAAGCTTATTTTTGGAAAAATGATCTGATTAATGCAGCAAATGATATTAATCAAGTTAGAGAACGAGCGAATGCTATACCTGTTTTAGCTAATGAAGTAACCATTGATTATATCATGGATGAGCGTGCCAGGGAACTAGCAACTGAAGAACCAAGAAATAATGAGTTAACCAGGGTTTCCTATATAATGGCAGAAAATCAAATTGGTGGCTATAACATGGAAGACTTTAGTGTGGAGAATTATCTTTACGACAGGATAATAAGCAGGAACCTATTTTACAGAACAAATTATTTCTATAATGGCACTTATAGGATATCTCCTTATCATGTACTCTGGCCAATACCAAATACTGTTATTACAGCAAATACAATGGGTGTTATCAATCAAAATCAAGGTTATTTCGGCACAGAGAAAAATGTGCCTCCTCTTGAGGTCATAGAATAATAAAGATAAGACAGGTTGCAGGTTTGATGGTTCGGATTGAATTTTTTATATATACTTAAAAAAGTAAAATAATAATCAGTTATAAAAACAATTTGGTTTTTTTAGGTTATAATAAAAATTTAAAAAACGTTTTTTAGAATCATCATTAATGCAGACGTTCTTAGTTTAAATTTTTAATTAATAAATATATACAAAATGAAAAAGCAATTAAATCTGACTTTTTTAATAATTGCATTAGCAATTTCACTAATTATTAGTTCTTCTGGGTGTAATGCGGCTGAGAATCAAAATTTTTCAAGTCATGATATTTCGATAAAAGTAGAAAAGCAAGGGAAAATTTTATTACTTAGTGGGGTTGTTCCTCGGGGAGTTCATGAGGTTGAGTTAAGAATAGACAGCGACCGTAATAAAAAGATATCTCATGTGAAAGAGGTATCTCCAAATAATCCCAATCAGGAAATAAATCAAAGACCAGGGAACATTTATTATCCGGTAGTAGATATAATCTTGGAAAGGGGCATGGAAGGCATGGCAGGTTTTTCAAATTGCAACAATGATGATTCCTGCATTATTAATGGTCCTTTTTATAAACGGAAACAGCTTGTTCAGCCATGGTTAAGTATTCATGGAAATGTTTTAAAAGGCTGGGAGAATTCTTTTTTCATTAACACCAGTTCCTGTCAACTTAATACATTTTATATAAAAAAGCAATATCCTTTAGCTACCAGACAGCTAGATATTAAAATTGAATTGCTCTCTGAACATTGGGAAGGAACAATTTCAGTTTACGATGTAACTAATAAAAAAGAGATGTTGTTCAGTGGTGAAATTCTCTCAGGAGAATATTCTCCGCCTTATTATTTTGAAAGCGGTTTAGATAGGGATCGTCTTTTAAAAGCACTTGAAGGATGTGTAGGTTATACCAAGCGCAGCCAGGTGAAAGATCCCTGCTTTCCTACCAACGGAGGACTATTTTTATTTTATGATCTGGATGCTAAGCTTTATAGAAGTGATTATTGGATTTGGGGTTGGGGGCCAAGTGTTGCTATGCTTTTAAGGGCTTCTGACATTCTCACAGACCAGAAAATTGAATTGGTTCAGTCTGCAAAGGAAATTGGAGAAGCAAGTCTAAGGTTCTTATGGAAACAACCGGGATCACTCGAAAATGATATAATGATTAGCCTTTGGGGGCGTGGTTTGCAATACAAGGATGGATACGGGGGAATATTATGCTTGGCCGACGCACTCTTTTTAGCCGGATGGGCATGGGTTCCACTTTATGAATATACGGGAGAGAAAAAATACCTGGATATTACAGCCCATCATTGCCAGGTTGCAGATGAGTTACTAAAGGAATGGATTATTATTCCTCACAATTATCATTTTGATGAACAAAGATGGGGTGACTGGACGATTGATGAAACTGGTTTTGGAGTGGAAGGATATGCTGAGATTTTCAGAATTACTCCGGAAAAAGCATACCAGGATGGTGGTCGCATATATATTGACAGACATCTTGATTTGTTTGAAAGACCAGATGGATTATGGAACAGACATTATTCTTTTACTGATTCTATAATAACTCCAACTGGTCATATAACCCGCAGTTTAGGATGGGCCATGGAGGGATTACTGGCCGCACATCGTCTTCTGCCCGAAGAAGGATATCTTGATAAAGCAAAAAAAATGGCAAAACATTTGCTGGATTTCCAGAGACCTGAAGGTTACTGGACATTTTCATTCAGCAAACCCGTCCCGGAAGTTGGAATTTCTGAAAAAGGCACTGCTTTGTGGAGTTATTTGTTGTATGAATTATATGCGGCAACTGGAGAAAAAGTATACCTTGATGCAGCCAGAAAAGCACTTAAATGGTGCATGAGTGTTCAATACGACGGAAGTGACCCTGAAGCCTTTGGCAGTGTAGTAGGAAACACAGCCCAATCTGCTGTTGGATATCGGGCATGGTACAATGTTTCCTGCACTTACACGACTGCTTTTATGGGGTTGGCAATTCTTCAAGAGTTGTCTTTAAAGGATGTTAAATAATATAATGCTATCCGTATGAAGTTATTCAGATTATTTTTTGCGTTGATATTTGTCATGCTTTTTGATAAAGGCCGCTCTCTGTTAGCACAAAAACCTAATATAATAATTATAATAGCCGATGATCTTGGATATGGAGAGTTGGGGTGTTATGGGAGTAAGGATATTAAATCACCAAATATTGACCGACTTGCCAATGAAGGAGTCAGACTCACAAATTTTTATGCAAATTCTGCTGAATGCACACCCACAAGAGTAGCTATTCTTACAGGAAAATACCAGCAACGGGTAGGAGGCCTTGAATGCGCTATAGGTATGGGGAATATTGGGAGATATGATGAAGCAATATGGCTGGCTGCACAAAAAGAATTAGGTTTACCGTCTGATTACTCAACCCTTACTAAAGAATTGAAAATATCTGGTTATAATACGGCAAATATAGGCAAGTGGCACCTGGGGTATGAAGAAAAGTTCAGGCCAGTTAATCATTTCTTTGATTATTCTTTAGGCCCGCTTGGTTATGGAGGTGATTATTTCTATCATGTAGAACAATTCCCCTTTGAGTTAGCAGGATTTACAGGTGCGCACACTTTGGCAAGGAATGGAAAAGAAATTTTTCGTCCTGGTTATTATAGTACACATCTTTTTACAGATGAAGCAAAAGCATGGATAAACAAACAAAGCAGTAACAAGCCATTTTTTCTTTTTCTCACATATACAGCACCTCATTTTCCTTATCAGGGTTCAGAGGATTATAATAAAGATGTTGCATGGAAAATGCAAAATCGTGAAACTTACGTTAACATGGTAACTGAAATGGACAGAGGTATTGGGGAAATTGTTGAAATACTTGAAAGAAAAAATCTCGACCAGAATACAATAGTTGTTTTTATCAGTGACAATGGAGGAATCCCCGCTGCTGATAATGGAATTTTCAGAGGGCATAAAGGACTGCTCTATGAAGGAGGAATTCGGGTTCCATGCATAATCCGATGGCCTGGAAAAATTGCAAAGAATACCGTTTCTGATCAAATGGCAATAGGTTTTGACCTGACTTATTCTTCTTTGGTTTATGCTGGGGCTGACACAGATGAACTTTTAATGGACGGATTTGACATAATTAACCATGTAGTAAACAAAAGAAATAATATAAACAGGACTTTATATTGGAGATATAAGAGAGAAAACTTTATACGTAAAGCAATCCGGGAGGGTGATATGAAATATTTAATTGAATATTCAGATAATAAAGAGGTTTATAGAAACCTGTTCAACATAAAAATGGATCCAACTGAGTCAAGAAATCTTACAGACTCTTTACCTGATTTGGTTGAAACTTTACATAAGAAAATTATTGAATGGGAAAAAATGGTTGAATCACCAAGATTGGCAGATTTTAATAAGAACTAATTATTTGAGTTTTCCCGTTATTATTGCTGAGTTTTAGGGAAATATCTATATTAATAGACGATTGTAAAGAAGAAGAACTAAGAGCTCTGGCAAAGTATATTTATTTAAAACTTGGATTGGAAGATGAAAAACCGAAAGATTTTCTGGCAAAGGAAAATGTTTATCTTAACGAAAATATTAAATTACGTCCTGATACTATAATTACCGGTCTGTCTGTTCCCTGGGGGCTTGCTTTCCTGCCCGACGGAGATATGCTGGTAAATGAAAGGGATGGGAAAATGCTCCGGTACAATAGAAATGGAGACCTCCTTGCTTAAATTAAGGGTTTACCTGATATACATCCACGGGGACAGGGAGGATTGATGGATATAAGGCTTCATCCTGATTACCAGTCTAATGGATGGATATATTTTGCATATTCTTACAGAACCAGAAAGCCTGATGATGGCTGGAATACTGCATTAATGAGGGCGAAACTGAAAGATAATACCCTGATTGAAAAGCAACTACTTTTTGAAGCAATACCTGGAAGTGTTCGTGGACAGCTTACTTTCCCGGGATGACATGAAAGAAGATAGCAAAGAAATGTGAAATACTTCCTGCTATAACTAACAAGTGCCATACCAGATGATGATAACGGAATTTCCCCTTTGCATAGAAAAATACTCCAAGGGAATAGCAAAATCCACCGGTCAGTATCCAGATGATCCCCATCATAGACAATGATCTGGAAATGGGTATGATTGCAACGATAAAAAGCCAGCCCATGATTACATATATGGCAACAAATAAATAATTTACTCTCCTGTCAGGTTTGGACAGACGAGTAAAGGTAAGTATGATCCCTGTTATCGCAATTGCCCATTCAATTCCAAAAAGTATCCATCCGAGCGTGCCTCTGAGAGCCACAAGTGTTAAGGGAGTGTAGGTGCCGGCAATAAGCAGGAAAATAGCTATCCGGTCTATGGTTAAAAATAAAGTTTGAGTTTTCCCCTCTTTAAGTGCATGTAAAAGTCCTGAAGAAAGATACAGAACTACCATTGTTGCACCGAAAACAGATGTGGTTACTATATGCCACACATCACCTCTTATGGAGGAATACACGATCATCAGCACAAGCCCTGCTGTAGCTAGTACAGCGCCTGCAAGATGCGACAAGGCATTGGCGAGTTCCTCGGATTTGGTGTATCTGGTATTTTTCAACTCAAGTATTTTAGAGCATTTTAACGACTACTTCGGGAGGTATTTCATCAGGTACATTCTTTATTGCTTCGGGAAAAACAGCAATGTTGGTTTTACTCATTTTCCTACCCATTTCAATTATTTTTTGTGCAATTTTAATTTATCCACCCTTAAGTTTTTTCATTTCATTAAAATGATCTACTACCATCTTTTCCATCTTTTCACGATTACTTTTCCGGTAGGCCTCAAATTCTTCCTTTATTCCGGTTATTTCTTTTCGGGTTTGACGGGTGATAATACTGTTTCTTTTATATAACAACATGAGCATGACCAATAATGCACTTAAGCCTAAAACTATACCCCACATGATGGTGTTATAAAGGATCTTATTCATCGGGATACCGAAGAAAACAAGATTATCACGATTCTCAACTGCATCGTCAAGCTCTTCACGGGTTTTTCCCAGGAGGGAGTTGAGGGAATCTTTTTCTTTTTTAATTGTTTCAGCTCTTTTCTCCAGATCAATAATCTCTTTCTTTGCGGCTGCTAAGGAATCAAGGGTGTTCTTTTTCATCTTAAGGAATATGTCCTCACGGATGGCCCTGAAATTATTATATATATTGGTGCGCTGTTGTAAATACTCCATTTGCTCTTCCATAGTGCCGGTGCTCATAACATCAGGTGTTCTGGGTTGATCCTGGGCAAAAAGGTGAAAGACAAATAAGGTGGATGTGATGATAAGTAAAGCTGCTTTTGTTTTCATTTGAGGCGAATTAATTATTCAAAGATAACAAGTTATTATGAAAATATCAGGATGAATTTGTTAATGAGAACGGATATAAACCTTATGGTATTGTAGAGCATACGTTTTAATTAAAAGTAAGTTTCCTTAAGTTAACGCCTATGCCCCAAGGGGGAGAACCAATCAAAGGCTCTGCTTCCATATATATGTGTTCAGAATTTTATTGATAATGTGAATAATAAAATAGATGTAACTGTTATTCAACTGCTTAAAAGTCCCCCTCCTTGCTCCGCTGAAGCTTCGCGAAGGCGAGTGGGGGATTTAGGGGTATGAATGAATTAATAAAAAAGCTTTGTTGATATTGAACATGTAATCGATGAGATGCCAATATTCCATAGTTTGATATTACTGATAATCTCAGGTTGAAAAAAATATAAAAACCAGAGAGAAAAAAAGGAAGCTAATTAAAATATTGAATAATTAAATAAAAAGGCTAAATTTAAGGATGCATTCCGGGTCTTATTCAGATAATACGGGATAAAATCATTCCCCGAGAAAACATTATTCAGACCGATTTTAGTATATACATTGGCGGAAAAAGTAATCCGGCTATTAATAAGCAAAGGATATTCATACCCTATTACCAGACCATAATCCAGACTTTTGTATTCATTGCTGATCTCATTAATGATTCCATCGAGATTTTGAGTTGCATCTTTCATAATACCTGAATAGGCTCCAAAATGCAAACTATGTGAATTCCGATATTTATTCAGGTGATATTTTAACTGAACAATAAACGTATAATAATCCAGTTCAATCTTGTTGCTTACGTATTTACCTGATAAATACTCATTATAATTTTGTTTGTTCTGGCTTATCCAAAAGAACTCTGTTGTAATATCCAGTCTGTTTGTAAGATTTGTTCCCATAAGAATCCCATAGCTTTTTCCGAAGGAGGGATGGGTAACAGTGAATTCAGCACTCTTCATCCCCTCTAATGTTTTATTGTTAAGCAGCCATGTGTTGGCAAGATTTCCGGAAAACCCGACATACATAAAAGAAAAGGCTTTCTCTTTTGTTTTGTTAGGCGGTAATTTTTCTTTCTCTGGTTCATTTGTAAGAGTCTCTGCCAGAAGTTCATTCATTGAACTGTCAATTTGGGATACAGGATAAAGTTGCCGGATCACGCTGTAGGTAACATCATATAACAGGGAAGGTGAGATGATATTTGAATCTGATAATTCGGGGTAAGGCAAAGTTTTTGTATTTTCATTATATTCAACTGCCAGGTGTATTTGAGAAGTTGATTTATTATTTGCCGGGGTTTGTTCCATTGGCTGTTTTTCAATAGTTGATTCGATAAGAGATTTATCCGGTACTATTTTCTCTGAAGCCTGCTGAGCCAGATCAGGTTCATCAGTCGTCTGTTTTTTCATTAAATAATAGGAGATAGTCCCGAAAGCCACTGCAAAGAACAATGAAGCAGCAATAGCTGAGGCAGCCATCCACTTTTTTTTTCTCCGGGTATAAAGATTGCCATCAACTCTTTTCCATACCAGATCAATATCCAACTCGTCCTGGATTCCTTCCCACACTTTTCCAGGAGGGAATTCCTGACTGTTTTCAACTATATTCTTATACCATTGTTCCAGCTTCATTTATTATCCGGTTTTTGTTTCAAGCCAGTCTTTTAATATGCTACGTGCCCGGTTATATTGCGATTTAGAGGTGCCTACAGATATTTCAAGCTTCTCCGCTATTTCCTTATGAGAATAACCCTCAAGAGCGAAAAGATTGAAAATAACTTTTGCTCCTTCAGGAAGTTTTGCTATCAATCCAAGAATTTCATTAAACTGTAAACTTGGCAGCGCTTCATTTTCTGTATATACCTGATATTCAGCCTTATCATCATTAATAAAATTATTAACCCTTGCATTTTGCCTTAGATGGTCAATAGCTGTATTTACAACAATTCTTCGAATCCAGCCTTCCAAAGACCCCATCCTTTTATAGTTATTAATATTTTTGAAAACTTTTATAAAGGCTTCCTGTAAAATATCCTGTGCAAGCGATCTGTCAGTTGCATAGCTTATGCATATGGCATACATCTTCTGTGCATGACGGCGGTAAAGTAATTCCTGATACCGCCTTTTGCCATTCTGACAACCACTTAGTATTTCCTCTTCGCTGTAAAGCTCAACCTTCATTGTTAATTATTCAAAGCTCACTGTAAAAGCGTTATTTATCCGGTTAGCCAACTGACTGAAAATGGAAGTATTATTTTGCTCGCTAATAAGTAATACATTGGTTTTATCTACCATGGAAATTTCAGCACTGTTAAGGGTTAAATAATTTGTCAGTCGGAAAAGTGCTTCAGCGTCAACTGTTACCATTGCAACAGAAAGTTTATCTTTCCTGAGAACGATGGTTTGGGCTGATTTTGCAATAGTCCGGATATTTAACTGCTCAGTAAAATTATATTCAAAACGTACAGGCGTTTGCGTAAGTTCAGAGGTTTTCATTCTGCCTTCCAGTAATAGCGGAGATGTGCGGGAATTACTCAGGTATAGTGAAATATCTATCCGGTCATAAACCCCCTGAGGTATATCAAAGCGAACATCGAAATTTGTTTTTTGATCCTTCAGATTGGCAACCAGAGGAAAAGGGAAATCAGAAATAAAATAAACGTCTTTACCATCTCTTCGTATTCCGTCAAACTCAATAGCATCAATGATCAAAGTTCCTTTGTCAATACTGTAGTATCTCTCAGCTGAAGTTTCCAGATTTGAATCTTTGTTAAGATAAGATAGCATTCCAAACTTAAATTCAACTTCTGCGGGTAATGTTAGTTCATCCTTTACGCATGAAGTTAACGCACAACAAATAACTAATAAATAATTTAATAATTTGAATTTCATATTATGATTACTTTATCATACCTTAGACGAATAAAGGTACTAAAAGGTTGGGACTATTTTGGATGAGAGGTCTCGTTTTTTCTCTTCACATCCTTCGGTTTATTGAAAAAGGAATTTAAAATTTTGTTTATGAAATTGCACATTCAAAACTTTTTTGTTTTTTTCGTTATAATGGTTTTATCCACCCTGGCTTTAATCGCTCAGGATGAAAAAAAACCAATGATACATAATTTACAGAAGACCTTTACTATCGACAGTTGTCTGCATGTTTTCTCACCCGACAAAGTTATTCAAACAAAAACGGGCTATCAGTACTGGTTTGTGGATAAAGATTTTATTGATGGAACGACAATCAAAATGAGTGTTGTTGAACCCAATTCTGCCGTTCATCCTCCTCATAAGCATGAAAGTGATGAATTTTATTTTATTCTGGAAGGAACGGCTGAGTTTTATCTAAACGGAGAAACCAGGATTGCTGGTGCTTATTCTAGTTTTTATTGTCCCTCCAACAGCAAACATGGAATAAAAAATGCCGGGGATACCGAATTGAAATATCTGGTTATCAGGGAGTATAAGAAAGAATAGTTTTATTAATTATAAACATTTAATTTGAAACCTTTGGTTTTGGTTCTATGCGGATGGATGTTCATGGCAATCAAACCAAAGGTATTAAACGATATTCACATTTGAGACCTACAATTCCCCGATTAGGATTATTCCATGGAAGATGATCCAATAGATGAGCTTTCACATTTTCAGCCATTTCAGACATACCGGGGCAGGAATATTCAAGGATATTCCTGTATATTCAAGCAATCCTGAAGTTTTATCCAGCCTGAAAACCACTACATTATCAGTATCCCTGTTTGCCACAAGGATGAATTCCCCTTCGGGTTCAATTAGAAAATTACGGGGGTGCTCTCCATGTGTTGACGGGTAATCAACAATACTCAGCATTCCGTTTTCTTTGTTAATGGAATAAGTGGCAAGACTATTATGTCCGCGGTTTGATACAAATAGAAACTTACCCTCTGGATCAATATGGATATCTGCGTTTGTATTCTGATCTGTAAAATCTCCCGGTAGGGTAGAAATGGTTTGCCTCGGTGTAAGGTTACCTGTTAATGTGTCCTGATAAAATAAGCTTGTTGTGGAACTTAGTTCCTCTGCCAGGTAAACATAAGGTTTTTCCGGATGGAAAGTCATATGACGCGGTCCTGAACCTGGAATAACCGAAGCAGATGAGGAAGAGGCAGGTTCAAGTTTGCCGGAAGAATGGTCTATGGAACATATCATAACTTTGTCTGTGCCCAGGTCTGCAACATAAACGTACGCATTATCGGGAGAGACAAGTACCGAATGAACATGGGAACCATCCTGTCTTTTTTCGTTTGCACTGCTTCCTTCATATTTCATTGTCTGAATGGTATCGCCGATACTTCCGTCCGGATTGATTGCAAAAACAGTTAAACTGCCTGATCTGTAAAACGAAATATAGAGGTATTTTCCGGTTTTATCAAGATTTACATGACATGCACCTGTTCCGTGAGCGGGAACCTGGTTGATAAGAGAAAGAATACCATCTTCACTGTTGATGGCGAAAGAACTTACCATCTCTTTCTGGCTACCTTCGGCATCCCTCACCCTATTGATCGAATAAAGATACTTTCCACCGGGATGAATTTCCAGAAATCCTGGTCTCACCATTTCCGGAAGTGTTTGTTTTGCAGTGAATTTAACGGAATCCCTGTCAAATTCATAGACATAAATACCCTGGCTACCTCTGTCCTGGAAAGTGCCAACATACAAATATTCTTTTTGCTTAACAATCTCTGGTTTACAATTTGAAAACATGAGTGTAAGCAGACAAAAATAATAAAGTGATTTCATGGGAATAGATTTTAGGATTAAAAGGCAAAAAATATAGAAAAATGATTTTTGTGATATACTCTTTTCATTAATATAACACCCCTCTGTATTGAATTATGTATAACTATTTTACCATCCCCATATGTCAGATTCAATATGAGTTTCCAGTATAAGTTGTTTCAATTCTTCTACCATACCGGGATGTTCTGATGCAAGGTTGTTTTCTTCGCCCGGATCAACATCCAGATCAAATAATACGGTGGTAGTTTTTTCCGGGTTAAGGACATCATAAAGAACAAGTTTCCAATTGTTTTTCAGAATTGCCTGTCTTCCTCCTTTTTCATAAAATGCCCAATACAAATAGTCGTGCTGTTTTTGTTCGTTTTGTCCTGTCAGGCTTGGTAAAAATGAAATACCGTCTATATTTGGCGGTGGTGTAATACCGGTAAGTTCAGACAAAGTTGGAAGGACATCCCAGAATGCAGAGACGTGGTCGGTTGTTGAACCGGCTTTAATTTTCTCAGGCCAGCGCACCAGCATTGGCACCCGGATACCGCCTTCATAAAGATCCCTTTTGTAGCCCTTCAGGGGGCCATCGCTGTTAAAATAATCTGGATCAGCTCCACCCTCAAGATGGGGCCCGTTGTCGGAAGTGAAAATGATGATGGTGTTATCACGAAGTCCCATTGCATCTATCTTATTGATGATCTGCCCAACCTGTTCATCAAGAATATGTATCATAGCCGCAAATGCAGCATGTGATTCCATCTGAGATTCATACCCTCCTGTTGGGATAAGCTCCTGTCCATAGCATCCCATATCCCCGTAACCGAGATCATCAGCAAGGATGAAAACTATGTTAGGTGGAGGTGTTACTTTTCCGCCGCAGCCAAAACTGAGAATGGCTAATGAATTCATTAAAGTCAGAGGGATTATATTATGCTCCTATTGCTTTCAGGGCTTCGTAAACCAGAAATGCCGGCCATACAAGGGCCTTAAGAAAACCCAGTACGCCTATCCAGAAGGTAGTGGCTGTAGAAATGAAATAGATAGCTGCCCCAATGAATCCAAGTCCATAGACTGCACTGGAAGTGCCTCCATCGTGAATGTTTTTTCCCATAATTAATGTTTTTAAGAAGTTAAAAATAATAAATGAAAAAGGAAAGTTATAATCACTCAATCCTGCTCTTCTGAAAACAAATATAGATTATTTTAAGGATTAAAACATGTACTTTTGTCAAAGAAAATGTATTCTGTAATTTAATAATTTACTTGTTGAGGAAACTTATTTATTCCCGGCCTGACGCTTTTCATTTCAGCAGGTTTTTTATTTGAGAAAGGTTTTATTCCTGAAAGAAAATATAGCGAAAACAGGAGTATATACCTCATTAAACGATACATCATTATAATGTGTGTCTGCTTTTTAATGATGTTAAGATAGAAAAAATACTTTATTATTTTCATTATCATCCTCTAAAAATGATCTGGATGATTATATAAGGGAAAGGGCTCAGGCTTTCTCATCCACTGAAAACATGAATGATCTTATTGCTCAGGCCGGAAGCAGGAAACAGGAAACTAGTCTATCTGGAAGAAGCAATTCATGAGAGCCATGCATGAATACTATATCCATTTACTGATAATCTCTGATAAGTTATCCGGTGTTAATTTTACTGGATTATTCTTGACTTCGGTATTCGCACAGATTGTTGCGATATCCTTTTCTTTCAGCTCATATTCTGAAAGAAGAGGTAATTGCAGATCGCCGCTTAATTGGTAGATATATTGGATGAATCCGTCGATATAGTAATCATCTGACCGGTTTTCTTCATTAAGAAATATTTTACCTAACTGCGAATATTTTTTCAATGGATTTGGGTTATCTGCGTTTCGCCTGAGTTCCCTCACGGTTATTTCATTGGCAGGAGCCATAAGCGACCCGCATATAATACCATGAGGGATTTCGTACATTCCACCTATAGAAGAAGCAAAACCGTGAACAGCACCAAGTCCGGCATTAGCCAGACAGATACCTGAGGTGAGTGCAGCAAAGGACATACCCGTTCTTGCTTGCAGGTCATCACCATTAATATAACTGCGGACAAGTGAAGATTTTACTGCTTTTAATCCTTCCAGTGCGAGGGCATCGGTATATTCATTAGCTTTAACCGAAAGATATGCCTCCGTAAGCTGGGTGAAACAGTCCATCCCACTTGCAGAAGTTATATTTTTCGGACAGTTTATTGTCAGCTCAGGGTCAACAATTGCTACATCAGGTACAAAATTATCATGACGTAGAGATTTTTTAAAGCCGTTCGAACCTGTTCTTGAAAGTACGGCATTTTTCGTAGCCTCGCTTCCTGTTCCGGAAGTTGTAGGTATTGCAATGTATGGAATCCTTGTACCCGGATGCTCCCTGGAGCCGACACCCTCAAGATAATCCAGAACAGATTCATTCTTGTACATCATGGCGGATATTGCTTTTCCAGCATCCATAACACTGCCACCACCTATCCCAACTACTGCTTTAATGATTTCCGGGGTAAGTTGTTGTACAGCCTGATCTATCATCTCCGGCGAGGGTTCACCTTTAATTACTATTACCTGATAAGCTATTCCGTTTTTCTTAAGTGAATTTAACAGACCTTCAGCCTGAGGAGTTTTGGAAAATGAGCTCTTGCCTGTAACCAGGATGATTTTATTCCGATATGTGTTCAGTATGCCGGGCAGCAGGGAAAATTTCCCCTTCCCAAAACAGATCTTTGGTAAACGTGTAAATTCAAATGGGTTTACCATTTTGATATGTCGTTTGGTTCAATAATAGTATATTTTACCCCCTGCCTGGGTTCAGCCATCAGGTCTTTTACAACTTCCCTCCATGTTAAATAGTGGGGAGTGGTTTTATGAGCTGCGGAAGCTTCATCGGATTCATATGCTTCATAAATCATAAACCTGCAGGGATCGTCTGCCTGCTGAACAAAATCAAAACGAAGATTCCCGGGTTCTTTTAAAGATTCCATGTGGTTGGCAACAGTTGCATCAATAAAACTTTTTACCCCGTCGGGTTTTACATGAACATAAACACAGCTTACTATCATTAGGATGATTTTTTATGCAAAGTTAATGAAATAAGAAAAAACTACCGACTTAAACACAAATTCGTCATTTCACTTTTTCCTCTTTCCTGCATTTTAAGATTTTTTAACAAATCAGCTAAGGCATTGAAAATCAGATTAATAAAAATTTTCATTGACTGTTTTATTATTTAATGATTCAGGATAATTATTTAAATCATAAATCATTGAAAAATAGATTATTACAGGTCTTTCTGTGAGGTGAGTATTGGGTAAATGTAAATGGGAAATTTTTCTTGTAATTTCATAATACACAGATATTCAATCAAATACAGGACATTAAACATTTTTTTTTGTCGAATCTTTTTTTTGCAGAGTTAAATTCAGAAAATATACATTTTGATATAGTTTCTATTTTTTTTTTTTAGTTCAAGTTTTAAATTTGCCTTCCGGATAAAATAATAAATTAAAATAAGGAGGATATTATATGTCAACTCGTTTAAAATGGTTTAATCTGTTTATACTCCCATTATTTGGGATAATGATGCTTATGGGCCATAATGCAGTGGCTGGCGATAGTTTATTTTTATATACTCCATTTACAAAAATTACCGTACCACCGGGAGAAGCTATCGATTACACAATAGATGTTATAAACAAAAGCAGTAAAACCCAGACTGCTGAAATAAAGATCACGGGAATGCCGAGGGGATGGGATTATGTTCTGAAGTCGGCAGCCTGGAATGTCAGCCAGATTTCAGTTCTTCCTGATGAGAAGAAAGGCTTTTCCCTTAGAGTTGAAGTCCCCATGAAAGTAAACAAGGGTACATATCGTTTTAATGTTGTTGCAGATGGACTATATACTTTGCCCCTGTATATTATTGTATCCGAGCAGGGAACATTTAAAACAGAATTTACTACGAAACAACCGAATATGGAGGGTGCCCCTACTTCCCAGTTTACATTTATAGCTGATTTAAGAAACAGAACTGCAGATGATCAGTTGTACGCATTAAGGGCTGATGCTCCCAGAGGTTGGAATGTTGTATTTAAAGCTGATTACAAGCAGGTTACGTCTGTTAATGTAGAAGCGAATAATAGTTCGAACATAAGTATTGAAGTAAAAGCCCCGGATAGGACAAAAGCAGGAACATATAAAATTCCTGTAAGCGCATCAACTAATGTGACATCAGCAAACCTGGAGTTTGAAGTAGTTATAACAGGGACGTATGAGATGGAGCTTACTACTCCTACAGGTTTATTGAGTACAAGTATTACCGCAGGTGGCGAAAGACGTGTGGAACTACTTTTGAAAAATACCGGTTCCTCTCTACTCAATGATATTAAACTTAGTGCCTCTGCACCTGTTAACTGGGATGTTATTTTCGATCCGCAAAATATCGACAAACTTGATCCAGGGGATAATGCACAGATTTTTGCCACTATTAAACCGGATAAAAAAGCAATAGCCGGAGACTATGTAACGAATATTGATGCCAGAATCCCGGAAGTTTCCTCGAGAGCTGCCTTCAGAATTTCTGTAAAAACCCCAATGCTTCTTGGCTGGATTGGTGTTCTGATAATTTTTGTTGCTCTGGGAACAGTGTATCATTTATTCCGAAAATATGGAAGGAGGTAAACCGTGGACGGCAATATTATCGAACTTGTTGATCTGACAAAAGAATACGGATCGCATATGGTTGTCAATCGCCTTAATCTGAAAATAGGTAAGGGTGAGGTATTTGGTTTGCTTGGACCGAACGGTGCAGGGAAAACTACAACCATTCTGATGCTGCTCGGATTAACTGAGCCATCATCAGGTTCTGTCCATGTATGTGGAATAAATTCTACCACTAACCCGATTGAAGTGAAAAGAAGAGTAGGATATCTTCCTGAAAACGTGGGGTTTTATGATGATCTGACAGGGCTGGAGAATCTTATGTTTACAGCGCGTTTAAATGGTAATTCCAACAATTCAGCTGCTCAGAAAGCCGAACAATTACTTATGCAGGTAGGGTTAAAGGATTCCGGAAATAAAAAAGCAGGACATTATTCAAGGGGAATGCTTCAGCGCCTCGGACTTGCGGATGTGTTAATAAAAAATCCGGAAGTTATTATTCTGGATGAACCTACTCTTGGCATTGATCCTACTGGTGTAAAAGAGTTCCTTGAATTAATTGTACATTTGAGTAAAGAGGATGGCATCACAGTTTTGCTTTCTTCCCACCATTTATACCAGGTACAGCAGGTATGTGACAGAGTCGGATTATTTGTTAAGGGGAACCTTATTGCTGAAGGGAATATAAATTCTTTGTCGCAGAGATTATTCTCCCACGAGCCATTTAGTGTTGAGGCCGGGTTTTCCCCGGATGAAAATTTATTATCAGGCCATCTTCCTGGCACAGGACATTCAGGAGATAACCTGAAGAAGGCCCTGGAGAATATCGAAGGTGTAATGAAGGTGGAGTTAAAGGAAAATAAATTCACTATTGGTTGTTCACGGGATGCAACAAATGATATTGCCCGAATAATAATTGAATCAGGTGCCGGATTAAGTTTTCTGAATAAAAGGGAGTATGGGCTCGATGATATTTATAACCGTTATTTCGAAGGAGGAGGGAATCATGAATAATATGGAAAAAAAAGATAAAAGATTTTCCCCGCGTTTCAATTTCCTGAGATGGTTTAATACGGATGATGAGGTTATTCATCCTTTCCGGGTGTTAGTAAACAAGGAAATTTCTGATCACGTTAAAAGCTGGCGGTTTATTATTCTTTTTATAATTATTGTTATAACCTGTGCCGGGTCAATGTATACCGCGTTCAATAATATTAGCACTGTAGCAAAGGAAGAAGGTGAAAATACTTACTTTTTCCTTAGATTATTTACCTTATCTGATGGAACACTCCCGTCTTTTCTGGTTTTCATTAGTTTTCTTGGTCCTCTCCTGGGCATCAGCCTGGGGTTCGATGCAGTGAATTCAGAGCAGACAAAAGGAACATTAAGCCGGATACTTGCCCAGCCAATTCATCGCGATTATATCATTAATGCCAAGTTTACTGCTGCTTTAACTGTTATTAGTATAATGCTTTTTGCTCTGGTATTCCTTTCTCTGGGAATCGGAATTATTTTAATTGGCATTCCTCCCACAGCAGAAGAATTTTTACGTATTATTTTCTTTATGCTGCTTAGTATTGTGTACGTGGCATTCTGGTTAAATTTATCAATACTTTTTTCAGTACAATTTCGTCACGCTGCAACTTCTGCTCTCGCCGGTATTGCAGTCTGGTTGTTCTTCAGTGTATTTTATGCCATGATCGTTAATCTTATCGCCAAGGCAACTTTACCGTCAGAATTGGCAAGTCCTCAGCAAATAATCAGTTACCAGAAATTTATTACAAATTTGTTAAGGTTAGTGCCAAGCCAGCTCTTTAGCGATGCAACCACAACTTTACTGATGCCATCAATTCGCAGTCTAAGCCCGTTAACAATGGAACAGATACATGGTACCATTCCCAGCCCTCTACCACTGGGGCAGAGCTTATTGGTCGTCTGGCCACAGCTTACCGGAATGATAGCTGCAACTATTGTATGTTTCGTTTTTTCTTATGTACCATTTATGAGAAGGGAAATTCGGTCAAGATAAACGGTCAGACTTTCTTATTTTTCTTTAAGTATTTGTTAATTTCCTTGCGTTCTTTCCGGGAAAGTTTATAGTTTACAAGTATCCCGATTATCATCTGGCTGGCAGAATCTCCGAACAAAATGTTCAGCATTTTATTTATAAAATACTTTTGGGCTTTTTTATGGGAAAATAAGGGCGTATATACATGAGAACGACCAGAAGTGTCCCTCTCCAGTAAGCCTTTTTCTGTCATGATCTGCATAGTTTTAAGGCTGGTGGTATAACCGGTATTCCTCTTTTCTTTCAGGACTTCAAATACTTCCCGTACAGTGGCAGAACCTTTTTTCCATAGTACCTGTAAGATTTCAAGTTCCCTTTCTGTGGGATGAACTGTTATTTTGGTCATAATAATTGAATTATAAAAAGTAAATATACTACGAAAAAATTCGTAATACAAATATTTTAGAAAAAAATGTAGTGAAGAAAGATTTAGAGAATCACTTCAAGGTAATTTGTTCCTTTCAAATCCCGCAATTTATATAGATATAGAAATCCCAAAATGAATTAAGGTGTAAATTAATTTAAAAAATAACTTTACACCCGATTATTCAAAATGTTCTATTAATTTAATACCTTTTAAGAAAGTAAAAGTAGAGCATTTATATACCGAAAAAGTTGATTCATAATGTGAACAATGTTCATTTTATTAACCTTTTTATTCGATGTTCATTACCACTTTGGAGGATTTTCTGAATTATCAGACAGCCGTCCGTGGTGAGGAAGGATTGGGTTGAATTATCTTCGGGATGAAACAGAGTATTTATAGGATTGTTTTATCGCCTTTGAAGAATAAGACAATAATCAACAACAAAGAACAAGGTTTATAAATCCCTGTTTCAGTTATAACCCCATAATTATGAATTTTAAACAGACTGTAGGTAATTACCATGATCTGCACGTTATAGTTAAGACCCGGGCGGATGAAAAACTTATTCAACATCTCAAAAAAACAATTCTTGGGACCCCAGGAGGCTTAAGGTACAAGCATACAGATCAGGAGAAGAAACTTGAATATATAGGGGAGTCGTATTTCATGATACTTTATAAAATGTCCCGTATGCTTGGCTCTGTTGGGTTTTGTCTGAGAGAAACATATAAAGATTCCGTGCCGGAAAAATCGTGGTACATAAGGTACTTCGCTATTCACTCCCCTCTGAGGGCGCAAAAGGGAAAACAATTAAAAGATAAAACCAAAGCTGACAGAGGTGATGGAATTTTAAAAAGCCTTGCTTTGCCCTATTTCAGCAATCCGGATATTCTCCAGTATCCAACAACTGGTTCTGTGTCGAAGTCTATCATCTTCTCCTATATTGATAAAGAAAATCCCCGTTCGCTTGAATTTAGCGAACAGATGGGATTTGTTCCTCTGAGAACTTTCGAGACAATTATTTATTCTCGCTTTACACCCCGGCAAATCAACTGTGTTAAAAGGATCACCGATGAAGAAAAGCCTTTTGTGCTCAGTGAGTTAAGGAGTTTTTACAAGGACTATACTCTGTATAGTAACCGGAACATCTTTTATAATAATAGTTATTATCTTGCATATGAAAATAGTGAGATAGTGGCAGGCCTCCAGGCAAATCATGAAATATGGCAGATCGTTGAGATGGGAGGTGTTAGCGGTAAGCTCCTTGTTAATTTTCTTCCCCGTATTCCTGGATTTAGGAAGTTCTTAAATCCTGAAAGATTTGAGTTCCTTGCGCTGGAAGGGATATGGTATAAAGAGGGGAAAGCGCAATATATTGCTGATATAATAGAAACAGTGCTTTCCCTTAAAAAAATCCATGTTGCTTTGACATGGCAGGATATAGGATCGCATATAAGCACAGACCTTATGAAAGCAGGAAATTTCGGATTTCTAAAATATTTTATAAAAGCTGGTAAGGGAGAAATTTACATCAAGTTTATTTCCTTTGACGAAAAGGAAAAGGAGGAATATTTCAACAAACCTGCTTATCTTTCTGCATTTGATATGACGTAATGATGTTTTTTTCGTTATACAGATGGGGGAGTTTGTAAATCTAGTTATTTACTCGGTTTCCTCCACTTTTTTCTGTGTGCATCAGCAGGAATACCTTTTTCTATCTTTAATTTATGTCCCGCAGATATAACGCAGAAGGATGATTTGAGATAACCGCATAAGCGTTTTATTTAATAAAATTTAACAATAGCTCTCTGTTCATTTTTCTAGTCATGTTATACTTTTTTTATATATTTGAAAGAATTTAATGCAACACAGATGATTATCCGTGTCCTCCTGATATTTGTTTTTAGTCTTTTTAGTGCCGGGATATTCGCTCAGTCAGACAAACCATCTGGCAATGAAATGAGACCAGTTTCCAGACAACTGCAGAAAATACGCTGGGAGATGGAACTTGGTACTGCCTTCAGCTTTATTCCAAATTACGGTGGAGGTATGAATTATTTTGCAGCTCCAGGTTTTTCCTTTCCATTGAAAAACAATTTGTCATTTCACGCAGGAGTTTTAACAGGATTCAGTTCCCGCTCTTTTCCTGTTTTTGCAGAACAAAGTGAAAATGAAAGCAACTATGGATATACATCCATTTACGGTTCGGTTTCTTATCAAATGAATGAAAAGGTATTTTTTTACGGCACCGGAATTAAAAATATTGCCAGATATGGTATGGCTACTCCGCTATCTTTTAATTCCTTCGATGAAATAAGTTTTGGATCCAGTATCCGGCTGGGACGATCTTTTACTATTGGTGCGTCAATACATTTCAGGGATTATGGCTATCCGGTGAATAACTTTTCTTCGCCTTTTTTTAATTACTAAACAACACTTGTCCCCCTGGTTTTATTATTTTACTTCACAAAAGCAGGTTCTCCCTGAATGGAATTAATTATTTCCAGCGCTTTTTCCACTTCTTTTTGTTCGCCTCTTATGCAGATCGTAACGGCTCCTTCAGCTCCTCCAATTCCACCTGATGCAATATGCAAAACATCAACATTTGCAAATTGTTTTATAGCTTCTATTTCAGTGAAAAGTTCCCCCTCAATGCTCCATATAAAAGGCATTTTTTTCCCGGCAGGCTCATGAGGAATTTTTGTGTACCAGTTAAGAAGATGTATATCCTGGGATGACTCTTTTTCCAATCCAACAGGAATTATTAAACGAAGATTTCTTTCTCTTATTTTCGGAACGATTACTCCGGTTGTACCTCCTGTTGGGTGTCCAATTAACACTCCGGCCTGACCTTTTTTGTAATTGATTATGCTGGCTCCTTTAAGTACGATATCTCCTTCGTTCATTCCATCTAGTGCCTCGTTATACGGAATGTCCTTTATTACTCCATCCTTTATTACTAACTCCTGGCGCGACTTACTGCGGTCCAGCTTTACTTCCCCCTTTTCCGGCAGTATATGTCCCAGGACATACTCTCCTCTGTTTAAGGTTTCATTTAAAAGTTCTTCAGCGATGTAGGTATTGGTGGTTCCTTTATTTACAATGACTTGTCCTTTCTTAAGACGTTCTTTAAAAGGGGGATACTTCATCAGCCCTTTGGCAATAAGTCGTTTACTCTCTGCTACCGTTAATGATACCCATGCCTGGTGTGTGGAACTTACGGTGTCGGAGACTCCCTCCCAGCTTTCTGGATAAACCCTGAGTTGATTATTGAAGTTGTTGATATAAATTGCCTCCTGTTTCAGGTCATCGTCAGTTTCATCATCTCCGGTTGAATAATTAAAAGGAATGGTGTAAAAACTTTTATCAGCTTTCTGACGGTTTGTATCTTTTAAAACAATATTTAATTTAATGATCAGAAAGAGCATCACTCCGGCTAATATGAAATTTAAGACTTTAGCATTAACCATATCTTTATTTTTTAGTAATATACATATCTTTTCATTGGTGTCCAATAATATTTTTTATAATTGTCTAAATATATTGATTTTATTAATGTTTTGATATTTTACCGGACAACAGTGATATCTTTTATCTTATCCAGTCTAATATATATCCGGTAGGACAGCAGTACCTGCACCAGGCTTTCGGAATAAATAATGAAAGTATGAGGAAGAATGCTGCAAGGCCCGGTACCCAGTATCCGGCTTTAGTAACAGAAAATGCAGAGAAAGGCTCAATAAAATTGAGGTCAAAAACGAATCCTGTCCAAAGTAGTATCATCACCAAAGTGAATATTGCCTCTCGTAAATATTTTATTATTTCAGAAACCCGTGGTGGTATTTTTGCTTTTTTAGAACCGACTTTCCCACATAATTCCTGTGCGGCTCCATAGGGGCATACCCAGGTACAGTAAAATGCTTTACCGAATAACACGGGAAAAAGGACTGAAAGCAGGAATATGAAGGCTGCAATAGTTTGCAATCGCCAGTTAATGCCTCCCGAGACCCAATTTACGATCTGTGCAAAGGAGATAAATTGAGTTATCCAGAATCCAAAAATAATAACTGCTGCTATCTGCAGAATAGTACGGAATTTCATAAACACTTTAGGTTTAAAAAAGGCAAAGACCAGCACTGCCAAAAGCAGAAAAGAGATAATATTTCCCATTGTCAGGGGGTTAAAGGGCGGGGTAATTCTATGTCCGGAAGAAACACTTTTTATTCCTGAAATAATTGCCTGGCTGGTAATAGTTGCTCCTGAAAGCATGTCAACTTCCTGAGCTGCTGCATTGGCAAGTAAAGTTCCATTCCATTGTGCAAGAAATTCTGAGAGTGCAATATCCGTTAAATAATCGGAACTTTCATAATGGTTGCCGGGTAAAACCCCTTTAATAGTATCGTTGGCATCGGTGAATATATATATGGGAACACGACCCCCATAGCCCTGTTCACCCTTGTACCACAGAGCCCGACCTAGAAACTTTTTCCGGGCATTAAAAATTTGGAACTGGTTTTCATTTACCTTATCTACCCTTGCTGCATCAGGAAAAAATGGATAACAGTCACTCAAATTTAGGACTATCTCCGCATTGATTTTTGAAGCCCCCTCTGTTTTTACTCCAAATATCTGCCCTCGCCAGGCTGCTGCTGACAGTAAAAAAAGTATCATTAACAGCAGGCGACTTAAGGATTTATATACAGCTTTTCTTCTTTTGTGCTTTAAAGTTATTTTTAAATGATCCTCAATATTATTCATGCAGTTCTATTTCAATATTGTTAACTATCTCTTTTTTTATAGTTGTAAAAATAGGTTTTTGTGCAATACTTTGTTTAATCAACACTCCAAATGCAACAGGAAAAACACAATTGTTCTTTATCCGATAAAAATAACGATTTACTTTGATATATTTCGCGAAACTTTTTTCACCCTTCGGTCGTCGTGCATCCAGTCCTAAGCTCATAACATTGTCGGTATAAAATGACAAAAGTGAAGAAATAGTACTGAACCATTTTAATAATAATGCCCGGCTCAAAGGGGCGCGTGTTAGTGAAGTGTGAATTATTTACAGATGCTTTTGCATTTTAAGTACAGTATTGAAAAAATCAATAATTAATTAAACACCCTTGTTGCAAAAATAAACTTTTCCTTCCACCATGCATCTTCCAGTGAAGTTACGGTTACGCCATTTTTTGAAGAGGTATGGATAAACTTTTTATCCCCGATATATATGCCAGAATGGGTAATGAAACGATGTGTATTATATGACCTGATAAAAAAGACCATATCCCCTTCTTTCAGTTCATCCATACCTGACAATATTTTTCCGTATCGAGCCTGTTCTTCCGAACTATGGGGTAATTGGATACCATGTGTTGCAAAAACCCTTACCAGTAAACCTGAGCAATCCATGCACTTCTTAGTTGTCCCTCCTATACAATGAGGCACTCCAAGGTATTTTTTAGCGGTGTTTATGATTTCATCAGGTTTGGTATTATGAGTGTTTATTACCTTTTCAGTATCCGCGCTCATAAAGTCATTCAGCTTTCTTTTTTCAGCCTGGCTTTCGATGTTCTGAAATTAAACTTAAAAAAAGAGCCATGAAATTTTTAATCGTATTAATAACAGCATTTTTTATTACGGTCATTGCAGGTGCACAGCATAGCGATTCGCCTGCAGGACATGTAAACATTGGAATTAAAGCTGGGGTAAATATTTTCAACATTTACAATGACAACAGTACTAATTATGACCCTTTAGTCGGGTATCATTTTGGCTTACTTGGTCATATTCATATTAACAGCCAATTTGCATTTCAACCTGAAATAGTATATTCTGCTCAGGGCGCAAAATTTAGTGAGGACACTGGTTATAATCTGGGTTATATTAATATACCTGTCCTTTTGCAATATATGTTTGACAATGGATTCAGATTACAGGCAGGCCCTCAGGCAGGTTTTCTGATCAGTGCAAAAACAATAAACAATGGTAACACTACAGACCATAAAGATGATTTGAAACCCATTGACCTTGGTGTAAGTATTGGGGCGAGCTATATATATCCGCCGTCTGGTATTGGTGTAGATCTAAGATATAATGTTGGGTTTAGCAATATAAATAAAAACAGCTCAGTAAATTAAACAAACAGGGGAATCCAATTTGGAATATTTTACATTTTTGGCCATAAAACAGCAAAATAATTCTCTGATAATGTGATTATTCCAAAAATTCTTCTTTAGAGTTGCTGTAAATGCATCATTATTATTAACTTTAATTTTCTGTTTTTCATAGCATAATGGA
This sequence comes from uncultured Bacteroidaceae bacterium, assembly GCA_964526475.1. Lineage (GTDB taxonomy): Bacteria > Bacteroidota > Bacteroidia > Bacteroidales > CAYVTV01. The sequence continues at coordinate 72,238 of CAZGKF010000006.1, forward strand.
ACTGACCAATAATTGGATTATTGACAGATACAGGATTTTTGTTATCGGCAGATAGGATAAAATCTTGATTTTATTAAATAATTTTTAAAGAAAACTTACAATCAGAAATTGTTAAGGATCATGACATAATTTTTTTTATGGAAGTATAAAACAATATGGGAAAAGCAACCGTTAAATTACATATTGCCACCTATGCTTATGAGGAATATGTGGTAGAAGTGCCATGTGAAAAGGATGATGTGGACGATCTCATCATTGCCAGGGCATGGAAAAAACTTAAGGAAGAAGAAGGAGGCTCGCTTCCTTACGGCCACCGCACAGCCGAAATAATTAACCGAATCGACAGACCAAGGGAAAAAAATAAACCGTCAGGATAGTGACGGTTTAAACAGAAGATGAAGTATCCGGCCTTATTGTTTAATTTTGTAATAGTTGATATTGGTTTTTAAAGTGATGGTTTTGGTAATAACGCCATTTGTCCAGGTTGCAGTATTATCACATTCTCCGGGAACATATTCGCCATAATTCATTACCGCAACTTCTTCTTTGTTTATATACCTGGTTATGATACCGCTCTGAAAATGCTGGCACACTATTGGCCGGTATAAAGGAACTGTGATTTCTCTTACAAATACTTTATTATCTCTTTTTATTCTGGCACTACCTGTGACCCACACTTCGTCATCCAATCTTGTTGTGAGGTCATCACCACGGTTGTAGGTACGTACTCTTTTCCAGTCACGTTTAACAAGTAATTCTCCGCTGGTAGTCGATATATTCATAATGTTTATTACTTCAAAAATATAATATCCGTCATCATTTGTGCCTTTATTTATTGCATTTCTGTTTCCAACAATTTTAAGATCATTATAGATATAGTCTGCCAGTCTGGAATGGCGAACGGTATTTTTTCGCCAGTAAGGACCGGTAATGTGAACTATGATTTTCCCTGCTCTGAAATTTCCTTCTGCGTCGGTACAACCATCTCCGTAATCGAGGGAGATAGTTTTAGGAAATTTCGAATTTTCAGGAGTTTCAACTACGATTTTGGGATCACAAGGTTCAATTTCTTCCGATTTTTTTAACGAAAGATTGTAATTGTATTTTTCCAGCATCGTAATTTCTCTATCGATCTGGTCATCAATTTTTTCAAGAACAGCTTCAAAAACAGCTTCATTTTCAGCCTCAGCAAACTGATCATGTATTTCTGACGGGGAAGGATCATTTTGTGAACAGGAGGCGACGATAAATACACTTGCTACAGAAAGTGCTGCAAGTGAAAAGAGATTGTTTTTCATTTTTTTAAGGAATTTAAATTATGTGTGATCAAATTTATTAATATTTTTGATAATTCCAATTTAATTCAATGAATATTTTTATATTATTCACATAATAATATAGTTACAAAGGCAGGTTAACTATCCTGTTTATTTTTCTTTAGTTATAAATTTCATACCCCTAACGTGGACAAGCCACAACCAAACAAATAACAAATCTCAAGATACAAATAACAAATAAATTTCAATCAACAAATGACAAAACAGGTTTATGATTTAGAAGAACGAACTTTTCATTTTGCAAAGCGAGTAAGGTTATATTACATGACGAAGCCATTCAATTGAAAAAAATATTTTCTTCCATCATTGAAAAATCAAAATAGTGTATTCGTATTTATAATTTTGGTATTATTTGTTTTTTGGAATTTGTTTTTTGGAATTTTCGCCAAATAATACAAGAAAATTAGATGTAAGGTACTAAATCCCCCAGGGGGGACTTTAAGCAGTTGAATAATGGTTACATCTATTTGTTTAATTACGTGAGGACGGAAATATCTTTTAATTTTATTCCGTTATAAAAATATCTTTTATATTTTGGCTATAGAATTATTTTTACCTTAAACCAATTAATATGCGTCGATTTACATTTTTAGTATTTTCCGGGTTAATGACCGTATGCATAAGTTTTGCACAAACCGGTGAGGAAATGTCATCCGCAGAAACTGATACGGCCCCTTCAAAGCCTTTCATTTTTACTACAGAATCGGCATCAGATTATATGATCTATCTTCTGGGGAATGATAAATTATGGAGACCTTCGGGAGATACTATGAGGATTTCGCTGGCAAGGTTGACAGATCATTTCAAAGAACCATTTGACAGTGTGTATAGCCGGCTTTCAGCTTTTGACTACGAGTCTGTTAAACTAAAACAAACTATTATTGTAAAGAATGATACTCTTCCGTTAAGGTGGTTAAACGAATCAACCTTTATTGTTGATACCGTAGCCCTGGAGAAAGACCCTTTCGTAATTAAAAAGACTCTCATTGCGAAGGCAATTGATACAACAGCTTTATCTTTTCATAACAAAATCCCTGAAATAGAAAACCTGATTCACTCCATCCTGCAGGTACAGGATACTATTACAGAAATCTTCATTGATACTGTTTTTCTTAAATCAAAGAATATTCAGATGCATCAGATTGTTGATAAACGTATCATCCCTCCCCTCATACGCCCTGATATAAGAAAATCTGTCCGTTTTCTTCCTGATTCGGGCAAAATCATTATTTCAGATACATCTGAAGTTATTGTCGCTAACAAGGAATCCCCGTTCTATATTGTTCCTGATAAAAAGATGCCGGACTCCCTCCGGTATGCAGTCGAAACCCTGTTATCTTATATATACCACCGTGATTCTACTCTTTTGTTTATTAATGATTTAGAGGGACAAAAGATGCCCTTCTGGTTAACTACAGGGAATGATAACTTTTACAGGTATTGGGTAAAGAATTATCAAAATGACTCCATAACCATATGGGTAGGCAATCCTGAAAAATCTAATATTACCTTGATCCTTGAAGAAGATGTTAATGTTTTCCGCATCGGGAAAAAGATGGCCGACGATATTCCTATTACTACATTGAGGCCGTTAAGGTATCTTGCAAAGCTTGAACCATTGAAAACTATCCCTGAATACTGGGATTATGGCTTTTCAAGTTCATTTACATTGAATCAGACTCATCTCTCCAACTGGTCGAAGGGAGGTGAAAGTTCCTTATCAAGCATGTTTGATATTAACAGTAAAGCAGAATATGCCAACACGGAGGCCAATATGCAGTGGACTAACAGCGGACGTTTAAAATATGGAGCTTTAATAACAGAGGAACAAGGATTAAGAAAAACCACTGATATGCTTGAGTTTAATTCACAATATAACAAAGGTCTGATAGAGAAGATGGATTTCAGTGCGGTTTTTTACATGAAGAACCAGATCGCAAAAGGCTATAAATATCCCAACGATTCTGTTGTTGTATCGAAGTTCCTCAATCCCGCAACATTTACGATCGGTATGGGAGTGGAATATAAACCAGATAAAAACAACCGTTTCAACTTTTCCATGTTGTCATATAAAAATACTTTTGTGCTGGATACAGCAGGTATAGATCAGACAAAACACGGGATTACAAGAGATAAGCGTGCGAAGCAGGAAATGGGAGGGCAAATGGTGGTCAAAAACAATACGAGTATTCTGGACGGGCTAAGTATATCAAATACAATCCGGTTGTTCTCAAACTATTTTGATAAGCCACAGAATATTGATGTTGACTGGGAAATTGACCTTTCTAAAAGGATTAACTGGTATTTTACTATTCGTCTGAATCTTCATATGATTTATGATGACGATATCCGTTTTCCTGTGCTGAATGAAAATAAGGAACCAGTAATATTACCGGACGGAAGTAAAAAAGAAGTCCCGAAGCTGCAGTTTAAGGAATTACTGGGGTTAACTCTCTCATTTAAAATTTAGACTCTTAGTTAATCTTTTTTTCCATAATTTCTGCTTTTTCTATGACACGCAGGTCTTTGTAAAGCTGGTAGATTTTCGTGATAACAAGGTTATTTTCAGGTTTTTTCTCATAGGCCTGGTCGAGCCAGGTAATAGCAGATTCGAATGCGGCTGCTGATTTTGCTTTTTCTTCAAGAACGATTTTGTTATGAATAATATTCCTTGCATTCTCTTCAATTTCCACTCCAATATTATAGTAACATGTAGCTATGTTTACATAAGTTATTAATTCATCCGGAGCCAGAATGACGCTTCCTTCATAGGCATCGATGGCTTTTCTGTATTGTTCCGTTTTTTGGTATATTAATCCTTTTGTATAAGGAAAGATGTAATTGGAAGGACTTTTTGAAGACGCACTGTCAAGAACCATCAAGGCCCTTTCAGGTTCATTTCTTTGAAAAAGAAGATCAACCAGCAGCAAAACCAGGTCCTCATTATTTTCATAGTTATCAACTCCTTCCATAAGCACTCTTTCAGCAGAACTCGTATCAGCTTTCTCAAGATATACCGTAGATAACAAATGTGTGACATTAGGCAGATACTTATACTTATGCAGTTTGCTGAAATACTCTGTTGCTTTTTCCAGGTTTTTATTTTCATATGCCGCCAGGGCTGTGTTAAATATCAGGCTCGTATCTTTTTGGACTGATAGTATGGGACTTTGGGTGATAGTAAGTGCCTGTTCAAATGCTTTCAGTGCATCCGCATATTTTTTATCTTTAAAATGCGTCTCTCCTAATTTCTTAAATTCATTAGCCAGGAGGATATATTTAGGTGCGAGTTGTTTTTCAAGTTTTCCTCTTTTATCAAGCGAGCGGGCTTTTTCATAGGAATCGTATGCTACAAAAAGCTGATCGGGGTAAAGCTCATATTCTTTTTTGTCTTTCTTCTTTATTCCCTCCAGGTAAGCATTCTGACATATGAGCCCCCTGGCATACCATGCTCTGTACCAATGCATCGACTCTTCGTCTGTTATCATTTCCTCAACAACTTTTTTGGCTTCTTCAAACTCGGAGAGTTCAATAATATGGAATAAGGTAATAAGCTTGCTTTTTTGCAATGGTTTTAAGACGGAACACCCACAAAAAACTAATATTAAAAAAAATAGTTTCTTCATAAGGCAATTATGCATGTAAAGATAACAAAGATGCTTCTTATTACCATCTGTATTATTTCACACCCTGTATGTACCTGTAAAATTCGCTGTTGGTGGTGATGATAAGCGTGGTTTTTTCGTCCAGTGCTTTCTCAAAACTTTCCATTGTACGCAGAAAGTAATAGAGTTCCTGCGTTTGCCGGTTTCGGTTGACAGCGCGTGCATAAATATTTGTGGCTTCGGCATCGGCACGGCCACGTATCTTTTCGGCTTCGCGTATGGCTTCGGATTGTATCTTAGCCAGATCCCGTTCTTTGTTACCCAAAATCTTAAGTGCTTCCCCCTGTCCTTCACTGCGGAACTGGTCGGCAATACGGTTGCGCTCGCTGATCATACGGTCGTAAACCCTGTTGCGGACTTCTTCTACATAGCTCATTCGTTTGAAACGAAAGTCGAGGATCCTGATACCGAGGTCAGTAGTTCTTTCGTTGGCTTTTTTAAGAATGAGTGCTTCGATAACATCCCTTCCAACGTTAATGTCTTCAAGGTTTTCCATCTCTTCCATAAAATCTTCAACAATTTCAGGTTCGCGGTTGGTCGATCGCACTATTTCGAGCAGGTTGTGACCGGCTACTGCAATACGGGTTTCTCCGTCGAGGATATCGTCTAACCTTGATTGTGCTGAGCGTTCATCGCGTAATCGGATAAAAAACTGCAAGGGATCCGTTATTTCCCAGCGTGCATAAGTGTCAACATGAATAAATCGTTTATCTTTAGTGGGCACCTGATTAGCGTCTCCGTCCCATTCGAGGTAGCGTTTGTCAAAAAACTGCACTTTATGAATTAATGGCACTTTTATCTTAAGACCGGGCTGCGTTCGCGGCTCACCCACGGGTTTGCCAAACTGAGTGACAACTGCCTGCTGGGTCTCGTCCAGAACATACACCGTGCTTCGGATAACTATAATAGCCAATATGATAACAGCAATTATTGCGACATAAATCTTTTTCATGGTGATACTATTTGAGGGGTTCCTAAATTGAGTAAGGGAAGGATGTTATTACCTTTTTCATCCAGTATTATTTTGTGCTGAAGCTTTGGCAGGACGCGCTCCATCGTTTCTAAGTAGATTCTTTTTTTGGTTACTTCGGGCGCTTTAATATAGGCTGCAAATAACGAACTAAACCGGTCGGCTTCACCTGTAGCTCGGTTCACGCGGTTCAGATAATAAGCTTCGGCAAGCTGGATGGTTTCCTCGGCTTCACCGCGGGCACGGGGGATCACTCGGTTGTATTCCGATTCTGCCTCATTGATGAGCGTTTCCCGCTCCTGCTGCGCCTGGTTCACTGCATTGAAACTTGGTTTTACAGTTTCAGGTGGATTTACATCCTGCAAAACTACCTGGTCAATCCGTATCCCGTTTTCATACTCAGTGCACATCTGTTGAAGCAGTACTTCCACATTTGAAGCCACTTCCTGCCGGCCTACTGTCAGTACCTCATTTACGGTGCGGTCACCCACGGTCTTTCTTACGGAGGCTTCGGACATGTCACGCAGGGTTTTCTCTGCGTTGCGCACCCTGAACAGGTACTGGTAGGAATCAATGATACGGTATTGCACTACCCACTCCACATCAGCGAGGTTTAGATCGCCTGAAAGCATCAGCGATTCATCTGAAAAGCTCTGGGAGGAGTAAGTTGTGCGTGTGGCTGCCATATTGGTTCGAAAGCCAAATTCCTGCTTAAGCTGTCGCTGAACAGGTATTTTGTACATCTTTTCCACGCCAAAGGGTGCGATGAAGTTCAAACCGGGAGGCACGGTGCGGGTGTACTTTCCGAAAAAAAGTACTACACCCTCTTCTTCCGGTCCTACAGTTTTTGTCGCTGATAATGCGGCAACTATTAACACAAAAGCGATGATGACATTGAACAGGTGTTTTTTGATCCATTGTTCGGCCTTTAAAGGATCAAATTGTGGTTGATTATTATTCATACATATCTTGAATTAAAGGTGTTTATAAATTTGTATTATCATAACCAGGACTTTAGGTCGCGGATTTATTTGAAAAACAAAGCTTTCAAAAGTTCTTTCCAAAGGTAGTGTAAGTTTCACAAGCATCAAAGATATATTATAGAAAAATCAGAGTTTTGGGTAATTAATTCTCATTAAATTTTGTAATATCGGGATGAAACAATCCCGGAACTTTTTGCAGCGGTTGAGAATATCATAACTTTGTATGACCAGCAAAGTATTAGTATTTATAAATCAGTACAAGCTGGAACAAACAGACAATGCCGGGTAAAGGAAATCAGAAATGAAAATGTTTATCCTCAATCGATACGAAATATAATAAATAGACGGATGTTGAAACAAATACGATCATTATTCAATCCTGAATATTTTCAGGGATGGGGGAAGAAGCGCAACTATTTCGAGGGCTGGTATTTTAAGGTTCTTAACCGTGATGAGACCCTTGCCTTTGCCGTTATTCCCGGAGTTGCAATGGATGGAGATGGTTCCCGGCATGCTTTTATTCAGGTTCTTGATGGAAGGAAGAAAACGGCTGAATACCACAAATTTGAATATAACAGCTTCCTGCCTTTGGGGAACAAATTCCTGGTTTCGATAGAAAATAATTACTTCTCAGAAGATGCAATTTTCCTTGATCTGCCTGAATTAAAAGGGAAGCTTTGTTTTTCCGGTAATGTGAGCTGGCCCAAGCCATGGTATTCTCCAGGCATAATGGGACCATACTCATTTGTGCCATTTATGGAATGTTATCACGGGATTGTAAGCATGGATCACTCCATAACAGGCAAACTGGAATTCAAAGGAGAGCTTATTGACTTTGGAGGTGGCAGGGGATATATTGAGAAGGACTGGGGCAGTTCTTTTCCTGAAGGATATATATGGCTTCAGTCAAATCATTTCGACGAACCGGGAATCTCTGTTAAGATATCGGTTGCCAGGATCCCCTGGCTGCGGAGTTCTTTTGTTGGATTTATATCAGGACTATGGCTAAGGGACAAACTTATAAAGTTCACCACTTATAATGGTTCTGCCTTGAAAAAAGTGAGAGCCGGGATAGAAAAAGTGGAGATCAGCCTTGCAAATAAAAACTATCTTCTGGATATCCTTGTTAAACGGGATATCGCAACTGCTCTTGCTTCCCCTTTAAGGGGACATATGAATGGAAGGATAGAAGAAAGCATGTCGTCAGAACTTGAAATTAACCTTATTGAACTAAGGTCCGGTAAATCCCTGTTTCACGGCCGGGGACGAAATGCAGCAGTCGAGGTGGCAGGCCGGGTGGAGGAAATTATAACCGGATAATGGATTGGTTAAACAACTGGTTTCCCCTTTCCCCGAACTGACTTCTGAATTACAGGAAATACTTGACTGCTCCGGTTTTATGGAGGTAAATATTATAAAAAATTTTCTGGATATTTTTATAAAGGAGATAACTAAACAACGTGACAGATCAGAAAAAAAGAGATAGTCTTTCTTTAAGAGGATATTTAAAAGGAAATAACAATAAGGTTTATGAGGTTTAAAATAGAAAACATCATACCCCTAAATCCCCCAGGGGGGACTTTAAGCAGTTGAATAACAGTTACATCTTTTTATTAAATCTCATAAACAATATAATTCCCACTCAATGATATGGAGGCAGAGCCTTTGTCTCCCTTAAAAAAGGGAGGGGAGTGCAATATTTTTTCCATTAATTCTTTGGTAATTTACAAACAAATTTGTTGTGAAAATTATAAATATTTCAATGAAAACTAACCTCTCCATGATGATTAAAAAGTAAAAAAATGGAGTTATCTTTGCCGGATAACTTCTTGAAAAAATCGAAAAATAAGTGCTCAATAAATTATTTTTAATAATAAGCTTATGAAAACTTCACGAAGAGATTTTGTTAAAAATTCAGTTATTGGAGCAGGCGGACTTGCATTTGGTACTCATCATATGGAATTTTTCGGCCTGAGAAATACCGAAGGTGCTGGTAATGAGTTTAAACACGGGATGATGGATGAGGATCTATTAAAAGACGGATCTGCATGGACTAGCTTTTCACACCGGGAAGAAATTACTCCATATTTTTCCAGATCATCGAAAGAAGGAGTAATCATTAATCCTTCACTTGTTATTCATGGTAATAACAACCCTGATTCAATGGGTTGCTGGTTAAGAGCCTTACCAAAGCTCTTGAAGGGCCGGCGTTATAGCATTGAAGCTTCTTTCATGGTTGATAAGGTTGAGAATATAAGTAAAAGTATAAGGGCAGTTATTCTCAAAGAGAAAGATGAATATTATGAGCTCTACATACCTGACAAAGTTGATAACTGGTATCGTTTAAGGGGTGAATTTGTTCCTGATAAGGATGAAGATAAACTGGAGCTATGTCTTTATTTAATTGAATCCGGAACAGGAACGGTGCACTGGAATAATATTAAGATCAAAGATAAAACCGATTCTTTTAAACCCCGGCTTGTTAAAGTCGCCGCCATCTCAGGCCGCGCATCAGGTCCAAAAAATCCTGAAGAGGCAATCCGGTTTTATTGTGACAGGATTGATGAAATAAGGGATAAAGATCTTGATCTTATTGTTTTGCCGGAGAATATCAATGTCGACAGAGTATCAGGTGACAGGAAAGTGATGGCTGAAACTATTCCCGGTCCTTCGACGAAACTTTTGGGTGAAAAGGCCAGGGAGTACAACACTTATATTACTGCCAGTCTGGCGGAACGTGACGGTAGAGTACTGCATAATACAGCCGTTTTAATAGACCGCAGTGGAATGCTTATAGGGAAATACCGGAAAGTCCATCTTACATTGGGGGAGAATCTGGTAAAAGGATTGAAACCCGGAAATGAATATCCCGTATTTCAGACAGATTTTGGCAAGATCGGCATGATGATATGCTACGATAACCATTTTCAGGAAGTTGCAAGGATCCTTGCTGTTAAAGGAGCTGAAATAATAGCTTTTTCAAATGACAGTGACGGTCGTGAATGGACAAACGGAGAGAAAGGCAGCGTATGGGACCCATATATGAGGACAAGAGCAGTGGATAACCATCTGGCAATTGTTGCGGCAGTTAATGGAGGCAGATCGGCAATTGTAAATGGAAGCGGAGAAATTCTTGCTGCTAATAAACGATCCAACGAAGAGCCGGGGGGAATCATCCAGGCAACAGTAGATTTAGATGCCAGTGTTATAAATGGCAGGGGAAGAATGATACAGAAACGTTATCTTATGTTGCGGCATCCTGATACTTATGGAGAATTGACAAAACATTCCTGGGATTTCGAATTGTGATCTGTTTTTCTTTAAATTTCCGCACCACCTTCCATTTCCATTCCTTCACCACCATCTCCGCCTTCCCTTTGCTGTTGCCTGAAATTATTTAAACGGTGGAAACAGCTAATAATACAACAAAGGAACACTCATGAAGGAGGGGAAACAGCTCTTTTTTAATGCTTGCTTTTCGCTTTTTAAAACGCAGGCAGATATTAATCACTTCATTCATCAACAGTGGAACTAATCCCAAACCTATGGCCATTATCCAGCCATACAAATCGAGGTTTTGAAGGTTAAATGCTTTTTGCATGGCCGGGATACCAATCACAATAAGTTGCAAAAACAGTCCAATAATTATCGCGCCAACCAGATACCTGTTTGATAATATTACAATCTTAAAGACCGATTTCAGGGGATTCCGAAAGGCCAGTGAGAAAAACAGCTGACTGGCAACAAGAACCATAAAAGCCATTGTACGTGCATATTCTAAAACTTCAACGGGAACTGATTTGTTAAATGGCGTGTAGCCGTGTTCAAAATAGCCAAACCAAAAAGCGAATATGGTTAATACACCTATGAGCAGTCCGCCAAAAATGGCACGTTTTCCAGCACCACCCGCAAAGAAACTCTCTTTTGGGTTACGTGGTTTTTCTTTCATCACATCGGGGTCACCGGGATCCATTAACAATGCCACAGTTGGTAAAGAGTCGGTCACTAAATTGATCCACAAAAGCTGAGTAGCAACTAATGGGGCTTCCCAGCCTGCCAAAAGCGAAGCGAAAATTGCAATGACTTCTCCTACTGATAAGCTTGCTTCTTTAAATATATAGTGACTTTATTGCTAATTATGTTCAACTTCCATTGATTTTAATTTTTAATTAAGATTCTCTTAAGATAGGGGTAATATAGTGGCATTACTTTTGAGTAAAAGACTAAAACAATGAAATATATCCAACTAATATTCCTGATTCTGATTTTTGTTACAAATCAAAACATATGGGCGCAACGCATTGGCAAAGAAGCATTTAAATTCACTTATATTCAGTTACCTTATTCGCCGCTTCCGGAAAATATAAAAACTTATTCAGCCGAAATTGATGCCGGCGGGATCAATTTTAAGGGTATCCATCTTGTGAAGCCTTTAGCTTATATTGAAACAGGTTCAAAAAATAATTATGGTTCCGTAGAGCAGTGTGAGATTGATTTCCTTGATCTGCCTGGTTATTCGCGAATCTCTGAAAACGCCGATCTGCATATAGGGGTTAAGCTTACCAGATTAAGTGCCGTAAATAAAATAATGAAAAGCGGAAAAGGGATTTTTATTGAAAACAAGGAAAGGGTAGAACGTAAGATCTATTACTATGAATTTAGCTATAGTTTTTCTGCTGAAGCAGGTATTTTTTATAAAAACGGAGACACCCTCTGGCATGAAGTGCTAATGAATACTGTTAACAAACCGGCACGCTTTGGGTTTGTTTCGGATGATCAGGTTTCAGGTGGTCCGCGGCAGAATTTCGGGGCTTCTTATACTACCCCCGACGAATTGGAAAATTACTTTCAGCAGCGTTTTCTTTTGGATCAGGAGATAGAATGGACCCGTGAGCAACTTTTTAAAGTCAAAAACCGTTTGTTTAATGAGTACGGCAAACCTCTGGTCTTTCAGAAAATGGACTTTATTACCGGAAAGGGTAGGAAAGCAGACTATTCTGATCTTGACACTGCCCTTGTTAAGGTTGCACGGTTTATTGAACTATTTCAGAAAACCGGTGAAGAAAATAATGCAGCCCTTGAAATGAAATCAGCTATTGAGCTTTGGGAAAACGCGCTAAAAGAGGCTGATTTGTCTGATAAAAAAGCCCGGATAAACGAAGAGATTGCAAGCGGACTGAATTATAATATCGGTCTGGCAAATGTTTGTCTGGCAAATTTTGATGCCTGCGAAGAATATTTTGAAAAAGCATCCACAACGAAAGACGGACAAAAACTTGTAAGGGATGTTGTGGCGTGGGCAAAGGATTATGAAAAAAGGATAAAAATCAATACCCCGGATTAATAATCCCTGGTTATAGTAATTAATAAAACCCCGTTTTGTAGTAGATACGTTTTATCTAAAGCAAAAATTCTTTCCCGCAAGATCCGGACATAAGTTAAGAAGTTACAATTATTTTAACATCCTCCCGGATGCACCGGAAGTTAAATTGATAGAATTTATCTTCTGATGATAATAAGAACAGTGATTCATACAGATCGGAAAAATCCACACCCATGTCCCTTCTTTCCACAACCGGTAAAAAGAATTTCTATAAACCTTTGTGCCTCCTGTATCTTTGGAGTATTATTTTTATAAAAGCAAATTATTATGAAAAAATATTCGATCACAGGTATATTCATTTTGAGTATTATATTTCAGTTGACTGCTTCACAGGATATATACCAGAACGTACGCGGGCAGGTTACAGATAAACTGACACTGGCGCCACTTCCGGGTGCCAATGTGTTTATTCCGGGCAGCGATCCCTTAATCGGTACCATTACAGACCAGAACGGGTATTTTCTTCTCCGGGGTGTAGAGGTGGGAAGGGTTACTATTACTGTTATGTATATGGGTTACAATGCGCTTACAATGTCGAATCTGATAGTCAATTCAGGTAAGGAGCTTATTGTGAACTTCGAACTCGAAGAACAGGTCATCCATGGAGAAGAGGTTGTCATTACGGCTGAAAGGAGCAATAAGCGGAGTGCCGGAAATAGTATGGCGGCAGTTAGCTCACGGATGTTTACCATTGAGGAAAGTCAGCGTTATGCGGGGGTAAGGAACGATATTTCCCGTATGGCCTCCAACTATGCCGGGGTAAGTACCCCTAACGATGCGGTAAACGATATAGTGATAAGGGGAAATTCACCGTCAGGATTGCTTTGGCGAATGGATGGGGTGGAGATTCCCAATCCCAATCATTTTGGTTTTATAGGATCAACAGGTGGCCCTGTGAGCATGCTGAACAATAACGTGCTTATGAACTCCGCCTTTATGACCGCGGCCTTCCCGGCCGAATATTCCAATGCCTTTTCCGGGGTTTTCGATCTTAAAACCAGGAATGGGAATACTAACCGGCATGAATTTCTCGGACAGGTAGGATTCAACGGTTTTGAAGCCGGGGTGGAAGGCCCACTTCCCATGGGTGAGCAGGCATCCTATCTGGTAAACTACAGGTATTCCACACTGGGGGTATTTCATAAGCTGGGTTTCGAATTTGGAACAGGGGTTGCTGTACCCGATTACCAGGACCTATTTGTGAAAATAAACCTTCCCACCAAAAAATATGGAAGATTCGCCATTACCGGAATGGGAGGGAAGAGCTATATTTTCTTCAATAACAGTGCCATTGATTCAGCAGAACTGACCAGCGATTTCTACAGCCAGAGCCAGGATATTGAAAACACGAATTCCTCCGGGGCACTTATCCTGAATCATGTGTATCCCCTTAGTGAAACGATGTATTCGAGTCTTACTCTCTCCGCAACAGGGATTTCAAATCGGGGTATAGTCGATTCCCTGAGTGTTATAGACCGTTCACCGGTACCCTTCGTTAGGAACCGGCTTGTGGAAACGAATTACGCTGCACAATTCACGGTTTCCAAAAAGTTCTCCAGCCGGCATTTTATGAAAATTGGCGGACGCTATAGTATTATCGGTTACAACCTGGTCGATTCGGTTTTCGTGGGCAGCCTTGGCCGTTTTTTTAATACCCTCGATGAGTCGGGGAATACCGGTCGGTTTAATTCATTCATACAATGGCAATTTAAAATGAATAATTCTGTTACTTTTAATACCGGAATCAATTACCAGATGATTACTCTGAACAGGCATGGCAGTTTAGAACCGCGAACAAGCCTTTCCTGGAATATTAACCCATCCAACCGTTTGAGCCTGGGCTATGGACTTCACAGTATATCCTATCCGGTAATGCTTTACCTGATGCGTATAAGAAAGAATGAAACGGATTACGTGCAAACCCTCAAAGACCTTGACCTTCAGAAAAGTCATCATATAGTGTTGGCGTATGACAGATACCTGGCAGAAAACTGGCGACTGAAGGCAGAGGTCTATTACCAGTATATATTCAATACAGCTATTGAAGACCGTCCCGGGACCTTTTCCATGCTGAATTATGGAACCATTAACCCAACTATTCCCGATACTCTGATAGATGGGGGCAAGGGGAGAAATTTAGGAGTGGAGTTCACCCTGGAAAGGTTTCTTTCCAGGGGGTATTACTTCCTTTTGACTACTTCCCTGTATGATTCAAAATACAGACCTTCCAACGGAAAATGGTATTCCACTGCCTACGATGGGGGATATGTTATCAATGCATTGTTTGGAAAAGATTTCCGGATAGGCAAAAAATCCACATCAAAAATGCAGTGGCTTTCGATGGATGGGAAACTGACAGCAGCGGGTGGTCAGAAATACACACCGATTGACAGGGAATTGTCCCTGCAAAACAAGCGAACAGAATACATGAACGACCTTCCGTATTCAGAGAAATTCAAGGATTTCTTCCGCATAGATATCCGTTTTGCATACAGGCTGGAAGGGAAACGGTTCTCCCATGAAACCGGAGTGGAAATACAGAACCTTACCAACCGTAAAAACCCCTTCTATAGTTATTACAACCCTATGTTAGGTGATCTGGAGACTGTTTACCAGATGGGATTGTTCCCGATGATGCAATACAGGATTGTATTTTAAATGAAGCGAAATGATCCCTTGTATAACTGATCTTAAGCTATAAACTGTTCGTTATAAAAATCGAAATGCATACCTTTGCATACCATCCCAGATGAAAACCATGATCGAAAGAATAAAAAAATTTGAAAAAAGGTTCTTTTTAGTTGCCCTGGTAATTGCCTTTATTGTTCCGCTGGTTTTTCTTATGATTTCGGTTGTTTCCGAAGAACCGGTGAATTGGTATCAGATTTCTATCGGATGGGTATTTACCTTCTTCATTACCATAACCATCACCTTTTTTAACACATGGATTGCTGAATATTTGGCCATTAAATATCCCTGGAAGGAGGGACTTACCCGAAGATTATTGTATGAACTTGCACTTACCAGTGTGAGTGCATTTGTTATCATCGGGATCGTTGTCACTATTCTTTATCACATCAGCGATTTCCACGAACATTTTACCTATTCGATGATGCTTTTTCAGAATGGTTTGATTGCTATCATCATTAATATTATTCTCATGAGCCTGTTGGAAGGAAGGGAACTATTTCATCTATGGAAAAATTCACTTATTGAGACCGAAACTCTTAAAAGACAAAATATTGAGTCGCGCTATTCGGCCCTGATCAGTTATGTTAACCCACATTTCCTTTTTAATAACCTGAATGTGCTTTCTTTCCTGGTTTCCTCCGAACCTGAAAAAGCACAGGAATTTATCAGGCGATTTTCCTGGATTTACAGGTACTTTCTTGAAGTGAAAGATAAGTCATTGGTTACCCTGGAACAGGAAATGGAGTTTATGGAAGCGTATATTTTTTTACAGAAGATAAGGTACGAAAACAAGCTGGATTTTATGCTTGTCATTGAAAAAAATGAAAAAGAATACCTGCTCCCTCCGTTTTCCCTTCAGCTGCTTATTGAAAATGCCATTAAGCATAATGAAGTTTCCACCCAGTGCCCGCTGCTGATTGAAATTTTTACAGAAAATGAATCACTTGTGGTTAAAAACAAAATCAGGTTAAGAAGTAACCCGGAAGAATCGACAGGTTTTGGCATTCTTAACCTGACTGAGCGCTATGCCCACTTTACAGATGAAAAACCGTCTTTTAAAGACAACGGGAAAGATTATATTGCCAGGATTCCACTTTTAAATGAGCATACATTGTGAAAGTATTGATTATTGAGGACGAACAACCGGCGGCTAAGAGACTGGAGGAAATAATCCTTTCGATTATCCCTGATGCGGAAATCCCAGCCATTCTCGATACGGTAAGGGACTCCGTGAAATGGCTGAAAGGTTTTTCGGCTGACCTTATCTTTATGGATATCCATTTATCGGACGGCAATAGTTTTGAGATCTTTGAAAAAGTTCAAATGCTGACCCCCGTTGTTTTTACCACTGCCTATAACGATTATGCCATCAGGGCTTTTAAGGTGAACAGCGTGGATTACCTGATGAAGCCTTTCAGCAGGGAAGATGTAGCAAGGGCCATTGAGAAGTACCGGGGCTTTTTCAGGACCGGAAATTTCGATCCTGATATGGAAAGCCTTATACGTATGATGAAGCCGGGCAGGGAGTATCAGAAACGTTTTCTGGTCACGGCCGGTGCCCGCCTGAAAAGTATACAGGTTGAAGACGTAGCATATTTTTATAGTCTGGAGAAGAACACATTCATCTGTACCCGGAACAACCATCAGTATCCGTTCGAATTCTCACTTGATAAGCTGGAAATGCTGGTTGAACCGGAGAACTTCTTCCGTATCAATCGCAACTTCCTGGTAAGTTATACTTCTATAAAAAATATGTATAGCCTTTCAAAAAGCAGGATAAAACTTGAACTCACCCCACCCCCTGAAGATGAAACCCTTGTGAGCTTCAATAAATCGCATGAGTTCAGGGTGTGGCTGGGAAAGTAGACTATGGAAGTTGTTTTGTAATAAAAAATAATTCGTATATATTTGACATTTCAGTAATAATTATTCTAAACTCAAAACCATAATGAAAAAATTTAGAAATGCTCTGTTGCTGCTTGCCTTAACTTTTATAAATTACGCTTCCCCCTTTGCACAGTCTCCAGGTGACGGTTCGGAAGTGATTGGCAGATGGGATCTTACAGTTACTATCGAAGACAAGGAATTAAAAGAACTTGGGCTTTTCAGGCATGGCTTGTTGAATACCAAAGGATTTCCAGGTTGGATTGAAGTAAAAAGATCCGGATTCTCCACTCTTATAGGTTACTATGTGGGGTACGAAGGGAGCGCCCGTCCGATATCAGAGGTTCACTATTCCAAAGAGGATCAGAAATATCATTTTACCATTCCACCCCAGTGGATGGATGTTCCGGATATCTATTTTGAATTTGTGTTGAAGGATGATAAGTTGACCGGACACAAAATTCTTAAAGGTCAAACACTTCACTGGACCGGTGTCCGGGCTCCGGATCTCACAAGAAAAGCTCCTCCGGTATGGGGAAACCCCAAAAACCTGCTCGACGACAACATGTCACGATGGATAATTCCGGCAAACAATAAGTTCCGTATGGTGGACGGAGTCCTTGTAAATGAGGCGGTAGGAGGTAGTCTGATTACCAATGAGAAATTCGAAGATTTTAAACTCAGCGTTGAATTCAAATACCCGGAAGGTAGTAACAGCGGAATCTATCTTCGCGGTCGTTACGAGGTGCAGATTGAAGATAACTTCGGACGGGAAACCAATAATGTGATGATTGGTGGTATTTACGGATTCATTGAGCCTTCTGTCATTGCAGCAAAAAAAGCAGGGGAATGGCAAACATATGAAATTACACTTGTAGGGCGACATGTAACCGTCGTACATAACGGTATTGAAGTAATATCCAACCGTCCCATACCCGGAATAACGGGTGGTTCACTGGATAGTAACGAGGGGGCTCCGGGACCGATAATGCTGCAAGGTGATCATGGCCCAATTGAGTTCCGTAAAATCGTAATCACGCCGGCGGTCAACTGAGCTACTTTGGTGCAATAAGCTTTCTTTCAACAGCAATTCGAGTTTTCATTTCCTTCTCATAATCAGCGAAAGAGGAAATGGAAGACCGATATATGCTTACATAAATTCTTTACTTTCGATTTGGCACTAAGCAATTTTTAAGTTGATGAGACGTATATCGAGTAACTCAAGATACTTATCTTTCATCTCCTTTGAAAGGAAACTTGAATTAATTAGTGATTTCCATATGGGAATAACGGATGATATAGTTTCCAGAACTTTATCAACACTTTTATTTGTCAATTCACACCTTTCTATCGCATAGTAATTGACAAGCAAATTATGAGTTAAATGTTTTTTCTTACCTTTTAATGGTAATGCTATTTCATCAACAGGCTTCCTATATTCAATAGTAGTGTTGAGCAGGTCATAAGCTGGCGATAGCTTAACTATTCCGTCTTCATTTATAACAGAAAAGTTTTTAAGATGCATGTCATCATTGCCAATTATGTAATTGAATATGACCAGTTTGAAAAGAGCCAGCTTTTCAATTGCAGGGAAAGTACAGAAATTATTAATTAAACCAACAAGCTTTTCCATGCTGTATTCATATTTCGTATCCCTAATCAGTCCTGCCAATTGAGCAAAATCTTCTACAGGTACTTTATCATTCTGACCTTTTCTGTCAAATCGCTTAATGAAATAGGTCAGAGTATTATCCTTTGACCATAATAAGCCATGAATAGGAATCTCTAAACCAATCTCATGGGCAAGCTTCATTGTGAGGTCTTCATTTTCGGGCATTTCAGGAAAATATTGATGCTGAGGTTTAAGAATATATCTTCCACCCGTATCAACAATTTCGATTTTCTTTTCTTTAATATTTAATCTTGCACTCAGCTTTGGCTGTACTCCCTGTATTGACATCTTTGAAGCACGGTAAAAAGCTTCTTTCCTTTGTTCTTCTGCAGTATATTGAATGTCTTTAAGTGAAGTCAATTCGCTTGATAGCAGTTTAAGTCCTGCATCACTGTAACGACTATCTCCACAAGGATTATATGTAATAGGGCAGCGATTCATTTCTCAACTTCTTTAACTGTAACAGCACCAACCATATCACTACCTACAGCCATTAGCTGCGAAAAATAATCATACCTGTCAATTTTTTTTATTTTCAATAAACCCTCCAATTGAATTCCTTCCGGTAATAATCCGTCAAAAAAAGGCGGAAATATATTGAATTTATATGCCTTTTCTTTCGTTGGCATTGTTCTTGAAACTTCGAGACCATTATAGTCGTCAAGGTACTCAAATACATACTCCTTTCCCTGCACAACTTCAGTCAGGGTTCCGGCTTCCCTTCCTTTTACATATACTTTAGCCTTTTTCATTTTCTTTACTTTTCAAATTATCCATTAATGGACTTGTTAATACAATCTTTATATTCAACACCTTTAGGATTTTTCGTAATGTATCCAGTTGAACGGTTTCCTTTCCTTTCTCTACATCGTAAACCACGGTCTTTCCAACTCCCGCAAGCTCTGCTAACTGAACACGGCTTAGTTTGGCTGCCTTACGATGCAAGCTTATTACTTCTGCTAATTCCTGAGAATTTTCCATTATTTACTTTTATAGCAGTAAAAATAAGCAATTTCTTTTAAAATAGCAAGCAATTGATATATTCTTACTGCCATGACAGTAAAAAAGAAATATTTGCTATTAAAAATCATTAATAAACCCAATATTTACCGCTAAAGCGGTAATATGTTTTAACATATTTGATAATAGTAGTTTATTAGTTAAGATTAATCTCCTTTGATTTTTTCATCAGGTATGCCTGGGCATCAAAATCCATTACATTTTAAAACATTTTTTCCGGCAATAATCCCCATAGTCCGGATATGGCTGAACTGATAAATCGTTCACCTGGCTTGCAGCAGAGGTTGAATAATTAATTTTAACAAAAAAGGATTTCCGGATATACATGTTTAATGAACCGCTGTACCTGCCAGCAGACAGGTTGGCCATGATTAAATTGTTTTTATCGTATTGCCGGTATAAAAACCGGCTGAAAAAAATCAATTTGGATTTTTAATTTTATTGTTAAAATAATTACATAGTTATGCTTAGAGTAGTTTTATTATTAGTTGCTGGAGTTGTTCTTTCATGTTCTACAAAGCAGCATGACAAAACGGAAGAGCTAATGTCCGAACCGGTTAAGATCATTCTGGATACTGACATGGGATCGGATTGTGACGATGCAGGCGCTTTTGCACTTCTGCACCGTTATGCCGACCTGGGTATGGCAGAGGTAATCGGGTGCATATACAGTTCCGGGAAAGTTCCTTTTGGAGCCGGAATTGTTGAGGCGATCAATATTTATTACGGACGCCCGGATATCCCCATTGGAGCATATTATGGCGATGAAGTCGGTGACTCTATTGATTGGATGACTGCTGAAAAATTCGCTCGTGATACAGTTGCATTTGGAAACAGTATTGTTTACAACACCGATGCTGAGGAACAGACCCGGTTGAACAGGAGATTACTGGTTAGCCATGATGACCAGAGTATAACCTATGTTACCATAGGACATACCAAAGGTCTTTATGAATTGCTTGTTTCTGAGCCGGATGATGTTTCACCCCTGACCGGTTATGAGCTGGTAAATAAAAAAATAAAAAGATGGATTTCAATGGGGGGAATGGATGCTTTCAATGAAGAACAGGAATTTGCGCATGACTGGAATCTCTTCCTGAATGAATCGGCAAGCTATTCTAAATATTTGATAGAGAATTTCCCGGGGCCGGTCTATTTTTCTGATGGAGGCACCAATGTTATGACCGGTAAATCATTGAAATTTACTCCTCCGGGAAATATTGTAAGAACAATTTACCGGGACTGGCTATGGAATACGTCAAAAAGGACGCTTGATGACCAGCGGCACAGTTGGGATCTGATAGCCGTATATTTTGCCGTTGAGGGACTTGGTGATTTTCTTAAAGATTCAGGTAATGGTTGGATGGAAATTGATATTGAAAAGGGTGCTAGATGGCATAAGGATGAAAGTATCGTTAATCGGACACTGATCCAACCGATGGAAAATACCGGCGAGAGTTTTGCTGCTTACCTGAACGATATGATAGGGGCTACTCCAAAGTATTATAAAGTTCAACCCTGAGTTTATCCTCCATTTCGTTAGTAACCTTATCAGCATCAACTAATATTAATATATCCCAATCCGAATCAGGTCGGAAACGGTAACAATGTGCTTCATTCAACTGGCAGGCAATAAAAAGATAAGAACTTAAGTCAGAAGGAATACCTTATAGCTGAATGGGTGTTTAAACTACAAGGTCTTCCCATTTAGAACCCTTTAATTGGTGAATACTTTCACATTCCTGAACATGAACGGATTGTCACTGAGTCTCAAAATCTTGCCGCTGGCGGTGGTTACGTTCCTGAGAATGACTTCCAGGGTTATAACATAGGGAAACTTTTCCACGTAGGAATTGTCGGTCATTTGTGAGTTGAAATTTGCAAATATTGCAGGTCCCTGGTAGTTTTCCGGATGATTGGAGTCGTTGATACGGAGGTTTTCGATGGTAATCCGTTCGGGCATATAACAGGTATAGCCAAAATCATGCTGTCCGGAATAGTATCCGCCAATCAGGCTGGCACTGGTTGTTTTGCCGCTTAGGGGCACGTAAATGCAGTTTCGTATAATGAATTCTCCCTCCCACGTACAGCCGTAGTCGGGGCGAAGATTCATAAGGCTCCTGCCATAGATGGTAGAGTTCTCTACGGTAAAAGTACCACTGCCGATGGCGTTTATCCCCTGATGCCCCAGGGTTGAGTTACGGATGGTGGCATTGGCAACTCCCATATGGGCATCAAACCGGGAAAAGGTGCAGTTGTCTAAAACCAGATTCTTGCAGTAATTGGACCCCATGATTCCCCAGTACTTGTTGTCGTTGATATCATTCGTCTGGCTGCAGTTTACGAATGAAACATTGATAGCCCTTCTATAGTATCTATGATAGTTAGAAGTGAAGTTTTACAATTTCTTTTTATTTTTTATTGTTACAGGTTCGCAATAATAACTACAAAATACTGAAGCCCGAAGGCCTTGGCATAACCTGAGGTTCATAATGGATTTCCTGCCCGCATAAAATATTCAGACAAGTGACCATATCTGCAGTGTGCAACGAGAGGACAGAGTTGTAATCGTCCTTCCTGTACCCGCCAAACAAGGACAAAACCAGGGGGATTTGCTTCCCTGTCTCAATCTGCAGGTCATGGATAAATGAATAGAAGAGCCTGGAACACCCGATCCACTCTTCAGTAGAAAGCTGGCTTGCAAGCTCATCCCATTCATGGCTGTCAGCTCCATGGCAAAACACGACATAATGAATCCTGTTGGCAATGATCTCTTCACGAAGAATATTCAGATGCATTTTTAATTCCTCCAGGTAATCCTGGTGGCGGGCCATGATGTTTATATTGCCGCACACGGGAGAGATGGCATGATCCAGTTCGGATACAAAATCCCTTGAATTATCAATACTGTTGCCATAATGCCCGTCCAGGTCAATGTAAGAGCCACAGAGACCATATTCCCGGTATATTTTCACGGATGCGATCACCTGGCCAGAGAAGGCACAGAATAAAGCACCCCGTGTGGGTGTGGCATGATGAAAACCTGTAGAAGGGCTAAAACACACTTCCCCGGGATAATTGACTGCATGCCTGATTGCATAATAAAGACTGGCATTTTCATACCTTACAGATTCCGCGTAATCGGGAGTCCATTCAATATGAAGAATTTTTCTGGTCTTACCTTTGTCAAAAAAATTATCCACCATTTCCCGGGTATGGGCAATATAGAAATCTTCCTTTTGAAAAGGGGGGAACTGATCGTTTAAAAGAAAATAATTCAGTAGTTTGCAAGCCTCCAGATATTCCATCAACAAACCGGGTTTCGAGGGTGACATTGAAGACCCGGTTAATTTATCAGGACTAATTGACATAGCAGGATGATAAAAAGTATGTAAACGGGATTGTTTCATTTGCAGAATATTTATTTGTAAATGGTAAATAAGAATGAACAACTTTTTAATGAAAATGTACATTTTTTCAGAAACATCAGCTCTAAATTAATTTTAGTTGCGTAGACTATATCCAATTATGAGCCAATTAATACTTAACACGATCCTTCCCAGACATCACCAGTCCTTGAGAAGTGTTTTAAGCACATGATTACGGGCTGTGGAATTACTAACGTTTGCCTGAAATGAAAAATGGCATTGCCATATCCTTCCTCAGGAAAGACATAATACCTTTTTTTTTAATTGATTTTATTATTTGTTTGAGGGGGTGAATGCCATTACACAACTTTCCTTATTAGTTTTTTCATACGCGAAGGGGTATTGCTACTGTAAAATTACTATTATTCCCGAAAAACCAAATTTATCAGCTTGTTATTTTTTTAGAATAGTCATACTCAATTAATTTAAATCCAAGCCTTGAATGATGAAGTTATAGCAACTTCCCTGTTGGACAGGATACTGTATCATTGTGAAGTCATCAGGCTTTTCGGTAAGAGTTTTCGGTTGGAAAACCTGAAAACCATCTCTGGAAATCAAAATAAATAGAAACAGACTGGCGTTCTTTGATTTTTTTACGTTTAATCCGGCAAAAACGGGTACGCTGTAAGCAGGAACTTACAATGCACAGATTTTAGCAAATAAGGATGCACAGGTT
>CAZGKF010000007.1:0-86077 GCA_964526475.1 uncultured Bacteroidaceae bacterium
AAAGCCTTAATGGGGCTGATAATAAAGACCTTTAGGTCTTTTTAGACAGCCTCTTCATGATCCCTGAAGGGGGAAACCCTTGCAGATCAAAAAACCCAACGCTGTCGCGTTGTTTTTCATTCCCCGGTTCCTTCCCGTAAGCAAAGCTTCCGGTCAGTTCACCGGGAAATGGTTCCCTGCAATACACCAGGGGATTATTCAGCCGCTGGCGCGGCTTCATGATCCCTGAAGGGGGAAACCTTGCAGATCAAAAAACCCAACGCTGGCGCGTTGTTTTTCATTCCCCGGTTCCTTCCCGTAAGCAAAGCTTCCGGTCAGTTCACAGGGAAATGAAAAACCCGCAGATTCCTGCGGGTTTTTTGATCTGCGGTGAGGGGGGGATTCGAACCCCCGGTACCCTTTCGAGTACGGCAGTTTAGCAAACTGCTGGTTTCAGCCACTCACCCACCTCACCAAAATATTATTAAGAACACAAAGTATGGCAGTTTACCCGCTAACTGGCGGATGGTTTCAGCCACTTCTATCCGCCGGAGCTTCAGCGCAGGTGGACACCCACCTCACCATAAAGCAGTGCAAATGTATAAAATAGAAATAAACCGTCAAAATAAGAATTTAAAATATCATTGGTGTCTGGTAAAAATTTTTATAATTGCCTAAACACATTGATTTTATTATTGTTGAACTCCTTGCGGAGTTCTGTTTGGTATGTGCATTCTGTTTTTACTGTAGGTTGAACCTATTGGTTATTATTCAACCTCTGGGTTTTTTCTTTTCAAAATAAAGCGTAGAAAAAGAGGTTCCCGCAGATCACGCAGATTAACGCGGAAAGATGTCTTCCTAATCCTTCGCCCTGTGCTCTGTGCTCTGTGCCCTGTGCCAACTAACAACTTCTAAAAAAGTTAGCGCTTCTCCAAATAACTCTGTTTTAATATTAATTTTAACAAGTTTATCACTTAGGTGAGATGATTTTTTTGTTTCTCTGACAATTTTATTCATACCTTTATCTGTATTTTTGATCAGTTTGTCAAATGAAAAAAGACTACGAAAATATTGACGAACTTACTTTCAGACGTTTTAAACACGGCGACAAGGAGGCTTTTGATATTATATATAATATGTATAGTAAAAAGCTTTTCGGGTTTGTATTAAAAATACTGAAAACAGAAGCCGATGCAAAAGAAATTGTGCAGGTGGTATTTGTTAAACTATGGGAAAAAAGAAAAAAAATATCCGGTTCGGAACTGTTTAACTGTTACCTGTTCACTATTGCCTATAATGCATCCATAAGCCTTGTCAGAAAAAGACTCACGGAAAAAAAATATGTTGAGTATGTAAATTCACTTCAAAGAAATAATTCCGAGAACAGAACTACTGAAGACCTTGACTGCGAAGAGCTGAATAAGAAAATTCAGTTTCTGGTGGAAAAATTACCGGCAAAACAGAAAGCAGTGTATAAACTAAGCCGTATAGACAATCTTTCTTATAAAGATATTGCTGAAAAATTAAGTATTTCCGTAAATACTGTGGAAAATCATATTTCCAAATCACTTCATTTTATTCGTAAAAATCTGAAAGATAGCTCCTTGGCGTAAGTGAGTTATTTTTTTTCGAAAAAACTTCCTTCAAAGATAGTGGTATTCCCCTTTTGAAACGTATTTATTATAGTTAGTTAGTTACGTTTAGTAGTTAGTTTGGTTAATGGGGTTGTCTGAAAAAAATGAGATGGAAAACAGTGAATTTAACATGCAGAAAATATCATTGTGGCAGAAAGGTAACAAAACATTTTCTTTTTCAAGGACAACCCCTTTAATTTTTATAGGTATAGGTATATGAACAGAGATCTTTTTATCAGGTATTTAAATAATACTTGTTCCCCAGGTGAAATGGGAGAAATTCATGAATGGTTCAGGAATCAGTCAAATAACATTCAGGATCAGCAATTAATAAAAAAAATATGGGATGAATTTGAGTTGTCCGGTAGAGAAAAAGAAACAGAAGAACTGGATGGTTTACTCGATAAAATTCACCATGAAATTAATCTGAACGAATCGGTACTCCTGAGGAAAAATATCAGTTTCAAAGCCTCTGCCAGAAAAGGTGCGTACAGGATATTTTTAATAATGACCAGGGTTGCAGCTGTTCTTTTTCTGCCATTGCTTTTAGCTCTTATGTATACATATTCTTCATTTAATTTGAAATCAGGATTTTCAGATATTGCGGAGAATGAAACAATTCATTCCCCGGGAAGCATTCCGATTATTGAAATTATGGTACCAGTTGGCTCCGTATTAAATACTGAACTACCTGACGGCACTAAGATCTGGCTCAATCAGGGAAGTAAACTGAAATATCCTCAGAGGTTCACTGGAAATACACGAAGAATTTACATGGAAGGGGAAGGATTCTTCAAAGTCAGTCATAATCCGGATAAACCTTTTGTTGTGGAAGTAAACAGATTTGAAGTGGTTGCTTTGGGTACAGAATTTAATGTCAGAGCTTATCCTCAGGATAATACCATTGAAACTTCACTGGTATCCGGAAGAGTTGTTGTTAATAGTATATCAAGGAAAGGAGATCCCTCACAGAAAATATTTGAGTTGTTACCTAAGGAACATATGGTAATCGACCTTGCCACAAACACATTTACTTCGAAAACAGAATATCTGGAAAATTTTGTTTCATGGAAAGATGGTAAACTGATTTTCAGGGAAGCTTCCCTGAAAGAAATTCTCCGGCGCTTAAGCAACTGGAATAATACCGAATTTATTATTATGGACAAAGACATTGAAAGCCTGACATATACAGCAACTTTTACTGACGAAACTCTGACACAGATGATGGAACTACTTTCTGCAGCAGCTCCGGTAAGGTTCAAAACCACTCCCAGAGTGAAACTGCCAGACGGCACGTTTTCAAAAACTAAAATATATGTGTATCAAAAATAATAAATACCATAACTACTAACCAAAAACCCTTTGCCTATGAAATAAAAAAAAGTAATAAAAAAAGCAGGAAAATGCTGCAACATCTTCCTGCTAACAAGATTTAAACTTCCTTTTTACAAAAAAAGGAAATTATTAACCTTAACAAAACAAAAGTATGAAAAAAATCATTTTCTATCCACAAAAAGATCATAATTATGGATGGACTAATCTACTTCTAATTATGAAAATCTCAGTTTTTTTACTATTCATGACTTTTCTGCAGTCGTTTGCAGTTGATTCATATTCACAGGCTACCAGAATTAGCCTTGAAATGAAGAATTCAACGATCCGAAAAGACTTCCTAAAGGTACTTTTAACCTCGATAGCGCATTGAATATGCATTGTGGTGGATTGTCGATATGTGTTGAATCACCACCCCACGGCTATACGGTAAGTCACAGCGGGGGAGTTCTCTCGGTAATGAGTCCCGATATGTTGTTGGATACACAATTGTTATCTCATCAGGAGTCAATGCGGTTCCTGGTGGAAACCGGAGGAAGATCGAAATGGACTCCCGGATTTGGAAAGTGAGAATTAACTATTATGATAAATTTCTTCACATAGGGATCTTATTTTCCCGAAAAAACTTCAGTGACAAAGGTTCTTAAATTCTCTTCGGTTTTCATGGCCATCTCACTGTTGAGTGCGCGAAAATGAATCTCAGCTAAATAAATATTTTCATCTTTCCGGCTTATTTTTATATCAATGTTTTTCCCCGGGACTACCCATGGCATCTCCAGAATGCGTCTTTCAAACATACTTTGTATTTTTTCTGCCTGATAATTGGTAGAAACTTTAAGTTCAATCACTTGTCCCGAACCTTTACTTCTATTTGCCGGCCTTATTATATTTTCACTGCTTAGTTGAGAATATGGGATTTTTATTAGTTCTCCTTCCAGGCTTTCTAATTCAATGGACAGGTAACCCAGTTTAATGATCGTGCCTGAAACATTTTTTGTAATCAGATACTGACCAGGTTCAAAGGCATTTTCTGCCTTAAGTATAACACCGGATATAAAATCTCTTAAAAGATACCACCCGAAAACAGCAACGAGTACAATAACAATTGCTCCGGATAACACCGGATAAACAGCAGAATCATGAAATAAATAATATAATGCCCATAAGGCATAGGAGAGCCATAAAAACATTTCAAATACGGGGAAAATTTTTAGAAATATCTTTTTTATTTTACTGTTAATAGTAAGTACAGATAATATGGCGGATAAAGATCGCAATAAAACAAAAAGAGCTAATGCAAGAAAAATTATTTTAAGGTATATCATAGTAAATCAAGGCTTTTTAGTTTTTTTACCAAATGAATCTCTAAAGCTGGATTTAAAGAAAATATTTCCGGGAACCTCTCAATTAAAATCCCCTTTTGAAGCAGAATACGAATGGTTTTTTCTGTGCTTCCAATATCATTATGAATTATTTCTGAAAGGCTTCTCACAGAAAAACGCCTGTGTAAAATGAATTGCAGGATATAAATAATTTCATCCTGAGGGATTTTTTCGGGAATTGATATTTCCTTAATTTCGGGTTTTTCTATATATAGAGTATTTCCTGCAAGCTTTTTGATACCGGCAAGCCATAAATTAAGGGCATATCCGGGATTTCCATATGATAAATTAAAGAAACGGGTAAATAAGCGGGCATAATCCCAATCCGACATTTCATTTTCATGTTTCTTATTATTTAATATGAACTTCATTCCGCCTGCCTGATGCCGGACCAAAATAAGGTTTCTCAACTCACGGGCATCAAAGGGCTGGCAAAATATAAGGTCAAGAGCCCAGGTGCTTAAAGAACTCAGTTGATTGATTATATTAAGTGAATATTTGTTCACATTTATAATAAACAATACCTTGTGTCCATATTGACGCATTAAGGATATTATTCTGTCCACTACCTGTGTGCCAAAGGGTTTTCTTTCCCACCAGAGTTCCAGATCGTTAATAATAATAACACTTTTTGGCGGGAGTAATTCCATGCAGTATTCCAGATTGTCTTGTCCATTAAGACTTCTCAACAGAGTTTGTTCAAAGAGATTATTATCTGCCACACTTTCCCTGGGAGCTCTGATATTGTAA
This sequence comes from uncultured Bacteroidaceae bacterium, assembly GCA_964526475.1. GTDB lineage: Bacteria > Bacteroidota > Bacteroidia > Bacteroidales > CAYVTV01. The sequence goes on from CAZGKF010000007.1 coordinate 5,078, forward strand.
ATATTTTGTTTATTAAAATGAAGGTTAGCAAGATGTTTACTAAGGCTTGATTTTCCTGAACTTCTTTCTCCACTGATGACAAGTAATCCCGGTGTGCCAGCTAAAAATCGTTTAATTGCCCGGGTGCCTTTTTTTATCTCATCTTTCATTCCAATCCAAAAGTCTTCTCCTATAATGGAACCTCCTGAAAACAAACTGGAATAGAAAAATGGCAGGTTCTGCAAAATGTCTCTGCCAGGTGTTAATTTTTCAAGCATTTGATTAATGTTTTCTCCGGGGTACAGGAAATTTTTCTCCCTGGATTGCCCGATACTGTCAGCCCATAACAATCCTTCACTCTTACTGTAAAGCAAGTTAACAAGTTGATTAATTACTCTGTCACTTATGGAATTCTTTATTTTTTGCAAACGCAGGGAGATAATTCTTTTATCTGTATCCCGGATTTTTTTATTAAGACTGCTTGATGTTTTGATGATTATAGCAGAGGATAATGGCTCAAAAGCATTTTTCAGTCCAAGATTTATACCTGCTCTAAGTTGTTCATTAACCTTCCTCAGGGTTTGATCTTCATTCCTTATATTTTTCAATAAATTTTCAATCAATGCTTTTTGTTGTTCTTGTGTTTTAAAACCGTCGGTTTCATCAGGAATGTTATTCTCTCCATTATCGAGACTGAAATTGGCAAGTCTTATTAAATCCTTTATGGATGATATGGACAGGGATAATTGTTTTAACATATTCTGCGACTGCTTTCTGATCTGGTCATTCAGCTCATTACTTACATAGAAGTCAGCTGTTTTACGAACAGAAACAGTAAAATCATTTAAATTGCCGGGATTTCTAAGCTGGTCAACTTCTGTTGGCTCTTCAGCTGTTATTTCAATGCTTTCAGGAAGTTCTTCAACCAGTTCGCGGATTTCATTAAATAATGCAGAAAACAGTTCATTCAGTTGGGGTTCGGATATTGACTTTTGATTAAAAACTTCTTTTTTATCACTTTTTAAATTTCCTTTTTCCAGGATAGATGAAATCTGGTTTTCAAATGTTTTCAACTTATTGTGAATATTTCCTTCTATGAGGATTCCTATATCCTGATGAGCTTTTTCAATTTTTGTTGTTATCCGGTTTTTTAGCGTTAGATATATGAAATCCAGATAAGTCTTGTTAACATGGTTAACCATATACCTGAACCAGAGATCGGGTAACTCTGACAGCATATTTTCCAGAGTAATAATCTTATTATTTAAAGATTTATATTTGCGACTCAGTGAATTAGCCCGTGGACTCTCAATAATCTGGCTGAAACTTTCCAGGTCATTTGTCAGCTCATCGAGCAGTTTGTGACTTTGGGTATATACAAAGTCCTGATTGTCATTTTGAATTTTATTAATTATTTCTGAAGTATTTTCTTTTTCAGCATATATCTCATCGTGCAATAATTTCCCGCCTCTTCCTTTTTCAATCATTTCATAAATGCTGGTGAGGTAAACTCTAATTGTAGCAAAACCTGCTAAATTTTGTACAGAATATTCTTCAAGAAATTGTCTGTAATATTCAAGTCTTTTAAAATACAGGAAATATCTGGCTGCAGGATGGACCTTAATTCTATAACTTAATTTTTTCCCAAATAAACTTAGCCAAAGGATTTTCCCGGCTCTGTCCAATCTGTTGAGCAGCCCCCCGGGTTTAAGATTCTTATAATCTTCTTTTCCGAACATTAACCTCATATAACGGGGTAGCGCACTTAGTGTTTTTTCTGTTTCTGAAATATACAAAGCAAAACCTTCTACGAGAATTTCCTTTTCATACTTCAGGTAATTGCCTTTAAATTCATTTATTTGTTTTTGAACGTGAAAAGAGAAGTCATTCAGAATTTTCAAATATTCTCTTTGCCCTTCCTGTTTGATCTTTATTTTATCAGCCATTAACAATCTTTCAAGTGTTTTATTTGCAAGACTTTCTATGTTCTCAAGAAAGTTTCCGTGCTTTTCCGGAATGGCTAATAAGATGTTTTCAATAAGCTTTTCTGTTTGTTTTTCCAAAATTTGCGCCAGATTGTAGACTTCATTAAAAACAATATCGGTTTTTGAAAGCCGGATATTTTTTAAAATGGATACTACCGGTTTTCTGCCGGGGATATTTGAAGATTTTTCTTTACTAAGAGATGGTGTTTCTGAAATAACATTTACCTCCTCAAAACCTGACGAAGCTTGAATTAAGAGACATGTTTTCAAACTCCCTGTCAATTCATTGGTATAGTTTATAATAGCTTCAGCATTTTTTGATGTAAAGTCAGGGATCTCCACTATTGTAAGATCAGAGTCGAATGACTCTGAGCGTATGATTTCTTTCTCATTGATTTTTTCCGGGTTATTAATAATTTTTACATTAGCTCTTAATCTGTAATTATCAGTAATTTGTCCGAGTAAGGCATAATAGCGTTCCGTATTTCTACTGTTAGGATTTATGGCTAATAATCTTATTTCCGCATGTCTCCATTCCGGAGTTACTGTGATGAACCGGATAAGGTGCAGCGCGAGTGAGAGATTTTTTCCTTTCCCGCTCCACCAGAAATCTATCTTTTTGTGTTTCCCGAACCCCGTATCTTTATCATAATTTAAGAATGTGAGATTATAGTCAAGTTTTTTAAGATTAGCGAGAAGCCCTTCAAACCTTTTGGGGTCACGGGTGTTTCTTGCCCAGCCCATGAGTATTGTATTTGGCTCAAATCCTGAGAATCCGTAAACTCTGCTGATCATCTCAATTCCTTCATAAATATTCCTGCAAACATGTTTTCGTGTAACTATATCATTGTAGTCACCTATCGAACCTATGCTAACGCTGGCAGTTTTTTCAAAAAGTAATTTTTCATCCGGATGCTCAACCAACTCAAAATTAGTGAATATGCCCAGATTCCCAACCAGGGCTTTACCTATTTCAATAAGGTGTGGCCTGTTAATAGCACCGCCACTAAATAAAATAACATTTGGTCGCCAGTGACGGTTATTGGTTTTAATCCTGGTGAGTTTTAATAATCCTGTTTTTACTAGTGATAACCATATACTTGATCTTGTGTCGCCGGTATGTAAGTTGAATTCTTTGTTTCTTATGTATAAGAAGAGTACTATTAGAACTATTGAAGCCCCGGCCATAGCTAAAACATCCAATTGAATCATTACAACGATACATGTTATGGAACCAATTATACTTATAAATCGCGGAATTTTAAAAGATGGTCTGAAATCACTGCTGGCCCAGCTTTCAACGGTATAGGTAATATTTAAAAAAGCATAAATGATTATGAATAAAATTGTTACAATTCTTGCAATTGCATTGAGTTCTCCAATAAGAATACCAATCTGTGCAATAAAGAAAGTGAGTAAAAGAGCATTCCGAGGCTCGTTTGATACACCAAACCCTTTGCTGAATAAAGATGGAGCTAAGCGGTCACCGGCTATTGCCTGCAGAATTCTGGGTGCTCCAAGCATACTTCCCAGTGCGGATGATAGTGTAGCTCCCAGGATGCCGACAAGAATAAGTTGTGGGACAAGTGAAATAAGAAAAAGTACGTTGGGGTCACTAACCAGGAGATCACTGCTGACAGTATAAGATAAAAAGAATGCAAGACTGACATAAACCAGGAGTCCCGCTAAGATTGCTGCAATAATCCCAACCGGGATATCTTTACGTGAATCTTTTAGATCTCCCGACATGGCAACACCTGCCGTAAATCCTGTAACAGCAGGAAAGAAAATTGCAAATAAGGTGATCCATGGAAGAGATTCCGGTATGCTATTCAGTTGGGGCTGGGAGGGAGTAAAGGCATGATTGCCAAAAAAGACTGCCAATATTGACAATAAAATGGCCGCGAGTATAAGATATTGTGTTTTTATAGTCAGGGAAGTACTGATAAGTGTGAGTATAGTTGCCAGAAGAAGGATGATTGATCCGGTAATTCGTATATTTAACAGATTCAATTCAAAACCAAAATATCCCAGGAATGATTCGGAAAAACCGATCAGGTATAAACTTACACTGAATGATAAGCCAATAAAAAGAGCCCAGCCAAGGGTCCCTCCAATAGGCAGACCTAAACTGCGCGAAATAATAAAGTACGGCCCTCCGGTTTCAACTTTTTTATCAGTGGCTATGGATGCAACACTCAGTCCTGTACTTACAGATATGATATGTGCTACCAGTATTATACCCAGAGTAGCCAGGAGGCCTGCCTGTCCGACAATCCATGGAAGGCGAAGGTACATGATAACACCTAGTATCGTCAGGATGGAAGGGGTGAAAACTCCGCCAAAGGCACCAAATTTTTTTGCTTTTGCCATCTATTTTTTTCTTTTCGTTAAAAGAACAAATATACAGTCATTTGAACTAATTTAACAGCTTCCGGTTGACTTGAAGAATACTATAAAAATTCCTAAGAACACAAAAATTAATGCAACTAACAGATTTGCCAATATCAAGGGAAAATGCCATTTTTATATAAATCTTCAAAATTCTTTTACCTCAACATCTTTCCCAAATCCGCTCTTCAGATGCAAATCCCTCTGTGGATAAGGTATTTCTATATTATGCTCCTTAAATTTTTTAAATATTGCATAATACAACTGACTTTTCAAAACATTCGGCAAGTCACTGTATTCATCTGTCCAAACCCTGAGATTAAAATCAAGACTGCTTTCACCAAATTTTTCAAAAAGTACATCCGGAGCCGGTTTTTTTAATACTCCGGAGTTCGCGTCAGCAACCTCAAAAAGAAGCTTACGGATAATCTCCGGATTTTCCTTATATGAAACCCCGACCGGGAAATTAAATCTGACGTTCCTGTTATTATGACTCCAGTTAATAACCCTTGTGCTGATCAGTTCTGAGTTAGGAATAATTACCGCTATATTATCGTTGGTAATAATAGTAGTTGCCCTGGCTGAAATATTCACAATGTTCCCTGCGAGATCGTCAACTTCAATCCTGTCCCCAACTTTTACAGGTCTTTCGAACAGGATAACAACGCCGCTTATGAAATTATTAGTAATATTTTGAAGTCCGAAACCTATACCAATTCCAAGTGCGCCAACCAGCAAGCCAATTGCACTCAGATCAATACCGGTGGTCTGGAAGATAATGAACAATCCCAGAATTACAAGGGTATAGCGAATAATAGTAGCTATAGACTGGCTAACCCCGATATTAAGTTTGTAACGTGGAAAGATATTATTTACCAGTAACTTTTTGAGTTTTCCTGTTAAATAAAATAAAAGAAAAAGAGCAGTAAAAAGTATTAACAGAGTCTGCACTTTATATTCAGTATTACCCAATTTGAATAACTCTGCTTCCCAGAAGGAATTCAGCCAGGCTAAGACTTTGTTGTAATTGTTCATTGCCAGGATTAATTAGTATTAAGCTCTAAAATCAATATGCCAATTCTGGTATTCAAGCCCATTACCGGGCTAATAATCAGCACACTGTTTTCCTTTGCAATGTGGTATGTTCTTTCAGCCTGCAGGATAAGTGTGTTTTCTATAATAGCCCCTTCATCCTTATTATCAGTTGAAAGGATGATTTCAGCTGTGCCGGAATCAACCAGTTGAATTTTTGTGATGCCAGGTTTTTGTATAAAACTGGTAAAGAATTGATTTACCTGATCCATGTTCTGACGGAGCATTTCGCCGCGTATGGCCCAGGTAAATACCTGTGCCGTCAATTCCATAGAGGAAATCGATAAGCTTTCCAACTGATTTTCATAAACTTCCGTTAATTGCTGCTTTTCAACAACAGCATTGTTTTGCATGTTATTCATTTTTATCAAAGCCCACAATAAAATGATGAAGATGACCAATACAAGAGAAATAACAGTATTATGCTTAATAAGAAAGTCTAAAAACCCTTTTTTTGTAGGGGATTTTTCATTTTTTTCAGGATTGTTGCTATTAGTTTTCATAGTATATAAATTTAAATTGAGACATTAGTAATAAAGCTTTCCTTAATTGCCTGATTACTAATATATTTAAATAATAATGAGGAAATCAATATGGTCAATATACAAATTTTTAGAATACAGAAAAAATGGAGTATCATTAAAATTATAACATAATTTTAATCCGTATATTTTTATAACAAAATATTCAATCGAAAAAAGCGAAATTACGGATTTGTTTTCTTTATTCATCCCTCAAGCTGCACAAGCGGTTTACGTAATTAAAAAACGGTTTTACCCATAACAGGGTAGAACCTGATTTTATTCAAAGTTCTTTGGTAAAGAGCAATCCCTATTTGATTCTGTTTATATTATCTGGTTTTGTATTTTTTTAATTAGTGTTCACTTAAATAAAGATGATGACTATCAGCAATTATTCACTTGCCATGATTGATTTAACTTTTCTTCCGGTTTCCTAAAATAAGTTAGGATTATTAACTTGCAGGCTACTTGATAAAATATTATAGTATGAAAACCCCAAATATTTATTTTTTAATAATTTCTATATTGTTTTTTTTTCAACCTGTTTATTCCCAATCATTTCAGGAAAGGAAAAATAATAAAATAGTTATTGATACAGATTGCGGAATTGATGATTTCCGCGCTCTGGCTTTGATCCTGGAATTGTATGACACAGAAATAGCGGGAATAATCATTTCTGACGGCAATATCCCACCGGAAAAAGGCATTGAAAAGTTGTCAGGACTATTAAAGAAAACCGGCAGGGACCATATCCCCGTTGGTAAAGGAAAAACACTGAATTCCATTGTACCTGTGTGGAGGGAATTCAACAGCTTTTTTGTTTGGGGAGAGGATGCACCGCTGAGAGATAATCACAGATCATCTATTGATCTGCTCAGAGAAATAATAAATGAAAATAATGAGAAAACGACCATATTGTGTATGGGGCCACTCACTAACCTGTCGGATCTGATTCAAAAAAATCCGGAATTAATAACATTTATTGACAGAGTTATATGGTATAATAGTGATATTAAAACCGGAGAGGGCTTTAACTATTTATACGATACTGTATCAGTAAAAAATGTTATTGATTCAGGATTAAGAATGGATATAATATCAAACCTTGGGAAGCCGGAAGCTTTTTTCGAGTGGGACTGGATTTTGCAACAAAATAATTATTCTACAACTCCCTGCCGTTTATTAACTGACTTTTATAGTGAAAATCATATTCCTGAAAATCATTTTAATAAACAGCTTATTTTAAGGGATGAATTACTCGTACTTTATTTTTCAAATCCCGAGCTTTTCAATATGATTACATTGCCAGGGAACCGTAATGTCAGATTAAATAAGGACTATGATCTTCCGGCGATACAGGAAGCAATACACGACATGATAGCCGGAAAATATTCCATTGAAAAGCATATTGTATTTAACAGTTTTCCTTCATCACGTGAAATGTTAAACTATGATGTCCGCCAGATAATGGATTCGGCACTTGTAAAACATGGTGCTGAAGAATGGGAAAGGTGCGTCCTTGCAAATGAATTCCATGGACATCTGGGAATATATTCCATAATTGGCGTAAAAATGGGTATAAGGGCGCGCGAATTTTTTAATATTGGAACAGATGTACTCCGGGTAGTCAGTTATGCCGGGAATAACCCTCCATATAGTTGTCTTAATGACGGTTTACAGGTAAGTACAGGAGCAACATTGGGTATGGGCCTGATATCCGTTTCAGAACAAATTTTCCCCGTGGTTACGGCGGATTTTACATACAAGGATAAAACGGTACGTTTAACTTTGAAGAAAGAATATATGGCACAAATAGAAAATGATATAAGTGAGGGGATTGTAAAATTCGGACTTAGTGACGATGGATACTGGAGACTTATCAGGCAATCAGCATTGAGATATTGGCTGGAGTGGGGAAGAAATGAGATATTTGAAATAGAATAGCATCATCTTTTACAAGTTTATGGGGGAAATAAATAATGTACACAACCGTCCCCCCCCCCAAATTTATTAAAATGCTTTGTGATATCAGGGTTTTAGATTTCCTAAATGCAAGGAAGACCCCGGCTCAGATTATTGTGCACTAAGAACATTTATGGTTTAACAAATATTGACGAAGACCTATGTTTACAAAACAATTCTGCTGTACTTATTAATGCCAGGTGTGAATATGCCTGCGGAAAATTACCTAAAAGCCTTTTAGTAACAGGTTCAATGTCTTCGCTAAAAAGTCCAACATGATTTGAACAAGCTAAAAGATCCTGAAAAATAGTTTTTGCCTCATCTTTCAATCCAGTTTTGAATAATGCCTGAACTAACCAAAATGTACAAATTGTGAATGATGACTTTGGTTTTCCAAAATCGTCTGCATTAAGATACCGATACATTAGCCCGTTGTGATAAAGTGCTTTCTTTGCTGCAATTACGGTCTTTTTATATTTGTCATTCTCTGGAGATATAAAACCATATTCAGCCATAAGTAATAATGATGCATCAAGATCTGAATTGCAGTATGTCTGTGTAAATGTTTGCAGATTTTCCTTCCACCCATTTAGAAATACATCTTTTTTAATATCGTTTGCAATTCCCCTCCATGTTTTATAATAATATTTTTTATCCAGCATTTTAGCAATTTTTGCCGCCCTGTCCATTGCTACCCAGCTCATCACTTTTGAGAAAACAAAATGTTTCTTATCGCTCCGGAATTCCCAAATACTTTGGTCGGGCTGCTCCCAATGAGTTGAAACAGTACGTGAGATGTTTCTCACGATTTCCCACAAATCTTCAATCTCATCCAAAGTTCCGGGGAAAAACCTGTAATACTGATAAATAACATTAAGCAAATAACCAAATACATCATTCTGTCTTTGTGTATAAGCCGCATTTCCAATCCTAACCGGTTTAGAGTTTTCATAACCGGCGAGATGTGGAAGATCATACTCGGTAAGATCGCGTTCACCGCGGATACCATACATTATCTGAAAAGAATCATGTTTTGATTTGAGTATCCCTTTAAGATAAAACAAAAACCGCTGAGCTGCATTGTAATGCCCCATATTCAGCAATGTATGGATAGACATACTTGCATCGCGTAACCAGCAAAAACGGTAATCCCAGTTGCGCACTTCGCCAATAGTTTCCGGAATGCTGGTGGTAAGTGCTGCCAATACAGCTCCGGTTGATTGAAAAGACATAATTTTCAATACTAAAAGACTCCTGGTTGTTTCTTCGGTATATTTTTCAAAGATATTTGAACGATGGGTCCAGTTAAGCCAATATACCTTTGTTCGCTGGTATTCCAGATATACTCGCGTTATGTCAATTTTTACCAGTTTCTGATTGTATGATATTAAAAGAAACTGGTGACTGCTGATAGTAATTTCATTTGAATTTAAAATCTCATTAAGATCAAGGCTGGAATAAAGATATATACAGTCTGTAGGGGTTATTTCTGAATATGTACGTATATGATCATCCTCAGTAATATGAGAAGCATTATCCCTCGCATAATTAAGCATTGGATTATAGTTAACTTTAATTACCGGAGAGCCTGAAATGTATCTGATGAAACGATAAATTTCAGAAGGGGCAAAATACTTGTTATCGCTTGTTTTGTAACGGGGCATGAAATCAATTAGCTCAAAAGATCCCTGATCTGAAGTAAATTCGGTGCATAAAATATTGGTCTGGTCAAGATATTTTTGTTTGATACAGTAAGTGTCATCTACTATTAAGCTAAAACAGCCTCCTTTCTCTTTGTCAAGGATTTTTGCAAAAACAGAAGGGGAATCGAAATCAGGCATACAGCACCAGTCAATACTTCCTTTGGTCGATATTAGAGCAGCACTCCTGCAATTACCAATTACACCATAATCCAGGTTTTTCATTTTAATGTTATCGTGTTAAAAAAACATATTTACTTATTAGCTCCTGTGAGGGAATTGATAATCTAAAAAAAATCAAGGCCGCAAAATAATAATAAGTGCAGGAAAATCAAAAAAAAATCCATTTCCCTGTCTGTGATTTCCTTCATTTTTTTATTAAAAATAAAGAACAAAGTAGTCGATGGATTAAAACCATGACTTAGACTCTTTACTTCTCATCCCTTCTTCTTATTTCATTTACTGCCTCGACCATTGCGAAAAATCCTTCTGTTGGAATATATGCCGGTATAGAATTTCCTGATCCCAGACCATAACCTTTTGCCAGTTTTCTGAAACGGGTTCCTTTTTCCAGTACTTCATTAAATACATCATCATAACTTTTAAAGCATAATGTGTTTACATCTATTCCTCCAAATAATCCTATTTTATCATTATAAAGTTCAATCCATTTATCAAAACCTGCTATCTGATCTTCATTAGAATGCTTTGCGTCTATCCCAAGTTCAATGATGTCATCCATAATATCAAATATACAACCACAACTATGCAGCAAAAACTTTTTCCCTGCTGCATGTACCAGTTCAATTACTCTTTTGTACTGTGGCAGGATGAATGTTTTGATGGTATCAGGAGACAACATGGTGGAAGTTTTATGTCCGAGGTCATCTCCCATTCTGAAGAAGACAAAAATATCAGAGTAGTCAGAAATCATTTTCGACCAGAGGGTGACATATAAATCTCCTATTTTATTGAATATATCGCTGAACAATTCAGGATCCAGGTACTGCATAGTACACAAATACTCAAAACCTACCAGATCCTGGCTTGATTCAAAAATTCCATAACCACAACCTCCAAAGGCTTTCATTCCTTCTGGAAGAACAGCCCTGATAGCCTCCAGATGGGGGGTATAGGTTTCCCGGAAAATAGCGGGCAGTTCATCAAAAGGGTACTTGTTAAAATCATCTCTGGTTTGCACAGGACCTGGTCTTCCACCCATAATTGCACCGTGGCCGGGGAAGATATCGCATATGGCTGCTTCATAATCAAAAGCATCGTAGGTCATATCTTTCCAAAATCCTATGACTGTTCTGTAATATTCTTCAAAATCTTCTTTTTTATTTCCCTGCAATACAATCTCCCTTCCTACAGCCTTCGAGATAAAGGGTGCATCTATATGATGTTCATACAATGGTAAGTGGGCAGGTTTTACATTATACAATACTTGTAGAATATTATTGTAATCGGGATAAAAATTATTTTTTTTTATCATAAAATTATTGTTTTTTGTAACTATTCAGGTTATTTATACTGAAGGCTGTTAGAATTTCCGTAAAGACAGAATCATTGCACCCGGCACTTTTTGTATTCGATATTTTTTTATTCAAATTTGCCTCCTCAGCAGGTTAAACAACTCCTTTTTTAGTAAAGTCTGGTATATTCCTACAGTCTATCAACCTATAACCTAAATACCTGAATACTTACTTCTTTTTTATTCTGTTGGAACAACAATATTGTGTCCCCATATCTTAGATCTATTATTCTTGAGTCATTTTTACTGTTATAACTGCTTCATACAAAGCCGTTTTTCCAGCTTCGTTTGTAGAAATAACTAGCAGATACACCATCTGTCCGTTGTTAAATTTATCCTTGATCATAACTTTATGCGAGGTAGTATTGGTTTCAAATTCCCCGCTTTCTCCTGTATAGTTCCCAACTCTATCCCCCCATTGCACTCTGCTGGTAGCAGGAATATCCGTTCTCCATTCAATGAGAAGACTGTCCGGATATTGTTCAGTGGCTCTTACTCCTGTGATTAGCGGCAATTTGGATGGTCTTTCATGTACTTTTAAATGAAAGCTACGTTCATCTTTTTGATTAGCTGATTCAGCCTTAAGGATAAAAGTGAAACTGCCGAATTCTGAGGGAACACCTGTAATAACACCTTTTTCAATAACCAAACCCTGAGGAAGAGTACCTTTTGTAATGCTCCAGTATGGCTGATCAGCTGCATCCCTGTACTTTAGTCCAAAGTGATAAGGTTCTTCAGCTATAGCATCCGGGAGCTGATTAGTTAAAATAGTAACAGAAGGTTTAGCAGGTTTCTTGTTGCGAACTATATAAATGTAATCGTGCCCCTGGACCAAGGGAGAAATGTGATCAATATTTACTATAGATCCAGCCTTAACATTGCTAAGTTTGTCATATTTATCCAACTGGTTTCCGCGGTATCGAAATACCTCATAAACCCCTTTTGTGTCTCTTAAATCCAGCGACAGTTTACCTCCGCGCTCCAGATAAATATAATATGTTCTCCCTCTGTCGGCCAGACATAATGCATCGTTTCCATCTGACACTTTTGTCAGTTCATCGGCTGGCAGGCAACGGTTAAAATCATAGCAGTTTTCACTATTAAAAAACCTGGTGAGTTTCCCCAGCATTTCGGCATCTTCTTTATGGCGGGGAACTAATGTTTCCCATATACTATTCCATGATCCGGTATAATTTTTATCAGTTGACCAATGGGCAATATGACTGTATCCTCCGGCAAACAGATGGTTCAGAGATGCAATTCGGGAAAAATCAGTGCTTTGCAGATTCCAGACTCCTTCTGAATTATAAACCGGAATATCAGAATGGAAATTTTGTGTAATAAACTTCTTACAGTCAGTTATTCCTGCGGGATTATCTTCCACTCTTCGCTGAATTGTGGCAAAATCCATTTCAGGAGCATAATCAAATGACCAGTTTCTAAGTACATGGGTTGTAAGTAGTGTTCTCCAGGGATTCAGTTTTTGCATTTCCCTGGCAAAAGTTCTGACCCGGATATCGCTCCCTTTCCCTGTTTCTTCATATTCACTGTCGATAGTCCAGTGCCACCAACAGGAATATGGTGCCCAACGTGCCAGAAAGTACCTGATAAAATGTTTCTGCAGTGGACCCAGTTCCGAATCAGTAGGGTAATCAACCGGTCCATAAGTCCAGTATTGCCTGTTTATTCCACTTATGCCAAACCAGACAGATAACATAATATTCAATGAATCTGCATATTCAATTATTTTTTCATTGTGAGCCCATGAAAGCAGGTCAAAGCGGGTATAATCAAATAAATCCTTGTTTTCTTTACTCCACTTATGAACTCGTTTGCCCTCCCTCCCTGGAAACTGATAAAAAGAACTATCGGCTCCGAAAGCAGGATTATTTTCTGCATGAAATCTAACGGTGAGGGCATTTACACCCAGCGCTGCGTGGTGACTTATCCAGTTTTTTGCATCCTTCAATGAGATATCCAGCAATGTTGATGAATGTATGGGAAAAGGGACCCACTGTTTGCCGTTTACAAAACTAAATCTCAGATGGTTTTGAGGATCAATAGTAATATGACCGTTTTTATTCGCTGCAGGAGTGTTGGAAACATTATAGCTGTAAACAGGAAGCTTTGGTGCATTTTTAATAGGTGTCCGGGTGCCAGAGATGACAAAAATTGCTGTAACCTTCCATATCCCCGGTGTGTCCATCATCAACCTGAATTTCCATATATCACCTGTTTGCCCCCCTTTACCATCACCATCGAAAAAACCCATCCAGGCAAATGATGAGCCATTTTTACGATTAGCCGGAGCTTCTACATTAAGTAACAACTCAACATCTGTAAATGGATTATTAAGGTTATGATCTGGCCATTCAATTTTCTCTTCCAGTCTGTCATAAAGTTTATAATCGAAAGGTTCAGCACTTGCTGCTTTATTAAATGAAATAATTATTATGATAAGTATTAATGCAATGGTGTTTCTTCTAATATTCATATTCTTATTTATTAAAGTTTCGCTAAGTATATCTTTTTAATAGTCAGCATAATAAATATTTGTCAATACCATAAAATCAATGTATTTAGACAATTATAAAAATTTTTATCGGACACCAATGATAATGAATAAAAAATAAAATTTAATATATTTTCAAATATAGCTACTTTAAAATATTTATTTAAAACAAATTTTTTTATTGATATTAATAAAATGATTTTATCTTTGACCAGTTAAAGAAAATAATTAAAGAAAAGCGCTATGTTACATGAATCTAAACCAATATTCGAAACCGATAGTGCAGCTTCATGGAAAGCTAAATTGGGTTTGAAATTATTTATTGTTTACGCTTTAATTTACGCTGGTTTTGTTTTTATTGGTTTAATGAAACCGGAACTGATGGGTTTGGAATTGATCGGAGGGCAAAACCTTGCAATTATTTACGGATTTGGATTAATAATACTCGCAATAGTTATGGGATTCATCTATAATTATTTCTGCACCAGAATGGAAAATAAAATGAATAAAAATTAGAATAAATCCTTATAAGATATGATTTACGAAGTATCGAATCTTGCTGTTGCTATTTTTCTGTTTATTGTAGCCCTGGTATTGGGTTTATCTTTTTACTTTGCGAGAAAAACCAAAACTGCATCAAGCTATTATGCTGCCGGGGGAACTATTCACTGGGGTGTAAACGGGATAGCATTTGCCGGTGACTACCTTTCAGCGGCCTCCTTTCTGGGTATCTGTGGTATGATTGCTTTCTCCGGTTACGATGGATTTTTATATTCGATCGGATATCTTGCAGGTTGGGTTGTTGCATTATTCCTTGTTGCAGAACCTTTAAAGAAACTCGGGAAATTCACCTTTGCAGATGCCCTTGATGCAAAATTCAATGCCAAATCCATTAAACTGGCCGCATCCATCAGCACACTCATAGTCTCCATATTTTACCTTATTCCGCAGATGGTAGGAGCAGGGGATCTTGTTGTACCCTTGCTGGGTCTGCCTCACTGGATGGGAGTACTTATTGTTGGGTCCATTGTTATATTTATCGTTGCAACAGCAGGAATGACTTCCACTACCTACGTTCAGTTTATTAAAGGAGCATTACTGGTAATTTTCTCTACCATACTTACAATATATATTCTTAATAAAGGACTGACATTAAATCCCTATGATAATTATCACAAATTTAAAAAGCTGGAAGCCTCTGTTTCAAATGACACCGGTATAATTATTTCAGATACTGATTATCAGGTAAAATCAAATGTAAAGATTGATAATCATATTTTTTTTAAACTTGAAAAGGACGGTTTTGAAAACTGGTTCAGACTTACTATTGACGGCGATAAGGCTTTCCTTGAAGAGATGCTTGACATTACCGTTAAACCTGATGGGGAGATATTATATAACGGAGCCCCGAAATCGGAAAATAAATTTTACCAGGTCGGGCATCTCAGTAAAATAATTGTTAATGGAGAAGAGGTTGATAAAACCGGCCCTCTTGGACCTTTTAAGTATCTTGAAAAAATAGGAGATAGTGAAGTCGTACGGTTCACAAAAAAGTTTTTTGATGATGGAGAGGACAAAGTTACTGTCTGGTACCAGAACATAACAAAAGGAAAAGATGTAATGAAACCTGGCCTTTTATATAAATTATCAAAGAGTGCAGGTGCTACTTTCTGGGATCGGTTAAATTTTCTCTCACTTATGCTGGCATTGTTTCTGGGAACCTCGGCATTACCCCACATTCTGATAAGGTATTATACTGTGCCAAGTCAGCGTGCCGCCAGAAAATCAACAATAGTTGCAATTACCGCAATCGGGTTCTTTTACATTCTGACTCTTTTTATGGGTCTTGGATCGATGGTTAACGGGGTTTTGGATGTTGAAAGCAGTAATATGTCAGGGCCATTACTGGCGAAATCATTCGGTATTGGAATATTTTCAATAATATCAGCTATTGCATTTGCAACTGTGCTGGGCACTGTGAGCGGACTTATTGTTGCTTCTTCAGGTGCTATTGCTCATGATTTCATTGATAATTATTTACAGGTTAAGATGACTGACAAGGGCAAAGTCAGGGCAGGGAAAATAGCTGCTTTATCTGTAGGTGTTTTTGCTATAATTTTAGGCATTCTTTTTAAAGGTATGAACGTATCTTTCCTTGTTGGTCTGGCATTTGCCGTCGCAGCTTCTGCTAATTTACCGGCAATATTATTCCTTTTATTCTGGAAAAAAACAACAGCTAAAGGTATTGCATGGTCGATATTTGTTGGTATAGTTTCTTCAGTAGGAATTATTTTACTTTCACCGTCGATGTTTGAAAGATATGGACTCCATGCCAGGGATGCAATAATTCCATTTGATAATCCAGGTATAATTTCTATACCATTAGCCGTCATTACTTTAGTAGTTATTTCTTTAATGACACAGAAAGATAATTCAACAAAGGATTTTTCCAGATAAATATTTCAGAACGATTTAATCTTTAGTATTTTTATGTAACAAAAAGATAAATAAGTTAAAGTTTATTTTTATCAGGAAGACATAAACACAGCACAGCCGGTAATTTATTATCAGATTAATTTTTTACACAGTATGAAAAGCTTATTATTTGTTTTATTACTTTCAGTAACGTTTATTTTGTCTGCTCAGAAAAATAAGGAGGAACCTAAACCGGGAATTTCTTTTTCTGGTTTTGTGAAAACCGATGCATTCTTTGATACTCGTCAGACAGTTAATATCCGCGAAGGACATTTTTTATTATACCCTGAAAATATTTTTCCTGATACTAATGGGGATGATATTAATGCTAATTCCTCTTTCAATATTTTATCCATTCAAACAAGGTTGAAAGGTTCAATTACCGGGCCTGATGCTTTCAGAGCTAAAACATCAGGAGTAGTGGAGGCAGACTTCTTTGGAAATGAAAATGCTAACTTCAGTGATGTAAACGGATTCCGCATCCGACATGCTTTTGTGAAGCTAAATTGGACAAATACTGAACTGCTTGTCGGCCAATACTGGCATCCGATGTTTATTACTGAAGCCTTTCCTGGTGTTATTTCTTTCAATACAGGTTCACCGTTTCAGCCTTTTTCAAGGAATCCGCAAATCAGGCTAAGTCATTCAATTGGTGGTTTGAAGCTAACAGCCTGTATATTTTCACAAAGGGACTTTGTAAGTAATGGTCCTGATGGAGCTAATTCAAAATACATAAGAAATTCAAGCGTTCCTAATGCCCATTTTCAAATCCAGTATAAGCCTGTTAATTCAAATTATTTAATCGGCGCCGGAATTGATCATAAGACCATTTTACCTGAACTTTATACTGCGAATAGTTCCGGAACAAATAAGCAGAAAACGGATAATACTTTAAAAAGTTTATCGGCTATAGGATTTGTGAATCTGAAATTCAAACCTCTTTCTCTGAAGATGGAAGCAATATATGCTCAAAATGCATTTGATATGGTGATGATTGGGGGTTATGCAATAAAGGAAGTAACTGACACTTTATCTGGTGCCAAAGAATTTTCAAATATAAATACGGCATCGTACTGGGCTGACCTTCAAACTAACGGGGAGAAAATTCAGTTTGGCTTTTTTGGTGGATATACAAAAAATATTGGCTCTTCCGACCTAATTAAAGGAACATTCTATTCGAGAGGTGCAAATATCGATCATGTTTACAGGCTGTCTCCAAGAATTATATTTATTTCCGGAAACCTTCGGATTGCCATGGAAGGAGAATTTACCTCTGCTGCATACGGGAAGAAAAACGGCGATAATAGGGGAGGTGTCACAAACACCAAACCAATCGCCAATAAAAGAGCTTTGCTGGCATTTATATATAATTTCTGATAAAGATTTGATTCGCAGCTTATCTCTTTCTGTCTGCATTATCATTATTAAAGACTTTCCTGTCAAAATTTCCATTTTCAATGCTTAGTGGAAGATGAGATGACATACTCTTATCTTTTGAATAGTACAGCATAGTTTTTTTATACATTTACAATATGAAAAGATTTTACTTAAATATAATTTTCCCTTCTATTTTATCTATTCTGTTGTTTGTACTTGCCATGTTTTTCTTTGTAATACCTCATTTTCAGCAGAATATAATGAATGGGAAACGGGAGATGATAAAAGAATTAATTAATTCTGCCTGTAGTATACTGGCTAAATATGAAAATGATGAAAGAAACGGATTAATTTCCCGCGAGGAAGCTCAAAATACTGCTATATCCAGAATTCAATATTTGCGATACGGTGAGGATAATAAGGATTATTTCTGGATAACTGATATGCATCCCAATATGGTAATGCATCCATACCGACCTGAATTAAATGGAACGGATTTAACTGATTTAACCGATCCGCATGGTAAAAAACTTTTCGTGGAATTTGTCAGGACAGTTGAAAAATCGGGACATGGATATGTCGATTATATGTGGCAATGGAAAGATGATTCACTTCATATTGTCCCGAAACTTTCATACGTCAGTTTATTTGAACCGTGGGGCTGGGTTATTGGAACAGGTATATATATAGAGGATGTGAAAAAGGAAATCAGAGCTCTTACAAAAAAAATATTGTGGATATCAATTGGAATTTCTTCGTCAATTGCTTTTCTTCTACTGATCATTTCCCGCAACAGCCTGAAAATTGAGATGAAAAGGCTTTATGCAGAAAACGAGCTGCAGGAATCAAAAGAAAAATATAAAACACTGGTTGAAGCTGCAACGGAAGGACTTATAATGCTTATTGACGGAAAAATAAGTTTTTCTAATAATGTAATCACGCAAATGACAGGTTATGAAAATACCGAACTCATCGATCGTTCTTTTAATGAATTGATAAGTGGTAATAACAACAATTATGTCATTGAAACATTTTCCGGAAATGTTGTGAGAGAAGGCCAGTTTGAAACCAACCTTAAAATAAAGAATGGCGGTTTTATTGAAGTATTGATTACATCATCCAAGGGTGATTTTTTCAATAAAAAGGTCAATATTATTATTGTTAAAGATTTAACTGTTGAAAAAGATATTAATTTGTCAAGCATAGATTATCAGAGACTTATCGGCTTATTGGATGTTGGTTTTTTCAGGGCAAGGATGGAATCTAAAGGCAGTTTTCTTTTTGCAAGTGAAACAACTGTGAGCATATTAGGATATGACAACTTCAATGAATTATCAGAAATGCATATACTGGAAATGCTCACTGATACTGATGACAAAAAGAATTTCAGAAAAATACTGGTGGATAACGGGTACTTAAAAAACAAAATCTTAAAAATAATTAAGAAAAACCATGAACCGGCTATTGTCAAAGTTACTCTTGTTGTTTCGAAAACGGACATACATGATGAACTGGTCTGTGACGGGATCATTATGGATATTACAAAACAGGAAAAGGAAAAAGAAGAATCCAGGCAACTGATAGCCGAGTTGAAATCATTTACCTTTTTTATTGAACAGCCTTTGAAGAATTATTTAGCTCCTGTTCATGAGATGGATGCAAACTCAACCATAGCTCACGTGCTTAAGGAACTTACTATCCGGAAAACTGATAATCTGTTGCTTACAAAAGATGAAAAAGATCATATTGGAATAATTACTAACAGTGATATCCGGAACCGTGTTCTCTCATTTGATCTGCAGCTGGATAATCCCGCATATCTTATAATGAGTTCACCTTTGATCACAGCAAAAGAATCAGTTTCGATAATTGATGCTATATTACTATGCGAAGAAAATAAAATAAATCACCTGGTTGTAAAAAATGAACCGGGCAATATCTCCGGAATATTCAGGATGAATGATATATTAAAAGAATTCAGAAATTCACTCTTGTTTTTTATCGAAAAGGTAGGAAAAGCGGAAACAGATGATGAGTTAAAAAATCATTACAGCCAACTGCAAATATATATTAAATCCCTCATAAAGAGCGGATTGTCAGTTAAATATATTACTAATATTACCTCGTCTTTTTCTGATGCAGTAATAAGAAAAGTTATAGATATCATAATCAGTAAAATAGGGCCACCACCTGTCGGTTTTTCTTTTATTTGTATGGGTAGTGAAGGGAGAAAAGAAGAAACACTGCTTACTGACCAGGATAATGCAATTATTTATGATGACGTGCCTGTTGAAGAAGCAGACCCGGTTAATGATTATTTTCAGAAATTGGGATATTTGGTTTGCCAATCATTGGATTATATTGGCTATTCTTTTTGCAAAGGTAATATTATGGCTAAAAATCCGGAATGGTGTAAACCCTTAAAAAACTGGGAGAAATATTTTACTGAGTGGATAACTAATCCTGAACCTCAGAATCTGCTTGATGCCAGTATATTTTTTGATTTCAGGAATGTTTATGGGGATGAGAAACTACCCGGTCGGCTCAGAACTACAATTAATGCTCTTAGTAAGCGAAACCCCCTGTTTTTATATCATATGGCGTCGAATACATGCAATGTGAAATCCCAAAGTCTTTCTTCAGGAAATTTCTTACCGGATAAAACTGCAGATATGGTTGATCTGAAAAATGCTGTTAGTATTATCGTCATGTTTGCAAGAACCTATTCTCTTAAAGCTGATATTCAGCATACAAATACTGTTGACAGATTGAATTCGCTTAAGGAAAAAGAAGTCGTTAGTGCTGATACTATTGATGAAATAGTTTTTGCCTGGGAATACCTGATGAAGTTACGATTCAGAAAGCAGTTGGAACTATCTGACAGCAACCTTCCTTTATCTAATACGCTGAATGTCAAAAGTCTGATAGAAATGGAGGGGGCTCTGTTAAAGAAAGTATTGTCGCAATTATCTGTTTTTCAAAGCAGGATCAGCATTGATTTCCGAATTTCACCATGAGTATGCCCCATAATTATATTGAAAAATAGGCATTTTCTTTAAATGTGACATGTTCATTTAAATGAACATACCCCAGTTGATTTGTCAGTAAAATAGTATCTCCTATGTATATGGGTTTTTGATTAAAATGACTATGCCCGTATATCCAGAAATTTACATGGCTGGTACCGACAAAACTGGTGAGATCAACACAGAAGGCTTCATTGATAGGGCTATTATTATGCAATTCTGAATTACACAGGTAAGATGGTAAATGATGAGTTACCATTACAGTTTTAGGAATTTTTTTAACAAGGGAGTTTTCAATAAACTTATAACTTTCTGTATGTAATTCATTGAAATCTGCTGCTTTTAACCTTCTGTTATTTTTTGTAATACAGGAAAAATCAGAAACCCTGCTTTCGATGATCCTTTCATTATGATGGCTTATACTTGTCCATAGAGTGCTGAAAATAAAACGTATATTTTCATAATTTAATTCGATGTTATTAACAATGTGTAAATTGCTTCTTAGCTTTAGTGTAAATGATGAATTAAATTCTGTAAGATCTTTATGATAGAATTCATGATTACCAGGAATCCAGAATACCTGTTTGAAATTATCAGCAATAAAACTGAAAAAGGAATTATTTAAATATTCATCGTGCAAAGGAACTATATCTCCTGCCATAATTAAAATATCACCGCAAACAGGGAGAGGTTTGCCTATAATATATTTTTGGTTCTGATTAAACTCAAGATGCAGATCGGAGCAATACTGAATTTTCATTATAGAGTGAAATATATTCGCACAACGAGCTTTATTAGATTATTGCTTGAATAACTTATATGTTGAATTCCATTTTTTCTCTTCCCCGGGAGCAACTTTAAGGTAGATAAAAGTTTCAGGGCATAAAGTATTTCTTGCAGCCCAAAAAACCAATTTATAAAGTGGCTGATCTCCCTGAACTGAAATGCCTGCTCCGGTTTTTTTATTAATGATTTCAATATGATTATGTGAAGCTTCCGTTCCAAAACCTTTAAGAGCAAGCCATACATTCTGATTATTATTAATTTCATGGAGGAATACAAGTTCATTGTTTTTTAATAATAGCAGGTCATGAGTTCTGTTATGTTCAGTTTCATCCATGCTGACTAAAAATGGAAATTTAATACTAAAATCCGGCCCTGTCTGACAGTTATCGATAACAAAAAAATTGTGATTGAACTGATCTGTTTCAATCGTTTTGTTACCTGTGTTTTTCAGGGAATATTTTATTAGAAATCCTGGCATTTCATCAGAAAGTTCAATTCTTTTCCTGTAAATATAGCCCCATCCGGTTTCTCTTTTTATCTCATGACAAAATTCTATCCAATCCACACCTTTTTCAATAGTCCATTTTCCATTATCAATAATATTATAAACTGCAAACCGCTGATAATTGTCTTCCTTGGGTTTCTCCAATGCTCCAACTCCAATCCTAATAAATTCACCTCCGGGTTCAGCCTCTTCATATCCTAATCCAGGTGCAATATATCCGTCAACAGGTCCGGTAATAATACTCCTGGCATTTGGATCAGATGAATGGCCCCATTGTCCAAAATACTGATGTCCCTTGTATTCGAGACTATATACTACACCTGACCAGTCGAACCGGGTTTCACGATAATAACCATTTTTATTGTCAGGCAGATAAAGCTTCATTTTAACCAAATGATTGGATATTTCAGCAGTTGGATAATTCTGACCGTATGAAGAAAAGCAGACTAATGATAAAATGTAAACAGGTAATAATTTATATGAATACATATTTTCTAAAATTTAATTGTAAAATTTTCGTGCTTATAATAAAAGGTAAAAATATGTTATTGTTTTCTTTTTGACAAAGAAGTGTTCATGTAAATCGAATCCGGGAAATGATTACCGTAGATGTAATTCAGATTCGGTTAGTTTCAGGATTTACTATATGAGGGCACCTTTTATTTTTATAAAACTCAATAATATTCAAAGCTGCTAATCTTGCCATTTCTTCTCTTGTTTCCATTGTGCCTGAACCAATATGCGGCAAAACAGTTACATTTTCCATTTCCAGTAAAGGATTATCAGGATGCATAGGTTCAGGATTTGTTACATCAAGACCTGCTCCCCAAATCGTTCCGGTTTTTAATGCTTCAATCAAATCGTTCTCATTATGTACTAATCCACGTGATGTATTAATAAATATTGCATTTTTCTTCATCCGGCTGAATGCTGTCTTATTGAAAATGCCTTTAGTTTCTGAATTCAATGAACAATGCACAGAGATTACATCACTTTCATTTAACAAACTAATGAAATCTACATATCTCGCATCTACTAACTGCTCTGCTTCCGGATTAGATTTTCGGTTATGATATATAATTCTCATATTATAAGCACCTTTACACCTTCTGGCCATTTCCAGACCGATTCTTCCAAGTCCATAAATTCCAAGCGTTTTATTTTTCAGTTCGATTCCAAGATTTGCTTTTGGTTTGAAATAGTCCCAATGACCTTTGAGTATTTTCTTGTGATGATACATCATTTTTCTTGAGGTTGCGATCATCAGTCCGAAAGCTATATCAGCAGTAGCATCATTCAGGACATTTGGGGTAAAACCTACGGGAATTCCTAATCTTGTTGCCTCTGTAATATCTATGTTGTCATATCCAACAGCATATAATGAAATTATCTCCAGGTGAGAACAGGCAGCTAAAAATTTCCTGTCAATTTTTTCAGTCGAAGAGCAAAATAATGCATTATGGATTTTTGCTTCTTTAATTAACTCCTCCTGCGTCATTGGCATGTCTTTATTCCATGTTTTCACATCAAATCCTGCGTCTCTTAATAATTCTGTTGCTATTTCAGGAAACAATCTTGCAACTAAAATCTTTTTATTTTTTAAATCTCTCATAATTTTATATTTCACATAATTCGCATAACAGGTTACTAATTTTCATTGTCAGATCATGAAAATATTTTTCGCCTTTAATCTTAGTTGCAAGTCTTGGGTTTCCTATACCGGTATCTTTAGTTATTTGTGACCATTTACGTTCAGTCCAGGCCCATTCTTCAGAAAATGCTTTGATTTTATTCTTTTTTTCTTTCCCTTCCCCCCATTTATCTTTTGGTAAAACCAAATCTGGCCGAAGATATAACATTAAGCTGGTTTCCATTTCATCAGCATGGTCTCCGGGGTTTTCAAAATATTCCATCTTGTTTAACGCCTGGTACCAGTTTGCGATGGCAATAAACATCTCCGGATATTTAAGTCCAAGTTCTCTAACAATAGCTTTCATATCATTCCCTCCATGACCGTTAAATATCAATAATTTCCGGACACCCTGATGGTTTAGAACATCAAGGATATCTGACAGGATTGCTGATTGAGTGCTGGGATTTACATTTATATCAAGGTAAATATCCCTTTGTCCGGTATTTACTCCATACGGGATGGTTGGTAAAACAATAATTTCTGCTCCTTTTTCCCATGCCAAACGGGCTGATTCAACTGCAATTAACTCAACCTGAATATTATCCGTTGAATAAGGTAAGTGATAATTATGGGCTTCAGTGGCTCCCCAGGGTAGAATTGCCAGTTTGAATTTTGTGTCTTTCAGAACATCCCAATTTGTTTCTGCTAAAATATAATTTCTCATTTTAATAATATGGTTATCTGTATTAATTACAGTAAAATTAATATAAAATGGTAATTAGAGTTTGCGGTCTTTTGTAAAAGCTGACTTTGGCTTTAAAAATAGCAGGTATTACCTTTCGCTTCTGCTGGCTTCGTTTTTACTTTTTTTTTCAACAAGCTGGACACCTGCGGAACTTTTTTTATTAAAATGAAGGTCATCAAAAAATAATATGTTCCATTTTCCATCAAAACTTTCTACTAATGCACTTAGTGACTCAACCCAGTCACCTGAATTCAGATAAATTAAATTTTCATCCTGAATAATAGCAGGATGATGGATATGTCCACATATTACTCCTTCACAACCGCGGGAAAGAGCCAGTTTTTTTATTGCATCTTCAAATCCGGAAATATAAGAAACTGCTTTTTTAACTTTGCGTTTAATTATTTTGGAGATGGAGTAATATGATTTTCCCTGTTTTAGCCTTCGGTTGTTATAGATTTTATTTATCCAGAGTAGAAAAGTATATCCTATGTCACCCATTTTAGCAAGCCATCTCATATTTGTTGTTATATGATCGAAAATATCACCATGGATCACCAAGTATTTTTTATTATTACTATAATGATAGTATTCTCTGACAATGGATAATTTTTTAAAAGAATATGGAAGTATTTTATCAAGAAAGTCATCATGGTTTCCCCTTACATAAATTACCTGAGTCTTTTGTTTATCAATTACTTTGATTAATAATTTTAAGATATCTGTATGTTGTTTTTCCCATTTGCCTGATTTTTTTAATCGCCACCCGTCAATAATATCACCATTAAGAATCAATTTATCAGAAGTATATTTCTTCAGAAATTTTGATAGTTCTTTAGTTTTAGAACTTTTTGTGCCAAGATGGACATCAGAAATGACTATCGTTTTAAAATGTAAACCTTTCTTCATATATATCTCTCAATGAACTCAAGGCCAAAATGAGCCAATAAGATTCAGAACGGACAAATATATATACATGAATCTGAAAACAGATAAATGAATTATATATTTAAGAATAAATTAATGTTTGGTTCACAATTCTTCTTTATTAGTTGTCATTTTCATTTGTGGGGTATAACCATTATTGTCTGTTACCAGAATAAAAATCCTGTTATCCGGAAGTTCTGCCAGGGCGAATTTCCTTAGCAGAACCATGTTTTGAGTGGCTTGTTCGTTCACGGGCAATATTTCTTATCATTCCCCGGAAAATAAAACCATGGAAAGGCAGAACACTATACCAGTATAATCTGCCAGATAAACCTAGTGGTCTGAATGTTGCAGTTTGGTGCAATCCATTTTGATCATCTATTCTGAATTCCAGCCAGGCCTCGCCGGGAAGTTTCATCTCCGCAAAAAGAAGTAATCTTTTTTCCTTTTTGTCGGCTATAAGGACCCGCCAGAAATCGAGGGTGTCACCCGGTGAGATTTCTGTCTGGTTTTTTCTGCCTCTCCTTAGCCCCACACCACCGAAGAGTTTATCTATAAATCCACGAAACCTCCAAAACCAATCGCCGTAATACCATCCTGTGGTTCCTCCGATTGACCATATTTTTTCAAGTACCATTTCGCTGTCTTCGATATGAAGTTTCCGGTAATCAAAAAAGCATCCGTGTACCGGAACTTCTGCATATCTGGTTAATCCGTCATTAAGAGTATTGGATGTTAATGCATCCTTCCAGCTGGAGGGGATCTGATTTAGCTCAATCTTTATAAATGCTTCTTTTATGGCATCTTCATAACTAAGAGGAACAATTCCAAGTATCTCTTTCAGGTTGTTATCTTTGCATATTACTTCAACTTTCATGCTATCGACCAGATTCTGAGCAAGAGAGTATGAGGTGGAGGTAATAAAGTATAGCCAGTAAGAGGATAATTTTGGTGTCATAACCGGGACAATCCATATCCATCGCTTAAGTTTCCTGACCTTTGCAAAGGTAAGCAGCATCTGTTTATAAGTAAGTATATCAGGTCCGCCGATATCATAACTATGGTTGAATGTTTCTTCATTAAGTAATACCCCGGAAAGAAATTCAATAACATTGCGAATAGCAATAGGTTGAGATAAGGTATTCAGCCATCTGGGTGCAATCATAAGGGGTAACTTCTCAACCAGATCACGGATTATTTCGAAGGAAGCACTTCCGGAACCTATAATGATTCCTGCTCTCAGTGTTGTTAATGCATAAGATCCGGAACCAAGTATTCTTTCAACATTCTTTCGACTGGAAAGATGCTTTGATAATGTTTCCTCATTTATTATTCCACTCAGATAGATAACCTGACGGGCTTTGGTTTGTTGAATGGAGTTTTTAAAATTGATGGCTGAGAGCTCCTCCATTTTTTCAAAATCACCGGTTGAAGTTGACATGGAGTGAATAAGGTAATAGGCTGCATCAATATCAGAGGGAATATTCTGAAGTGTTTCAGGTTTTAAAAAATCAACTTCAATTACTGACAAATGCCTTGCCTTGTACTTCCCTGTATCAAACCTTGCGCGGTCACGAACACAACATATCACCTCATGCCCTTTGCCTGATAGCAAAGGCAATAATCTTTGTGCTATATAACCCGTTGCACCTGTAAGAAGTACTTTCATGTAATTTTCTAAAAATAAGCGAACTTGATTAACAACTGGCTTATATTTTTAATAATTAGTCAAGGTATCCGGTATTTCAAAAAGAAACCTATTTTTTAGCGCCACCCGGGCATTTGATTGGATGGTTTTTTATTTTCCTGAATTGTATTATTCCTACTGTTTAAAAGCTTGGATATATTTATTTTCTAAATTCAATATCTTCAAAAAAATCAAGTGTCTTTTTCAGCAACCTGTAATACAGGATAATGAACAATAGAATGGAGAATGCCCAGATCACTGCAATATTTACCCATATTGTAGGAAAATACTGACCAAAGGCTCTTTTCCTGGGAGCATAGAAATGTGCCTTCAGAAATTTGTTCGTTGGATCCAGATAAATAGGATCGGTTTTTTGAATAAGTTCACCATCGTATTCAACTATTCTCTTGAACTCATTCTTATTGGTAACAAATTCTTCCAGACTCTCATTATGATGAGTCCTTTTTAAACTGTCAATAAATTCTTTATCCTCCTGGGATCGAATTTTATTTTTACTTTCATATACATGACGAAACAGGCGTGAATAAAAATCACGAATGGTATGAAGATATTTTAACGCTTCCTGAAGTGTTTCCGGGGAAATATCGTTTATATTTAATTTATAATTTTTTTCAAAATAAATATCAGGAGCAGCCGGAAAATCTTTTTTAAGTAAAAGCCGGAAATTATATTCTTTATCAATCTCATTCCTCACAAGATTAAGATTATAGGAAATATGTTCTGAAAAAGAATTGTCATTCAGATTTTTTTCTACAAATCTTAGTTTATTCTGTAATTCATTAATGAGAAAATCAGATTTAAAACTTGCGTTACTGCTCAGTTTATCTAATTCATAATACCTTCCTATATATTGATTATTCATAAACTGATAGGTTGCAAGCCCTTCATAAGCCCATCGGGCTGTAATAATCTCACCATAGATGGGTATTGACTTAGGACTCGATATATGGGGATTCAGGTTTTCAAATTTCACAATTATCCCACTTAGTATAATCTGTGGTATTACCAGAAACGGGATTAATATATATATGGTAACCACTGTTTTAAAACTATCGGAAATAAGTAGTCCCATAATATTTGAGAAGGCCCAGGCACTGAATAAAACCAGCCAGTATTCAAGGTACATTCCTTTTATTTCCATGATAGTATTACCAATTAAAACAAAGGATGCAGCCTGGATAGCAGAAAGTGAAAACTGTACAAAAACTTTGGAACAGAGATAACCCGACCAGCTAAGATTCAGGAAAGCTTCACGTTTCAGTATTTTTCTGTCCTTAATAATTTCTTCCGCGCTAACAGTCAGCCCCATGAAAATTGCTACAATGACTGACATAAAGATATAAACCGGAAGGTTATTGTTTTCTAACAGAGTGTAGCCATATTGATTGGAGATATCAACATTGAAATTCTTTATGATAAAAGACAGCAGAAACGCCAGAACAGGAGCTTCAAGAAAGTTAATGGCAAGATACTGGCTGTCACTAAGTTTTTTAAGAATATCCCTAGTGACAAATACCCGGAATTGATTAAATCTGTTAGGGGTTTTAAATACTATTTCGGGCAGATCATCAATACCTCCATGATTAACCTCTACTTCTTCTTTTTTTACTTCATAGAAGTCGCTCCATTCTGTGGGTGATATTTTTCTGGTATCGGTTAATTTTCCATATTCATCGAGAACCGATGCTTCCACTATATTAAATACTTGTTCAGAGTTTACATTACCGCAGGAATGGCACTCGCTTTCATTCCAATTGGCATGGTGAACCTTCGATTTAAAATAAATGATCGAATCAACAGGATTTCCATTATAGATCAGATATCCCCCTGTGTCAAGTATTAAAAGTTTATCAAACATTTTAAAGATATCTGAAGAAGGCTGATGAATTACCACAAAAACAAGTTTGCCTTTCAAAGATAGTTCCTTCAGTAAGTCCATGATATTCTCACTATCCCTGCTGGATAAACCTGAAGTTGGCTCATCCAGGAACAGGACGGCGGGCTCCCTTATTAACTCAAGGGCAATATTCAGCCGTTTTCTCTGTCCTCCGCTGATCTTTTTATTTAAAGGAGACCCAACCTGAATATCTTTTATTTCAAATAGTCCAAGATTCTTAAGAACACGATGAACAGTTTCGATTAATTGAGCTTCTGAATAATTGTCAAAACAAAGTTTTGCATTATAATAGAGATTCTGAAAAACAGTTAACTCCTCAATAAGCAGGTCATCCTGCGAAACATGACCAATGATACCCTCTATGCTTTTATTATTACTATGAATACTAATCCCATTAATTGATACCTCGCCGGAGGAAGGAGGGGTTGAGCCGTTCAGAACATTAAGAAGAGTTGATTTCCCGGCTCCGCTGGCGCCCATAATACCAACAAGCCGGCCGGAAATTTCAGTGAAATTTATTTTATGTAAGCCTGTTTTCCCTGATTTAAATTTATAAATTACATCTTTAACATTAAAAATGATTTTCGATTTAATTTTGTCTTCAGTAAATCTGCTTACGATATCACTATAATAAATAGGTTTTATAAGTTGATTACGTATAGATGAACCATAATTGAAAGGATAGACTTTATCCTGTTCTATCATCTGTCCGTTTATATACAGTTCATTTACTCCAATGTATCTTATGAAATACATATTTGTGGAAGGTACATTCAGAACACGGATCTGACCTGAGAGAGCATCCTCCTTTATATGTTTCGCTTTCTTCTCTTCGTACTCATCTTCTCCTTTTTCGTCTATAATAAGCACTTCATAATAGTCGGGTATTAAATCGAAAGGAAACAGCACATACTCCCGAATTATCTGGTATTCTTTATCCGGGATATTAAATGTTTCAGCAACTGTATTTACAAATTCCATTTCCTGTCCGGTAATCTCCACATTGTCAATCTTAACGAATTCAAGAAGACGGATTAGAACTATTATTTTTTGTGTTTGTGCCAGTTCTTCGTTTATCTCTGTACATATTTTTAATACTTTAACGGAACTTGCTGAGATCACTCGTCTTCTTGATCCTTCTGCTTTTTGTTTTTCCTGATGCATCATATAATACTCATCAAATACCTTCAGATACTCTTCAACAAGTTCCTGGTTTAACTGACGTTTCAGAAAAGAATCAACAACAGTTTTCCTGTCTTCTTTATTGCTTTCAGGACGGGCGATGATTGCAAACAATTGCATCAAAGCTTTTAGAATCTGTTCGCTCATGAAAAATTAAATGTTTCTTAAGATATTCAATAAATATAATATTTGCACCCGAATATATAAATTAAATTGAAACAATATTTCAAATTTATTTAAAATCTATTAATTCAATGATTAGTCTTTTCAGACAGCCTCCATTCGCGCTGATAAATCAAATTCATTATCAAGTATTGCGTAGATATGCTGATTTGTTCCAACTATGACAACATGACATAGAATTATCGATGGCAGTTAATTTGAGACTGGAAATTGTGGATTAAAGTTAAGCTATTTGAAAAATGAATTATAATAATCTTACAATAAAATCACAGGAGGCGATACAAACGGCTTTTTCAATTGCTTCAGGTCTTGGTCATCAGGTACTGCTTCAGGCGCAATTAACAAAGCTTTTGCTATTGCAAATGAAATGAGTGATCAGTATATTTCGGTTGAACACCTTCTTATTGGAATTCTTTCTGTTTCTGATTCTGTTTCTCAGTTACTTAAAGATAATGGTTTGAATATAAAAGAACTCAGGAAGATAATCACTGAACTCAGAAAAGTTTCAAAAATTAATTCTGAAAGCGCGGAATCTACATTCAATGCTCTTGAACGCTATGCATTGAACCTTAATTCGAGAGCGCGGGAAGGTAAATTGGATCCAGTAATAGGCAGTGATTAAAGAAATTATTGATGCAGGGTCAGATAATCTGATTTTTCACAATTGATTATTCAAAACTTTTTAAAGCATCCTCACGGGTATTATATATTTCAAATATATTATGGAGCTGAAGTAATTTGAATAACTCCATAACTTCTTCACAAATATTGCATATTTTGAAGTAGCCATAACTGTTGTTTGCAGTTTTCATTATTGAAAGAAAAACTCCGAAACCAGAACTGTCAATAAATTTAACTCCTTCTAAATCAAGTATTAATTTTGTATCCGGACTGGAGAACAAGGATTTCAGTTCTTCTTTCACCGGTTCTGAGATCAGTGCATTAAACCTGGAAACATCACTCAGGGATGCAATAATAACTCCATTAATAAATTCTGTTTTAATCATGGTCTGTGAAATAATTTTTGTTATTCCTGAATTGTATTAATTCTTTTAAAGCTTCCTCACTTTCAGTGATAAAGTAATTAATATAATCGGGGTAAGAATTGGAATTCCGTTTTTCTTTTGCTAATATTTCAAATTCATTAAGTTTCGCTGCAAGAGTTTTCATTCCCATAATAGCTACAGAAGATTTCGCTTTATGAGCCAGTTTACTTAAAGCATCATAATCTTTTATGGATTCCATTTTTTGCAATTCGGTACCTATCTCGCTTATCTGGCTGGAAAATATATCAATTATTTCTTTAACAATGGCTTGATTTCCATCACTCATAGACATTATATAACTAAGATCAGTCTTCATAAAGAAATATTAAGACTTTAAAATAATTAAAACCAGATGAGAAATAAGATATCATCCGAACTATCCCTTTGCTTAAAAGTCAGAAATAAAATAACCGGATACTTTAAAATTTATTTAAAAATAGATCATTTTTTTATTTTTTGAACAAAAATCTTTAATTTACTGAAAAATTAATATTATATCTAAATTATTATTTCGACAATATCTGCGCTTCAGACTTATATAACCTATTTAATATATTTATCTTATGATGTGCAAAAGTTTTAATTAATATATGAAATTTTAGCTTTGTAAATTATTACATTTGAATATCCTGATATTTGCTCAAATTTAAGGGTAATAGTGGTAGTCATTATAAAAATACTGAATATATAATTAAACAATGAGAAAAAAAATAAGTATTTTCTTTGCAGTTTTACTGACCGTGTATTCGCTTTTCGGGCAGGTTTCCGAAAAGGATAAAAAGAATGCCATAATTGCTTATAATAAAGCAGTTGAAAGTATTTCATCCGATAATTATCAGGATGCTTTTTCATTTCTGGAGACTAGTCTCAGCCTTTACCCTGATTTCCCTGACGCTTTTGTATTACGCGCAAAAGTTAAAGTTGAACTGGGTATGATCCCGGATGCTATTACTGACTTTCAGGAACTTGTAAAAGCCAAACCCTCAGATGGAGAATACTGGTTCTACCTTGCATACCTGCAGTTTGATGCGGATACGAATTCAGTTGTATTCGACTGCTTTAATAAATCAATAAATCTGGGGTATCATGAACCTCAGGCTTATTATTACTCCGGATTGTGTAAATATCTGTTTGGTGATTATCAGGGAGCAATTACGGATTATACAAGTGCAGTAGAAAAAGACAATAATTATGCTCTTGCTTATCATGACAGAGGTACAGCAAGAAGAGTACTTGGTGATATGCAGGGGGCATTATATGATTATCGTTTGGCAACCGGGTTAAAACATGATTTTCCGGTAGCTTTTAATAATATGGGTAGTGTGAAAATTGTTCTTGGCGATTACGAAGGGGCGATTCAGGATTATTCTGTAGCTATAAACCTTGATCCTTCATTTGCAATTGCATATAATAACAGGGGAGCTGCCCGTTTTTACCTGGGGGAGATAGAAGAATCCTTGCTGGATTTTGAGCAGGCAATAATGGTGGAAGAGAACTATGTGCCTGCATTAAACAATAAGGCCTCTACCTTTGCGAAAATGACGAACTTCAATGAAGCTTTGAGTTTGTACAATCAAATTCTCGGAACGCCGGATAATTATGGTATTGTTTATTTAAACAGGGGACTGGTCAGAGAATTAACCGGTGATTTACCCGGAGCTTGTTCTGATTGGAAAAAAGCTCTTGAACTTGGTGTAAGTGAGGCTGAAAATTATGTTAAAGAATGCAAATAAATTAATAAATAAGATCAGGAGATGAATACCAAACTTTTATTATTTATTTTCCTCTTATTGAGTTTTTCTTTGGTTCTGGATGCTCAGTATGATCTGAAAATAAGCCGTAAATCATTCAAAACAGATGTTGATGAAGGATTCAGGGAGGCCTGGTGGAACATAATTGATGGTGACAAATATTTTGAGGGAGGTCAGGGAACCTATAACCTTGCCAGGGAACATTACCTTCAGGCGCACCAGTATAATAGTGAACATCCTGTGCTGAATTTTAAAATAGGAGTTTGTTATCTCTATACTGATGATAAATACGAAGCACTGAAATTTTTGCGCAAAGCCTATGATCAGGCTCCTGATATGAGTATTGAAATGCAATACCTCCTTGGAAGGGCTTATCATCTTGTACTTGAGTTTGATAAAGCTATTGAGTATTATACGGTATATAAAAGGAATCTTAAACCTGAGGAATTTGCCACTCAATCTTTATACATTGACAAATTGATTCAGGAATGTGAGAATGGGAAAAAAATAGTAGAAACCCCTGTAAGGGTCATTATAAAGAATATGGGACCGGCAATTAATTCTCCTTATGATGATTATTTCTCCGTTTTCACCAATAATGATTCTGTTTTATTCTTTAACTCCCGAAGGCCGTTTAATAAGAATAAAAAAAGAAATCCATATGATAATAAATTTTATGAGAATATTTTTATTAGTCAGCTGATTGATGGAACATGGACTGTGGCTTCAGTAGTCCCTGAGGTTTCAAGAAAGTCGAAAAATGATGCAGTTGTTGGTGCTTCTCCTGATGGTAACAAGTTATATGTTTATCGTGGAAAGAAAAATCGTGGTGATATTTACCTTAGTGAGAAAAAGGAAAATGAATGGGAAACTCCCAAACCATTATCTTCAAAAATTAACAGCAAGGATTTTGAAGGTTCCGTATTTGTGACCCCTGGCAACGATTCAATCTTTTTTATTTCCACAAATGCTGAACTTACTCACGGTGGTAAAGATATTTTATTTAGCACAACAGATAATAAAGGCAGATGGAAAGCCCCTTCTAATCTGGGAAGTATTCTAAATACAGAATATGATGAATCCGGAGTTTTCATGACACCTGACAGGAAGGAAATATATTTCTCATCCAAAGGTCACAATACTATGGGAGGGTATGATATATTCAGGTTTGTAAAACGTGATGATAACACCTGGTCAGATCCGGAAAACCTTGGTTATCCTGTTAATACACCGGATGATGATATTTTCTTCTCTCTGTCACAAGATGGGCAGTATGGTTATTATTCAACTATCAGAGAAGGGGGTTCAGGTGCAAGGGATATTTATCAGGTTATTTTTCTGGGTTCAGAAAAGGAGTTTTTACTCAGTACTGAGGATATCCCTGTTGCCGGAGTAATTGATCTTAATAAAAAAGGTTTCTTCACTCAGCCTTCTATTTTGGAGATAGATTCATCCTATTATCTGACTGGAAA
The DNA here is from genome assembly GCA_964526475.1 of uncultured Bacteroidaceae bacterium. Taxonomy (GTDB): domain Bacteria; phylum Bacteroidota; class Bacteroidia; order Bacteroidales; genus CAYVTV01. The sequence goes on from CAZGKF010000007.1 coordinate 39,467, forward strand.
TGTTTTCAACAAGAAAACTAATGATCCGGTGATTGCCAGACTTGAATTCATTGATGTTGAAATGTCTGAAATAATAGCCACCACTGTGTCTGATGAAAATGGCAATTACAGGGTTAAATTTTCAGTAGCGAAAAATTATGGGGTTGAGATAAAAGCAAAAGATTTCCTTTTTTTCCTCGATGTTGTTAATATGACAGATGCCTCAACAGATGAACCAGTTATCAGGGATTTTTTCCTTGAGAAAGTAGAGATTGGTACAAAAGTTATTCTTGAGAACATCTATTTTGAAACCAATAAAGCTGCTCTTACCTCGGAATCGTATACTCAGTTAAACCAGGTAATTGAGTTTCTGGAAAGCAATCCAACTTTAAAACTGGAAATATCCGGGCATACAGATAATGTTGGCTCATTAAAGCTAAATACTAAACTCTCTGAAGACAGGGCAAGATCTGTTGTTGACTACCTTGTGGCAAATGGTATTGACAGGAGCAGACTGGAGTCGAGGGGATATGCATTCACTCAACCTGTTGCTCCCAACGATACCCCCGACGGACGCGAAAAGAACAGAAGGGTTGAGTTTAAAGTTACAGGTATGTAGTGAAGAATTAAACCCTTAAACCAATTATCAGCACATCATCTATCTGATCAATATTGCTTCGCCACATATCGAAAAGATTCGAGAGTTCTTCTTTTTGCTCCTTCATTGACATTTGCTGAATGCTTTTCAGTGTGTCGCGGAAGCGATTATACTTAAACTTTTTGCCATAAGGACCCCCGAATTGATCGGCAAATCCGTCTGAGAAAATATAAATAATGTCATCTTTCTTCAGATCAATATGGTGCATTGTGAATGAACCGGTTTGCCGATCAGAAATTCCTATAGGCTTTTTATCAGCCGGAAATATATCCAGATTCCCATCCCTTAAAAGATACATTGGATTATTAGCTCCGGAGAATTGGAGATTTAGGTTTTTCTTATCATATACTAAAAGCGCAATGTCCATTCCATCCTTAGTTTCTCCTTCAATCCCCCGTTGCTTAAGGGAATTAATAACTTCATTGCATAATTTTCCCAGTATCAGGGATGAGGTAAGTTCTTCATTTCTACTTACAATCTCATTTAGAAAAGTAACACCAAGCATGCTCATAAATGCACCAGGTACACCATGGCCCGTGCAATCAGCAGCTGCTACCAAATATTTATCATTTTTCTTTGCTGCCCAGTAAAAGTCGCCGCTAACAATATCTTTAGGTTTAAAGAAAAGAAAGTAATCGGCAAAAACTCCATCAAGGAAGTTCGCAGGAGGAAGAACGGCCGACTGGATGCGGCGGGCATATTGTATACTGTCGGTTATACTCTTGTTCTTCTCTTCAATTAGTTCTTTCTGTTGAATTATCTGCTCATTCTGTGTCAGTATTTCTTCATTTTTCTGCTCCAGTACATTATTTTTTTCCTCAATTTCTGTTTTTTGTTTAGCAAGAACCTGATTTTTATTCCTTACTATAAAAAACCCGGAAATAACAAATACTATTATTAAGGCAAAAAGCATTAACATCCATGTGATCCTTTTCCTTGCTTCTATTTCTTTTTCAATTACCAGTTCCTGCCTTTCTTTCTCAATCTCCAGCAAACGGATCTCCTTAATTCTTTCCTTTTCTTCTGTTTCTTTTTGTTTAAGCAATAACTCCCTTATCTCTTTATCTTGTTCCAGTGCTTCAATTTCCTTTTGTCGGATTTCTGAGGCGTGCTTTTCCCTTGTAAGCTCAACAGACTGAAGTATTCTCTCTTTTTCACTTTGTTCAAGTTCACGGTCCCTCCTTAATAATTCAATTTCCTTTCCTCTTTTCTCAGCTTCAATCTGGAGATTTCTTAGTTCAAGCTCTTTAAGTTCTTCGTCTGCAAGAATTAATCTTAGTTCCTTTTCTGTTTTTTCAAGTTCAAGTGTTTTTTGAGCAAGTTGTTGCTCAGTAAGCCTTTGTTCAACCAATAAGGAATCCCTGAGATTAAGATATAACTCGTAATATGCAAGTGCTCTGATATTATCATTTCCAAGTTTTAATATTTTTGAATATGTAAGATAACATTCCTGTAACAGTGCTTTATTTTCCGTAAGCTTAGCTGATTCTATGGAACTACTACTAAAAATGCCCGCATTATACAAGTCTTTTCGGCTTAGGTATACAAGTGCTGTAATATTCTGAAGACTGGCCAGTTCTGAATGATTTTTCTGCGATTTTCGTATTTCAAGTGCTTGCCGGAGATATTTAAGTGAATTATCGTGTTCATTAAGATTCTGATAACAAATTCCAAGATTTGTAAATAAAAAAGATTTTCTATCAGGATCATCCAATATATTCTCCCCAGGTTTAATGGCATTTAAAAAGTATTCCGATGCTTTTCTGTAATTCCCCTCAAGTTGATGTGTATAACCTATATTGTTTGATAGCAATGCCATTGATGCACTATCATTTTGCGCTTCAAAATGATTAAATAACTTATGGTTTATTTCAATATTTTTCTGATAGTAATTTTGTTTAAGATATAATTCCGAGAGTTTATAAAGACTCCGTAAATAGGTATCCATATTTTTATTTTTTTCGGCCCATGTCAGCAAATCCTTGTATCCCTCTTCAGCTTCAGTATAATTCTTAGAAATTGATAAGGCATCAGCTTTTTTCTCAATGAGAACAGGATTGTATGTAAGTTCAGGAAAATCAGGAAGTTTGTTAAGTGCTCTTATATAATACTCACTGGCTTTTGCATACATCTTCATGTTGACAAAAAGATCTCCCGCAGTTTCAAAGGCGTTTACAATCTCCGGCGCTGAAACTTTTTCATATGCAACTGTTGCCCTGATAATATAAAGAATTCCATGCTCCGGCCTGCCGGCAGCTGAGTGGGAAAGTCCAAGCAACAGCATAATATCTCCCATTATATCATACGCTTCAGATATGGTTGAGATTTGCAGTGATTTTTCAGCGATCTTTATCGCTTCTTCGAAATCATTTCCCTTGTATTTCTTAGTTGCTTCCTCATATATCCGGATTACCTTAAGGCTGTCATAATTATATATTTCCTGGGAAAATAAAATATTATTTCCAAATGATAAAACTATTAGCGCAGAGGATAAAATAATATGTTTCAGGACAGACATATTTATAATTTCGTAATTATTTTCAATACGCGCATAATGTTTATTACTTTCCGGGATAAACACATTATTTCTTTCTAGTTAAGATTATATGTAAGACCAATTCGTATGTGTCTTCTCATTTGCGGATTGTATGGTAAATCAGTTGCCTGCCCGGTTACACCCAGACCTCCGTATTTCTCATCAAAAAGATTATTTGCTTTAATAAATAAGCGTAAATTTTCTCCAACGCGATAATTGGCATTTACGTCCATAAGGTAAAACCCGTCAACATCCCTGAAAAGGTCAGGGAACAAATCCTCGAAAGGGATAATTACCCTAAGCCATTTACTCATCCAGGCACTTTCAATATTAAAATACAATCTTTCAACAGGATAAAGTGATGCTTTTAATTGGCCGAAATGCCGTGGCATAAGTTTAAATCCTCCAAGAAGGTTTGGGATATCAGTTAATCCCGGAATTTTTTCACTTTTCTGTGCGAAACTAAGGCTCAATTCGAGATCAAGCTTAACTGCCTGTATAACATTTTTCCATCGGGCAGTTGCCTGAATCCCATATAAACGTGAAACAGAACCGGAAATATTCTCGCGGAATAATAAGCTGTCAAGTGGAGAGCCGGAATAGGCCTTGGGCAGGCTAAGTGACTCAACTTTAACATATTTCTCCATTATGAGGTTGTTGATCTCATTATAATAAATGGATAAATTGATATCCATACGCTTCGCAAATCTTGTGCGTATTCCCAATTCAGTTGCCCTGAACTTTTCAGGAATAAGGTCAGGATTAGGAACTACCATATATCTTATTAGGGAAGGATCCTCCGGGGCAGGATAAGCAACCGATTGCCAGGCAAGATTTGCCGGGGCAGATTTATATGCAAACCCTATAGAACCAAAAAGTGAAGTTATCTCGGAATACTTGTATAGCATAGCAAACCTGGGACTAAATATGGTTGTAAGATTACTTCTTTTATCAAATCTTAATCCTCCCATAAATGTGTACCGTTTTAATAACCAGTACAACTGCGTAAATCCGGATAATTCAGTAAACTTTTGTGGGTTAAAACCAAAATAACCGAGCAGACTATCGTATGGGAAAGAGAAATTGTCATACATTCCATAATTTTTGTAATCCCATGGGGAGTATAGATAGTTTGTAAGAGGAAAGTTTCTGGAACGCTGATAAGTGATCCCGGTAACTGATTCGATATTTTTCCCCGGGGTAAGGGTAAAAACCTGTTCAGCAAGAAAATCGTGCGAAGAAGAAAAGAGATAAACCTTATCAGTATTTTCAAGAAATGTAACTCCTAAACTGGAATTGCTATCCATGTTATACCACAGATTTGAAAGGTGAGTGGAACTATGTATTACAGGAGATATGGCCAAATCATAACTCAGAGTTACTCTTTGTATTATATCTCCCCAATAATTCTGGGGATTATTATATTTGAAAAGATAGGGAGAACGGCCAATCGAACTGTGTGATCTCCTGTACATATTGTCGTATGAAAGACGCAAACCCCTGAAAGCCAGTTGAAGGCCTATCATATGACTATATGCAGGAAGATTCTCCAATTCGGGATTTTGGATGTCCCCTTCATACCTTTCAGGATAGTACTCCGAAATAAAATTTTGTTTGTTAATACTTTCATTCTGAAGAACATCGGCTGTAATTTCCAGTGGCCTGTAATCCACACTGTTTAAGGTAATGTTTCTTCTGGTATTCTGAAGATAGCTTAAAGGATTATAGGCATCTGAATATCCTCTGGTTACCATCAGATCGGAGAGTTCATTTTTACTCCCATAAAAACTATAATTAAGAATGTTTCTGTTTTTTCCTGCTTTCCCGCCGATAATGAAATTAATATAATTAAAATCACTTTGTCCCAGGCTGATATCTCCCTGTACAAATGTTCCTTCTTCTGCCTGGCGGGTTATAATGTTTATAACCCCTGATACGGCATCAGCCCCGTATATAGCTGCTCCCGGGCCATAAATAATTTCAATTCGCTCAGCTTGTCTTACCGGAAGTTGTGCGTCCAGTGGCATCCCGGAAACAACAGATGGTTTTACCGGTAGTCCGTTTAAAAGGATCTTGGTATAGAAATTTCCTGTTAAACCCCTTACCTGATAACTGTTTCCAAGCTCTCCCGAGCCGGGTGTGGAAACCCTTATTCCGGGAAGGGACTTAAGCACATCAGTGAGTGTAGTATGCTGATTCCGGATTATCTCATCGTGTGTAACTACGTAAATTGTAATAGGTAAGTCAGATATATATTTTGTACTGCGTGATGCGGATACTACTTTGACTTGTCCGGTATCAGAATATTCCCTGATGTTTTCAGCTCCGAGAACATTCGATTTTAACCACCCTGGAGGAGATTCAGGTTCCTGAGAATTGATTTTTTCAATTGAAAAACTCAGGCAGATAAAAATCAGGATGAATCTGAACATAACTGCTGTTTTTTTTCAAAAATAAACAAAATATTAATCCCGACATTACTTAAAAATTCATCTGTTTTACTACTTATATTTTATGAATCTTGATTTCTGATATGTTCAGTAATTTTAAGGTATGCTATTAAGCAAGCTTTATCCACTAAAAAAAATATATTACTTTTGCTAATATAAAAAATATAAATCATAAAGTATGGTGAAAAATACTGTCTTCTTTGATGTTCATAAGGCTCTTGACGCCAGGATCAAACCTTTTGCAGGATTCAATATGCCTGTTGAGTATTCCGGTGTAATTGATGAACATTTAAATGTGAGACGAAAACTTGGTATTTTTGATGTTTCACATATGGGAGAGATATGGGTAAAGGGAGAAAAAGCCAAAGATTTTATTCAGAAAGTAACTACCAATGATGTTAGCAGTCTTTCGCCGGGGAAAGTACAGTATTCATGCTTTCCAAATGGAAATGGAGGAATAATTGACGATATTCTCGTTTATCAATACTCCGATACAAAATATCTGCTTGTCGTTAATGCTTCAAATATAGATAAAGACTGGAACTGGCTTGTTAGTCAGAATAATCCGGGAGTTGTACTTGAGAATGCTTCAGATCATATTTCGCAGGTTGCAGTTCAGGGACCTTTAGCAGTTGAAGCTTTGCAAAAGCTTACAGATATTGATCTTGCCAATCTGAAAAGCTTTACATTTATTACCGCCCCATTTGCAGGGATACAGGAAGTAATAATTTCAGCTACCGGATATACCGGCTCAGGGGGTCTTGAACTATATTTTTACAATGATTACGGGCCGGCTATCTGGAATAAGATAATGGAGGCGGGGAGGAGTTACGGCATCAAGCCTGCCGGACTTGCTGCCAGGGATACACTCAGACTCGAGATGGGATATTGCCTTTATGGGAATGATATTGACGACACAACATCGCCGATTGAAGCAGGATTGGGATGGATAACTAAATTTTCGGAAGGAAACGACTTTATTGACAGGAATTTTCTGGAGATGCAAAAAGCCAGGGGAGTAAAACGTAAACTTGTTGGCTTTGAAATGATAGACAAAGGAATTCCCCGTCAGCATTATGAAGTTCATAACAATGAAGGGGAAATTATTGGTAAAGTTACTTCAGGAACTATTTCTCCCGTGCTTAATAAAGGAATTGGGATGGCCTATGTACTAAATGATTTTGCTTCAGAAGGTAATGACATCATTATTCTGATCAGAAACAAAAATCTTAAAGCCAGAATAGTACAACCCCCTTTCTTTAAAGGTATTTAATCAAAATAGTTATCAGATATAAGTTTATTATAATATTCTTGTAAACATTTTCCGGAAAATGAATAAAATTGAAGTTTGTTTCACTCCGGCTCTGTATCCCTATTTTCATAATAAGGAGGCTGTAGTGGTTGTTGTTGACATCCTGCGTGCTTCTTCAGCAATTTGTACCGCTTTTATGAATGGAGTTAAGCGGATTATTCCTGTTGAAACGCTTGAGGAGGCGAGGATTATGAAAGACAAAGGATATATGGTTGCCGCTGAAAGGGATGGAATTGTCAGAGATTTTGCTGATTTTGGAAATTCACCATTTAATTTTACTCCTGAAAGAGTAAGGGATAAAGATATAGTTTACAGCACTACTAATGGTACCCAGACTATCAAACTGGCAGCTTCATCTTATTCAGTTGTTATTGCTTCATTCCTGAATTTCTCTGCAATCGGTAAATATATTCTCGCAGAAAACAGAGATCTGCTTATACTATGTGCAGGTTGGAAGAATAAGTTTAATCTGGAGGACACACTTTTTGCAGGTGCTCTTACAGATTTCCTGCTTAATGAAAGAAATTACCAGACTTTTTGCGATTCAGCCTGTGCATCTCAGGATTTGTGGAGCCTTGCCAGAAATGATCTGTTTGGTTATCTGGAAAAAGCTGCACAGCGGCATAGATTAAAGAAAAACAGACTGGATGATGTTATTGAGTATTGCCATACATTTGATCAGACAAGTATTATACCGGTTCTTAAAAATGAGTATCTGGTACCCATGTCAAATTGACATCAGCATCAGAAGTAATTAACAAAATGCCCTTATTTATTAACCTTTTCCTAAGAGATTAATTAGAGATATAATTTTTTATTAATTTTAATGTCTGAATTTACTTCTTGAAAAAGAAATTCCATTATGAACGTATTTGAATAAGCATGAATTCTTGTGATGATTATAGTTATCGTGGGAGCATAGAGTATTCAATAACTGAATAATAAGATTTAAAGAATTACTTATTGCGTATAACCATTATAATATGCATGATATAAACATCTGCGAAACTTTAGTAATGTAACTTATATAATTAATCTTAAATATTATCAGATAATGAAAAAGATCAATTTTTACGCAGGTCCATCCATCCTTTCTCCCTTTACAATAGAAAATACTGCTAAAGCGATTATGGATCTTAACAGCACAGGGCTTTCCCTTATGGAAATTTCCCACAGAAGTAAGGATTTTATGGCAATCATGAAAGAAACTACAGATCTTTTTAAGGAATTGCTTGATATTCCTTCCGGGTACTCGGTATTACTGCTCCAGGGAGGTGCAAGCCTTCAGTTTGCAATGGTACCAATGAATTATTTCATTAAGAAGGCTGCTTATCTGGATACAGGTTCCTGGGCTTCAAAGGCTATCAAAGAAGCAAAAATATTTGGTGAAGTGGATGTAGTTGCCTCTTCAAAAGATGAAACTTATTGTTATTTACCCAAAGGATGGAAAGTTCCGGAGGATGCTGATTATTTTCATATTACCACAAATAATACTATATATGGAACAGAAATTAAAGAGGATATGGATTGTAAGATTCCTCTCATCGCTGATATGTCATCAGATATATTCAGCCGTCCACTTGATGTATCAAAATATGCATTAATATACGGTGGGGCTCAGAAGAATCTTGCACCTGCAGGTGTAGCGTTTGTAATAGTGAAGGATGATACTCTTGGTAAGCCTGAAAAGCCAATACCTACCATACTGAACTATAAAACCCATATTGAAAACGAATCAATGTTTAATACTCCTCCTTGTGTTGCAGTTTATTCTGCACTCCAAACCCTGAAATGGTATAGGCAATTAGGTGGTATTTCCGCAATTCATAAAGTGAATATGGAGAAAGCAGATATACTCTACTCAGAAATAGACCGTAATAAGATTTTTAAGGGCACTGTGAAAAATCCTGAGGATCGTTCAATAATGAATGTGACTTTTATTATGAGTGACAATTATAAGGACAAGGAAGAAGAATTCCTCGCACTGGCTTCTTCAAAAGGTATGGTAGGATTGAAAGGTCACCGTTCTGTCGGAGGATTCAGGGCCTCTATCTACAATGCAATGCCGGTATCAGGTGTAAAAGCACTTGTTGAAGTTATGAAAGAATTTGAAAGGAAAATATAATTTTTTTTTATTTGGAATCCTCATATAATCTATTATACATGATAATTATGAGTAAAGAATTGGAATTTCAATGAAACAGAAGTGATATGATAGAAATTTATTCAATATGCTTAAAAATAAATAATGTATAACCTAATCTTTTTCTCGTGAAAAAAATACTTGTAGCAACTGAAAAACCTTTCTCCAAAATTGCAGTATCAAATATAAAGGCTATTGTGGAAGACACAGGTTTTGAATTTCAGATTTTAGAAAAATATTCCGATAAGTCCGATCTTCTTAAAGCCGTAGCTGATGTGGATGCCCTAATAATTCGTTCCGATATTATCGATAAAGAAGTCCTTGATGCAGCAGGAAATCTTAAGATTGTTGTGCGGGCCGGGGCTGGCTACGATAATATTGACCTTAATACAGCTACCATAAAAAAAATAACAGCTATGAATACTCCGGGCCAAAACTCGAATGCGGTGGCTGAACTGGCTATTGGGATGATGATTTATCTGAATCGTAATAGATTCGATGGAACTACCGGTACGGAACTCAGAGGTAAAACCATTGGCATTCATGCCTATGGCTACGTTGGACGGTTAGTCGCTCATATTGCAAAAGGCTTTGGGATGAAAGTTCATGCTTTCGATCCGTATGTTGACCATGTTATTATTGAACATGATGGAATTACAGTTGAGAATAGCGTTGAGGATATTTACAGTAAATGCCAGTATATTTCTCTTCACATACCTTTCGATGGAAAAACAAAAGAGTCGGTTAATCTCGATCTTCTAAAACTGATGCCCACCGGAGCAACCCTGGTAAATACAGCCCGTAAGGAAGTGATTCATGAACCTTCGCTTTTAAGAATGTTTGAGGATCGTGCTGATTTCAGATATATTTCCGACATTACACCAAACTGTATTGATCAGATTGTTGGAAAGTTCGATGGAAGGTATTTCTTTACCCCAAAAAAGGCTGGTGCTCAAACTGCAGAAGCAAATAATAATGCCGGAATAGCAGCTGCAAAACAAATAGTGGCATTTTTCAAAACAGGCGACACTACTTTTAAAGTAAATTAGTCTTATTTAAACTGACAGATTATTTGGATATTAAGTTATTAGGGAGGATGGAATTATCTTTCAAAGCTGGTAATCTCAAACCCAATAACCAATAACACAATACCCGGATACTCTTTTAACCTTATATTTCATGGCAATAATAAAACCATTTAAAGGATTTCGACCAAAAAAAGAACTTGTTCATAAAATTGCTTCCCGTCCTTATGATGTATTAAACTCGGAAGAGGCAAGAATGGAAGTAAAAGGAAATCCGCATTCTTTCCTCCATGTAGTTAAGCCTGAAGTTGATCTGTCGCCTGATATTGATTTGCATTCAATGGCGGTGTATTTAAAAGGTAAAGAAAATCTTCAGAAGCTTTTAACGGAGGAGATCTTTTTTCAGGATTATTCTGATTGCTTATATATCTACGCGCAAACAATGCACGGTAAAACCCAGTACGGTATAGTAGGTTGTGCATCTGTGGAGGATTATATGAATAATGTGATTCTTAAACATGAGCTTACACGGCATGATAAAGAAGAAGACAGGATGAATCACATCAGGATTACTAATTTCAACGCAGAACCTGTGTTCTTCGCTTTCCCGGATCATATTGAGATAGATGGGATAATCAAAAACGTAGTTTCACGGAGGGCTGAATATGATTTTCTTACTGAAGAAGGGATAGGGCATCACTTCTGGGTAATCATGGATACTGTTACAATTGAAAGAATTGTAAGTATCTTTAAGAATGATATTCCCTGTACCTATATCGCTGACGGTCATCATCGTACGGCAGCAGCTGCACTTGTGGGGAATGAAAGGAAAATGAATAATGCACTGCATAGGGGTGATGAGGAATACAATTATTTCCTTGCTGTCCATTTCCCTGCCAGTCAACTTACTATCATTGATTATAACAGGTTGGTTAAAGACCTGAACGGAATATCTCCTGAAGATTTTCTCAGAAAACTGGAAATTGATTTTATTGTTGAGAAGAGAGGTGGAGAGATATACAAACCTTCTTTTCAGCACAATTTTAGCCTTTATATTGAAAATAATTGGTATTCTCTAACTGCGCGTGAGGGTAAATATGATGATGATGATCCGATAAGATGTCTCGATGTTACAGTTCTATCCGAACTCATTCTTGCTCCTTTGCTGGATATCACCGATCTCAGAAAATCAGATCGTATAGATTTTGTTGGAGGGATCAGAGGACTGGAAGAACTGAAGAGGAGAGTTGACAGCGGGGAAATGAAAGCTGCTTTTGCTTTATTTCCGGTTAGTATGAACCAACTTATGAATATTGCCGATACGGGTAATATTATGCCTCCGAAAACTACATGGTTTGAACCTAAATTGAGGAGCGGGCTGGTAGTGCATAGTTTGGAATAGTAAGAATGGAAAGATATTTCTCTCCCGGAAATATTCTTCCACCTTATTAATCAAGTATTTTTTCTATTTTTAAGAAAAAAATTTTGTTTTCTGTAATACATAATTATAATTCTTTCGTATCCAAATTACCTGATGGTATTAAGTTGGTTGCAATATCCAAAACCAAACCAACAGAAGATATCCTTCAGGTTTACAATGCAGGTCACAGAATTTTCGGTGAAAACAAAGTGCAGGAATTGATTGCTAAAGCTAACCAACTGCCGGAAGATATTGAATGGCATTTAGTTGGTCATCTGCAGACTAACAAAGTAAAGTATATTGCTCCATTCATAAGTATGATCCAGTCGGCAGACAGTCTCAAATTGCTGGAGGTTATTAACAGGGAAGGAGGGAAGAATGACCGTGTTATTGATTGTCTTTTACAGATTCATATTGCTGATGAAGAAACAAAATATGGTTTATCAGAAGATGAAGCTATTGACATACTTAAGGGTAATAAAATTTTCAATCTTAAAAATCTAAGGGTATGTGGATTAATGGGCATAGCAACGTTTACCGGTGATAAAGTTAAGGTGCGAAATGAATTTCGTGGTTTAACTGAGTTATTCAAAAAGCTTAAGAATTTGTTTTTTGATAAGGAGAATTATTTTTGTGAAATTTCCATGGGGATGTCAGAGGACTATAAGATAGCACTCGAAGAAGGAGCAACAATTATTAGAATTGGAAGTCTTATCTTTGGTGAAAGAAAACTCTCGTAAATAATAAAATATAAAATCATGGCAGATCTTTCTACTACTTATGCAGGACTTAAGCTTCGTAATCCTTTTATAATAAGCAGTTCAGGCCTTACAAACAGTGTTGATAAAATAAGAAAATTAGATAGTCTGGGGGCAGGGGCGATTGTTTTAAAATCTCTTTTCGAAGAACAGATCCAGTGGGATACCGGGAAACTTCTTGAAGGAACAGATTACCCGGAAGCGTTTGATTATGTAAAGCATTACACCCAGAACAACTCCATTGCAGAATATCTTGGTTTAATAAGGGAAGCAAAAAAGGCAGTTAATATACCTGTAATAGCAAGTATTAATTGTGTTTCTGCCAGCGAATGGATGAAATTCGCTTCTAAGGTTGAAGAAGCCGGTGCTGACGCTCTGGAATTAAATATTTATATTCTTCCTGTTGATAAGGAAAAGACATCAGCAGATTATGAGAAAATATATTTTGATCTTCTTAGCGGAATAAAAAAATTAATTTCTATACCTGTAATTATAAAACTGGGGCAGAATTTCACAAACCTAAGTTATATTGTTAATCAGCTATATTATCGTAAGGCTGGCGCAGTTGTTCTTTTTAACAGGTTTTATGAGCCAGACATAAATCTTAATGAATTAAAATTTGGCACTTCAGATGTTTTCAGCACTTCTGCCGATATACGAAATACTTTGCGATGGGTAGGCATCATATCCAGCCAGGTAAAAGACCTGGATATTGCCGCTTCAACCGGAGTCCATTCAGGAGAAGCAGCTGTGAAATTGATACTTGCCGGAGCACGTGCTGTTCAGGTATGCTCTGTCCTTTATAAAAAAGGCCTTGACATCTTGCCTGAAATGATCGACAAGTTTGAGGCATGGATGACAGATAATAAATATAAATCGGTAAAGGATTTTACTGGACAGATTAATTATGCCAACATTACTGATCCTGCAGTGTATGAAAGAGTGCAGTTTATGAAATATTTTTCCTCCTATCATTAAATTTCCCTAGCACATTCTTCGTTGCATATGGCTGTGTAAGCGAGCACCATTGGGATAATTTCCGTATCCATGATCTTTCGCAGCAGCCAGAGAAGAGTCAATTTGATAATTCTATTAAATTTTTTTAAGGTATGAAGGAATTATTTATTACAATATTTCCTTATATAATCTTCCGCTTCATAAGCCCCCTGTCTCCTTGCCATTTCAAAACTGAAGCAGGCATCTTTTATATTTCCCAGATGTATTGCTGCTATTCCCTTATTAAGATATGCTTTAGAATTAACAGGATTTAAATCAAGTGACATGCTCAGGTCATTCCAGGCATACCGGTAGGTTTTAGTATGAAGATAAGTTTCCCCTCTGGCTGAGTAGTATTCAGCTTTTGTGGGATTAATTTCAATTGCCCTGTTAAAGGTTTCAAGTGCCCTGAAATACTTCTGATTCGACATATGAATAATACCTTTGCTATACCAGACCTGGTGATCTTCCGGGAAGTATGTAAGATAATAATTCATGTCGTCAATGGCAGGTTCATACATTCCATTGATATTCAATGCTAAAGCTCTTTCAGGATAAAGATACAGATTTAGAGGATCGAACCGTACAGCCTGATTGTAATCTTCCAGAGCCTGTTTGATTCTGTCAAGTTCCATATTTACTGAAGCACGCATAGCAAGGAGTTCGGGATTCCTCCTGTCCCCTTCAATGGCAGTGGTAAGATCACTCAGTGCCATTTTATTGTTGTTCATTGCCAGGTATATTTCAGCCCTTTTACGGAGTAAATCTGATTTATTGAATCCTCTCTTTAAACCATCATTAACAATATCCAGAGCTTCGATAAAGTTTGATTTGCCAAGCAGATATCCGGATTCAAAAAGTATCATATCAAGTGTACTATACCATTGAGTGTTTCTCCAGAATTTTTTCCAATCTTCATGTTGTTCGAATCGCTGAAAATCAGTGTCCAGGAAGATACTGCTTTCCGGCACCCTATACTTTGATCTAAGATTAAGCTCAAGATATTCCAGCATTTTATCAGATTCCCCCATTCTTGCATATACTTTTGATATCCAAAGTGAAGCAATGCCTTTTTTATCTTTTTCTGCTTTGAGAAATTCTTCAATTGCAATAGCATTCTGACCTTTCTCCATGAGGCACAGTCCAAAGGATATATGTGCTTCAGGGTAATCTTTCATTGCATTTGTTGCCATATTAAAATAGTGAATAGCAGAGTCGTAACGTTGCATTTCATAAAAAGCAACTCCTTTAAGAAGATGGTGATCCGGAGTCTTCTGACTAAAAGCATTGCTAAAGAATAATGCCAGATATCCAAGAATCCAGTATTTATGTAAAACTTTCATTTATCAGGACTTATTATAGCTCCTTTTCTGGAGTAAACATGTATAAAACCGGTTATGGTTCTGGGTTCAATTCCTGTAAGCCGCCTCTCGTAAACATCACAAATATAATAATATACACCAGGAGAAACCAGATTGTCGGTATCTTTGAATTTGCCATCCCAATTGATCATCGGGTCTGAAGTTTCAAAAATATGTTGGCCCCATCGGTTATATATCTTAAGATCAATTTCTTCAACATCCTGTATCTCAATTGGTCTTAATATATCATTTATCCCGTCTCCATCAGGACTAAAGACATTGGGGATACTGTATGAATAGCATTCGTCAACACAAATAATAGGGGAAGGAGCACTGGTATTGTTAAAGGAGTCGATAGCAGTGATATAATAACATCCTGCAAGCGCCTCTTCCAGGTAATGCAGGTATGTGGTATCCCCGGCATTCAGGGTGCTGTCGATTAAAGTGAATGGCATATTCAGTGTTGATTTAAAATAGATGTGATATTTAACCACATCATCAGCACAAAAACTATTCGGATTGGTCCACACCAAACGGTTGAACATACTATCGCAGATACTACTTACATCGAGAGCAGGAGGGCAGGGAGCAACTGTATCAGCAGGAGTCCCGCAAGCACGGTGTGAAAAGTTTTCTGTAAAATAAATATTATTGTTTTCTTCTCTTGTCCCTCTTGCTTTAACATAATAACAGAACTCCAGGCCATTAGGAAGATTCTTATCTGAATAAGATGTCTGATCAGTGATTCCAATTGAATCGTAAATACCGTTAATACTGTTTGATCTGTAAATAATATATTCGTAATTGAGCCAGGGAACATTATTTAGAAAATCCAGAGTAATCTGATTATCTTCCTCATCAACATCAGGATACAATGTTGAGGCAATTTCAGGTGTTCCAATGAGAAAACGGTTTACAGGATCATCATTATAGAGTTCTACGGTATAACTATAAGGAAAAGCAAGGGTGTTTAATCCTGTATCATTATAGATTGTGTCATTCAGATCGGAGGTTTTAAAACTCCCAATCTCCACAAGGTTTTGTCCCCAGAAATCATTCGATCGTTTAATAATATACTCGTAAGGTCCATTGGCAGGAATCGTGTCCAGATCTTTTGGTTTTATCCATGAAAGGAATATTTCTCCGTTAACCGGATTGCTTACTGTTACAGATGTATTTAATAATGAAGGATTCCCGGGGATAAGATTTGTACATATCTCATCAGAAGGATAACCTTCAGACCCATCCGGGTAAATTGCAGTCACCCTGTAACAGTATTCGGTCCCCTGTAAGAGACCCAATCCGTTATTATTATCGTTGAACATCGTATCAGTATGGGAATTTAAACTCCCTGCCCTGGTAAATCCTGAATATGCCGGTAATCCGTATTCACATGAGTCAATTCCGTAGCCGGAAGTTCCAATACGTCTGTATATATTATATCCAATAACATTAATACAATTGCTTTTATTCCATGATACCCGGACTGATGAGCTGGAAGGAAGAAGCTGAAGGTTTTCCGGCGGGGGCCCGATTACATTAATCAGCATATTATCTATATCTATCAGACTAAGCTGAGGATTATTGTCTTCCGATTTAACAAGTATACTGTAAGGTTGTTTTCGGGCGTGATCGCACACTGTTTGCCAAATAAAAGCACTGGTAATAATTCCGGGTGAGGAGAGCAATACAGTATCATTCGCCGGACTTTCACTTACTATGTAGGGGCCTCCAGTAATCAGATGCGTCAGATCATCTTCATCAGGATCCCTGCTGGTAATTTGGTATTCAATTAATTTTCCTGCTTCAACACAAAGAGACGGGAGAGAATCATTCAACGGAGGATTGTTATTTGTTTTGTATACCTCAATCTGCATATCTCTAACAATATTGCCAATTTTAACCCCTTGTCGCCATTCAGAAACATTCATTGCGATATTATAAATACCTGTATCAACGGGAGTCTTCCAGACTAAATCCCCGGTTACTGAATTAACAAATAAAGTGTCACTGGCTTGGGGGAAAGTGTAATTGGATATAGGCTGGCCATCAACCTCTGTGCATACAGCGAGGCTGTAGGAAATACTATCCCCGTCTTCATCATATGCTGCAGGATTGTGAATAAATATTTGTCCGAGTGCCGCTTTATCATATGGCGGATTTAGAAGAACAGGAGTGCTGTTTGTTCCTATCTGTGGATTAATGGTAATTATAGTTTTAACGGAGAAAACAACATTCACGGAATTAGGTATATTTTTAACCCCGAAATTCCGGTTAGGATCCTGCACAACAATTTGGTATGTTCCTGGACCCGGATAGGTGTGGTTTTTTTTATATACATTTCTTCTGTAGAAATTAGGAAAGGTAGCAGTTTCAATTCTAGGAGCAATGGATGTTGTATTGTCACCCCAGCTAACTTCGAGTTCATTTCTGTCTGCTGCACTCAAGGTATAGGTATATGTAGTAATAGTAATTTCAAATGTCAAATCCGATATCTGCCGCATAGTAATTTCTCCCGCACGGTTATGCGTAGCAATTGCATTCGTCACAGGAAAAAGTAAAGCGAAGCAAAATGCCCAAAAGCCAGATAAATACTTTTTAATTCTATTCATCAAAATTCTATCTCTGTCTCTGTTTTTCTAAGGTCAAACCTATAACCCTTTTGTATTCCATTGAAATTTATGATCAGCAAATTAGTCTGATCATGATAAATATCAAGGAAAATTTTATTCATTACAGTAATTTTTTTTAGAGGAGGAAGCTCTTCAGATTGAAAATATAACCAAATAGCCTCATCGTTTGTTTCAATATCCTTGTATTCTAACTTTAATTTTTCGTTTTTGTTCAGTTTAATAATAAATCTTTCAGAGAGATACTTAATCAGGATATCCCGGTATAAAGCATGTTCCATTTTCTCAAGTGGAACCTCCACAGCATAGTTATGATATATTGCAAGTTGAAGATCATCTTTGAACAATTTAATGGCAATAACAGGTTCTTTTCCGGTAAATTCAAGATTAGATACCGAGACATGTATTGGATGTGCAAAAACTATGCTAAATAATACAAAAAACAAGCTGATTATTAAAAATACCTTTCTCAATTGCTGACGGAATATACTGCAAAATTACAACAAAATAACTTTCTTTGTAATCAAAAACAATGTAATGTCTGTTTTTCAGTTATACTTTAAGCTGGGGGTTGAACATATTACTGATATTCAAGGATATGATCATATACTTTTTTTAGTTGCTTTATGTATTGTTTATTCTCTCAGGTCATGGAAAAAACTTGTAATACTGATTACAGCCTTTACTCTTGGACATACAGCTACTCTTGCACTTGCTGTATCCGGTATTATTAATATCTCTTCATCACTTATAGAATTCTTAATTCCAATAACTATTTTTTTTACTGCTTTCATAAATCTTTTTCGTAAAACCGGAAAGGTAAATGCTTCTCATATATTTAAATATTTGGCAGCTATGTTTTTTGGACTTATTCACGGACTGGGGTTCTCAAATTATCTGCAAAGCTTACTTGGGAAAGAGGGTAATTTACTACTTCCGCTGTTTGCATTTAATCTCGGGATTGAAACAGGGCAATTAATGATCGTTGCTGTAATTTTAAGTTTAACTATATTTTTTATTCATGTTATTAATGTTAAGCAGAGAGAGTGGAACTTATTATTTTCAGGTGCGGTAATGGGAATTAGTCTCATTATGATCATGGATAGGCTTCAGGATTTATAATACTGACTTATTTGATCATGAGTTCTCCAGCGAGATTTTTTACAGTTGTTATTTCAATATGTGAGGCTCCATGAGCTTTACCAAAGTTTCCTCCAAGTACCACAACCTTGTCCTTTTCTTTTAAATATTTCTTTTGAAGGAGGTATATTAAAGCTTTTTTAACGAATTTTCGGTTCGATTTATCTGGTTTCATATAGTGCGGATATACTCCGAAACATAAACCAAGGGCTCTTACAATTTTTTCATTATAACAGATGGCATAAATAATTTTTCTTCCCCTGTAACCTGCCATATTTCTTATAGTACGTCCTGTTGTTGTGTCGGCAATAATTGCTTTTACATCAATTTTTATTGATGCTTCAACAGCAAACCGTGATAGTAAGGCTGAGGTTTCAGTACTTAATACTAAAGTTCCGGTTTCATGAAAACTACTCCTGCTTATTTCCACCTCTTTTGCAACTTTCGCCATAGTTTTTAATGCTTCTAAAGGGTATTTACCTGCAGCTGTCTCCCCGCTTAACATAATTGCATCGGTCTTACTATAAATGGCATTTGCTATATCACTTACTTCAGCACGGGTAGGACGTGGATTTTCAATCATGGAGTGCAGCATCTGGGTAGCAATAATCACTGGTTTTCTAAGCTTTATACATTTATTAATGATCATTTTTTGTATACCTGGTATCTTTTCATAAGGAATTTCAATGGCGAGGTCTCCACGGGCCACCATTATCCCATCAACATGGTCGAGAATTTCATCAAGATTTCTAACACCTGATTCATTCTCTATTTTTGCAATAATTTTTACATCGCTGTTTAACTTTTCCAGAATCTTTTTAATTTGCAGGATATCATCCTTGTTTCTGACAAATGAGTGTGCAATGAAATCAATCTCATGCCTTGCAGCAAATTCTATATATTTATTATCCTTTTCTGAAACAGCAGGTAAATTATAACTTACGCCGGGAACATTAACAGATTTGTTATTTTTGATTATTCCCGGGTTAATAGCTTTACAAAAAAGAAAATCCTTATCTTTTTCCAGAATTTTTAACTCAATGGCACCATCATCAATTAAGATTTGTCTTTTTTTATCTGTTTCCTTCACAAAATTTTTATAACTTACATATAGTATTTCTCTGGAAGATTCTTGTTCTGATCCTCCTCCCAGTTTAATCTTATCGCCCTCATTCAGATAGATTTCTTCATTTACTTTTGATGTTCTTATTTCGGGTCCCTTAGTGTCAATTATTATTGGCAGAGTATCAGAAACTGTTCGCACATTCCTGATTACCTTAAGTGTTTGTTCAGGTGTTTGATGTGCTGTATTAAGTCGCACAGCGTTCATCCCTGCTTTGTAAAGACTTGCTATAAAATCAGGGTCACAGTTTTGATCCGATATTGTTGCAACAATTTTGGTTTTCTTTTTCATTTTTGTTTGTATATTGTATATTATAAAATTACTCAGTAACTATTGATATTTTATGTCAATTCGAAAATCATCATTAGATTCAAACATGCAAAGATATTCAAAACATCAGATATTTATTTTGCATAAATTTTTTATTACAGGACATTAAACCATGAATTGGGAAGATTACATCAGAGATTTCAGTTATTTTCTTAAGCTTGAGAAATCCCTTTCAAAAAATTCTGTTGATGCCTATACTGCTGATATTAGTAAACTTCTCCATTATTTAAGAGAGAGAGAGCTTAATGTTGAACCAGAGCAGGTTACATTAAATCAATTGCGTGAATTTCTGGAATGGATAAATGATTCAGGCATGAGTGCCAGAACCCAGTCACGTGTTATCTCAGGAATTAAAGCTTTTTACAGGTTTTTATTTCTTGATGACCGAATTATGGAGGACCCTACCATTCTGCTGGAATCACCAAAAATTGGACAGAAGCTACCTGATGTTCTTTCAGAGGAAGAAATTGACAGAATTATTTCAGGAATAGATATGAGTAAGCCGGAAGGTCATCGCAATAAAGCTATAATTGAGGTTATTTATGGTTGTGGGTTGAGAGTATCTGAACTTATAGGGTTGAGAATTTCTGATTTGCATATTGAAAAAGGCTTTATAAGAATTCTTGGAAAGGGTAATAAAGAAAGACTTATCCCTATTGGCGAAAAAGCTGTTGTGGCAATCCGGAATTATCTTCCGGACCGTAGTTCACTTGAAAATATTGACAGGGAAAGCAGGGATATACTATTTTTAAGCAGAAGGGGAAGGAAACTTTCAAGGGTTATGATTTTTACTATAATCAGAGAACTCGTTTCCAGGCTTGGGATAAAAAAAAGAGTGAGTCCTCATACCTTCAGACATTCATTTGCAACTCACCTTATTGAGCGAGGGGCTGATCTTCGGGCAGTACAGGAAATGCTTGGGCATGAATCGGTCTTAACAACGGAGATCTACACACATCTTGACAGGAATTTTCTCAGAGATACTATTAATATTTACCACCCAAGATCATCACATAAATAAGAAACTGACATTCATCTATTTGTTTTTATCTTAAACAATCTTCTCAAGTTGACGGCAATGCCTGCAAGGGTTGGGATTCACCTGGTATTCCATCCCCTTGACGGCAGGCGTCAGGGGGCTATTCCATTTTCATCCCTCCGGGTTGTGTTGCTAAACGGTTACATGTCATTAAACCACACAAGCGGTTATATTATGTGCATAAAATATACATATGCTAAACTTGAGTTAATAGTTAAGAAAGGAATCAAGTCTTATTTAGAATGGTTTTAAATATATTTTTAAATACATTTGTACTTTCAAATTTTATGATCCTGACAAGATCATTCAGTTATATTATTTAATAAAAGAAAGGATAAGAATATGTCACAAATGAAACGTGTTTATACTTTTGGTAATAAGAAGGCTGAGGGTAAAGCTGACATGAAGAATCTGCTTGGCGGCAAGGGTGCCAACCTCGCTGAAATGAACCTTATTGGCATTCCCGTTCCTCCGGGATTTACAATTACAACTGAAGTTTGCGCCGAATACAACAAGCTTGGTAAAGAGAAAGTTGTGGAACTTATTAAGGAAGAGGTCGAAGCAGCTGTAAAAAATGTTGAGGAGATCATGGGAACTAAATTTGGAAGCAATGAAAATCCATGTTTGATGTCTGTAAGATCCGGTGCCAGAGCTTCTATGCCTGGTATGATGGATACCATTCTTAATCTCGGTATGAATGATGACGCAGTTCAGGGACTCATAAGGAAAACCGGAAATTCCAGGTTTGCATGGGATTCCTACCGTCGTTTCGTCCAGATGTACGGTGATGTTGTAATGGGCATGAAACCTGAATCCAAAGAAGATGAGGATCCTTTTGAAGTGGTCATTGATCATCTTAAAGAGGAAAAGGGAATTGTAGATGATTCCGAATTGACTGCTGAAGATTTTCAAGAATTGGTTAAAAGATTTAAAAGTATAGTTAAGGATAAAACAGGAAAGGATTTTCCCGCGGATCCATGGGAACAGCTTTGGGGTTCAGTTATTGCCGTTTTTGAAAGCTGGAACAATGAAAGAGCTACCTATTATCGTAAAATCAACAATATTCCTGCTGAATGGGGTACAGCCGTGAATGTACAGGCAATGGTGTTTGGAAATATGGGGAAATCTTCTGGTACAGGTGTAGCTTTTACCAGGGATGCAGGCACAGGTGAGAATATTTTCAATGGGGAGTATCTCATTGATGCACAGGGAGAAGATGTTGTTGCCGGTATTAGAACCCCGCAACAAATTACCAAAGAAGGTTCTCTCAGATGGGCTGTATTGGCTCAGGTTTCTGAAGAAAAAAGAAAAACTGATTTTCCTTCACTGGAAGAAGCATTACCAGAAGCTTATAAAGAGCTTTTTGAAATCCAGGAAAGACTGGAAGCTCATTATAAGGATATGCAGGACATTGAATTTACAATTCAGGAAAATAAGCTTTGGATGTTGCAGACTCGCAATGGGAAACGTACCGGTGCTGCAATGGTTAAGATAGCAATGGATATGTTAAGAGAAGGCATGATTGATGAAAAAACAGCTATTTTGAGATGTGATCCTGTTAAATTGGATGAACTTCTCCATCCTGTTTTTGATAAAACAGCCATTAAAGCAGCCAGGGTTCTTGCAAAAGGACTTCCTGCTTCACCTGGAGCAGCAACAGGACGGATCGTGTTCTTCGCCGATGAGGTTGAAACATGGGTTAACAAGGGAGAGAAAGTAATTCTTGTACGTATTGAAACATCTCCGGAAGATCTTAAAGGGATGAACCTTGCAAAAGGTATTCTGACTGCCCGAGGTGGAATGACATCACACGCTGCAGTTGTTGCACGTGGTATGGGAAAATGTTGTGTTTCCGGTGCCGGAAGTATTAAAATCGATTATAGAACCAGGACGATGGTAATGGATGGCAAAACCATGAAAGAAGGAGAATGGATATCCCTTAACGGATCAGTTGGAGAAGTATATAACGGACAGATCAAAACTATAGAACCTGAACTCAGCGGCGACTTTGGTGAGCTTATGTTGCTGGCGGATAAGTTTTCAAAATTAAAAGTGAGAACTAACGCTGATACTCCAAAAGACAGTGAAATTGCCAGAGGTTTTGGGGCAACAGGTATTGGTCTTTGCCGCACTGAACATATGTTTTTCGAAGGAGACAGGATTAAAGCTATGCGCGAAATGATTCTGGCATCTGATGAAACTGGAAGAAGAAAGGCTCTTGATAAACTTCTTCCCATACAAAGGGAAGATTTTGAAGGTATTTTTGAAGCAATGAATGGATTACCTGTTACTGTGAGACTACTTGATCCTCCTCTTCACGAGTTTGTTCCGCATGAAGAAGCAAACCAGAAGGAAATGGCAAAGGAAATGGGGATATCTCCTGAAGAAGTAAAAGCGAAGGTCGACGGTCTGCATGAATTCAATCCTATGCTCGGACATCGTGGTTGCAGGCTTGGTAACACATATCCTGAAATTACTGAAATGCAGGCCAGAGCAATTATAGAAGCTGCACTTAACCTTAAAGCAAAAGGCGTAACAGCTATTCCTGAGATAATGATTCCCCTTACCGGGACTGAGGTTGAATACAAATTACAGGAAGACATTGTAAAGGCTACAGCTGAAAAAGTATTCACTGAAAGAGGTCAAAGAATTGAATATCTTGTTGGTACAATGATAGAAATTCCCAGAGCTACTCTTATTGCTGATAAAATAGCCCAATATGCTGATTTCTTCTCCTTTGGAACAAACGACCTTACTCAGATGACTTTTGGCTATTCAAGAGATGATGCAGGTACTTTTCTTCCGATTTACATTGAAAAAGGGATCCTCAAAAATGATCCTTTCCAGGTGCTGGACAGGGAAGGAGTGGGTCAATTGGTAGAATTGGGAATTAAAAGAGGACGCAGTACAAAATCTGATCTGAAGATTGGTATTTGCGGTGAACATGGAGGGGAACCAAGTTCTGTTGAATTCTGCCATATGGCCGGAATGAATTATGTCAGTTGTTCACCTTTCCGGGTTCCTGTTGCACGGCTCGCAGCTGCTCATGCAAACCTGAATCACAACTAAAAAAATTATTTTATAAGACGATAAAGGGGCTTATTAAGCCCCTTTTTTTTATAATTTAGATCAGATTGAGCAAATTATTAAAATAATATTTTAGTAAGAAGTGGGTATTTCTTTCTTTCAATTCATACTTTATTTATATATTTGAACTTTCAGATTATATTATTTGGTTGATATTTGTTTAATTTTTAAATTTTTAATATGAGAAGAAAACCTGATCTTGAAAAATATGGCATACACGATGTACAGGAGGTTTTTTATAACCTATCCTTTGATGAATTATTCCAGCATGAAATTGCGTCCTCTCTGAAAGGATATGAAAGGGGTATTGTTACAGATTTAGGTGCTGTTGCAGTGGATACCGGTATTTTTACCGGAAGGTCTCCTAAAGATAAATTCGTTGTAAAAGAGAGGTCCTCCGAAGGAAATATATGGTGGAGGAATGAACAAAGAACTTCTTCAGATAACAAACCTGTTTCGGAAGAAGTATGGAAAGATTTAAAGGAAATATCAGTTAAACAATTATCAGGTAAAAAATTATATGTGCAGGATGGTTATGCCGGTACAAATCCTGATACCAGACTTAAAATCAGGTTTATTTTGGAGGTAGCCTGGCAGGCACATTTCGTGAAGAATATGTTTATAAGACCTTCTGAAAAGGAACTTGAAGATTTTGAACCTGATTTCGTTGTCTTTAATGCTTCAAAAACCGTTGACCCTGATTGGCAGAAACATGGTCTTCACAGCGAGGTTTTTGTTGTTTTTAACCTTGGAGAAAAAATGGCATGCATAGGAGGTTCATGGTATGGAGGAGAGATGAAAAAAGGTATTTTTTCAATAATGAATTATTATTTGCCACAACAAGGAGTAGCTTCTATGCATTGCTCTGCAAATGTTGGTAATAAAGGGGATGTGGCTATTTTCTTTGGCCTCTCAGGAACAGGCAAAACAACACTTTCAGCCGATCCCAACCGTGCCCTTATAGGCGATGATGAACACGGATGGGATGATGAGGGTGTTTTTAATTTTGAGGGAGGTTGTTATGCGAAAACCATAAACCTTGATCCGGAAAAGGAACCTGACATTTATCATGCAATAAAACGTAATGCCTTGCTGGAAAATGTTGTCGTGAAAACTAATGGTGAAATTGATTTCTCAGATGGATCAAAAACTGCTAATACCAGGGTTTCTTACCCAATCAATCATATTGAGAATATTGTTAAGCCCGTTTCTAAAGCAGGTCATGCAGAAAACGTGATTTTCCTCACAGCAGATGCATTTGGAGTTTTACCACCGGTCTCGAAACTTACTACTGCACAAACAGAGTATCATTTTATTAGTGGCTATACAGCCAAAGTGGCCGGTACTGAGAGAGGTATTACAGAACCTGTCCCTTCCTTCTCAGCTTGTTTCGGAGCAGCATTTCTGATGTTGGATCCTACAATTTATTCGAAACTGCTTACAAAAAAGATGAAAGAGCATGGAACAGCTGCCTGGCTTGTTAATACCGGATGGATTGGCGGCCCTGTTGGCACCGGTAAAAGGATTGATATCCCGTCAACACGAGCAATAATTGACGCAATTCTTGATGGTTCTCTTAAAAATGTGGAATATGAAATTTTACCTTTCTTTAATCTGAGTATCCCTAAGTCTGTAAAAGGTGTGGATAGTCACATATTAAATCCTCAGAATATATGGCAGGATAAGAAGGCATGGACAGAATCAGCAAAAAAACTTTCCGGAAAATTTATTGATAATTTTAAGAAATATACAGATTCTGAAGCAGCTCTTAAGCTTGCAGATGAAGCAGGACCTGTTCTGCATGATTGATTTTATTAATGTTTTCGTTAATACTGATATTTATTTTAATTACACTTGCCTATCTGATAGGAGCAATACCAACTTCCATCTGGGTAGGTAAGGTTTTTTATAATATCGACGTACGTAGTTATGGTTCCGGTAATGCCGGAGCCACAAATGTAATGCGTGTTTTAGGATTAAAAGCAGGCATTCCTGTATTGCTTTTCGATATTTTCAAAGGTTGGGCTGCAGTTCAGATAATTCATCTTTTCAGTAATTACCAGGGGGGGACAGATGTATATATAAATATCCGCATAATACTTGGTATAACAGCAGTAATAGGACATATTTATCCGATATATGCGGGTTTCAAGGGAGGCAAAGGAGTTGCCACGGTTTTCGGAGTATTACTTGCATTGCATCCGCTAGCTACTATTTGCGCTGCCGGAATATTTCTGGTTTCACTGGTAATATCCAAATACGTGTCTGTTAGTTCTATCCTTGCGGGCTTGTCATTTCCTTTATGGATAATCTTTATTTTTGAAAGCCCGTTTAAATCTCTTCAATTTTTCTCTGTTTTAACTGCTCTGCTTCTTATTATTACGCATCTGAAAAATATCCGCAAGCTGATTAAAGGAGAAGAAAGAAAAGCAGGATTTCTTTTTGGTAAGGAATAATGTGTTGAAGGCAATGAAGGGTTTTAAAATTATAAAAAAGGCCGGAACTGAGAGTTATGAAAGTTATTCTTATTATACTGCATGGAATTCTTTTTCCAGTTTCTCCATCAGGTCTTTTTGTGAGATGTTTTTGATAAGGTTACCTTCTTCTGCAATGGAAATTTGCCCGGTTTCTTCAGAGACTATAATTACAAATGCATCGGTAAGTTCAGTTATTGCAAGGGCAGCGCGATGACGTAATCCATATTCCGGGGGTAAATTAGGATTGTCGTTAACGGGTAATACCACGCGGGCAGCATGAACTTTCTCATTTTCAATAATCACAGCTCCATCGTGCATTGGACTTTGTTTGTTAAAAATACTTATAAGCAATCTGCTGGAGGTGTTGGCATCAAGAATATCTCCTGCATGGGAATACATGTCCAGTGTAGATTTTCTCTTTAATACAATAAGTGCTCCTGTCTTTGTATTACAAAAGTTTATTACTGCTTTTAAAACTGATTTCATTCTCAAGGGTGGCTTGGAATCAAATTCTACATTAAACAGATTTTCGATACGTATGCGGTTTTTATTAACATAGCGCGATCCTATAATTAATAAAAACCTTCTTATCTCCTGCTGAAATACAATAATAAGAGCAATAACTCCCACACCGATGATCTGTCCAAGTATTGTGCTTAAAAGTTCCATCTTAAGCATTTTTACTATGCCCCAAAATAAATATATGGAGAGTATCCCAATAATAATATTCAGAGCAACTGTTCCGCGAACAAGCATATACAACTGGTACATTATTATTGCGACTAACAGAATGTCTAAAACATCAAGTATTCTTATCTGCAGAAATAAAGTTGTCATTATAAGTTTTCAGTGAATACAAATATAAAAATTCATGCTTTCCTAATCCTGAGTTTGTAAGTTAAATTTCAGGAAAAGTTTAATTGTTTCAACTGCTTCCTTTACATCATGCACCCTTAAAATATTTGCACCTTTCATCAAAGCTGCCATATGCAAGGCCGTTGTTCCATTTAGTGAGTGTCCGGCATCAGTATCAAGATATTTATATATCATTGATTTCCTCGATAGTCCTGCCATCAATGGGGCTTCCAGTATCGAGAATGCATCCAGCTCATTCAGGAGCTGGTAATTATGGTCAATCGTTTTTCCAAATCCAAACCCCGGATCAATAATATAATCAATTACACCCTGTCTTTTTAATTGACGTATTTTCTCTGAAAAGAATAAGATAATTTCATTAACCACATTTTTATATCTGGGTTTAATCTGCATGTTTGCAGGAGTTCCCTGCATATGCATTATAACATATGGAACTCTTGCCTCAGCAACTAAAGGGATTATTTTATCATCACCTTCACCGGAGGTCACGTCATTGATCATTGCAGCACCAAAATCCCGAATCATTAATTCTGCTGCCTTGGCGCGAAAAGTGTCAATAGAAACCGGGAAACCGGGATATAACTCTCTGATTATTTCGGCTGCGGGAATAAGCCTTTTAATTTCTTCTTTTTCTGATATTATTTTTGCTCCGGGTCTCGTTGAAATAGCTCCCAGATCGATAATATCAGCCCCTTCTTCAACAATTTCAATCACTCTGTCTCTTATTCTTTTTTTATTTCTGTACAAGTTCCCGTCAAAAAATGAATCAGGTGTTACATTCAATATTCCCATTAATCCCGGAACATGCAAATCAATGAGCCTCCCGGAAAGATTGATACTATAATTTTTCAAAAAAAATGTATCTTTACTTTCAGATTTGACCATGTTTAGATGTTTATAAAACAAAGTTAAACTTTTAATTATATTATATTTTACTGCCTTAAAAATAATGAGATTTGTTGTTATAGAAGGACTTGATGGTTCAGGTAAGTCAACCCAGATAAGAATGCTCAGAAAGTATCTGGAAGAGCAAAAAATACAATTTAAATATCTTCATTTTCCAAGAACAGAAGCCCCGGTATATGGTGATTTAATTTCCCGATACCTGCGCGGTGAACTGGGTAAAATCAATTCTCTTAATCCTTATCTGGCAGCTTTATTATATGCAGGGGATAGAAATGATGCAAAAGGCTTAATAAATGATTGGCAGGAAAAGGGATATTTTATTTTGTTAGACAGATATGTTAACTCAAATATAGCATTCCAGTGTGCAAAAATGAAATCTGAATCCGAAAGAAGAAAACTGGAGGAATGGATTATCAACCTTGAATACAACCATAACCAGCTCAGAGTACCCGATTTGAGCATTTTTCTGGACGTTCCATTTGAATTTACCCGGCAGCAGCTTCTAACCCAACGGGAGGGAGAAGATAGAATGTATCTGCATGGCAAAAAAGATATTCATGAGGCCGATTTGGATTTTCAGAACATGGTGAGAAAGGTTTATCTTGATCTGGAAGGTAAGATAGATAATTATAAGGTTTTGCATTGTTATGAAGGTGGTTCCAAAATTTTAAAGCCTCAGGAAATTTTTCAAAGAATTGTTGACTTAATATTTTGATACAAATGAAGCATATAAGAAATATAAGCAGGGTACTCGTTGGAATTGTCTTTTTATTCTCAGGTTTTGTTAAAGCTATTGATCCTCTTGGCTCAGCTTATAAATTTGGGGATTACTTCAGTGCTTTTGGAATCAGTTTCCTTCATCCATTTGCAATACCTTTAGCGATCATTCTAAGCTCCGCCGAGTTAACCATGGGAGTAGCACTTATTTTAAGTTTCAGAATGAGATTTTTTAGCAAAGCTGTACTGGTATTTATGACAGCTTTTACAATAATTACCTTGATCCTGGCAATATATAATCCTATAACTGATTGCGGATGCTTTGGTGATGCTCTGATTCTTACCAACTGGGAAACTTTCTGGAAAAATATTGTAATTTTAGTATTCGTATTGTTTATTTTTTTTCAGAAAAAATATTTTATACCTTTTGGAGAAAAATTCATTGAGTGGCTGGTTATAATAATAGTTTTTTTATTTACCTCATGGTTTTCTTTTTATTCATATAATCACCTTCCTCTCCTCGATTTCAGACCATATCATATTGGTTCAGACATCCCTGTGAAAATGATAATACCACCTGATGCTCCCCGCGATATATATGAGACAAAACTAATCTATAAAAATAAGCAGACTGGCAGTAATGAGGAATTTTCAGTTGAGGACTTTCCCAGGGATACTTCTTTGTATTCTTTTGTTGATGCTGTATCAGATCTTATAAAAAAAGGTTATGAACCACCTATTCATGACTTCACTATAAATAGCCGCAGCGGAGCAGAGATAACTGATATGATACTTCAGGATCAGGGATATTCATTCTTACTTATTGCTCATGATTTGTCACGTGCTAACAAAGACGGATTGATCAAAGCTGAGGAATATGACAGGTTTGCTCGATTGTGTGATAATCTTACGTTTTATTGTCTTACAGCATCAGGTAATCAGAAGATTGAGGAAATTCTCAATGAGATTCCTGTCTCATACGAGTTTTATCATGTGGATGAAATTACATTGAAAACCATAATCCGCTCAAACCCGGGGCTTGTACTATTAAAAAATGGAGTTATTGTCGGAAAGTGGCACTTCAACGATTTTCCTCATTTTGGGAAGGACATTACAGGTAATTCCTTTAGGGAAATTATGGATAATTATCCATTTTCCCCGGGAACATTGTTGAAAAATTTTGATACACCTCCCCCCGGAGCTGCACCGGATGTCTATGAAACTACTTTATATTACAGGAATTTGTTAACTGATAGCATTGCAGTTTTTTCCATTGATAATTTCCCTCAAACAGAAGACTGGATTTTTTTAAAATCCGAAAGCAGGATGATAAAAGCAGGATTTATTCATCCTTTAAATGCATTCAAACCGATAACCCCGGAAGGATTGGACATATCCCGGGATATTGTTTACGGGAAAGATAATACGTTTATTGTTTTTCTTGATGATATTAATAATGTTGACCATGAACTGCTTGAAAGGCTTAATAAGCTTTTTGTTATGACTGCAGCTATAGATACTGCACATTTCTCCTTTTATGGAGTCACTGGAATGGATGAGAATAAAATAATTGATTTCGCATCAGATTTTGCAATACCAATACAATTTGCGAAAATAAGTAGCGATTTGATCCACCAAATTGCCGGAGATGGTATTGCTCTTGTCTGGATAAGAAACGGAAAGGTTATGGCTGTAAGAAAAGACAATAGTATTCCCACTCCGGTTTCATTGGAACATTTTCTAACCTCCGAACCTGAGGTACTGGATGCTGAGAAAATTTTAATTTCAGATATTTTAAATGATTACAGACAAAGATGGGAGAAAAGAGGTACTTATCTTTTTATTTTAGGTCTTATTATATTTGGACTTGTTCTCCGTTTGTATTTTCAAAAAATAAAACCGGGAGATAAGTGAAAATCATAACCAGATTGCTCCGTCGGTTCGGTTACAGTCTCCTTGTGATAGTGGGGGTAGTAACACTTATTTTTTTACTTTTTAATGTTCTGCCGGGTGATCCTGCAAGGATGATGCTAGGTCAAAGAGCTGATCTTACTAATGTTGAAATAATCAGAAAAGAACTGGGACTGGATAAACCCCTATATTTGCAATATGTAAGATATCTGAATGATCTTTCCCCCGTTTCATTTCACAATAGGATGGAGGAAGACTCTTATTTCTACCTTGATAAAGAGAAATATAAAAGATTCGCAGTCCTATTGGAAGTTAAACATGGATTAATTATTATAAAATACCCATGGTTAGGCAGATCCTTTCAGAGCCAGAGACCAGTTGTGGAAATGATCTTTGAAGCATTACCAAATTCATTGATCCTGGCGTTATCCTCCATAGTTCTTGCAATGTTTTTTGGAATATTATTGGGAATTTATGCAGCACTTAAAAAAAACAGTTGGCATGATAAGTTCATACTCTTTTTTTCTGCAATAGGAATGTCACTTCCTTCTTTTTTTGCAGCCATTCTTATCGCCTGGTTTTTCGCATATAAAATTGGTCATTTAACTCATCTGAATCTTACCGGTAATATATATGAAATCGATGATTTGGGCAGAGGGGTGAAACTGCAGTTAAAAAATCTTATTTTACCTTCAATTACATTAGGAATCAGACCTCTTTCAGTTGTTGTTCAGCTATCAAGGAATTCCATACTTGAGGTGCTAAGTCAGGACTATATCAGAACTGCTTTTTCCAAAGGATTAAGCTTTACAAGGATAGTTTTTTTTCACGTTTTACGAAACGCATTAAATCCCGTTGTAACTGCAATAAGCGGATGGTTTGCAAGTATGCTCGCAGGTGTTGTATTTGTTGAATATATATTTGGATGGAGAGGATTAGGGTATTTGATAGTCAATGCCCTGAATTTTTATGATCTGCCGGTCGTGCTCGGCACTGTGATCACTATTGCTGTATTATTTGTTATTGTAAATATTCTGGTTGACTTTATTTATGTCATTTTAGATCCCAGGTTGAGAAAATGAAATATAATAATTAGAAAATAATAATGGTTTAGTATTTTTGAGAATATTTAATAAATTAAAATTTAGTTATGAGAAAAAAAATTGTTGCAGGAAACTGGAAGATGAACACCAGTCTTAAAGAAGGGCTTGAATTAGCAGGTAATGTAAACAAACTGACTGAAAAAAAGTCTGATGATGTATCTGTTATCATTGCTCCGCCATTTACACATTTATATGAAATTAGAAAAGTATTAACCCGGGTTAAATTGTCTGCACAAAATTGTGCATCCGAACAAAAAGGAGCCTTTACAGGAGAGGTGAGTGTTGATATGATCAAATCTGCCGGAGCTGAATATATTATCGTTGGGCATTCAGAGAGAAGAACCTGCTTTCAGGAAACTAACCAGGTTTTAGCTAAAAAAGTTAAATTAACACTTGAGAAAGGATTGATCCCGATCTTCTGTATTGGTGAAGTTTTAGCGGAGCGTGAATCAGGCAGGTATTTTGAAGTTGTAAAGTTACAACTTGAAGAAGGATTATTTCACCTTGATAGTCAGGATTTTTCAAAAGTTATTCTTGCTTACGAACCTGTCTGGGCTATTGGTACAGGAGTTAATGCATCCCCTGAACAAGCTCAGGAAATTCATGCTTTTATACGCAAAGAAATAACTTCAAAATACCATGCTGCAATATCAGATAATACTTCCATTCTTTATGGAGGTAGCTGTAAAGGCTCCAATGCCTCAGAACTGTTTGCCAAACCTGATGTTGACGGAGGCCTGATTGGTGGAGCTTCATTAGTAGCCGAAGAATTCATGCAAATAGTTAATGCTTTTTAAATTATGTTTTAATATGCCTGAAAAGCAAGAGAATAAGCCTTCGCTTTCCTCAATTGAAGAAATCACTATATGAAGAGAATACTTTTTATTATCCTCATATCCTGTGTTTATATTATTGCTGAAGCTCAGCAAATTAAGGAATTTACTCCTGATACAATTTTATATGTTCAGGAAGTAAAACGTTTCACCTCCAACTATATAAATGCAAGTGAGACACAGGTTGTTGACAGATTCATCTCTTTATGGCAAAGTGGTATATTAACATGGGAGGAGATGACATCCATTGCAGATATTTCAACACAGCTTATCCGAAAGAACGGCCGGGCAAGTCCACATTTTGTAAATTTCTTTGAAATAATTACAATACTGTATTCTCCCGAATTCAGTGAGGTTGGTAAAGAGGAATGGCAAAAGGGTTTTTCCTTTTATCTTTCTGAACGTAATACCGGTTTAAGAACTATTGAACTATTTTTAAAAAATTGTGTTACCTTACTTAAAAATAACGAGTTATACAATCTTCCGGGAAATGTTTGGAAAGGGATAAATCCGGTTTATCGTTTTGAATTCAGGAATGAAAAAACAATTGTATCTTTTGATCCATTTGATCTGAGTTGTTACTCAAAACGTGATAGTATCACTATATTTCAAACATCGGGAGAATATGATCCTATTGATAATGTATGGTTTGGTAGAAATGGAACAGTCACATGGGAAAGAGCCGGATTAGACAGGAATGAAGTATTTGTTAAGTTGGGTAAATTCAGGGTTGATCTGAGGAAGTCTGAATACACTGCTGATTCAGTGCTCTTTACATATAAGAAATATATCGATTTTCCGCTGGAAGGTCGATTGGAAGAGAAGGTTATGTTCATTGCTGAGAAGGAGAGGGCTGTATACCCGAAATTTTTTACATACCAAAATAAATATATTTTACCTGATCTTTTCAGGGATATCGAATACACCGGTGGATTATCCATGCAGGGGGCAAGACTGCTGGGAACCGGAACTGTTTTTGAACCATGTGTGTTAAATGTATTCGATAATGGCATGCTGAGGATGCATATAGAGTCCACCCAGTTTCTGTTTTCCTCCGCTTCAGTTAACTCTCCCAGTGTGAAAATTACCTTATACATCGAAACAGATTCCGTATTTCATCCGGATCTTCAGTTTAGATATAATGAAGCAGCAGATGAAGTCAGGTTGACGAAATCAAATACTTTTACATCTGCTGGTCCGTATACAAACTCTTATCATAATGTGGATATGAATTTTGAAGAGTTTTACTGGAAAAGAAGTGAACGCATAATAAAATTGCGACCACTAACCGGAACGTCCATTGGAATAGCAACTTTTGAATCAAACAGTTTTTTTAACCATAGGGTTTTTGAGGGTCTGCAGGGAATGGATATGATGAATCCACTGGTTGCACTCTGGCAATATGGAAGAATGATTAATACGGAACGGTTTCCAGTGGTTAATTATGCCAGATATCTCGGGCGTGATCCATCACAGATAAGACAGCAATTAATGAGACTTTCCAGAATGGGATTTGTTTATTTTGATGATGAAGCTGACATGATAAGCATCAGACCTAAACTGTTTTATTTCCTTGACGCCAGTATTGGTAAAACGGATTATGATGTTATTTTATTCACTTCAAGAACACAAGCTCCTCTTGAGAATGCAGTTCTGGATCTTGATAACTTTGACCTTACAATTTATGGAGTTCAGAATATTTTTATCAGCGATTCCCAAAATGTTGTTCTATTTCCCAAAGAAAACAAAATTGTTATGAAACGTAACAAAAGTTTTCAGTTCGATGGGGTTGTCGATGCAGGTTTGTTTTCCTTTTTCGGGAATAATTATTTCTTTGAATATGATAGTTTTAAAATTAATCTTCAGGATATTGATTCAATTGGTCTTGCTGTTCGTACAGGACAGACTGATAATCTGGGCAAGATTGTAGCAGAAAAAATCAACAATTTACTGGAAGATGCTACAGGTGAACTCCTGATTGATAATCCTTTAAATAAATCCGGATTAAAGGAATTTCCTCAATATCCCACTTTTATAAGTCGTGAGAACTCCTATGTTTACTTTGATGAAAATAATATTCAAAATAGTGTTTACTCTCGTAAAGATATCAATTTCCAGGTAGACCCGTTTACAATGGACAGTCTTGATAATTTTACACGTGACGGGTTAAAACTTACAGGGACTTTCAACTCAGGAGGAATTATCCCTCCGCTTGATCAGACTCTTCTACTTATGCCGGATAATTCCCTTGGTTTCAGATACCGTACTCCGGAACAGGGTATGCCCTTATATAATGGAAAGGGAACAATTTACCATGACATTGAGTTAACTAACAGGGGATTAAGAGCTGCAGGGAAAATGGAATACCTTACTTCAACCACCTGGTCAGATGATTTTTTGTTTCATCCCGATTCAGTTATGGCCATAAGTCGCGACTTTTCAATCGGGAAGCAATTTGCAGGTACAGAGTATCCAGGTGTTAAGTCGAAAAACAATACAATAACCTGGCGAATTAAGGAAGATGAATTTTTGGCAAAGAAACAAGATATTCCCTTTACTATTTTTTCTGACACGGTTAAGTTGCATGGTGATATACTTCTTAAGCCTTCTGGTCTTTCAGGATCAGGTAATATCGATATGATTTCAGCATCTATTGAATCCAATCATTTTGTTTATAAGGCAGATCAAATTATTGCCGATACGGCAATTTTTAAATTGCGATCACCAGTTTTAAATAAGCTGGCTTTTTCAACAGATAATCTTAATTCCAGGATAGATTTCCGAAACCTTGAAGGTGAATTCAGATCAAATACAGGGTACACTCAGGTTGAGTTTCCAGAAAACCGCTATATAAGTGAGTTGGATTTCTTTCTCTGGTTGATGGATGAGGAACAATTACATATGGGGCTGGATAAACCTATAATAGCTTCAACCGGTTATGATGGTCTGGAGGGCCCAAGATATACCTCCGTGCACCCGGATCAGGATTCTCTGAGTTTTGTTTCTCCAATAGCAGTTTATGAATACGCAAAGTTTATCATTAAGGCTACGGAAGTTCCTTATGTTCAGGTTGCGGATGCGAGAATATTCCCTGCCGATGGCATGGTGGTAATTGAACCTAATGCCAGAATACGTAAGCTTGAAGAAGCAAAAATTATTGCTGATTTTACTAATGAGTATTATAAGCTCTATGAGGCAACAGTTAATATAAATGGAAAATACGACTACACGGCCTCTGCAAAGTATAATTATATTGACGAAACTGGCAGAGAACAAGTAATTAAATTTGCTTCTGTTTCAGTTGATTCATCTAAACAGTCTATTGGTACAGCCGAGATTACAGTTATCGACAGTTTTAGTCTGAGTCCTGATTTTGCGTTTCAGGGAACAATAAGAATGAACTCGGGTTCACGTTTACTCAATTTCGATGGAGCAGTCAGACTGGTGCATGACTGTAATGTTGGGAGAGCCTGGTTGAAATTCAGATCAGAGATTGATCCATTAAGTGTTTTGATCCCTGTTTCCGAAGCCCCGGTTGATTTGAATCTTAACAGAATATATGCCGGAATGATGTTAACCAGAGACTCTGCACATGTGTATTCAACTTTTGCTTCTGCCAGAAAAGATTATTTTGATAATTATTTAAACACAGCCTCAGGTTTTCTTACATATGATAAAGATAACAGATACTATGAGATTGCTGAACCTGAGAAATTGTTTGACAGCACCTCAAAAGGCAACTATTTAAGGCTTCATACATTCCCATGCTCTACGTATAGTGAAGGGAAGCTCGATTTTCTTCTAAATTATGGTCAGCTTAAGGTAGATGCTTTTGGTATGGCGACTCATGATATGGAAAAGGATGCGTTTAGTGCAGATGTAATGCTGGCATTCGACTTCTTCTTTTCAAAAGAAGCTCTCAATGTGTTTGCTATGGAACTTGATAGCTTGCCGGAACTAAAACCATATAATCTATCAGACCCTGTTTACCGCCTTGCATTAAATGAGTTAGTCGGGTCTTCTGATGCAGAAAGAATGGCAAATGAATTAAGTCTTTATGGTACTTACAGCGAAATCCCTGATGCATTTAAAAAGACTATTATTATCTCAAATGTTAAGCTTAAATGGAATATGAATACCCGATCATTCAGGTATAATGGGGAGGTTGGAATTGTAAGGCTGGGAGACAAACAAATTAATAAGCAAGCTGAAGTATTTATAGAGCTTTCAAAAAGATCATCCGGGGATCTGCTAGACATATATTTCAAATTAAATGACAGAAAATGGTATTACTTTGGTTATAACCCCGGTAGCTTGCAGGTAACTTCATCAAATTCCATATTCAACAGTATCCTTATTAACCTGAAGGAAAATCAGAGAAAACTAAATCTTAGAGGAGATCCGATTGGATATATTTATACACTGGCACCTGAAAGACGAGCTCAGCTGTTTATAAGGAGATATAGTGAAGAAGAATAAAAAGAGCGTTTATGATATTCCTTTAAAATAGAAGGAAATAAAGATTATCTGCTCCCGAGTTCAAAAACTTCAAGATTTCTCACATTTTTTTTTTCAATGGTAAATCTTACAGCTGTCCTTACAAGATGCATTCCGGATCTCCCTGCTGAACCAGGGTTAATATGCAGAAGACCCGTTTTCTTGTCTGACATTACCTTTAAAATATGAGAATGGCCGGAGATGAAAAGAGAAGGTGGATGCTTAAGGATTTTTTGCCGGACACGTTGATCATATTTTCCGGGGTATCCTCCTATATGTGTTATCCATATCTGAACCTCCTCAATTATGAATTCATTATCCAGGGGATATATATTTCTGATATCCTGCCCGTCTATATTCCCGTAAACTGCCCTCAAAGGTTTGAATGAAGTAATTTCCCTGACAGTATTAAGATTGCCAATATCTCCCGCATGCCATATTTCATTACAATCTTTAAAGAACTTTTTGAGGACGGGGTCAAAAAAACCATGTGTATCTGATAATAATCCGATTTTTTCCATTGTTCTTATCACTAAATAATTTAATTCAAGGTATATAGGTGCTTCATTTATTAAATTTTCTTACTTTTCAGAATTTTAATGAACAAAAAAACAAAAATAATGCACGTCTTTTATAAACCCGGCTTTCACAATAAATTAATTTATCTCGATAGTTCTGAATCTTATCATTGTAGCAAAGTACTGAGACTTCAAGAGGGTCAGAATGTTTTGGTCATTAATGGAAAAGGATTTCTTTATAATTCCAGTATTTTGAAAATAAACTCCATTCAGACTGTTCTTGAGGTTAATTCAGTTATGGAGAAATATGGGAAAAGGAATTATTATCTGCATGTTGCCATTGCTCCAACAAAAAATATTGAAAGGTTCGAATGGTTTATTGAGAAAGCTACTGAAATTGGCATAGATGAAATTACTCCATTGATATGTAAACGATCTGAAAGAAAAAAATTACGGTATGACAGACTGGAAAAGATTTTACTTTCAGCAGTAAAACAGTCGTGTACAGCTTATATGCCTCATATTAATGAAGCTGTTTCTTTCAATGATTTAATAATAAGTCAAAGCCCGCAAATCCGTTTCATCGCATATTGTTCCAATATTAATGAGCACTTGCTTGTTGCTTCAAAAGACAAAACCAACATCATGACATTAATAGGTCCTGAGGGAGATTTTACTCCGGATGAAATTTCTCTTGCTACGGATCACGGTTGCATACCGGTAAACCTGGGAAACAAACGCCTGAGAACAGAGACAGCCGGAATTGTTGTAGCCCAGATCGTTGCTGATAGTCAGATAATTAATAGATAGTATTAAGTATTTTCCTTATAATATTGTCGGAAGGAGAAAAATTAATATTATCAAGCAAAAAATTTAATGGGTATGTATTATTAATCCGGGGATAATAAATATCTTCAAAATCAGTAAGAGATGCTTCTTCATTGAATCCGTCAAATACATAGATCAGAGTAGAAATTTTCTTCATAGGCAAAGAAATACGGGGTTTTTACTAAATCAAAACGAATAAATCTGTTGTTTAGTATAAAATCCCGATTATTTCTCCTACGTGGAAAGTGATAAATTATGTTCTTTAATCAGTTTTCTAAGATTTATAAGTGCATATCTCATTCTGCCGAGAGCGGTATTAATGCTTACATTTGTTTGCGAAGCAATTTCCTTGAAACTGAGGTCCCCATAATGTCTGAGAAGTACAACCTCTCGCTGGTCTTCTGGAAGTCTTTCAACGAGGATTCTCAGATATTCACAAATCTGATCGCTAATCAGATCATCTTCAATATTTTTATCGGTGAGTTTCTTATTGTTAAATATATCAAGATCACACCTGTCATTGGAGATTGTGCTTATCTGCTTTTCTTTCCGGAAATGATCTATCACAAGGTTATGTGCAATTCTGATAACCCATGCAACAAATCGTCCTGTATCCTTATACTTCCCTTCTTTCAACGAATGAATAACTTTAATAAAAGTATCCTGAAAGATATCTTCCGCAAGTTGTTCGTTCTTTACTAAAAGAAGAATATAAGTATATACTCTGTTCTTATGGCGATGGATTAAAACTTCAATAGAGGAACTCCTGCCATTCACAAACTCATGTATGAGTTCGTGATCTGTCTTTAAAATTGTTTTCAAAACTATCTACTTATTTAATTATCAGGGTAGATGTGTTTCGATAGGCAATCCTCCTTGGTTTTTTAGTGAGTTATTTTAATCAATTAATGCCGCAAGATAGTAATAAAATTCTTTATTCAAAAATATACTACTTTTGTTGTCGTTAAAAAATGTTAATATAAATCACAAAATATGTCAGATAATGAGGAAAATCATCATAATGAAATAATCCTGAAGGGTGCCAGAGTTCATAATCTCAAAAATATCGATCTGTGTATTCCGAGGGGAAAACTAATTGTGATTACCGGTCTTTCCGGCTCAGGTAAATCATCCCTCGCATTCGATACATTATATGCAGAGGGGCAAAGAAGATACGTTGAAAGTTTGTCTGCATACGCGCGGCAGTTTTTAGGCAGAATTGACAAACCGGATGTTGATTATATACATGGACTCCCTCCTGCAGTTGCCATAGAACAAAAGGTTAATACCCGTAATCCGCGTTCAACTGTCGGAACGTCAACAGAGGTATATGATTACCTTAAACTGTTATATGCAAGGATTGGAAAAACCATTTCTCCTGTTTCCGGAAATGAAGTTAAAAAACATACTGTTACTGATGTTGTAGATTTTATTCTCTCATTTCCTGATGGTTATATGTTACTTATATTGACTCCCTTTGTCTGTTGCGAGGGGACAACACCAAAATATCACCTGGATGTATTTTTCAGACAAGGTATTACGCGTATAATCATTGACAATATTATTTATGGTATTGAGGAAGTCTTAGAAGACGAAACACTTCTCATAAAATCTCCGGGATGCGATTTAATTATTGACAGAATAATAGTCAGCAGAGATGCTGATTCAATCAGCAGGTATGGTGATTCAGTGCAAATTGCTTTTTCTGTAAGTCGCGGGTTATGTAAACTTGCAGATATAAATAACAATATTCTCAATATTTATTCTGACAAATTCGAGTCAGATGGGATTGAATTTGAAGAACCAACGGAACATTTGTTCAGTTTTAATAATCCACTTGGAGCCTGCCCCAGGTGTGAGGGATATGGACAGATAATCGGTATTGATGAAGATCTGGTTGTTCCGAATAAGAGTCTTTCAGTGTATGATGAAGCAATAGCATGCTGGAGGGGTGAAAAGATGAAAAAATGGAGGGAAAGACTAATAATGAACGCAGATAAATTTAATTTCCCAATTTATACACCTTATTATAAACTCTCTGAGGAGCAAAGAAATATTCTCTGGAGTGGGAACAGATATTTTAAAGGTATAAATACCTTTTTTAATTACCTTGAAGAGAAGAAATATAAAATTCAAAACAGGGTCATGCTATCGAGATACAGGGGGAAAACAATATGCCCTGAATGCAACGGAAGCAGGCTCAGGAAGGAAACAACTTATGTCAGGCTCAATGGGAGATCAATAAACGATCTTGTAATATTACCTGTTAATGAGCTGGCAAAATTTTTTCAAAATGTTAAACTTCTTCCTCATGAAGAAAAAATAGCAGCCAGATTATTAACGGAGATAAATAATCGTTTGAGTTATCTAAATAAAGTGGGCTTAGGATATTTAACATTAAACAGGATTTCTTCCAGCCTTTCAGGTGGAGAATCACAAAGAATCAACCTGGCAACTTCACTCGGAAGCAGCCTTGTAGGTTCTCTTTATGTTCTTGATGAACCAAGTATTGGATTGCATCCCAGGGATACACACTTATTAATAGATGTTCTTAAAAATCTGAGGGACATAGGTAATACTCTGGTTGTTGTGGAACATGATGAAGAGATTATAAGATCAGCTGATTTTATTGTTGATGTTGGCCCTGGTGCAGGACGAAATGGGGGGGAGATAGTTTTTTTCGGAACGCCTGAAGAATTAATAACAGAAGGAAATAGTCTGACAGCAGAATACCTTTCTGGAAGAAAGAAGATCAGAGTCCCTGAAACCAGAAGGAAATGGTCAAATTATATTGAGATAAAGGGAGCAAGGGAAAACAATTTAAAGGGGATTTGTGTTAAATTTCCTTTGAACGTGATCACTGTTATTACAGGAGTTTCCGGATCAGGTAAATCATCCCTTGTAAAAAATGTTTTATTCCCTGTATTAAGCAAACGCATTACAGGTACAGGAGAAAAAACCGGCAGGTAT
The DNA here is from genome assembly GCA_964526475.1 of uncultured Bacteroidaceae bacterium. Lineage (GTDB taxonomy): Bacteria > Bacteroidota > Bacteroidia > Bacteroidales > CAYVTV01. The sequence continues at coordinate 81,090 of CAZGKF010000007.1, forward strand.
GACTACCTTGAAGGAGATATTCATTTAATCAGTAGTGTTGAATTTGTTGACCAGAATCCAATCGGAAAATCTTCGCGTTCAAATCCTGTAACGTATCTTAAAGCTTTTGATGAAATTAGAAAACTGTTTGCTGATCTGCCTCTTTCTGTCGTTAACTCATATAAAGCAAGTAATTTTTCCTTTAATATAGATGGAGGAAGATGTGAAGAATGTCAGGGAGAGGGTATTATTACTGTTGAAATGCAATTTATGGCCGATGTCAGGCTACTATGTGAAAGTTGTAAAGGGCAACGATTTAAAGATGAAATACTGGAAGTGAAATATAAGGGGAGGAATATATTTGATATTTTAGAGATGACTGTTAATGAGGCCATTGAGTTTTTTCAGGAAGGAGAGGGAAGTGCAGAAAACAGGATCGTTAAGAAACTACGTCCATTGCAGGATGTGGGAATGGGATATATAAAACTCGGACAATCTTCAAGTACACTGAGTGGCGGAGAAAGTCAGCGGGTTAAACTCGCTTATTTTCTCAGCAGAGAAAATATTTCTGAAAATGGCATGTTCATATTTGATGAACCAACTACTGGTCTTCATTTTCATGATATAAATAAATTGTCTGATGCATTCAATGCTCTAATAAGGAAAGGTCATACCATACTGATCATTGAGCATAATCTTGAGGTAATTAAGTGTGCTGACTGGATAATTGATCTGGGAATGGAAGGAGGAGAATCCGGAGGTGAGTTGGTTTTTGAAGGCACACCTGAAATGATGATCAGCTCTTCAACTCATACCGGGAAATTTCTGAGGAGAAAATTATTGACTTAAAAAAGTTGAAAGACATCAGGTGCTCTGATTCCCAAATACCCGCTGCAAAATATTTCCAACAGATGTTTTAGTCCATTGCCAGGGGTCTTTTCTTATTCTTTTTTCCTGTTCAGCAACTTTATAAAAAAGCCCATCTAAAGCTTTTTCAGTTACGTATGCTCCAAGATCAGTATTTTTCATTGGTTCTATTAACCCAAATGATTTAGTTGCAACCATATTATAACTGGAAGTAAGAGTATTCCATATTTGGTTGGGGGATAAATTACCTGTGAGGACTTTGTCGAGAGAAGCATTAACCTTTGGCGAGAATGCAGCGCTAAGTTCAAAATATGTTGTAGAACGAAGAAATCCAGTTGCTGCTGTTGAATCAAAATCACTGTTTATTGCTGGCAGAGCAGGATTTCTACCTTTAAGTATAGAAACCCCATCTGTAATGGAAAGAGATGTAATGGAATTTCGGAAAATAGGACCGGCTTCCCGGGCTGCATCTTCCGCTGCACGGTTTAATGCAATTACTGCATCTTCAATCTTTTTATCAATTCCAGCGGCTCTGAATAAGGCATTGTTTTTATTCTCATAAATAATATCTGCTTCAGGGGGCAGGAGAATTTTAATTGCTTCATCTTTATAAAATCCATTTAGTTTTGATGTAAAATTCACTGATGAATCAGTACCAACAATAAGGGCTGTTTTAAGACCCTCGATAATCTCATTATTTTGCATGCCAGCAGGAGATTCTGAGCCAACTTTTTTCATCAATTCTTCACATCCGGGCACTGTCGCTGGTGATAGCGTTATTATTAAAACAAAAATCAGATTTTTCATAATTACGGTCCCTTAATAATTTATTAAGAATAAAAAAAAGGCTGTCAGAAGAAAATGGACAGCCTTCGGGTATGAACTTCAGATGGGTTATTTTTCTTTAAAACCAAACATTATTGCAACGCAACCTTCCATAGGATTGCCGCTAAGTGCTGTGGAAACAGGAATTTTTACAACTATTTTAAGCTGTTGACTTGCTTCAAGGCGAAAATCCCATTTCCATTCAAAATTTTGATCCTTATTGTTATACAAAACTTTACCGCTTCCATCAATAATCAGAAATTCAATATTACCAAGATTACTTGCTCCGCAAATTCCAATGCGGTAATCCGTATTGGAATAAAAAGTCTTATAAAGCTCAGCTTCCTCTCCTTCCAACAAAATAGCTGCATGATAATTTCCATCGTGCTGGTAGGGTGCAAGGCCTACTTTACAAGTGTTTTTTGCAAACTGTTTACATTGTGCTTCAGCATTTAGCGGAACAAAAACAATAACAGTAAGTATAATGCCAAAAATTAAACTATTTTTCATAATGAACAGATTTAATTATGAAATGTATCTGGTTCTGATTTCGTTAACTTTATTTACCAATTCTTTGAAAACTGCCTGACTTAATTTTACAGAGGTTTCCGATTTTAAGGTTGTAATATTTGTTTCAGAATCTACAACTGCAGTGATTTCAGACTGATCAATAGTGATCTTACTATATATTGCTTCGAACTCTTTTATGTCACTGAGAACGGTTTGTACATCAATATTATCTATATTGTTCTCCAGAAGGTTGACGATTATATCTAATGAAAGCTTCTGATCAATTATCCTTTCAACAAGTTTATCCGTTTTAAGGTTTGCATCGGGTCTTATAAGATTTGTTGCAATATAAAGTCCTTCAACCCAGCCTCCTACAAGAATTATTGAAGCAGTTGCCTGTAAACCTTTATCTTCAAGGAATGAACTGGAATTTAAAAGCGTCTCAGAAATAATATCAATGATAACCTCACGGTTATTTATATTTTCTTCAAGTTTCTTTATGGTTTCTTCTTCAATTGCATCAAGTATATATAAACCATCAGCCATTTTCTTAGCTGCATTAATATAATCGAGAGTAGCCTGGGTCTGATCAAAAAGACTTGCATAACTCAGGTCGGTACTATAAATACCCAGATTAAGAGCCATTTCCAGATTAGTATTGTATTTTGTAGTATTAGCAACTGGATTTAACAGGCTTTCATCATAGCTGGCTCCCGCATTTTTAATTAAAACAGCAGTTTCAAGAGGTGAAGGCAGAGAATAAAAAATTTTCTTTGCAGTATTGATTTTATCAACAAGGTCTTCATCAATACCTGCAATAAAATCTTCTGATAAAGCAGAAGTTGATGACCCAGACCTTTCTTTTCCCTTGTCTGACGAGCATCCTGTAAATATAAATACAAAGAAGAAGAGGCAAGGGATAATAAATCTTAAAGAATCCAAAGGCTTAATAATCATAGAAAATAGGTTTTAAAATTCTAAAACGAAATGTTTTTTCCAGTGAAGTAAAAATAATATTTTTTTTTTAAAAACAAAACTTATAAAATAACCTTAAATATTGATTCTGATAAAATTAAAAGTAAATATACTAAATATTAGGTATAAAGTGATGATACAAACACTTATTTCAGAATTATTTCCCATGATCCATATATATTTGATACTTTAGTAAGCTCTTGCAAATAAAGCTTTTATATTAGCAGGTTTTCCAGAATATACGCAATTCCCAATGGTCTCTTTGTTGTTTGCTAAAGGCAGGCATCTGATAGTAGCTTTTGTTTCTTCTTTTATCCTGGTTTCAGTTTCCACAGTACCATCCCAGAATGCTGAAATAAAACCAGGTTTGTTTTCAATCAGATCAGTGAATTCAGTCCAGGTATCTGCATTTCTTGTATTTTCATCTCTGAAAGATAAGGCTTTTTGAAAGATATTACTCTGAATATCTTCCAGCAGATCTTTAACATATATACTGACATTACCCAGGTTTAAAGTAGATTTTTCCAGTGTATCCCTTCTTGCAATTTCAATAGTGCCGTTTTCAAGGTCCCGTGGTCCGATTGCCAAACGTACAGGGACTCCTTTAAGTTCGTATTCATTAAATTTCCATCCCGGTTTATGAGTTTCCCGGTTGTCGTATTTTACAGAAATACCCAAACTTTCTATCTCTGTTTTAATTTTATTTGCTACAGTATTTATTTGCTCAAGTTGTGAATTGTTAGTGTAAATAGGAATAATTACAACCTGGATTGGTGCGAGTTTAGGAGGAAGTATTAGTCCATTATCATCAGAATGTGCCATAACTAAAGCACCCACCAGACGAGTTGAGACACCCCATGAACTGGCCCATACAAAATCGAGTTTCCCGTTTTTATTTGTAAACTGCACATCAAATGCTTTTGCGAAATTTTGGCCGAGAAAATGAGAGGTTCCAGCCTGGAGTGCTTTGCCATCCTGCATAAGTGCCTCTATACAATATGTGTCTAATGCTCCTGCGAACCTTTCATTTTCAGACTTCTTCCCGATTATTACAGGTATTCCCATCCATTTTTCGGCAAAATCCGCATATACATGAACCATTTTAATCGTTTCTTCAATTGCTTCTTTCTCTGTAGCATGGGCTGTATGACCTTCCTGCCATAAAAACTCAGCTGTGCGTAAAAATAGTCTGGTTCTCATTTCCCAGCGCACCACATTTGCCCATTGATTAATTAAAATGGGAAGATCCCGGTATGACTGTATCCAGTTTTTATAGGTATTCCAGATAATTGTTTCTGATGTTGGTCGTATTATTAGTTCTTCCTCCAACTTAGCTTCCGGATCGATAATAACCCCACCATTTACTTCATCATACTTTAAACGATAGTGGGTAACAACAGCACATTCTTTGGCGAAACCTTCCACATGACTTGCTTCCCTGCTAAAAAAGGATTTAGGAATAAATAAGGGGAAATAAGCATTAAGGTGACCTGTATCTTTAAACATTTTATCCAGGGCAGCCTGCATCTTTTCCCATATAGCATATCCGTAAGGTTTAATAATCATACAACCCCGCACATCAGAATATTCTGCCAATTCAGCTTTTAAAACAAGGTCATTATACCATTGCGAGTAATTATCTGCACGTTTAGTCAATACTTTTGCCATTGTACGGTTTTTTTTAATTTTTCAAAAAATATCTGCAAAATTAATGAAATATATAAAGGAATCTGAAATGATCATAAAATATACTGTATTCCATTATATCAGAACTGTTCTTAGTACCTTACATCTAATATTCTTGTATTATTTGGCAAAAATTCCAAAAAACA
>CAZGKF010000008.1:0-79703 GCA_964526475.1 uncultured Bacteroidaceae bacterium
CCAGCGGATCAGGAAGTCACCATATTGAAGTTGCTGATGTTGATAATGACGGAAAGCACGAGGTCTTTATGGGAACAACCTGCCTGAATAACGATGGAACCGTGCGCTGGTCGATCTACCGTGAGCATGCCGACAAGGTATATGTACATGACATCATCCCTGATCGTCCGGGACTGGAAGTCTTCTTTATTATTGAAACAACCATACACGCTGGTGTTTATATGGTAGATGCCAGTACCGGAGAAGAAATCTGGAAATCCAACAGGGCTGACGACCCCTTATGGTCACATGGTCACAGCGGCTGGCTGGCGGAGATATGGGAAGGTTCCTACGGAATGGAGGGAGTATCGAACAGAAGAGGTCACAGAGACAGAAATTATATACTCTTCTCAGCTGAAGGAAAAAGAATAATGGAAAACTTCCCGTTTGGCCACCCTGTTGAGTGGGACGGCGATCATACCAGGGAACTTATCACGCAAGACGGGAAAATGATAGGTAAGTTTAACGGCAGCGAGCTCGTTCCAATTCTAGGGGAAATACCCAACCCCGTTCCAAATTCTTCACTCATTCTCACCGGCGATATCTACGGAGACTTTCGTAGTGAACTGGTTATCAATGGCAATGATACTGACGGGCGTCCTGCAGTATTGGTTGTAGCAGCTCCGAACCACATAGAAAAAAAATATCTTACACCTACTCAGGACCGGGATTACATGCTATGGCTTGGCCGTAATATTGGAGGAGGATACGGTACCATCAGGCACTATGATCTCAGAGATCCTGAGAAATGAAGTATGAGATATCTCACTGACATTATCAATGACAGACAGGCTGCTATTCGAGAGGAGATATCTCGCTATCGCTCGATATGACAGGCTTTTACAGGTATATAGAGGTGGGTGTCATCCCGAACGCCAGTGAGGAACCGAGCTTCAGCGAGCTCGCCGAAGGCAATCTCTACTAAACAAACGGAAACCTCTTATCATGAGAATTCAAATACATATGAATTATAAATATACAAATAAAAGCCTTTCACTATGAAAAACCGTTTCATTAAATTAACAACAGTACTAATTGTATCTGCTTTTGCCGGAAGCCTTGCTGCCCAGGAACTGCCAAAGTATGAACCTTTAAAAGCTGATTATTCCCCCCTCCGGCTTGCAGAATTTGTTGCTGAGAACATCATTGACCAGACCAGGTTCGGGCATGAGTATGTATTGCAACCCATCTACCCCGACATAGAATCTATTGATTTCGGGAAAAGTCTTGATAACACCAAACCTGCCATTGCATATGCCCTTTCAACACTCTTTTCGGAAATAGAACAGGAAGAGATAATGGAAGTTGGCCGGACAGGCAGTCTTAAAATATGGATTAACGACAAGCTTGTATTTGATCAAAAAGGAGATCGTGATCTGCCCATTGTTTTTAAGGAAAGAACATACGATCTGCCTGAAAGTTTTATCGTAAAACTTAACAAGGGGGAAAACAAAATTTTAGTCAAATCCGAATATAGCGGAAAAGGTGACTGGCTATTTTTTCTGCAAAGCCGGAATCTGGGCAGGTATGCTATCCAGGGACAAAAAATTACTGCTTCCCTCAAGAATTATGCTCCAAATATTAACATTGTCAACTGGCTGATACTTGGTTGTTTTGAAAATCCGGATGGCAAAGGCATCGACATACCCTATGAACCGGAACATCATTTAGAGTTCCATAAAGTATATTCCTCCGGTGGTGAAAATTTCGCATGGAATATTCCCCGGATAAATATCATTTCCAGGCAAATAAACAGCGGGAAATTCTATTCATGGATCTATCATGTCGGGGCTTTTGTCTGGGGATTACAGCGACTTAGTCAGGAAACCGGCAATAGTAAATATGCTGATTATGCCGACAGCTGGTGTCATTATTCTCTTAGTACCATACCTTTGGCAACCTACCAGACCAAGGAATTGTTTGCGGTACGATCAATGAACTCTAGAATGGTGGAAAGGCCAATGCTTGACTATACTACAGCGCCTTCATTGCCCTTCATTAACCGGCTTGTTTATGAAAAAGATTTTCTCTCACGTGAAAAATATGTGGCTTATGCCGGGAAAATTATGAACTATATTATGAACGAGCAATTCCGCCTCTCAAACGGACTGCTGGCACGTGAATACACAATTTCCGTTTCAGTATGGGCCGATGATATGTTCATGGGAATACCTTACATTCTTTATTCAGCTAAGTATACTGACAAACCCGAAATCCGCCGGCAACTTTACTATGATGCGGCAAACCAGGTAATACAATTCAATAAACTCCTTTTCAAAAACGATAAACAACTGTATATGCAAGCTTGTTATGTTGATAAACCCGAAGAAAAGATCCCCTTCTGGTCCCGGGGTAACGGATGGGCCATGTGGGGAACAACTGAAGCACTGCTGCATTTGCCAAAAAATCATAAACAGTACAAAAATGTACTCCATATCTATCGCAAACACGTCGAAGGTATCGCAAGAGCACAGGATGATGGAGGATACTGGCATAATATCCTCGATATGCCTGAAACAGTCAGGGAAGCCTCAGGAACAGCCATGTTTACACTATGCATTGCAAGGGGCATCAACAATGGATGGCTTGATAAAAAAACATACGGCCCAGTGGTGGAAAAAGCCTGGGAAGCTCTCCTCTCCTTTATTGATACGGAAGGTAATCTGCATGGAGTAAAAGGGGGAACCAACTTCAGTACAGACCCTGAGCACTATGCGCGCACTCCCTTCAGGGTAAGCGACACACATGGCATACTGCCACTTCTGTTTGCATGTATTGAAATGGAACACTACCTTTCAGGGAAAAAGAGATAGGTTTGCTATTTGAATAAATTATTGAATGGAGAGTAAGAAATAATGAATTTTGAAGAGAAAAATTTAAAAGGTGCTATTAATATGAATGATAAACTAATATAGAACCAACAACTTGTAAATTTTCATTGCCTATACTGTCAACGAAATTATCGACAACTGCATCGTCATGCTCAATAAACAGACTTTGCATGCCCTCCATGCGCTCAACCTCTGTTTTGGCCAGTAAAAGCAATAATTCTTCCTCCCGATGGGTTCTGGCGCAACCTACAGTCTTTAAAACTTTGTTCCTCCTTCCAATTTTCTTGATTATTTGGATGCTTACTGAGCCGCTGCGATTTTTGTTTTTCCTGATAAACATATTGCAAATATAGCTTGCAGCAACCAAACTAGCATATCAAAAAAACTTTATTCATTATTAATCAGCTATTTATGAAAACAGCGTTCATGTGGCGCACAAAACAGGAAAATAGACCAAAAAGGTGCGATTACGCTAATGTATATTGCTAATATTTTATCAAATATCATTTGGTAATGTAAACAATATCAGATTCTGTAAATATTTTTTTATTTCTGTAACATAAAATAAAAAGGGTGAAGAGCACCGAAATATTTTTCATATCATTTTTTTAATTTTCCTCCAAAAAATTGATGATGTTTCAAAAATTCCTGCCTTTTTATTATAGAATACCTGAACGAATTCTTGTTTTAATTCACAAACCAAAAAACACAGTTATTGAAGATATTTTTTTCAGATTAAAGAGTAGTTAGCTGGTAGTAGTTAGTTGGAAAGAAGCATCTGACATTTTGTAAGGTGAAATTGCGGATGCTTTTTTTTAAAATTTTTATATTTATAAAGCCTATACATGAACTTTAAACGATTTGTAAATTACGAGACAGAAGACTTTATTCTTGATGACGTTTTTCTAAAATGGGTTTTGCGTCCCGACAAAGAAAGTGATTTATTCTGGAATGATTTCCTTTCAAAATATCCTGAAAAAAAGGAATTGGTAAAAAATGCTGTTTTTATTTTGAAATCAGTGCAGCCTGTTGAACCTGAAATTTCTGAAGAAAAGCTTTCCGGAATTTTGTATGATCTGAAACGAACCCATTCATCACCGCGCAGAATTGTATTTACCGCAATAAAAATTGCCGCCGCATTTTTGCTGCTGATTTCAATTGGCGGGCTGATCTATTATTCCCTGGGTGAAAAGTACCGCTTGCCTTTTGAAACAGCTAGCGATGAGTCATTTCAAAAAGGAAGACTGATACTTGCTGACGGTACAGTACGTGAGTTTGAAACCGAACAGACACGGATTCTTCAGGTTAGTGAAGGAGAAACAATAGTTAACAACGATACCATTGCCAGGGATGCCGTTGCTCTAAAAGCTTACAAAACAGCCATGTGCCAGATCATCATACCTTATGGTAAACGTTCTGAAATTACCCTGGCCGATGGAACACATATCTGGCTTAATTCAGGAAGTCAGCTATCCTACCCGGCCGCTTTTTCTAATGATTCAAGAGAAGTATATCTTTCAGGAGAAGCTTTTTTTGATATTCAGACTGATCACTCCAGGCCTTTCTACGTTATTACAAATGATTTGAAGCTTAAGGTAATTGGAACGAGCTTCAATGTATCTTCCTATGAGAACGATTTCACTACACATGCAGTACTGGAAACAGGTAAAATTACTGCATCAAGAAACAAAATGTTTACCCGGCCAACTGAACTGATACCAGGTGAAAGAATTGTGTTTGACAAAACGGATGAAAGTTTCTCAAAAGAATCAGTGGATGTTTCTTTGTATTCCTCCTGGAAAAACGGGTATTTGATTTTTAAAAGCGAGTCTTTATCAGAAATTTTCAAGAAACTGGAAAGATACTACAATTGTCGTATTATATTGGAATCTCCTCTTGAGGGCATAACCTTCTCCGGAAAACTTGATTTAAAGGAAGATTTGGAACAAGTTCTAAAAACCATCTCCTTCACTTCAGATTTTACCGTAAACAAAGAAAATGATTATTACATCATAAAACCCTGATGCCTATGATAAAAAGCTAATTAACTAAACTACTAAACAAAAACCGGGATGTGCGGATACACAAACCCGGTTAAAAATGAATTCTATCTTAACAATAAAAATTCAAAACAAAATTATGAAAAAAAAACTAACTAACGGAGATTTATTTCTATTTCTCCGGTCAATTTCCCGTGTTATGCGTATAAGCCTGTTTCTCATATTAGTTGGTACAGCATTGGCATATAGCGGGGTTAGTTATTCTCAGAATACAAAATTTACATTGGATTTTGAGAATGTTACGCTAAAAGAAGTTTTTCAAGCCATTGAAGAACAGAGTGAATTTATCTTTTTTTATCCCGATCAGCTTATTGACTTAAACCGCAGAGTTTCTCTCCGGGTCAGTGAAGAGAATATTCATGCTATACTAGATAAACTTTTCAGCGGTACTCTGAATACATTTACCATTAAAGACCGGCAGGTAGTTATAGGCAGAACTCTGGTTTTGCCGCAAATTAAAACACCAGCTTTGGATTTAGCGTCCAAAGAAAAGATAATTGGTTTCGATACCCCTCCACAACCAAAAGTGATCTCCGGAACCATAACTGACAGCCGTGGTGATCCTTTACCGGGGGTGAATGTCCTTATTAAAGGCACCACAACCGGTACTATTACAGATCTGAACGGCAGATTCCAGTTAAGCATATCTCCGGATGATCAGGTTCTTGTTGTATCTTTTATAGGAATGGTAACACAGGAAATCCCCATTGGAGACAGACTTGTTTTTAATGTGATTATGGAAGAGGATATTGTTGATATTGAGGAGGTTGTTGTTGTGGGATATGGCGTTCAGAAAAAGGAGAGCGTAGTAGGCGCTATAAGCCAGGCAACTGGCGATGCTATAAGGAGTAATATCCAGGGAGGAGATTTAGGTACAGCCCTGATAGGAGCCATCCCGGGTATGATAACCCTCAGAACCACGGGTGTTCCCGGGGGCATGGATTTTGGCAGGTATACCGAAGGATCACGCAACGAGCCTATTCAGATTTTTATCAGGGGTGTTAAGACGTGGAATGACGCCGCGCCACTGATCCTTGTAGACGGGGTGGAGCGTGAGATGCATAATGTTAATCCGCAGGATATCGATCAGATATCCATCCTGAAAGATGCTTCTGCAACGTCAGTGTTCGGTGTTAAAGGAGCAAACGGAGTAATCCTTATCACTACCAGGAGAGGACGGGAAGGTAAAGCCAGGCTTACCTTTAATTACACGACAACGGCAAAGACATTATCGAGACTTCCGGAAAAGGCCGGATCATATCTTGCCAATTATGCAAAGAACCTGGCCATCCTGAATGAGATATCCGTGTTTGACAGCTGGAGTCATATTAAACCTGAAAAATGGCTGAATCACTACAAAACTCAAAGATATCCGGATTATTTTCCTGATGTTGACTGGCAGGATCTGATGGTCAAAGACTTTGCTATCGACCATACAATGAATATGACTGTAAGCGGAGGGTCTGAATTTGTAAAATATTATGGTGCGCTTTCGTATCTTAGTGAAAATGACCTGATCAATAGCGGAGATATCGGTCAGGGTTATGACCCGAGTTTCAATTTCCAGCGTATTAACCTGAGAAGCAACCTGGACTTTGCTATAACAAATACTACAACTTTCAGTACCAATCTTGCAGGGAATTACTATAACCAGAGAAGGAATGGTTCCGTAATGTACGGATATAAAGGAATTTGGGGAATGGCGCCTGATGTTTATCCTCTGAGATACCGCGATGGAACTTATGGAGATGATAACTCTGTTATCAATGGTAAACCTCCTTATATATATATGCATTATTTGGGATACAATACGTATAAAGGAGTTGAGATCAATACAGACTTTATGTTAACCCAGAAGCTGGATTTTTTCCTCAAGGGACTATCAGCAAAAGCTAAAATGTCTTATGATAATAGCGCCAGGAACCTGGGCCCGAATGTAAATGCGATGCTCCCCATGTCCAAAAAAATTGCACCTTCGATTGTTGATGATCCTGATTTCAGAGATGATCTTACCGGGTCGGAGCTCTGGGAATTGGAGGATAAATATACCGATTGGTATAGTGTGGGAAGCGGTGGACAGGGAGTTAACTGGTTGCTCCTGGAAAACACATGGAGCACTGAATCAATTTCCAGCAATGTATATCGGAATATATTCTACGAATTTTCAGTTAATTATCTTCAGGATTTCGGGAAACATTCAGTCAGCGGGCTTGCCCTGATGAGCAGACAGCAAAGGGCGACAGGATCTGAGTTCTTTAGTTACCGTGAAGACTGGGTAGGACGTGCCACATACGCATATGACAGGAAGTATTTATTCGAAGTTAATGCTGCATATAACGGATCGGAGAAATTCGACAGGAAATACCGTTTCGGCCTGTTCCCTTCAGTGGCCATCGGATGGGTAGTCTCTAATGAACAATTCTTCAAATCTCTTATCCCTGTATTTAATAATTTGAAATTTCGTTATTCAGACGGAGTAGTAGGCAGTGATGCCGGTATTGCACGCTGGTTATATACAGGCAGTTATATAGTCCATCCTGAAGGAGGAGGAGAGGCAGAGACCACATTCTTTTTCGGAGCGCCTAATATTCAGAGAGGATATCCCCTGAGCTATACAGGGGTTATACCGAATCCGGATATTCATTGGGAGACAGCCCGGAAAAGGGACTTTGGAGTGGAAGCCGGATTTTTAAACAACATGATAAGGATCAACTTTGATCATTTTAAGGAAAATAGAACCAATGTATTTATTGCAAGTACTGATATGAGTTTGCCCAATTATTTTGGTGCTCCAGCGGTTGCATCGAACCTTGGACAGGTTGATGTGTATGGATGGGAACTGGAAGCGGAATTCAGGAAAACCACCGCACAGGGATTGACTTTTTGGGCTTCTTATGCATGGTCTTTTTCCAAGGATAAGATAATTAAGAAATCTGATCCTGAATTACAACCTTCATATCAGAAGCAGGCCGGTTACCAGATAGGTCAGCCAAGGGTTACTCTTAACCAGGGAACCAACAGTGTCATGAATTCCTGGAATGATGTTTACCTTACCGTAGGAGGGGAAAATACTGCACAGACTCTTCCCGGCGATTTTATGCGTGTTGATTATAACAGCGATGGAGTGATCAATGCAGATGATAATGTTCCTTACGGATATCCGGCACGTCCGCAGTTTACTTATGCTCCTTCAGCAGGAATAGCGTATAAGGGCTTAAGTGCAAACCTGAGATTTTACGGGGTATACAACCTCGAGGGTACAGTAGGGTATGAGGCACAGAACTATACTCAAGCAGGTTATGAAGCAGTTGTTTTCACAGCCTTCCTTGAGGAAGCCTGGAGTCCGGAGTTTGGAGTCACTAACAATGCAATTAGGAGCGCAACACGTTTTAAATCATCAGGATCTAGCGGTTATGTTGCCAGGTCCAGGGCCTATCTCAGGCTGGAAAGTGCAGAGATTGCATATTCAATGAACAGCAACAATAATCAGTGGCTGAATAGCCTCAGGCTTTCCAACCTGAGAATAAGGCTGAGCGGCAATAATCTTTTTCTATGGTCAAAAATATTGATGGATAAAGATGCTGATGCCGAGGGAGTAAATGCAATTTACGGGTATCCTATACTGAAGAGATATAACCTTGGGATCACCGTTGATTTTTAATTTAAAATCTTAGTTATTATGAGAACAATAAGAACAGTATTTTTCATATTCACTCTGGCTTTTCTGTTTTCTTCGTGTCAGGATTACCTTGACAAGACACCGGAAGCAGAGGTGACTGATCAGGATGTATTCGGCACATACAGATCCTTCCAGGGCTTTCTTGATCCTAACTATGCTGAATTAATAGAGTTTTGTGCCCATGCTTCGAATTCCCCGTGGACCATGTTTTTTGGGGGAGAATCAATGACATACTATACTGACTGGTCAGTAAGGTATAACAGGGGAGAGTTCTGGAACATCATTGGCCCGCATAACCTGAGTTATTATTGGGCTTTAAGCAAGACTACTGGTTATGGTACAGATGGCGCTCCGACCGCACCTAATGGTATATGGGCAGGAGGATGGCGTGGAATACGCAGAAGCAATGAAACTTTGAAAAATCTCCATTTATTGACAGATGCAACCGATGAGGAGAGGGATCTGTTAAAAGGACAGGCTCTTTTTTTCAGGGCTTTTTTCCATGGGGAGATAATCAAAAGCTTTGGCGGGATGATGTATGTTGATACATTATTTTCCCCTTCTGATGAGATGAAATTGCCGCGTCTGACATATCATGAAAGCGTTGAGAAGATTGTTGCTGATCTTGACAGGGCTATACCTTTGCTTCCCGTAGACTGGGATCTGACAGGTCCCGGCTCTGAGCGCATTGGAGCCAATACGGGAAGGATAACAAGGGCAGCAGCCCTGGCCTACAAGCAGCAGGCCCTGCTTTTTGCCGGCAGTCCACTGATGAACGGTTTTTCAGGAAATGCGTTTGAATATAATATCGATTACTTAAAAAGATCGGCAGCAGCAGGATGGGAAGTGCTAAAAATGGCTGAAGTCGATGGTATTTACGGCTTAAATGACTGGGCAGATTACTCCCGCAATTTCCACAACAGCAATGACGGGACAGTAGTTTATTCAAAGGAAACCATTTTGGCAAGAACGAATTACAAGATCGCTAGTAATATTGGAGGTATTAGTAAAAGTAACGATTTCTATATCTGTATGCTCAGGACATACATACCGGTTTACATGGGAGGGGCCAACGTATATCATCATTGTGGCAACCAGCTGTTTATGGACAAATTCGAGATGTCCGACGGGACAAAGTACAGGGTTGAATATGACAGTGATGATACCAAGCGCTGGGTGAACAGAGATCCGCGTTTCGACTACACTTATGCTGTTGACAGGGAAAAATTAGGCAATCACGTCAAGTCAGTAAACCACGGATACATCGGATCAGGGAAGGAAGCCCGTCCTGAAAATGGTCATAATGGTCATGCCATGATTACGAAATTCTTATGCTGGGGGATGAATAAAAAATTTGACAAGCAATTTAAACTATACAGAGCTTCAACACCTATTTTACGACTTGCAGACGTATACCTGATGTATGCGGAAGCTGTAACGGGTGCTTATGGAGCCGATGGCAAAGCGCCCGGGGCCACTCTGACAGCTGTTGATGCAGTGAATCGTGTAAGGACCAGGGCTACCATGCCCGAGACTTCAGTTGCCATTGCAGCAGCTAACGGGTATGAAAATTTTATGGACCTTATATGGAATGAAAGGGCTGTAGAGCTGGCCTATGAGCAAAAGCACTGGTACGATCTTCGCAGATGGTATATTGCACATTTGCCTGAAAATAAAGACCTTGTTGACCTTGAGTTTGATAAAGACTGGACATATTTTAACAGGAAAGTGTATATGACAAGGGTATTTGATAACCCCAAACATTACTGGATGCCTATTTACAGGGACCAGGTTCTTTTGTATGAGGGATTCCATCAGAATCCTGGATGGTAGGATGCCGGTTAAAAAACTAACTTGAAAATTAATTACTTAAACACATGATTATGAAGAATCAATATATAAGGTTGTTAGTTATAATGCTGGGATTTTGGATGCTTTTTCAGGCATCGGCATATTCCCAGGAGCAAACAACAATTGTTGTACAGGACGAAAGCGGCAATCCTGTCATGGGAGCAGCCGTAACTGTCGGAGAAGGCAGTGAAACGGTGTACACGAATGAACGGGGAGAGTTTCAGATGCCCTCAGGCAAGGATCTGTCGGTACGCATCGAAGCCCCTGGATATGAAACACAATTGTTGCGATCATTTGGCATATCGCAAGTAGTATCTTTAATAAAGATGCCTTATCAGCTTAGTGAAAAGGATAATGTACATATACCTTTCGGAGTGTTCAAAAAAAGACAGATAGCAGGCTCGATAAATGTACTTGATGCCGGAGAGATACTGCGTTATGATGAAACGAAAAGTGTGGGGGGTATTATCAACGGCAGAAGCACCGGTATGTTCGGCAGCTCTGATATAAGGGGATACGGCACGCCGCTGTATGTTGTTAACGGCATCCCCCGGGAGTCTCTCGACATCAATCCTCATGAGATAGATCAGATAACCGTTGTGAAGGATCTTTACACTGCAATGCTTTATGGAAGCCAGGCTCATAACGGGGTTGTATTTATAACCACCCGCAGGGGATCGGCATTAAAAAAAGAGCTTAATTTCACTGCAGAGAGCGGCTTCAATATACCGATCAGTTATCCTGAATATCTGGGGTCGGCCGATTACATGGAGCTGTATAATGAGGCACTCGGCAATGATGGATTGGACCCCAAATATTCTCTAATGGAGATCGATTCAACCCGCGGAGGTCTGAACCCGGTGCGGTTCCCGGATGAGGGATATTACAATTCCACATATCTGAGGGACTGGACCTCATACAGGAATTTTATAGCAGAGGTGATACGTGGTAATGAGAACGGGAAATTTGCTTTGAGTGTAGGATGGAATCACCGTAACGGATGGCTGAACCTGGGAGAAGGAGCCAATGAGAAGAGCGACAGGTTAAACATGCGCAGCAGTATTGATTTCCGGATAAATGATAAAATTGAACTGGCATTCGATGCATCAGCTCTTTTCAATATCTCAAAAGCACCCCGTTATTCCGGGAGCGATTTCTGGGATTACTCCACCACCAGGCTGCCGAATGCTTTTTCGACACTTATCCCGAGCAGTCTTCTTAAAGATGAGAACATGCTGGGTACAGCCAGGCTTATAGAAGGTAAATATGTGCTTGGGGGCACATCGGAATATCTCAACAGTGTATATGGCGATCTGATGTTCAATGGAGCCAGAAATACGTATGAAAGGCTGATTGAAATGAATACCGGACTGGATTTTGATCTTAGCTCGATTACCCAAGGGTTAAAAGCAAGTGCCAAAATTTTATTTGACATGTATAATGATTTCTATGAGGATCAGAATAACTCTTATTCTGTTTACATGCCGAACTACACCGGAGATACTCTTTCGTCTTTTACCAGGCTGGGAACAGATGTAAAGGTGGTTACGCGCGATGTAGGTGGCGGTTATTATTATCGCAAGTACGGAGTATATGGTTTGCTGGATTACAACCGGGTATTTGGCGAACATCAGGTAACAGGCCAGGGACTGGCTTACCTGGATGAATATAATGTGACGAACGTCAGACAGCCTTTAAAGCATGGTCACCTGGGAATTCGAGCCAATTACATGTACCGCAACAAATACATTGCCGAGCTGACAGGAGTATACGCTGTTTCAGTGAAATTTTCAAGTACCGAAAATCCAACTTCTTTTTCACCGGGAATAGCATTGGGTTGGGTACTTACAGAAGAGGATTTTCTTTCGGATATGAAGGCTGTCAATTATCTGAAGATCAGAGCTAACTGGGCTCTGGTAAATACAGATGAAAACGTGAACAATTATAATCTTGCCCATAATTATTATACTTCTTCTGGGAGTTACTTGTTAAATGATGGCGCAGGTGGCGTCAGCGGACAATTGCTATTCCCAGGTAATATTCACATTGGCTGGGAAAAGGTGTCCAACCTTAATGCAGGTTTTGAAGCAGTACTGTTTGATTACAAGCTGAAGGTGGAGGGCGCATATTTTTATAAAAAGAATTATGATCTGATCACACGTCGGTCGAATTTACTTCCAGACTTTTTCGGAAATCTTCCATATGAGAATTATGGCAGTCATCAGGTGCAGGGTGTCGAAATCGGATTGGATCATATAACCAGCATAGGTGATTTTCAGCTGCAGGCAGGGAGCAATCTCCTATATTCAGTTCCCATGCTTCTGACAGCGGATGAGGTATATTATCCTGATGAATATCGCCGGTCTGTTGGTAAAGTCACTGATGCCCTCTTCGGATATGTTGCCGAGGGACTATTCAGAGATCAGGCTGATATTGATGGTCATGCTTTTCAGTCCTTCGGGGCAGTACAGCCTGGCGATATCAAGTATAAGGATATGAACGGAGATGACATTATTGACGAAAATGACCAGATGGTGATCGGCAATTCAAACTCAAGGTTTGCATACAGTATTAACCTGCGTTTGAAATACAAGGCCTTTGAGCTGTTTGCCATTGGTACCGGCCAGTTGGGACAAGACCGTTATTTCAATAATTCATACTATTGGGTTTACGGTAACAGGAAGTATTCGGAGATTGTATATGACCGATGGACCCCGGAAACGGCAGAAACGGCCACTTATCCCAGGCTTTCATCAACATCCAATTCGAATAATTTCCGCAATTCCACTTTCTGGTTATATGATAATAACTGGTTTGTATTGCACACAGTGCAGCTGACCTATACATGGAATACCCGGAATGTAATTGATCTTAATGAGATCCGTTTTTTTATCAGAGGCAGTAATCTGGGAAAGATCTCCTACATAAAGAATAAGACAGATCTGAATGTTGGAAGCACACCGCAAACACGAGTGGTATCATTAGGATTAAATTTAATGTTCTAATTTAAAAATTTTAGAAAATGAAAAGATACATCAAAATTATATTTCTGGTTTTAACCATAGGTATTGTCTCGTGCGAGAAATATTTTGAACCAGTAAACGACAACTCTCTTACCGAAGAAGTCCTGTTGAGGAGGTTAGAGTATGCAGAAGGAGTAATGGTGCGGGGTTATATAGGATTGCCCAATGATTACCTTTTTTACACCGATATTCCAACCGACGATGCTGTAACCAATGTAAAGGGTTCTGCATACACGAATATGGGAACAGGTGAATGGTCATCGAGTAAATATCCCGGTAATCCATGGAGTAATGCGTATACACAGATTTTTTACATGAATAAGTTTCTGAATGAGGTTATAGATAAAATTGAATGGGTCTATAATCCCATATACACTCAGGAAGAAAATGAGACCAGAGAAAGGCTTACTAAAAGTCGTATGAGAGGAGAAGCATACGGTCTGAGGGCGCTATACAAGTTTCAGCTTCTACAGCACCATTCAGGAAAGATAGCAGATGGCAGTTTGCGGGGATTTCCTATAATTAATAAGAATATAACACCGGGGGATGACTGGCAGCTTCCGCGCAACACTTTTACTGAATGTGTAGAAAGCATTTTTGAAGATATCGATTCAGCGATAGTCAATCTGCCCGATGAATATGCTGATCAGGGTGTTTTTTATCTCGACGACATCTACGGAGTGAGTGAAAGAGGAAGGATTAATGGCAAGGCTGCGAAAGCATTAAAATCGAGGGCAGCCCTTTTGGCGGCAAGTCCTGCTTATTCTGAATCGGGTGTTATCACCTGGGCAGAAGCGGCAACTATATCGGGCGACTTCCTGGAAGATATCGGTGCACTGCTACCCGCAGGTAAGACTTTTTATACCTCGATCAAAAACAAAGAGATTATCTGGAACAGAGCAAGCAGATCAATTAATACATGGGAACGCGATAATTATCCACCCTCGCTCTTTGGGTCGGCAAGGACAAATCCTTCACAGAATCTTGTTGATGCGTTTCCCATGAAAAACGGCTATCCCATCAATCATGATCTAAGCACGTATGATGAGGATAATCCTTATGCTAACCGTGATGAGAGGTTAAATGATTATATTCTTTATAACGAATCTATCTTCAAGACTAAGGTCATCAATACATATATCGGAGCTGATCAGAACGGGATAGATGTTCTGGAGACATCCACAAGATCAGGGTATTATCTGAAGAAATTCATGATTGAGAGCGTCACGCTTACTCCGGGAGGAACGACTATTGCACCGCATACCTATACGCTGTTCCGTGAGACTGAAGTACTGTTGAATTTTGTTGAAGCAGCGAATGAAGCCTGGGGCCCGGATGGAGATCCCAACGGCTATGGTTTTACTGCCAGAACAAAATTAGGGGAGCTTCGTGCCCGGGCAGGCATTACTGATCCCGATGAATATCTTGCAAGTTTAGTAACAAAGGAGGAATTCCGGGCACTGATCCGTAATGAACGGCGGCTGGAACTAAGTTTTGAAGGTTTCCGGTTCTGGGATATCAGACGATGGAACGACGTG
Source organism: uncultured Bacteroidaceae bacterium (assembly GCA_964526475.1). Taxonomy (GTDB): domain Bacteria; phylum Bacteroidota; class Bacteroidia; order Bacteroidales; genus CAYVTV01. The sequence continues at coordinate 15,022 of CAZGKF010000008.1, forward strand.
ACCACTATGCAGGCTCCTGTAAAAGGTGCATTTATCACAGAGGAAGCAGGTGTATATACGTATGACTACAGGGAAGTTGAGAACAGGGTTTTTGAACCATACATGATCTATGGCCCGGTTCCATTCACTGAGACACTCAAGTATGATATTGTTCAAAATAATGGGTGGATTAGTAATTAAATAAATAAATAATTCTGCAATATGAAAAAGATATATATATTAGTAATAATTTGCCTGATGGGGCAAGTGGCCTGTGATAACCTGGAACAGGAATTTGATGACTTTGATTTCAAGGCTGTATATTTCCCGTTTCAGCTTCCGCTTCGGACTCTTTCCCTCGGGGAGGACAGGGTGGATAATACACTTGACAAAGAATTCAAGTTTGACATCGGTGTCACTATCGGGGGTATGTATAAAAACAAGTGGAACTGGACTGTTGACTATGTAGTGGATAATTCACTACTCGATAATGCATACAATAATGCAGGCGATAAGCTTCTTGCATTACCTCCAGCATATTATACCATAAATCCTGTAAGCACGGTTACCATTCCGGAGGGGGATTTTAATGGCAGGCTGCAGGTACAACTTACCGATGCTTTTTTCGACGATACCCTGTCATTAACAGGCAACTTTGTTATTCCTCTTCGGATCACAGACACCTCTGCAGATTCTGTTCTTCAAGGCCTGGCCGCCATGGCTGATCCTGACAGGAGGGTTAATTCAGACTGGGAAGCAGGAAAAGAACCGAAAGACTGGGTATTATATGGAATTAAATACATCAACGGCTACCATGGAAACTACTTTCAAAGGGGTCGTGATATCTTGTATCAGGGAGGCGCTCCCGTTGATACGGTGATTTATCAGACAGCAAATGTTGAGTGGGACAGGCTGGTATCCCTGATCTCCATAGGGAGGACTAAAGCGGTAACTAATTTCATAAGCGTCAACACGAGCCTTACCGGGGAATATGCCATGGAGTTGACCTTTGATAACATGTGGGGAACACCGGGAGGAGCTATAACAATAACTCCCAGTGAAGGTGCATTATATGCAGTAACAGGCAGCGGACAGTTCTTTGACAAAGCTACAAGCACTGAATCAATACTGGAGCTTAGGATGCAGTCCATGCACCTTAACTACACATACGATGACGGCACTTATGTTCACCAGGTATCTGATGTTCTTGTTTTCAGGGACAGGGGGATAATATTTGAAACGAACACAATAAACATAATAGCTCCTTAAGCTATTATGCTAGAAAATATTAAATACTTAAAATCTTAAGAGTAGACTATATGAAAAGGATAAATTTATTAGTTCTGGCAATAATCATTATTATTTTTTTATTTCCGGTTCCTTCTGGATACTCTCAAAGCCTTAATCCTGAGTCAGGTACACTTAGGATTGAAAAATTATCCGACCGCACTGCATTTGTGCGTATGGAAAAAAATGCTGTCCTGCGTTTCAAGGTGACCAACATTCGGAAAGAACCGATTGAAAATTCCGTCTTAGCCATCGTCTTTGGCTGGGGAAGTCATGCTCCTGATGTAAAAAATGCTGACAGTGTAAATATAATAAAACTGAACAGGCTAATTCCCGGCGAATCCATGGAAATTCCTGTTCATTTGAATACCAGTATTCGTCCTGATGAGTACGCATTTACCGTTTCTTATTCAACCGATGGAAAAGGAAATTTCGTAAAGATCGGAGAGTTTCCTGTTAGGATTGTAGTAAGGAAACTTTCGGGAGAGTATCCTGTAATAGCATGGAATACAGGTTTGCAATATATCGATGACCTGAAAAGAATTGGTGTTACACACACTGCCAATAAAATTGGTGACCTGGAGAAAGTCTTTAAGGCCGGAAAACCAGTTCCTCCTGATTCAGAAGAAAACATTAAAAAAATGCGGAAGGTAATGGATGAAGCTTTGGCAGAGGGTATAACTTTTGGCTCCAACACCCCTATGGATTCTGACAAATTTTATGAAAAATATTACCGGGTCGACCGTGACGGGAAACCTTTTGAGAGAAAAAGTGTCTGTTGTCTCTTTCCTGAGATAAAAGAATTCCAGTATAACTTGGGTGTATCACTTGCTCAGGCTTTCGGCGATATGCCTGCTTACGGTATGGCAAATGTAAATCCTGAACGCAGGGATTTTGCCCGCCCATGTTTTCATGAGCATGATTATGATGCATTCCGGAAAGCAAGCGGTATGAAAATTCCAAAGGAAGTACCAGCAGGTAAAGATGTAAATAAATACACCAGCAAATCTGTGAATTATAAAACAATTAAAGGTTTCCCTCAAGACAGGATAATTAAAGACAACGATCCCATTTATCAGTATTACCGCTGGTACTGGAAAGAGGGAGACGGATGGCCAGGCTTGAATACGGAATTCAACAAGGGAATAAAAACCATGAATCGCCCTGAATTCTGGACATGGCACGACCCTGCTGTAAGGGTAGGCAGTGTCTTTGGTTCAGGTGGCGAAGTAGATTGTATTTCACAATGGACTTATGCATTCCCCGACCCCATAAATATTGGCGTAGCTGCAGATGAAACACTGGCAATGGCAGACGGCGCAGATCACAAACAGGATGTAATGAGCATGATCCAGCTTGCATGGCGCCGCTGGCAAACAGCTCCTTTAACAGCGGAAGTCAAGATAGGTCCTGCACTCAAGGTTAACTGGGAAAATGTCTTTAACGAAGAAAGAATAATGATTACAATTCCTCCGGTATCCTACAGAATAGCATTCTGGACAGCGATATCCCGACCGATAAAAGGGATTATGCATTGGGGCTGGCCGGCAGTAGCTGCAGGCGGAAATCACAGAATTAGTAGGTTAACCAATCCTGAAACACAATTCGTGATGGAACGCCTGTTCAGGGATGTCATAAAACCTTTAGGACCTGTTTTAAAAACAGTGCCCGGTATAAAAAGTGATATTGCCTATTATTATAGCTTCGCTGCTCAGGTTTATGCAGGCCGGGGGACAAGAGGATGGGGAAAATCCTGGCTGGCCGATGCTTACCAGGTAATGATGTGGGCAGGACTTCAGCCGGAGATAGTTTATGACGAGACTATCACAAGAGATGGATTAGACAGCTATAAGATATTAGTAATGATGGATTGTGATGTAGTTACAGAATCAATTGCGAAAAAGATAAAAGATTTCCAGGATCGTGGCGGGATAGTAATAGCTGATGAAAAACTTGCACCTGCTCTGAAAGCAAACATCTTCTTAGGAACATATAAGCGTACCGGATCAGCCTTAGAAGATAAAACGGAGTTCTTAAGACTGGCCGGGCAACTTCGGGATACTTTGAGTAATAATATTTATATGCCATATTTATATTCATCAAATCCTGAAGTTGTGCCATATTACCGCCGTTTCGAAGAAACCGACTATATTTTTCTTGTCAACGATCATCGGGAAGCCGGGCAATACATTGGGCATCATGGGCTCGTAATGGAGAACGGTTTACCATCCACTTCAACAATATCTGTTCAGAGGAAAAATGGATTTGCTTATGACCTTGTAAACCAAAAACCTGTTCAGTTCCGAAAAGAAAACAATAGGATGACAACTGATATTAACATGGCCCCCGGGGAAGGAAAGTTAATCATGTTCACTCCTTCAGAAATTGATCGTATCGAAATTACAGATCCGGGGAATTGCATGAGAGGCGATCATAAAATTATTGATATCCGGGTGTTGGGTCCACAGGGAAGCCCGGTGGTGGCAGTAATACCTATGAAGATTGATATCCGCGATCCGGAAGGTCGTTCTGCAGAGATGAGCGGTTACTGGGCTGCTGTTAATGGAGAACTCAGTTTCGCCATCGATATTGCATCAAATGACTATGAAGGAATGTGGCAGATAAAAACACGTGAATTGGCTTCAGGGAAATCAGCTTCATCATATTTTCGCGTGGGAAAACCACCAGAGTCCGTTAGAAAATCAGTACCCATTGATCAAAGCCTTTTTAATGTAGTTCCTAAAGATGATAAATAAGAATACCCCTACTCAAGGATAATAAGTTATAAAAATTATAGTAGATAAGAAAATTTAACCCTTAATAACAATTTTTATGAAAATCAAAAGTCTCTTTTCTTTAATACCTATTATGTTGTTTTCTTGTTCTGAAAAGGAAGATCAACCTAATTTTGTTTTTATTCTTGTTGATGATTTGGGATGGGCAGATGTTAAATGTAATTTCCCTGAAAGCTTTTATGAAACCCCAAATATTGACAAACTAGCTGAAAACGGGGTTCGTTTTACACAGGCATATTCAGCACACCCGGTCAGCAGTCCCACCAGGGCAGCATTAATGACAGGTAAACATCCAAACCGGGTGGATATAACCGACTATATTCCGGGTGATGATCCTAAAGTTCGTCCTTTACTTGGACCACGGGACAGAGCTGAACTGGCATTGGAGGAGCAGACCATTGCCGAAAAATTGAAGGAAAAAGGCTATAAAACCTGTTTTGTAGGAAAATGGCATTTGGGTGATGAAGGTTTTCTCCCTGAGGACCAGGGATTCGACATAAACATAGGCGGACATAGATATGGCCGCCCCCCGGGAGGCTATTATTCACCCTATAAAAATCCTAAATTGCCTGATGGTCCTGAAGGTGAGTATTTGCCCGACCGTCTTACAGATGAAAGTATCCGGTTTATTAAAGAAAACAATGATAGTCCATTTTTCCTTTACCTTTCGTTCTATACAGTTCATACACCCATTCAGGCATCGAAAAGACACATTGAAAAATACCTGCAAAAACGTGTTGGATTGGGAATTGCTGAAGTGCCGTTTAAAAGGGAAGGAGAAGGCTGGACAAAACTTATTCAGGAAAATGCAGACTATGCTTCAATGGTGGCAGCCATGGATGAAAATGTGGGACGAATCCTGGAGACAATTAAAAACCATGGGTTGGATAAAAACACATGGATAATTTTTACCAGTGACAACGGTGGTTTATCTACCCGATTGAAAAGTAATTCACCTACAAGTAACGGACCTTTGCGTGCAGGAAAAGGATGGTGCTATGAAGGAGGAATTCGTGTTCCGCTGATCATTTCAGGCCCAAAAGTCAGTGCTCCGGGAAGGACTGAAAATCAGCCGGTTGTTAGTATGGATTTTTTTTCGACCATTTTAAATATTGCAGGAGTTAACCATATCAAAAACGATGGAGAGAATTTGTTACCAATTCTTATTGATCAAAAAACAATTAACCGTGATTTACTTTTCTGGCATTTCCCACACTATCATGGTAGTGCATGGAAACCTGGTTCTTCATTAAGAAAGGGTGATTGGAAAATAGTAGTGTTTTATGAAAATAACCGGACAGAGCTCTTCAATTTACTTAAAGACCCTGGAGAAACGACGGATGTATCAAGCCAATTCCCGGAATTAACTAACGAATTGAAAGATCAGCTTCTGAAGCAACTAAGGGAGAGTGGTGCAAAATTCCCGCAACCAAATCCTGAATTCAATGCGGAAAAATAAATATTTCGTTTGTATTATTTTTATGTTCTTTGCACCTTTAGGATCAAGAGAAACCGAAGAATCCAAACAAGTCATCCCTCGGCGAAGTCTCAAGCTATAAAAGATTTTTATTGATTTTAGATACTCATTAAAATATTTAATAATCACTTAATATTAAAACAGATGACAATACGTAGAAACTTTATAAAATCAATTTTAACTGTTGTAGCAGTAATCATTATCTTTCTGACTTCATGTCAGAGTAAATCAGGCAAGACGGATGGCTGGAAGGATCTTTTTGACGGAAAAACCCTGAATGGCTGGAAAATAATTAATCAGGATTGGGAGAATCCTGACAGCAAGCCGGATTTTTATGTGGAGGATAATATGATTATATGTAATACAGTTTTGAATTCACGCGGTGCCTATCTTGTTACGGAAAAAAAGTATGATAATTTCATTTTGGAATTCGATGTAAAGATTGACAGTTTTATTAATTCAGGAATGCAATGCCGGGGACAAATATGGGAAAAGGATACATCCACAGTCTATTTATCAGGTAAACTGGAAGAAAGAAAAAGAAATTGGAAGGCAGGTTATGTCTGGGGTTATCAGGTTGAAATTGAAACCTCTAACCGTAAATGGTCCGGAGGATTATATGAACCTGGTAATCGTGGCTGGCTTGTAACACTAGAAGGGAAAGAAGAGGCGCAGAAAGCATTCAAACTTGATGAATGGAACCATTTTAAAATATTGATGGATGGGAATAAGATACAGACATGGATAAATGGTGTACCAATAGTTGATACAACAGATGAAATGTCTGCTTCAGGGTTTATAGGGATTCAATTTCATGGTGCAGGCAGGAAGCAGAAGGATCAAAAATCCAGATGGAAAAATATCAGGATAAAGGAATTATAAAAATATAGCTTCTTGCTTGAATGATCTTGTTAATAAACGGATTTTGGCATCTTTGTTTTACCCCTCTGACATTATCAAGGTGAGAACCAAAAAAAGGCTCTAATTCCATATCAGTGTGTTGATAAATATTTTTTAATAAAAGCGCGCTAAATTTATAATTATCTTAAAACTAATACGATGAAGACAAAAAGAAGAACTTTCATTAAAAACTGCGGGTTGGGAACCGCAGGAATAGCAATTGGAGGTATGGGATTTAGTAACAAATCCTATATGTCCATCCCCGGTGCCAATGAACGAATTGTCATTGCCGTTATCGGACTAGGTGGAAGAGGATTGGCTCACGTGGAGACATGGGGTACATTAAAGGACTCCAGGAATGTGACAATTAAAACATTATGCGATGCAGATGAACAATTCTTCAACAATAGCATAAAGATTGCAGCAACAAGCACAGGCATGAAACCGTCAACTGTGTGGGATATGCGAAAAATTTTCGATGACAGGGAGATTGACGCAGTATCAATTGCTACACCAAACTACTGGCATGCCCTGGGGACTATCCGGGCTTGCCAGGCTGGCAAGCATGTTTACGTTGAAAAGCCGGTAAGCTGGTGTATTCATGAAGGACGAAAAATGGTCGAAGCCTCCAAAAAATATAATGTAAGAGTACAGGTAGGTACACAGGGTAGATCAGATAGTAAAACCATAGAGGCAATAAAGTTTCTTAATAGCGGTGGTATAGGAAATATTTATAAGGCTCGTGCCCTCTGTATTAAGCCACGTGATTCCTTTGGGATTTCCGGAAATAGTACTCCACCTTCAACCCTTCACTACGATAACTGGCTTGGACCTGTGGCTTATCGACCTTACAATGAGAAAAAGGGACATTATAACTGGCATTGGTTCTGGGAAACCGGCAATGGCGAAACAGGTAATACGGGACCTCATATGCTGGATATAGCCAAATGGGGGATGAACAAAAATGAGCATCCTAAAACGGTTTATTCTATGGGAGACTTTTTTGGAATAGATCCTACAGAATGTGCCCAGGAAACCCCAAATACCCAGTTATCAGTGTTCAAGTACAATGATGGAAAAATACTGGAGATTGATGTTCGCGGTCGTTATTCAAATGCTGAGACCAACTCAATTAAGGTTGGAAATATTTTCTACGGAACAGAAGGATACCTGGAACTCCCATTGTTTGGTGACTGGAAAGCTTTTCGCGGATGGGAAAAAGAACCATTTGCCGGTTCAAAACCTTCAGGTCCGCAAAAGGAAATTACTCTTACCGGAACAATAGCTACCGAACACTTTAGCAACTTCCTAGATGCAATACGATCCGGAAAAGACGAAGATTTAAATGCTAATATAACTGATGGGCATTATGCAGCTTCCCTTGCTCACATGGCCAATATCTCATACCGGCTTGGACGTGAGCTCGAATTTGATGGTACTAAAGAGAAATTTGTTAATGATCCCGAAGCAGATGCAATGCTTATCAGGAAAGAATATCGCAAACCTTATGATTTTCCGGAAAAAGTTTAATAAAAGGAAAGTATAAAAGGATGATAAGATCAATTTTATAAAATGAGTAAGATACTGAACCTGTAGATTATTAAACTTCAAATCAACCATTAACTGAGACATATTCGGACAGGATTCCTGAAGGATAACAGCCAGTCAGGTTAGGATTTGGAATTCCACAGATAAGTGAAATATGGTTTCTGCAGTTACCTGTCCGTGACCGGACTCATTTTGGCAGTTGGTTAAATGTGATGTGGGATGACAAATTGGCTGTCAAAATATCTCCCCTTCCCATATCTTGATGTCCTCCAGCTTCTTGTCCAAATCTGGTTTTCCCCTGAACAGCCCATACATTGCTGATCCGCTGCCAGTCATGGATGCATAAAATGCCCCCTGCTTATATAAACTGGTTTTTATTTCAGCTAGTACGGGGTATTCAGGGAATATCTTTTCTTCGAACTGGTTAATGAGATTGTCTGTCCATTTTTCAGTAGAATCAGAAATTATCCCTTTTAATGCAGTGATATTACTTCGGGGAATAATACCATTATATGCTTCCTTTGTGGATACGGAAAATCCAGGAAATAGTAAGACCATGTAAAAACCTAAGCTTAAGTTTAAATCTTCCATTATCTCTCCTTTTCCTTTTATCAGGCATGGCTTGTTCCGGATAAAAAAAGCACAGTCACTTCCAAGTATAGCTGCATACTTAATCAGGTTCTCCTCATCAATTCCTAGTTTAAAATGAACATTCAGGCCCCTGAGCATAAAGCCTGCGTTGGATGAGCCTCCCCCCAGCCCGGCTCCGGGGGGTATGAATTTATGAAGGTGTATTTTAAGCGGAGGGATATAGAAATCCTTTCTTAAAAGTTCAAGTGCCCTGATAACAAGATTATCTTCCAGACTGCCATTGACTCCCTCCGCGGCAAGACTTGAGGAATCATCGATCCGGGAATTACCCCAATGTTTCTCGCGTTCCCCTCCGCGCGCAGAGGGTAATGCGCCCGCCGGACTCAACTGAATACCGGTTTGGGTTAAGCTGGTTTTATCTTCTGTGCTTTCTATAAACTCCAGGATATCGGACAAACCAACCGGCAGCATGATAGTTTCTATGTCATGATAACCATCCTGACGTTTTGCGGTAACCCGTAAACCCAGGTTTATTTTAGCATTTGAGAACAGGAGCATAAGCGATTACTTTTTTTATCGATTCCACATTTTACCGATTAATCTTCCCCATCCTCCTCCCCAAACCTATACGCATCAATAGGTGCACATGAACACACAAGGTTTCTGTCGCCAAAAGCATCATCCAGTCTGGCTACAGCCGGCCAGAATTTATTATCTCTTATCCAACTGCGCGGGTATGCTGCCTTTTGTCTGCCATACGGATGATTCCAATCATCTGAGGTTATTTCAGTTGCAGTATGCGGTGCATTTTTCAGAACATTATTTTTCAAGTCTGCTTTACCCTCCCTGATCTCCATAATTTCGTGCCATATTGAAATCATAGCATCGGTAAAACGGTCGAGTTCCCTCAGAGACTCACTCTCTGTTGGTTCTATCATCAGTGTTCCGTGTACAGGAAACGAAACGGTGGGAGCATGATATCCATAATCTATGAGGCGTTTGGCAATATCAAGTTCCGTAATTCCGGTGTCGGCTCTGAATGTTCTGCAGTCAATTATCATCTCATGGCCTACCCTGCCCTTTTCGCCTCTGTATAGCACAGGATAAAAATCATTTAAGCTTTCAGCAAGATAATTGGCGTTCAGGATAGCTGTTTTAGTGGCTTTCGTAAGTCCGTTTCCACCCATCATCTTAATGTAAGCATGCGAGATGGTAAGTATGCTTGCACTTCCATAAGGTGCAGAAGAAACAGCATCAATTCCTTTCACACCACCTGTTTCAAGTAATGGATGTGCAGGTAAAAATTCCACAAGATGCTGGGCAACTCCAATGGGGCCAACCCCGGGGCCTCCTCCGCCATGAGGTATGGCAAAGGTTTTATGCAAATTCAGATGGCATACATCAGCCCCTATAATGGCCGGATTGGTGAGTCCTACCTGGGCGTTCATATTTGCACCATCCATGTAAACCTGTCCGCCACATTTATGCACTATTTCTATCATTTCCCTGATGCTTTCTTCAAATACCCCGTGGGTGGAGGGGTATGTTATCATAAATGCTGAGAGCCTGTTTTTATGCTGTTCAGCCAATGACTTTAGATTTTTAATATCGGTGTTCCCATTTTCGTCACATTCAACCACTACTACCTGCATACCTGCCATCACGGCACTTGCAGGATTGGTGCCATGTGCAGAAGCTGGAATGAGAACTATGTCCCGATGAGATTCCTCCCTGCTCTCGTGGTAGGCTCTTATAACCATTAAGCCTGTATATTCTCCGGCTGCTCCCGAATTGGGTTGAAAGGAAATTTCAGCAAAACCGGTTATTTCCCTGAGGTCCCTGGAAAGTTCATTGAACAACTGCTGGTAGCCCTCCACCTGATCTAAAGGAACAAAAGGATGTATGGATGAAAATTCAGGCCAGAGGAAAGCCATCAGTTCACTGGCGGCATTCAGCTTCATGGTGCATGATCCAAGGGAGATCATTGAATGAGCAAGTGAAATATCCTTTCTTTCCAGCATTTTTATATAACGCATCATCTCTGTTTCAGAATGATATCTGTGAAACACCCTTTCTCTTAAAATTCCCGATGATCTCCTGAGCTTTTCCGGAATATCGATCTTTTTATCAACAGAATCTACAAGTCCGGATTTTTTCTTTACCGATTGAGCAAAAACCTCAATGATACTATTAAGGTCTTTTTCTGATACAGTTTCATCCAGACTTATACCAATTGCATTTTCGCTTTTATATCGGAAGTTAATTTTCCTTGCAATGGCAGCTTCGCGAATATCAGAAGTGGATAATCCTGATGGAAGAACGATGTCCAGAGTATCGAAAAAGCTCTCATTCATTTCTGTGCAGCCTAAAGCCGTTAATTTCTCCCTTAGAATTACCGCTGATGAATGTACATGTGAAGCAATACGCTCAAGACCTTCAGGGCCATGGTAAACAGCATACATCCCGGCCATGGTGGCAAGAAGAGCCTGAGCAGTACAAATATTGGAAGTAGCTTTTTCACGCTTTATATGCTGCTCCCTGGTCTGAAGAGCCATTCTGAGAGCAGGACTCCCATGCCGGTCAACCGAAACTCCGATAATTCTTCCGGGAACACTTCGTTTGTATTGTTCCCTCGTTGCAAAAAAAGCAGCATGTGGGCCTCCATACCCTAAGGGAACACCAAACCTCTGCGTGGAACCGGTAACAACATCTGCTCCCCATTCACCCGGAGGAGAAAGCAATACCAGGCTTAAAATATCGACAGTTACTGCTACCAGAATATTCTGTTTGTGAACCTCTTCCACAAAATTACTGTAATCATTAATCTTACCGTTGCAATCAGGGTATTGTATAAGACAACCAAAGCTGTTATTAAATTTCATTTCTTTGTAATCCCCTGTAATGATATTAATACCAAGTGGTACAGCCCTGGTTTGAATTACTGCCAGTGTTTGGGGAAAAACATTCTTGTCAACAAAAAAACTGTTCCTGCCTTCGTTAATTGCTGCCCTTGATCTCAGTCCGTATAACATAATCATAGCCTCAGCAGCACCTGTGCCCTCATCAAGAAGGGATGCATTTGCTATTTCCATACCGGTTAAATCAGCAACCATAGTCTGGAAATTCAGCAAGGCTTCAAGCCTTCCCTGTGATATTTCAGCCTGATAGGGAGTATAAGAGGAATACCAGACTGGATTTTCAAGTATATTTCTCCTTATAACAGAAGGGGTGATAGTATTATTATACCCCAGTCCAATGTAGGATATGAATAACTTATTCTTTTTACCAATATCATTAATATTTTTAAGATACTCGTATTCACTGATTCCATCTGCAATATTAAGGGATTTGTTCATCAGAATGGATCCTGGAATAGTTTGCTTTACAAGCTCATCAATTGATTTTGATCCTATTCTGTTCAACATCTGTTTTTCTTCCTCCAATCCTGAACCTAAATGACGATCTGAAAAGTTATCTGTTAACATAATCCATTAAATTTTAAACTGGCTTTAATTAATATAATTCCTAAAGATTAACTTAGAAAAATTCAAAAATAATAAGTTATCCCCTAGTGACACTTTTCGATACTTATGTTTAAAAACTTATTTCAAAAAAGGGTTATGCATCCTTTCGTTTTCAATTGTTGAAGGTAATCCGTGACCAGGGTAAACTATAGTTTCCCCGGGCAGTGTCAGGAGCTGGCTTTTAATACTGCTTATCAGAACTTCATAGCTTCCACCGGGCAGATCAGTTCTGCCAATACTTCCTGCAAACAAAACATCACCGGTTATCGCAAAACCATCCGCTGCGGAATACAGAACAACTGAACCAGGAGAATGTCCGGGAGCATGCCGGACTTCAAGTGAGGAACTTCCGAAATTAATTATTTGTTTATCCCTTAAAAAAACAGAAGGAACAGGTGGTTTGGATATTTCGAACCCAAAGAAAAGACCTTGCTGTACAGCATTCTCCACTAAAAATAAATCATCTTTATTTAAAGCAACCTCAATTGAATATTTTTCTGCCAGATAAGCATTTCCTGGTAAATGATCAACATGTCCATGTGTGTTAATGATCATAACAGGTTTTAAATCATTCCCTGATATAAACTCCTCGATTTCCTTTATTTCAGTTTTATTATAACATGAAGCATCTATAATAAGACACTCCCCGGTATGGTCATATATGATATAACTATTAACCTGGAAGGGATTAAAGGTGAATTTCTCAATTTGCATAAGTATTTTGTTTACGAATTTTTTCCTTTAAGCATAGGAACAAAAATAAATGTTCCATGTTTAGTGAGCGAGTAATTATTTCCATCTTCTTTTATAATTCTCACCATCGACTGACCATTCCTTTCACCTAATGGCATTACCATAATACCACCTGCTCTAAGCTGGTCAATAAGCTTAACCGGTATTTCAGGGGCGGCCGCAGTAATAAGGATTTTATCAAAAGGTGCAAATGCTGGTAAGCCTTCATACCCATCGCCATAAAAAAAACGGGCTTTGTAATTAAGCTTATTCAATAAGGCCTGGGATTGAAGGTGAAGCTCCTTGTGCCTCTCAACAGTAAATACACGCGCACCAAGTTCCACAAGAACAGCAGCCTGATATCCTGACCCTGTTCCAATCTCCAAGACCTTCTCCATTGGTTTAACATCAAGTAACTGTGTCTGAAATGCAACAGTATATGGTTGGGAGATAGTTTGTCCTGAACTGATAGGGAAAGCCTGATCAGCATAGGAAAATTTAAGAAAGCTACTGTCCATAAACTGGTGTCTTGGAACATTCCCTATAGCTGTAAGGACTCTCTCATCATTAATTCCCTTATTACGTATAATTTCCACAAGTTTCTTTCTCAGTCCCTTATACTGATATGATTCTTCCATATAAACACTGTTATATAATTTGAGATAATCATTTCAGGAACAAAAAGATCAAATCCTTATCAACTTACATAATACTTTCATCCTTATCCCCGAAATCTTCACAAATTTAACTTTATCAACATAATTAGTTGATAAGTTGAAAATATATTTATCCAAAGAAACTAACAAATACTTTATGTTTGCAGTTAAGTGACTGAGAATGATAAGAACAGCTATTACCGGTTCAGGGATGAATTTCCCTTATTATCTGGATATTATCCGGGATGTTCCTGATTTTCTGATAACAGGAATTGTTTCATATAACAAATCGTTTCCTGAAGAGATGAATCCAGGTATTCCATGTTTTGAACTTTATCAGGTTGAAACTCTGGTCGATATATCCGAAGCTCTCATTGTTACTTATAATGCCGGAAAATATTATGATTTAATAACGAAGTTTCTGAAAAGGTCAAGGCATGTTTTAATCCTGGCCGATACAAGTCTGACTTTCCAACAGGTTAAAAGGTTATCGAAAATTGCTGAAGAAGCCGGAGTAAGTATTCATATTCATCATAACACATCGGAATCTTCTATTATTGAAAAAATTAAAAACTTCATAATCAGACCCGAATACCTGTATGTAAAAACATATTTTAATACAGAGGAAGGAAATACAGACAAAACTATCCCGGAAATATTATCCAGGGAAATTTACACCATCTTTGAATTGAATCCTTATAATATAAGAGAAATAAATGTAAAAACCATTCCTTTCTGCTCCTCCGAACCTGATCTGTTGAATTTAAGAATTGATTTCGAAAATGGGCTGTCAGCCCAGCTTATAATTTCGTCCTTCAATGAAGGGAGAAACCGTTTACTTGAGATTTACGGCCCCGACAGAATGATAAGCTATAATGGTTGTCCACATCAATTATTATTAGTTGACAAGCTTACAAAAAAGGTTGAAAAAATAAATCTGGTAAATGGCAATGCGCATATCCATGAAAAAGAAATATTTATAAAATTTGCCAAATATATTATGAAAGATTTGTTGCCTGATAATCGCTTTACAAGTGGCATTGCAGCTTACCAGACTGCTGTCTCCATTATTAGCCAAATAATTTCAAGTCCTGTAGTTAATTAACTTAGATTCCTTACAAAATAATTCTGATACCTAAGCTTAGTTCTTCTCCAAATCAGTTTCACATGAACCAAAAACTGCAGTTTTTGAAGTATATTATTACAGATTTTCTTTCTGCATCTTGTGCATGGGCTTGCTTCTTTTTTTTCAGAAAATTATATATTGAAACTCTTAAGTTTAGTTATAAGGTTCCTGTTGATCTGGATAACCGGTTCTTTTTAGGATTGCTACTGATTCCTTTGTTCTGGATCTTCCTATATTTTTTATCGGGGTACTATACCGGTTTTTACAGAAAATCGAGGCTTGCTGATATCGGGCAGACTTTCTCCCAAAGTCTTATCGGTGTTATTATACTTTTTTTCCTTGTTATCCTTGACGACGTAATAAGTTCCTACAGGAACTATTATTTAATGTTTTCAGTTTTATTTACACTCCATTTTTTTATTACACTTATTCCCAGACTTCTGCTAACATCCCTGACCAATTACAGAATCAGAAACCGAAAAACAGGGTTTAATACCTTAATTATAGGGAGTGGAAAACAAGCTGAGGAAATATATAATGAACTTTATGAGCAGGAAAAATCCGGAGGATATACATTCATCGGATTTGTTTACATTCAGGAAGAAAAACAATATCAGATGGAAAGAAAACTAAGGAACCTGGGAGGTTTAAACAATCTGGAAAAAATTATCAGGGAACACAAAATCCGGGAAGTAATAATTGCCCCTGAACACAGGGAAAACAATACAATTAATACCATTATAAACCAGCTTGCGCTATTTAACGTCACAATAAAGGTTAAACCTCAGATGTACGATATAATAACAGGGAAGGTACGGATTACACATCTTTTTGGAACACCTTTGATAGAAATTTCCCAGCATCTGATGCCGGTCTGGCAGGAAAAAATTAAATTAATTCTTGATATACTTATTTCCGTTTTCTCTCTTCTGATTCTTTCTCCCTTGATTATCTTTCTTGCTGCAGGAGTTAAACTTTCATCTCCAGGGCCGGTAATATATTCACATGAACGAATAGGACGATACGGTAAATCGTTTATGATTTACAAATTCCGGTCCATGTATGCAGATGCTGAAAAAAACGGGCCTGAATTATCAGGAAAAAATGATGTAAGACTCACTGATTTTGGCCGGTTTATGAGGAGATACAGACTGGATGAAATTCCCAACTTTATTAATGTTCTAACAGGAGATATGTCACTTGTCGGTCCAAGACCTGAGAGACCGTTTTTTATTGAGAAGATTAAGGCTCTTGCCCCGCATTACATTCACCTTCAAAAAGTGAAGCCTGGAATTACTTCCTGGGGTCAGGTAAAATATGGATATGCTGAAAATGTGGATCAAATGATAAAACGACTCAAATATGATATGCTGTACATAGAAAACATGTCTTTATTTGTTGATTTAAAGATCATATTCCACACCCTTCTTACAATCATCAAAGGAAAAGGTATATGAAAGGTTTCACTGAAGTGGATGACTGGAAATGATATGATATTGTGCTCCTTCCTTTTTTAATATACTTTCGAAGAAAATGATTTCCTTCACGGGAACCCTGATAAATTCAAAATCTTCGTATTCATCAATTATTTCCCTTAAATTTTTCTTGTCAATACCGGGATGTATTCTTCCAAGTGTAAGGTGTGGAGAAAAAATTTTGTCCTCATTTTTTATAAAATAATCCAGACTTTTATCAATCTCCATCTTAATTCTCATTAACTCCTCAGAGTTATGGATCCCAATCCATAACACCCTTGGGTAAGAAATACTTCTGAATACATCAAGGCCTCTGCAAATAAAACTAAAAGACTTAGTATCCATTACAATATTTGTAATAGCATTCTTAATTATGTTGATTTGCTCAGGAGTGGTATCACCAAGAAAACGTAATGTAATATGAAGATTTGATGGGTTAATCCATCTTATTTCCCTGTAAGGGAACCTTTTCTGTATTTTTCTTATAAAATTTAAAAACGAATTATCCGGGTAAATCTTAACTGCGATAAACGTTCTTTTCATATTAAATACAAGTTAACTGTTGTACAATCAGAATCGCGTGAGTAGCGGTTTGTGAGATAAATATAGGAAATAAAAATATAGGGGGAACTTAGCGAAGCGATCTCACGAACGAAGTGAGTAATTTAGGGGTGAATTTACTTTTCGGAGCAGACTCATAGTTAGATGAATGAAAAATTAGTAAAAAAATCTTATATTAGTGGATAAACAAAAAAATTGATAGATATGACACAAAGAAGAAAAATCGCAGTAGTTTTATCAGGGTGTGGAGTTTATGATGGCTCCGAAATCCATGAAGCAGTTCTGACCTTATATGCTATCTCAAATAATGGAGCTGATTATCAGATATTTGCGCCGGATATTGAACAACATCATGTTATCAATCATCTTAATGGCAAAGAAATGAAAGAGAAAAGAAATGTTTTGCAGGAATCAGCAAGGATAGCCCGTGGAGATATCCTGCCTTTGGATAAATACAATGCTTCCGGATACGATGCTGTTATTTTCCCCGGAGGTTTTGGCGTGGCAAAAAATCTTTCCACATGGGCATTTCATGGAAGTAAATCGGCGGTAAATAAAGATGTTGAAAATTGCATTAAAGATACATTTAAAGCGGGCAAACCAATTGGGGCTTTATGTATTGCTCCCGTTTTACTTGCTAAGATACTTGGTGAAGTTGAATTAACTATTGGAAATGACAATGATACAGCTGAAGAAATTAAGAAGGCAGGTGCCATTCATAAAGAAACCACACATGGAGAAGTAGTTGTCGACAGAAAGAATAAACTGGTTACCACCCCGTGTTATATGCTTGATGCCAGTATTACTCAGATAGGGACAGGAGCTGAAAATATCGTGAAAACGATTTTAAAAATGACTTAATTTTTAGATAAGCCTATTTCACATCATATCGCAATTACCTTCAAACTCCTGTTAACATTACAAACAAAATACTCGGAAGCATATTAGAAACTATATTTCAGTCCAATGCTGAATGACCGTCCGGGATTTAATCTACTGTAGGTCTGCAATTCAGCATTATAGGAGACGAAGAAACTTTCCACTTTGCTGTCGAGAAGGTTGGCTGCCTTAAAATCTATAACCGTATTATTCCCTTCACCTAACTTTTTCAATATACTGAAATTTAAACTGTTATAGGGAGCGACAAAGATATCCGGATAGAGGCCTATTCCTACGATAGAAAGAGTTGTCCCCTTCACGTTATAAAACAAGCCTGCATCCCAACCCGCATCATAATTACCGTAGGTGATACCCGCATTAATAACATAGGGAGCCTGGCCAGCCATATCTCTTTTATTCTGAATGGTTTCTCCGGTTCTTTCGTAAGATTTTCGGGAAGAGAATTCTGCGTCGGTCATGGTAATATATGACTTAATAACAGTTAAGTTTCCGCTAATATTGAAGTTTTTCAGAGCATCCGAGATAAAGTCAAAGTTTTGTCTAACCTCCAGTTCAACACCATATAGTAAACCCTCTCCCACATTTCTTGCCTGATACTCTGTGTTGGTTTGCTGTTCAGGTATTCGAACCAGCTCAATAGGATCAATGAATCGCTTGTAGAAACTACTGATGGAAAACATCTGTCCCCTTGTTTTGAATAGCTCCCAGCGGATATCAATGTTATCGATCCATGTTTCAGTCAGATTTCCATCCCAGTCGGAATAAGGAAACAAGCTTCCATTGAATATCCTGTCGGATATCGGATCAAGTATCTGGGCAAAGGACAGCTCTTTAAAGGAGGGTCTGGCAACAGTTCTTGAGTATCCGGCTCTTATATTTTGTCGCTCTGCAACCGAATATATCAGATTAATTGAAGGAAAGAAACTAAACGACTCCAACACTATTTCATCATCAAGATTTCTGCCGTTCTCCAAATCACCGGCGGCATATTTTTGGTCGCGTCCTGTATGCATTTGTATATAGTTTTCGGCCCTGAGACCCAGTATCAATTTCATTTGTTTAAGCGGGTTCAACTCGCTTGACATATAGAAACCGCTATTCTTAACATTTGAGCTGTACTGATTGGGGTTTGGATCGGGGTTTCCCGACTGGTAATAAATTGAATTAGGGCTGTTCGGATATATATTTATTGGATCGAGTATAAAATTTGGATCGTGATTTGTCCAGCGTTGTGTTCTGAAAAATTGCATGTTATAAAAGAGAATTTCATATTCCCTGGATTTATAACCATAACTTGCTCCAAATTTGAATTTTGCACTCCGACTTAAAAACTGGTAACTCTTAGTAAAATCCAATTTGGATGCAAAATTCATCTCATTCAGTTCTCTCCATATCCTGGAGGGATTTCCTGCTGCCCCGGCCATAAAAAGTGTATCGTTGGATCTGTAGGTAAAAGCTGTTTTTCTGATGTCAGGGTCATTGGAAGTTGAATAAGTGTTTGAAACACGCCAATCGATCTCCCAACCTGCATCTTTCAACAAATGTGTACCATTCAAAAACAGGTTTGTCAGTGACCTCTGGTTGTATTCCAGATTATTTGATGAACCAAAGTAGCCGGATTTACCCACTGCCTCGCCGTCATCATCCAGATTAATAACAGCAGCCCTGCTCTCACCATTCTGCAAATGCATCGCTAACATTCTAATCTTGGAAAAATTTGTCTTATAAGCCAGTCCACCCAGAGTCCCAATCAGAACATTTCTTTCTCCTACCGCACCATCCTGTATAAAAGCGTATCGCAACTCATGTAAGCTTGGGTCCGAATATCGCTGGTATTCACTGTTAACAAAATCATCATAGTATTTGAATTCTGACTTATAGGAAAGAGAAAAGATATATCCCAGGCGGGGATTCTTTTGCGAACTACGTTTCCAGTTCTCGAAGCTGATTTGGTTTCCCAACGAAAAACTTGCACTCAGATCCATCAAACTGGTTTGTCTTGAAGCTCCCAGCTCAGGATTAAAACTTTTTATAAAATCCACAACCTCCTGGTCAGAATGTCCGCTTATAGGTGTTGGAATAAACTGTTCTCTGGCAAGAACTGGAAGAGCTCTTAACCCGTTATCATAACCAAGGAGATCAGTCTTGCTCCCATTATACATTAGATAATCAGGATTAAAGTGCATTTGCGGATTAAAAGAAGTGCCTACAGAGACACTCACGATCTTATCATCAGGAAAATCCTTTGTCTCAATGTTCATAATTCCCCCGGTGAAATCAGCTGGCATATCGGCTGTAAAGTTCTTGCTGACAATGATATTATCGATCAGGTTAGATGGGAAAATATCCAGCTGGAGGCTGTTCCTGTCAGGATCCAACCCAGGAATATCCAAACTGTTCAAAGTAGTCTTGGAGTAACGGTCACCGAGTCCCCGTACATAAATATACTTACCTCCCTCAACCGATACACCGGTAACCCTTTTTGCAGCTTCGGCCGCCGTGCCATCACCGATCATTTGTATTCTTGCGGAACTTATTCCATCAAGCATCACAGGAGACTTAAGTTTAATGGCTTGTAAAGCAGTTTCAGTTGTCCTTATTGCCCGGGCTGTAATTACTATTTCATTAAGCTCAATGGTACTTTGTTTCAAAGCGATATTTGGTAAATATATCGCTTCATTGCCGGGTACATCTATATCCTCAATAACCAAAGTCTGGTATGAGATGTAGGAAAACTGCAAGTTATAATTCCCCGGAGTAAGGGAGAGGGAAAATTCACCATCCAGGTCTGTTATGGTTCCTGTAGTTGTGCCGATTAAAAAAACTGTGACACCGACAAGTGATTCCCCTGTTGATTCATCAAATACCTTTCCCCTGATCTTTCCATCCTGACCATTTGCAAAAAAAGTGAAAAATAAAAATAATACAAAAAGAGACAATTTCATTGAAACAAGATTTAAACTATTTATATGAATAAAAAGAAACAGACCAATACAGTCTGTTTCTTTTTTTTAATGAATTTCCTATGGGATGCAATCATCACTAATGCTTAGAATTTACCTTCCAGTTTCGCCCATGTCCAGCCAAATACAGAAAGGTCAGTGGTATAAGTTGTTCCAGCAGTAACACCGGCAGGGACATTTCCGTTCACATAATTTGCAAGGTCGGCAGCCACAACATCCAGCACAATACCTGAAAATGATACCGTACCAACATCATGAACTACGCGGTTAATTTTCTGACCAGCTTTTATTGCAGTGAAAAAGAGATCCTCAAAAGCAACGCTGGTATTATCGTCAGTGTTAATTAGATCGGATGAAAATCTTTCGATAACAGGATCATTTGCTATTACATATCCGTTTTTAATTGTGTAACCGTCATTATCATAGGTGCCTTCAGGACCATCAAGCTCGAAATTATGATCACCTGTTGTGATTATAACAAAATTATCCAGTGTACCTGCCCATGCCTGGTCTGCATCAATTGCGTCGTCGTTACAATTCCAGATAACCACATTTGTTACATCAACAGTTCCTCCGAACCATTCAATACCGTCGTCCTGGTTTGCAATTACCTCAACGTTCTCAATCACCGTTCCACTTCCTACAGCTCCTAATGTTAGTCCGTTGATCTCATTACCGGAACCAATTTCGGAACCTCCATGGCGAATGGATATATATTTAATAACACCTGAATTGTCGGCATCATCATTCCCACCATATAATCCGTTCGGATCTGAAGTAGGTATTCCTTCGATCTGTACTTCGCTTACATCTCCATTATCATTAGAAGCAGATATCTTTGCTTTTCCAAGAATGAGAACACCACCCCATAATCCGTCTGTATCAGGATTGAGGTTTGGACTGCCAAAATTACCTGCTGCAACATCCGATGGTTCTATTTCATCGGCCACAGAGGTGAAGATGATAGGAGCAGATGCAGTACCTTCAGCCATAAGTGTCCCTCCACGTGCGACAAGCAGTGCAGTTGAATTTGCCCCTGTTCCGGCCTGTCCTTTAATAATTGTACCTGGTTGAATGGTAAGCGTAACACCATTGACTACTGTGATCCTACCTGCAAGCACATACACCTTATCTGAAGTCCATGTTGCATCTGCAGTGACATTTTCAGTTACGATAACAATAAATTCCTTTTCATCAATAGAAATAACTGCAGTTGCGTCATCCGATTGACCTTTAGAATCAGTAACAGTTAACAATATTGAAGCTGCACCAGCAACTGTTCCTGCATCGAAATTAATAGTAACTGTTGTACCAACAACATTGCCGGTTGGATTAGTTACAGTTACCCCTGTGCCTGTTGCTGTATAGGTAGCAGTTAAAGACGGATCAAAAGAAACTGTGAAATCAACAGACATACCTTGTGCACCATTGGCAGCAGTTACTACTGATGATGGTGAAGATGCACTCGGTTGCTCATATTCATCCTCTTTTTTGCATCCGGTGAAAATCAACGAGATAAGTAAAAACAATCCCGCAATTTTTAAATAATAATTTTTCATTTTTTTCATTTGTTTTGTGTTTTTAAATTAATATATTTTCATTTTTTATGCTGTAAAAGTATATCCGCAATATTAGGTAAGAGTTAAATGTTCATGACCTTTATTTTATTAAAACCTGAAGAGAATCTTAAGAAAAAAAGCTGGAGTTAAGCTGCATATTTAAATAAGTAAACCATTCACAAAGTACACTATTTCTGTAATTAAGTATTGTTATATATCCTGTCTGAATACCCGGCAGTTTTAAGCTTTGACTCCAGGTAACTGAAAAACTCCGGTCAGGATATGCTTGCTTATCAACAAGAATCCAATTACTATTAAAAGAGCGCCCGGCTTCATGCAGCCTTTCAGACTTGCTGGTTATTGTTCTCAGGTCGTCGGGAAAATTATCCGGAATGTCAAAAAATCCACAGTTAAAAACTGTCCGATTCAATGGATTTTTTTTCATTGTTAAGAAATCGTTAAATGAGGTTCCTGGCTCCAGTTTGATTGAATAATTGAATTCGATCCCTGATTTATCTGTTATGCCTTCAGTAGAAATTTGCATAATACCTCCGGGGAAATTTCCAATGGGTACAGATGTTAAGCGAAACTCACCGCTTAGTTTTGTAATTGTTCCGGCTGTTGTGACATGAATAATAACATTTGATCCAACCAGAGTTTCTCCTGTTTCCTTATCTTTTATCTTTTCCTCAATAAGCTCTGTTTGACAAAAGACAGAAAGATAAACCATAAGAAAAAAGACAATAAAATAAATTTTTCTGATCATGATATTCAAATAACTGATTTGACGTAAAGGTACTCCGGGAGTCTTATAAAATTGTTAGCTATTTGTTATGATTGTATTACGGGATAGTTAATGAATCTTTAATTTTTTATTGTTTTAATCTGATCAATTGTGAAAATAAAAAATCTGACTGAGGAAAGTGTTAAAGTCAGGAGTTATTACTGCCATTTAAACACGGCCTGAATTTTGTAATATTCTTATTTATTAGTCCGTGCTAATGCCTCATACTTACTAAGCATAACCGCTTGTGCGGTTAAACATAATAAAAAACGTATTGCTCAAAAACTATTTTATTATACTTACGTTTAAATAGTAATATCAAAATATGAAGTGGATCTCAGTCATAATAGTTATGTTTGTTTTTATACATGAGGGGATTTCTCAAAGCACTGAAGAAAGTAGGGGAAGGTATGTAATGAAAACAAAGATCATTGGGAATGACACTATTCTTTATTATGAGATCCCCGAAATAAATATATATCCCGGGTACCTTTTTAAAAACAGGTGGGATTACTGGAGATACCAGCGTTTGGTAAGAAATGTCAAAGCTGCTTATCCTTATGCAAAACTAGCCGGAATAAAGCTCCGGGAACTGGACAGGCAACTGATGAATATAAGCGGTGAGAAAAAAAGGAGGGAAGCTGTTAAGCAGGCCGAGAAGAATATCAGGGCGGAGTTTGAGGAGGATGTAAAACATTTAACAATTACCCAGGGCAGAATACTTATTAAACTGATTGACAGGGAAACCGGAAACACAACATATAATGTTCTGCAAAATATAAAAGGGAATGTTTCCGCAGTATTCTGGCAGGCTATTGCAAGAATATTCGGATCAAATCTTAAATCGGAATACGATCCTTATGGTGAAGATCAGTTGATTGAAATGATTATTGTTTTAATCGAAAACGGACAATTGTAAATGAATAAAAAAGTTTTAATATTTATAATCATTATTTTTATTTTGTTTTTTCAATTTTAAACTATGAGTCAAAATAGCAGAAGATATTCAAACGAAGAGATAACGGTTTTCTGGAAACCTTCAAAATGTATTCATGCCACCACCTGTTTCCGCGAACTGCTGGAGGTATTTAACCCCCGCAAACGTCCATGGATAAACATGAAAGGAGCTCCAACCGGGAAAATCATAAAAGTTGTTGACAAATGTCCAACACAGGCGATAAGCTGGAAGTGGAACAAAGATATAGAAACATCTGCAAATCAGGTGAGTACAGATAATAACACAGAAATTACCCCTTCAGATGTATTTGCAATGAAGGAAGATAATTCAGCACTTATAACAATAATGAAAGACGGACCAATTCTGGTTGAAGGAAATTTTAAAACTATAAGTGGAAGTGGCTCTGAATTACATTCAATGAAAATGACCTCATTCTGTCGTTGTGGTAATTCGCACAACCAGCCATATTGTGACGGGACACACAGAAAAACAGGATTTATCGATAAATAAAATATAATTATGTCAGAAAAAGCAGCGAATTTCAGGGTTTTAGAAGGGGGCCCACTTGAGGTATCAGGGGATTTCACCCTTACAGGAAAGCATGGCGATATAATTGAAGCAGGCAGTCCTGTTTATCTGTGCAGATGCGGTTCTTCTAAGAATAAACCTTTCTGTGACGGGAGCCATAAAAAGATTGGTTTTAATAAGTAAAAATCAATTTGCAGAAATCTCTGCAATAAGCTGCCCTTTGTTAATAACATCACCTTTCCTGACATGCAAAGCCATAATCTTCCCGTCAACAGGCATAACTATTTTATTCAGCATCTTCATCGCCTCAAAAACAAGCATAATCCTACCCTGCTTAATTACCTGCCCAGGTTTAACTAACACATCTATTATAGTTCCCGGGAGATAAGAAACAATATTGCCGGGATCATGAGGAATATACTTCTTTCTGTTTTCAAACTTTTTAGTAAAAGTAGTTCGATATTTTGTTTCTCCTATCTGCAGTATTTTGCATTTGATTTTTTTTTCACAGGCATTTTCAATAGGCTTTCCACCAGGTTTATTTTTCATTTCCGGAGTTGAATCTATTTTCATGTACAGTTATTTTTAGAAAGGGGGGATACCATGTTTTTTCCTTGGTAAATAAATTTCTTTATTTGCTGATACTTCTATGGCATGTTGAAGTATAGTTCTTGTTTCTTCCGGTTCAATTACCGAATCTATATATCCTTTTGCCGCAGCAACATAAGGATTAGCAAATTTCTCTTTATACTCCTTTATTTTAAGTTTTCTCATTTTTTCCGGATCGCTTGCTGATGATATCTCTCTTCTGAAAATAATGTTTGCAGCTCCTTCCGGGCCCATAACAGCAATTTCCCCTGTTGGCCAGGCAAATACGAAATCTGCTCTGAGATGTCGGGAATTCATTGCAATATAGCCACCTCCATATGCCTTGCGCAGTATAATAGTTATTTTCGGAACAGTAGCCTCACTGTATGCATACAGCACCTTAGCTCCATGACGGATTACACCGGCATGCTCCTGATCGACCCCCGGGAGATAACCTGGTAAGTCAACAAGTGTTACAACAGGCATATTAAATGCATCGCAAAATCTGATGAATCTGGCTGCTTTATCAGATGAATCCACATCAAGTACCCCTGCAAGAACCAAAGGTTGATTGCATACAAATCCAACTGATTCTCCATGTATTCTGCCAAAACCGATTACAATGTTTCTTGCCCACATTTCCTGTACTTCCAGAAAATCTGAATCATCAACCATGCATCTGATAACATCTCTTACATCATAAGGCTGACGAGGATCAACTGGTACTACTGAAGTTATGTTATATCCTCGTTTAGGAAGTTTTGGTTTGGTTTTTTCGGCTTTTTCTTTATTGCTCCAGGGAAGAAAGGATAAAAGTTTTTTTATCTGTTCAAAACATTCCTCCTCGCTTTCAGCGAAAAAGTGCGCATTCCCGGTAATCTCACTATGAACCTTTGCTCCTCCCAGGTCTTCCATGGTGATCTCTTCGCCAAGAACGGTCTTTATAACTTCCGGACCGGTAATAAACATTTTTGATATTTTATCCACCACAAAAACAAAATCAGTAAGTGCCGGAGAGTAAACAGCACCTCCGGCACAAGGCCCGAGAATAACAGATATCTGGGGAATCACGCCCGAAGCAATAGTATTACGGAAAAATATCTCACCATAACCTGCAAGCGAATTAACTCCTTCCTGAATACGTGCACCCCCGGAGTCATTAATACCTATTAACGGCATCTTCATTTTCAGCGAATGATCCATTATCTTGGTTATTTTCCTCGCATGCATCAGGCCTAGTGATCCACCTGCCACAGTAAAGTCCTGGGCGAAAATACAAATCGGCTTTTTATGCATAGTCCCGGTACCAATAACAACTCCGTCACCGTGAAGGATCTTTTTATCCATATCAAAATCCCGTGCATCATGTTCCACAAAAAGATCATATTCGTTGAAAGAACCTTTATCAAGAATTGACATAATTCTCTCCCGGGCAGTCATCTTCCCCATTGCAACCTGCTTTTGAATCGCCTGCTCTCCTCCTCCCAGAAGCACCTGCTCACGACGTTTCTTAAGCTCAAGAATTTTCTTGTTAACAGCCATATAATATTAATTTAATGAATATTACCAGATTAAATAGTGTAATAAAAAGTAATCAGTTTATTAAATCTCAACCTGCAATCTTAGTAAATGGTTTGAACTTAAAAAAATCTGTTTAACATGCAAAATCCTAAATAATAAGATAGAAAATTGATTTACATATAATTATGATATTCAACTTTCGTCAAATTTTTTTCGTCAGAAAATATATAAGTTATTTAATTTTCACCTTTTTATCATCCGGCCAGTTTGTGGAAAAATCATTCCAGTAATCATTTATCGTTGTTTTTATTTCTTTCCTCAGAATGAAAATTCCTATAAGGTTTGGGATTGCCATTAATGCAATAGTAATGTAGGAAAGGTTCCAGATAATGGTTGTATCAGTGAAAGAAGCAAGGAAAAATGCAGCTATATAAACAATCTTATACCAGATTTCATGTTTAACACCAAAAAGATAAGTAACCCCCCTGCTCCCGTAATACGACCAGGAAATAGCAGTGCTAAAAGCAAAGAGCAATAATCCAATTGCCACAATGTATTGTCCGTAGTTGCCAATAAAACTTCTGTTAAATGCCTCAGCTGTCAATGGTGCGCTATGAATTAGAGACTTCCCTTCGATAATCAGTCCGCTGACAGACCTCCTGTCGGGTTTCCCATTGATGATCCTCAACTTTCCATTAAAGAGCTCTTTATCTGAGAATACGACAATTTCTTCAGCAACAGAACGGGCATGAATGACAGTAAGTGTATCCTGTATTTCCCCATCAACAATTTGCAATTCACCGGTAAAAAGTTCCAGTGGTTCTTTTCCCATGATATGACGTTTCAATACTGCTTTTTCATTTTCAGTATTCTCATGAAAATATCCGGCAAGTATCTGGATATCGGCATCTTCAAACTGATTTCTTAATTTTTCATTCCACACACCGGACGATAACAATACCAATCCGGTAAGAAAACAAATAATTATGGTGTCAATAAAAGGTTCAAGGATAGCAACCATTCCTTCTGATACAGGTTCATGAGCTTTTGCAGCAGAGTGAGCTATAGGAGCAGATCCCTGCCCTGCCTCATTTGAAAACAATCCCCTGTTAACACCTTTATTAAATGTAAAGGCAAACCCTGCACCAAGAAATCCTCCCACAGCTGCACTGCCCGTAAAAGCATCCTTGAAAATTGCAATAAAGGAGGGAATGATATTATGGTAATTTGTTGTTATGACAAGAAGAGCACCCAGAAAATATAAAATTGCCATCACCGGTACCAGAGTAGAAGTTACCTTTGCAATCCGTTTTATGCCACCAATAATTACCAACGCCAATAGAAAAGCCAGAACAGCTCCGGTAAGGATCTTCTCAATGCCGAATGTCTGGAACAGAGCATTTGAAATGCTGTTTATTTGCGGTAAACTACCGGTTCCAAAGGATGATAAGATAGTAGCGAAAGCAAAAAAAGCTCCTAACCAGACTCCGGTACGGATAATTTTCCCTGAAGGAGTATTGATGTTCAGCCTCTTTTTCATGTAATACATTGGGCCACCCGATATGCTTCCATCAGGTAAAATATCCCTGTACTTATGAGAAATGGTAACCTCAACAAATTTTGTACACATTCCCAACAGGGCAGTCATAAGCATCCAGAAAAGTGCTGCAGGTCCTCCAAGATGTATCGCAAGCGCTACTCCGGCAATATTTCCGGTACCCACAGTACCTGAAAGAGCTGTAGCAAGTGCCTGGAAATGTGTCGTATCTCCGATGTCCGTATCTTTATCATACTTCCCCCTTACGATCTTCAGTGCATGACGGAAATACCGTATCTGCGGAAACCTGAGATAAAAAGTGAAAAAAAGGCCTGTGCCCAGCAAAAGAAATACAAACCACTGATGACCACCAATATATTGATCGATCCATAGAAGAAATGCATTTATTTCCTGCATAATATCAATTGTTGTATGGGGAAAAATATGAGAAGCAAAAAAACAAAAAATATCCGGAAAGATCAAAATTGTATAAGATTCTTTTATTAATAAGGAAAAGATATATAAAACAGTTATGGTATTGACATCCCCGTCTCTGTAATACACAATGTAAAACCAATTCTTACTCCTTGTATGAGTAAGTCGGCCAAAACCTTATAAAATTTAACTGTTGTCCGGCAAAATATCAGAATATTAATAAAACCGCTTGTGCGGTTTAATGACATGTAAGCGTTTAGCAACACAACCCGGAGGGTTGAAATTAGAATAGCCCGGGGCGCTTGTGCCCTGGGGTAACTGTATCCAAATCCCCGCAACCCCGGATAGGGGTTGAAATATCCGTGGATGTGGAAGCTCAACCCTTCCAGGGTGAATGAAATGGTCAACCTTTAGTTTCCCCCAAAAATAGTTTTCGCTGTCAATGCCAATGGATTCACCTGTAATTGATAACACAATAATCTCACAATCAGATAATTTAGGTTTATTACTATAAGGGAACAAATTGTCATGTTCATTAAGCTCAGAAGATAGAAATGATTTTGAAATATGAAAAAACTTGTCAAAATTTGATTTTAAGTTATGCATAAAAGAGTTGTTTTTGTAGAGATTAATAACTCTAATATACTGTTTATCAGTATTATGCATAACCTTTTTCATGTATGGTTATTAACAATTTTTAAAAGTAATCAAACTGCACAAGCGGTTTAATAATAAGAAAATAAGTTTTGTGGCAAATTATTAAAATTTCAAATTATCTTTAAAAAGATACTCTGGTAGTTAAACTAGTTTAAAAATATGGCAAATAGAAAGTATTTATTTGGAATTGATATCGGCGGGACCAAATGTGCCGTAATACTTGGTAATGCTGATGCGGATAGTTTCAACTTTCTTATGTCTAAAATATAAAATGAAACCTTTATGATAATGAAAAGAAAATTGATAATTCTAATTATGACATGCATTTTTGCATTCTCCGCGTTTTCTCCATCCGGCTATAACGAATTAGAGATAAATATTAATGATGTGTACAAGCTTTCAGCTCAGGATATTTCCATGCAATCTAAGCCTGATATGCTGGTGAAAGACCTTATACAGGGATAAAAATATGCTGTTTTTTTCAATGCAAGAGGTAATCCGGATCAGAAAGTTACTCTTAAGGTTCAGGATGTGGAAGAGAATAACTGGATATATGTCAATTCATGGATTAACATTTCCGGTATAAGCAATACATACGGACCATTTGTTTTTACCTGCCGAAGTGATGTACCAAAGAGAATCAGTATTACGCCTGTTGAGAAAGAGAACCTGATAATTGTTGATGATATAAAAATAACCCCTGCTACACGCGAGATGTTAGCTAAGGGTAAAAAACTAAAAGATAAAGAACTTCAACTTGATTATGATACCTATCACTTTCAGGTTGACAGATCTAACTGACAAAAGTGATCAGGTTATCCCTTTAACCAGGAAGAATACTTCAGTCTTTTCCTTTTAGAAGCCATTTAACTATTTCATTTGCATTTTGGCAGTATCAATAAAAGCAAGCATATTCTCAAGAGGGGTGTCACCTTCAACTGCATGAGAAGGCGAAAATATATATCCTCCGTGTTTGCCAAGTTCCAGTAACATCTTAGATTCATCAATAACATCCTGACTGGTTCCAAAGGGAAGTGTTTTTTGCATGGACAATCCTCCCCAGAAGCTAAGTTTTTTGTGGTATTTATGCTTCAACTCCTTTACATTCATCACTTCAGGCTGAAAAGGGTTGAAACAATCCAGACCTATCTCAATCAGATCATCAAATAATTCCGATACGGCACCACATGAGTGAATCATTACGAATTTTCCTCTTTCTTTCACTACGCTGTACATCCTTTTGAGTTCAGGAAATATAAATTCCTTCCAGCAGTCGTATCCCATTATCAAACCCTCCTGCATGCCCCAGTCATCCCCAAAGTAAACAGCATCAATATCATATTTCATCGCTTCGTTAGCCTGAGCAATATTATAATCAGCTATTGACTTTAACAAGGCTTTGGCAAATTCCGGATTCATATAAAAATCCATTAATAAATTCGCCATGCCTCTCATAGTCCATGCTCTTTCAAAAAGAGAAAACCCTATACAATAAATCCTGAAACGATCAGGATATCTTTTCAACTTGAAAGAAATATCTTCGAAAAATCTTTTATCAATGGGATCAGGGAATTCATATCCTTTAAGGGTCGGCTCAGGAAGTACCTCAATCTTCACATTTCCGATATCCTTCTCAATAGTTCTGTCCCAGACAACCCCAAAAACATCCTTATACAGATTTTCTCCAACATTTTCAAAAAAGCCAATGTCACTACCCAATTCAACAAAATGATTTTCAACAAAATCCTCTATATCTATGCCTTTGGTATGTGCTAATAATTTTTTCCTTGCTTCAACAGTAAACCTGAAACCCCATGGCACGTATGGAATATCTTTAAACTGTAATGCATTTATTACTACTTCCCTTTTATTCATAATTGTGTTGTATTAAAAGAATACTATATATAGAAAAACAACTATCATGGATAATACTGCACTCCAGAAAAGATGACTTAAATACCATGGAACGCCAGTTACTGATGCTTTCATCTCAGGGGTAAATGATCGATCCACAAATGCTTTTGCAGGGATTATACCCGTTTTATTTCTAAAAACCCAGATGATGAATCCGCAAAAAATGAAATCAAAAATCACCCTGTTCAGGAAAGGAATTTGTGGGATAACCTCCAACCCATCCAGTACAGTTACAATTATCGCCCAGACAGGTCCAAAGATAAGTGCATAAAGAGCTCCCTTTGCCGTTGCTTTCTTATAAAAGAAACCTGCAACAAAAACCGCGGTAATAGCAGGGTAAGCAATTGACCAGTACTTTTGAATATATGTAAAAATTGCTTCGAGATCAGTAAGAAAATATCCTACAATGGTAGATAATACTAAAATCACCATGATGGATATTCTTCCTGTTTTCATAAGATCTTTTGAATTCGCCTGCGGGTTTATGATGGGTTTATAAAGATCGTTAGCTATAATAGAACTACTGGATGTAAGTAAAGAGGCAATAGTCGACATTACAGCACCCATTAAACCTGCCATTACAAGGCCTGAAATACCCACAGGCAGTAAGTTTTTCACCAGGGTTGGAAAAGCAAGGTCGGCTTTATCCATAACATAGTCGTTCAAAGCAATACCGGTAACAGGACCATAAAGAACAAAAGCTATGATACCCGGCAAAACAACCAGGAAAGGTACCAGCAGTTTGAGGTAACCGGCAAATACCAGGCCCATTTGCCCATGCCAGATATTTTTCGCGGCCAGTGTTCTTTGTATTATAAACTGGTTACATCCCCAGTAAAACAGATTTGCCACCCACAAGCCTCCGAAGAAAACCCCTATCCATGGTAAATCGGGATGGTCCCATTTCTGCACCATCTTAAATTTTTCCGGAGCCATTGTAACAAGGGCTTTAAATCCACCTGCAAATGTGTCTGAATAATCAGGTAAAACCGTTCCAATCTTGATAAGCCCGATTATGGTAACTGAAAGCCCACCGACAATTAGCAGTGTAACCTGCACAATATCAGTGTAGGCTACAGACCTTAGTCCTCCATAAATGGTGTAGCTCCCTGTAACGATAAACAGAATAGCCAGGCCCCAGGTGATGGGAAGTCCAAACAGGGATTCAACAGCCAGCGCTCCCGTATAAAGAACCACCGCCAGTTCGATAAAAATATACCCTATAAGACTTATCACCGCAAATCCAAGCCTTACCTGGTGATTGAAGCGTTTTAACAGGAATTCCGGCATGGTAACAATCTTACTCTTTAAATAATAGGGCAGAAAGAATTTCCCTATCAATATTAATGCAATAGCTGAAAGCCACTCATAACTCGCAATGGCAAGGCCAATAGAAAATCCTTGCCCTGCCATCCCGATAAAATGATGCGTGGAAATATTAGCCGCAATAAGAGATCCTCCTATCACCCACCATGTAAGTGTTCTCCCTGCCAGAAAATAATCCTCCGATTTTTGCTTTCTTGAAACAAGAATTCCGATTGCAAATACCAGTAGGATGTACACCATAAAAACAACCAGATCGAGATGTCCCGTCATAATAAAAAATTAAAATTTAAATGATCGTACAATAATAGGATATTTTTTTTTAAAATGAATAATGAAAATTAAGGTTTGAAAAAAACCGCACAAGCGGTTTAACTTATACTTTTTCAATCGCTTTAAACATAGCCACAACATTTTCTACCGGGGTATTAGCCTGAATGTTATGAACTGCATTAAAAACAAATCCACCGTTCTTTCCCAGCACGGAACATTGTTTTTTCACTTGTTCTTCCACATCCTGGGGAGTTCCAAAAGGAAGAGTTTTCTGTGTGTCTATTCCTCCTCCCCAGAAAGTTAGAAAATCTCCATAATTTTTCTTTAAAATATGCGCGTCCATACCTTCGGCATTGATCTGAACCGGATTAATAATATCAAAACCGGAATCAATAAATGACTGCATTAGCGCTTCCACTGCACCACAGGAATGTTTGAAAGTTTTCCAGCTGGTATTTTCATGTATCCATTTATTTAATTTCCTGTAGTAAGGAGCGTACAATTCATTAAACATTTCAATTGAACAGAACAGAGATTGCTGGGTTCCGAAATCTGTACCGCATATATAAATTACATCCACTTTGTTTCCAACAACATCAAATAATTTTGTAAGATTTTGCAGAGCTATATCCGTTTGTTTCTCAAATAATGTGTGAATATAATCCTGACGGGTAAGAGTTGAAATGTACCATTCCGTTATATCCCTTATACCTTTTGGATTTTTCAGACCAAGTCCGGGAATCACTGCTATATCTCCCAGCGCCATTCCGCCAAAACTTACACAAACTGCCTTATCTGTGCCTTCAAGTTCTCCCATTTTATTTTCCCAGAATGCCAATGCATCCTCAGTAATAAGAGAATATTCTTCCAGATTGTCTTCCGGATTCAGTTTTGATTCATCAATGGGCTCCTGACGTATGATGGCATCAAAGAAAAATGCAGCTTTTGCCATTTCAGCGCTGGGTTTAGCCGATAGATCACCCTCAGGATGAAGCAGGATTTTTCCTTCATTACCGGTACTTATTGGTAAAGTACCCGGGAATAGTACAGTTTGACCCCAAAAGGTCTTAAATTCTTTCCATTTGGCATTTTCAGTTCCAAACTTATTTTTTTGAGCAATTACACTTATGGTATCAAGTTTCAATATCTTTCTGAGTTCATCGTCAATCTCTCCAAGCATCTGCATTGGATCAATTATTTTTACAGGTTTCCAATCCAGACCAAAATAATTCCTGAGGCCTTCAACAACCTGGACGTGCATACCTGTAACATTTGTTCCACCAAAATCAACAGGTATCCGATCGGGAGCATTATGGTTTAGAGAAGTTAATACTCTCTCCTTAGATGTCATAATTATCTTTTTATGTGAAACTGCAAATTTTGTATGCAATTCTGTATCTGTATCTTTCATATGAATTTTACCGGTACTACTTATATTCTTACACAAACGCCGGCGGAATGCTTTAATAAGATATAACTTAATATTGCTGGTGGGCCCAAGATTCCTATGTGTACGTATAAGTTAGAAGAAGAGATCCTGAATAGTATCTTTTACAAGTTCCTCATTACTGGTAAATTTTTTACCATAACGGAAAAGCAACTGTACATGTTGGTGATAGATCTTTGAAAGAGCATCTTTTTCTCCTTCAATAAAATCATTCCAGAGTGCAGAATTGTCAAACATTTGTTTGGTAGCTAGTTAGCTGAAAATCTGCTCAAATAATCGCTTATAAATATAAATAAATTCATCTTTTAAAAAAAAGAAAAAGAAAAAAAATATTATCTTGCCATTCCATTGATACAAGTTTAAAGATTCAGGCGAAATAAAATCAATAATTAAAAATGATTATGAAAAGAAAAGAATTCCTCACTACATCCGCAGGATTCCTGGCAATTATGACCCTTCCGGGAGTATTTTCCATTAACTGCACCCGTAAAAGTTCAGCAAGATCCTTTAAGTTCAGGGATTACAGGAAGGGGGAA
Source organism: uncultured Bacteroidaceae bacterium (assembly GCA_964526475.1). Taxonomy (GTDB): domain Bacteria; phylum Bacteroidota; class Bacteroidia; order Bacteroidales; genus CAYVTV01. Next base: position 49,596 of record CAZGKF010000008.1, read on the forward strand.
ACATTTGGAAATGTAAAAATAGTAACTCCGGATGACGGGTATTATATCCATACTTTTTATGATATAATTCCTTTCAGTCCCAGTCAGAAATTACTTGCTGTAAACAAACTGCCTTACCAGGGAGGTGATATTAAATATGGAGATGAGCTCGATATTTGCATTATTGACCTTGAAAATGAGACTATTGAAAAAGTATATTCTACCAAAGGCTGGGGCTACCAGCTGGGAGCCAACCTGAACTGGGGGAAGACTGACCGTTATCTTTACACAAATGACATTATTGACAACCAGGCCGTTTGTGTTCGGATTGATCTGGAGACAAAAGAAATCAAGGCTTTTGCAGGCCCAATGTACCACATTGCTCCTGATGAATCGGCTGTAATAGGATTCCCTCTGGATCTGATAAATGTTACCCAAATGGGATATGGGGTACCCTATTTCAAAGAACTGGAAAAGATAGAAGGAGCACCCAAAGACCAGGGCATATGGCATACCGATCTTGTCACCAATGAGAAAAAGCTTCTGGTGAGTCTGTATGATGTATCTCAAAAAGCTTCTGAACCTGATTTTTTTAAAGGAGGAAATTTTTACTTCTTTCACTCAAAATATAACAGACAGGGAACAAGTATCCTCCAGGTTACGAGATGCATTTTCCCGGATGATCCGTCGAAACGTGGAGTGAATGCTGCACTCTATACATTTAATCAGGATGGTTCCGGTATTCTTCAGGCTTTGACCAGAGAGCACTGGTCTTATGGAGGACATCATCCAAACTGGCATCCCAACGGGGAGTATATTATAATGAATCTCACGCCAAAGTGGCTTGGAGAAGATGAACTGCGCTTTTGTACCTTTGATTATGCAGGTAAGGATTTCAGGATATTATCATCGAAAAATAGAGGAAGTGGTCACCCCAGCGTAAATCCTGATTCATCTTATCTGGTTACCGATTGTTATAACCATGAGCCAATGGCTCTTGAGAATGGAGAAGTGCCTATCAGGCTGATTAATCTCCCGGCAGATGAAGAAGTTTATATCTGCACCGTTTTTACCAGGGTGGATATTACAAAAGATGTTACCTATAGGATTGATCCTCACCCGGCCTGGAGCCGGGATTATAAAAAAGTCTGCTTTAACGGTAGTGTCAATGAAAAAAGACAGGTATTTGTTGCCGATCTAACGGAGGTGTTGTAGTAACCTGAATTCTTCAGGAAGTTGTTTATCAGGAATATCCAGAATATCACGTATCTGTACCTGGTGGTAATAAAAACGGAGAATATCTGAAAATGAATATCCCTGGCGGGCCATTTCCATAGCACCTTCCTGGCTCATCCCAACTCCATGTCCATACCCTTTTCCCTTAAAGACAAGAGAGTCGGCTTTTAATTCCATATCAAAGAACCCCGAACGCAGGTTGAAATCCAAACGAATACGGTCGGTCATGATAGTATCATTTTCAAGTATGAAGTGTTGTCTGCGGTTTCTTTGTTGTATCAACATTTTATCAGGCTCTGCAGTAAGTGCGTAACTCATCCCGTTTGCAATAAGATAGTTTCTCCACATATCAAAGGAAATTGTCTTTCTCCATGTTGAATTAGGTTGATTCTCAGAGAAAGGATCCAGTACAGCCTGCAGGTACTCTTCTCCATTTATCCATAAATCCGATGCGCGTTGTGTCTGTCCACCGCTGTTGGAATGGTACACAGCATTTACAAGTACAAAATACCTCCCTGTAAGTACCAGGTTATAGGTAGCAAGCACTGTCTCTGTAACAGATCTGTTGTCATCATTCATTCCTTTATAGGCCTGACAATGGGAATGATCACACAAATTAAATCCTTCAGCAGCATGTGTGTGAAAGTTTTTTATTGCGTATGTTCTGCACAATATGGCCTGGGCTTTATAATACTCTGAAGGTGCGGACGGCCCCCCTTCAGTCTGCACTACACCTGCAAGATACTGTTCGAAATCCGGAATATTGACAATCTGAAGGTTATTGTGACTTACTGACACCTCCAGTTCACCCTGATAATTCCTCGCATCATCAGACGGATCAACAGGTCTTAACCTGAATATACCATTACCTGAAATATCTTCAAAGCTGAGCCTTTTACTAAAAAAAGCTTCCATAACTCCATCACCTGTGATAATTTTTTCATTCAAAAATCTGAGATACAAGAGATCACCTTCTTTTAATATGCTGAATCCTGTATCGGAAACAAGCTTATACTCCCCGCTTATACAATGAAATACGAATGAATTCATAAGCCTGTCCTGAAACAAGCCTATCCTTATCTGATGCTGAGCGTTCAGTAATGCAGAAAAACATAAAAGCAATATCAACACCCTTATTTGTTTCATATGTTCACGCCTGTATGTTCAGCTATTCTTCTTCCTATCCTCTCCGAGACACCTTCCTCTCCCAGCATATTATCTATTCTTTCATATTCAGACAACATCTCTTCCCTGTACTTTTCATTCCCTGCTATTATCCTTAATTCATTACTAATCTTATTGCTGAGACCTTTTTGCAGGAATTCCTTCACTACTTCTTTACCTGCAATAATATTCACAAGAGAAAAGAATTTGATCTTTATAAAAAGTCTGCCTATAAAAAATGTCAGCGGGCCAACCTTATAAATAACAATCTGAGGCACTTTAAATAATGCCGTTTCCAGGGTTGCTGTTCCCGATGTCACCACTGCAGCATACGATCTCTCCAGAAGAGCATAGGTGGAATTAAAAACAAGCTCCACTCCGGAATCTTTAAGTATCTTTTTATAAACCAACTGGTCCACTGCAGATATTCCTGCTACAACAAATCGATACTCCGGGAAAAGTCTTGCTGCCCTTACCATTTCAGGGAGACATCGCCGGATTTCATGTTTTCTGCTGCCGCCCAGTAATGCAACAACCGGTCTTCTATCATTTCTGCTTTCCACCGTAAAACCCTTACTATTATCTTTACTCTTTTTATATTGGGCTATTGCATCTTTAAGAGGATTACCATAATAATCCGGTTCTATACCATGATCTCTGTAAAAACCAACTTCAAAAGGAAAGATAACAAAAATCTTTTTACAATATTTCCTGAGCTTTTTAATTCTTGATTTTTTCCATGCCCATACCTTTGGAGGGATATAATAGTAAATGCTTATCCCTTTTTTATGTGCATATTTTGCCACACGAAGATTGAATCCCGGGTAATCAATCAGTATTAAGGCATCCGGAGAAAAAGAAAGGATATCTCTTTTGCATAATGCCAGGTTAAGTAAAATCGTGCGAATATTGGCAATCACATCAAATAAGCCCATAAATGCCATTTCCTTATAATGACGAACGAGTGTGCCTCCCTCTTCCTTCATCATATCCCCCCCAAAGAACCTGAATTCAGACACATTATCATTTTTCTTCAGGGATCTCATAAGATTTGATCCGTGCAAATCACCCGAAGCTTCACCTGCAATCAGATAATAATTCATATCAGATAAATTTCAGAATGACAATAGGTAATCCTATGATAAAAAGCGATAGTATCACCCCTTGTGCAGCACGTAAATGTTCTATCCTCATAAAAACAAAAAAAAGTAAGAGATTTGGGAGAAGGCAAAGGCTCATTAGTTTGGGAAGAATACGTAAAAAATACAATGTTCTAATATACTCCATAAAGATCATATCGGGTTCACGCAGAAAGTAAATCATTATAAATGAGATGAACGCAACAATAATACCCATAATTGCCCCAAACCACAGAGTATTGGTTTTTACTTTTCCCATATCGTATTTAAATCCCATGAACGTAAATGCAGTAATCCTTCGTGGGAAGTCAGATCCACCCTCACAGGAACAACCGAGACATAATTGTTTTTCAGGGCATATTCATCGGTATCTTCTGCGTCTTCCTCCTGGTTAAAATAACTTCCTGTAAGCCAATAATATTCTCCATTATAGGGATCCACGCGTTTAATAAATTCCTCTTTCCAGCTTCCCTTTGTCTGCCTGCAGATTTTAATACCCTTTAAATCCATAAAATCACTTGCAGGAATATTGACATTCAGACATATTCCTTCCGGAAGTCCATACTTTATTGTATTTTCAATTAATTTCCCGGCAATTTTATTTGCAGCAGAAAAATCAGCATCCGGGTTGAAATCGAGTAGGGAAAATCCAAGCGATGGGATCATGTTAACACAACCTTCCATAGCAACAGCCATAGTTCCGGAATAAATGATACTTGCCGAGGAATTTGAGCCATGGTTTATTCCTGCCAGTACCAGATCAGGCGTACTTGAAGCAAGCTGGTTTAAAGCCAGTTTAACACAGTCAACGGGAGTTCCCTGGCAGCTGAATATTTTCAACCCTTTTTCCTCTTGTATTTTTTTTGCCCGTAAAGGAGTTTTTATTGTAATGGCATGCGACATTCCAGACATCGGTTCCGCCGGTGCTGCAACTAAAACATCTCCGAATTCGCGTGATACTTCAATAAGATTTTTTAAGCCCTTCGCTTCAATCCCGTCATCATTGGAAACAAGTATGAGTTTTTTACCTTTCAACTTTTTCTGTCTTAAAAATATTTTTTAACGCCTTATGCGATTTAATTTTGAGTCTGCCGTTATAATTACTTAAATATTGATAATCATTAGTCCGGTAAATATTTTGATATTTTACCGGACCATAGTGATTGATAATGTCAATATTATTCATAAAACGAAGAATCCAAAATTTTTAACTATCAGAAAACTTTCCTTTGTGGAGACTATGTGATTTTGTGCCATTGTGTCCCAAAATAACTTTCCGGATTACCTCAAGTTAAAGTTTTTGCAAAAATACGCAAATTAGCAGAAAAAGCAAGAATGATTCTTCCATCCGGGAATAAATACCGGAGTTCACTATATAAAATATTTTAACATATTTTACTACTTTTGACCATTTAATAAACAGAGTATTTAGCTATGAAAATCTCTTATGAATGGCTGAAGGATTATATTGATTACCTGCCTTCACCGCTGGAAACCGCTGATATACTTACCAGCATCGGTTTAGAAGTGGAAAGCATTGAGAATTTCTCTAATGTTAAAGGAGGACTGAAAGGGGTTGTTGTGGGAGAAGTTGTGAGTTGTGAAAAACATCCTGATGCTGATAAACTCAGTTTGACAAAAGTCGATATTGGCACTGGTGAACTGGTATCAATAGTATGCGGTGCCCCTAACATTAAAAAAGAACAGAAAGTGCCGGTAGCAACTATTGGTGCAGTAATTTATAAAGGTAATGAAAGCTTCACCATCGGAAAAACCAAAATAAGAGGACAGGTTTCAGAAGGAATGATCTGCGCTGAGGATGAACTTGGACTCGGAGATGACCACAACGGGATCATGGTTCTTAACCCCGATGCTAAACCCGGGATGCCCGCTTCTGAATATTTTCAAATTTATACCGACACGGTTTTTGAGATAGGTATCACCCCCAACCGTATTGACGGAGCTTCCCATTATGGGGTAGTAAGGGACCTTGCTGCGTTTTTAGGCAAAGAGAGAACTGTTCATTTGAAAAGAGTAAGTATTGAGAACTTCAAAAAAGATAACGATGATCTTCCGATCGAAATAGAAATTTCAGATAAAGAAGGATGTAAAAGATATGCCGGGATCAGTTTAACCGGAGTTGAAATAAAAAATTCCCCTTTATGGATGCAAAACCGGCTCAGGGCAATAGGTTTAAAACCTATTAATAATGTGGTGGATATTACTAATTATGTCCTGCATGAAACAGGTCAGCCCTTGCATTCTTTTGATGCAGATAAAATTAAGGGAAGAAAAATAATTGTAAAAACCCTTCTGGAGAATACCAGCTTAATATGTCTCGATGAGCAGGAAAGAAAACTATCGGAGGAAGACCTTATTGTTTGCAATGAGGAAGCAGGTATGGCCATTGCCGGTGTTTTTGGAGGGCTTGATTCAGGAGTTACAGAAAAAACAAAAAATGTTTTCCTGGAAAGTGCATGGTTTAACCCGGTATATATAAGGCGGACATCCAGAAGACATATGCTGTATACCGACTCCTCCTTCAGATTTGAAAGAGGAGCTGACCCAAATATTACTTTGTACGCTTTGATAAGAGCTGCTCTTATGATGAAGGACATGGCAGGAGGAAAAATATCATCCGACATCATTGATGTGTATCCTGAACCTGTTCTCAATAAAAATTTATTTCTAAGCTTCCGGTACCTTTACCGGCTTACTGGTTCCGAGTTGGAAACCCCAATGCTTTTAAGGATATTAAGTTCACTGGATATTAAAATACTGGGGCAATATGCAGAAGGTCTGCAACTTGAGATCCCGGCATACCGGGTTGATGTCACCAGACCTGCAGATGTTGTTGAAGAAATACTGAGGATATACGGATTCAATAATATCCCGGTATCAGAAAACCTTAGCGCCTCTCTTTCATATCAGCAGAAACCAGATAAAGATAAGATCTTAAACATAGTTTCTGATCTGTTATCCTCTAACGGTTTTAACGAAATCATGTCGAACTCACTTACAAAAGCATCTTACTATGATGCTGAGAATGAAGATGCTTCACTCGTGAGAATTTATAATCCTTTAAGCTCCGATCTGAACGGTATGAGGAAAAAGTTGCTTTTTGGCGGACTGGAAGCCATAGCTTATAATACCAACCGCCAGAATCCGGATCTCCGGTTATTTGAATTCGGAAACATTTATTATAAAAATCCGGATGAGGTTAGTGAAAATTTACTCGGCAAATACAAAGAAGAAGAACGGCTGGCTTTATTTATCACTGGTGAGATACGTGAACAGGGATGGACAGAATCAGCAAAAATGTCAGATTTCTTCCATATGAAAGCCTATGTGGAACTTATCCTGAAAAGACTCGGCTTTATTCCTTCAAAACTGAATACAAAATATGCAGAAACCGACCATATTAATGAGGCATATGCGTATTCTGCCTCCGGAACCACCCTGGCCATTATGGGGAAAGTATCAGATAAACTTATAAAGCATTTTGATATAAAAAATGAGGTATTCTACGCCGAGCTTTTCTGGGGTAATATTTTGTCTGCTGTCGGGAGCCATATTACCCAATTCTCCGGTTTACCCAAATATCCGGAAGTAAGACGCGACCTCTCCATGATAATTGAAAATTCTGTTACTTTCGAAAACATTAGAAAAGCAACAGCAAAAGTCAATAGTGATCTCATCAGAAAAATAAATCTTTTCGATGTATATGAAGACAGTAACATCGGAAAGGGTAAAAAATCCTATGCTGTAAGTTTTATTCTCAGGGATGATTCTAAAACACTCACTGATAAAGAGATTGATAATATTATGGGGAAAATAAGTAAAATCCTGGAAAAAGAACTTGGCGCACAAATACGTTCATAATTTAACCTGCCTTTGTTTTACCCATCTGACTTCCCCACCGGGCGAGTACCAAACAAAGGATAGAATTCTATATTAATTTGTTGTAATTTATATTAATAATGTGTTTAACCAAATATATGAAACTTTTATTCAACTGATTAAAGTCCCCCTTGGGGGATTTAGGGGTAGTGTTGAAATTTATATTAATAATGTGTTTAACCAAATAAATGTCAATTATGAAACTACCGGGAATCATAATATTACTCTTAGGAATTTCTTTTAACTCTTTTACTCAGCCCGACCCGTATCTTATTAAAGATTTCCGGAAAGTGAATAGTGAAGTGCTATGTCTTGCATATTTTCCTGACGGAAAGACACTTCTTGCCGGGTTCAATGACGGATCTGCGAAAATTATTGACCTCGAAAATGATGAAATTAAGCTTAGTGTTAAAGATCATTGGCAGGGAGTAGTTGCAGTTGATATGGATCCGGAAGCCAGGTTTTTCATCACTGCAGGTGACAAAACAATAAAGGTATGGACTATTGATGGTGTTCTTGTACATAATATGACAGACCAGACGTCAACACTCTGGTCTGTTCATCTGGATAAATCCGGCAGATACCTTGTTGCCGGAGCTATAAGCAGAATTTTTAAACTTTTCGATGTTATTGAAGGTAAAAAATTAACCGATTATACTGATCATAAAGATGTTGTTATGGCCGCCCGTTTCAGTCCCGATGGCAAATTAATAGCCAGTGCTTCTCCAGGTATGCTGCGCATCAGGGAAGTAGAAACTGGTGAGATTATTTCAACACTTCCCTCCCACCCCGAAGATATATACTCCCTTGCCTTTAGTCCCGACGGGGAAATGATTGCCAGTGCATCAAAGGATAAAACGATACGTTTGTATAACCTGAAAAAAAATGAACAGATAGCTGAACTAAAGGGACATTTGAATTATGTTATGGATGTTGAGTTCTCACCCTGCGGCTATTACCTGCTGAGTTGTTCATTTGATCAGACCATCAGACTCTGGGAAATACCAGGCGGAAAAACAATATATACTTTTATCGATCACAAATTGCAGCTTACTGATATTTGTATCAGTCCCGACGGAAAATCATTTGCTTCAGCATCCATGGACAAAACAATAAAAATCTGGAATCTTTCACCGGAAATATTTGTAGATTTTTACTATAGCAAGGAGATCAATGATGAATTAGGTAAGATCCATGAACTCCTTCCCCGACAAAGAGGCGAAAGTAAAACCGATTATGATGCGAGAATGTCTGAAGCCAAAGTTATCAGAGATAAAGTATATAGCAGGTATTATCAGAGGTATCTGGAAGAGAAAGGTTCGGGGAGATGATTGGATATACCCCCTTCACTTTGCTAAGGAGGTCAAAGGAAACCTCAGCCGGAATAATGTACTTACGGTAAGTTTTGAAAAATCAAGAAAAAGGAGAAATAGACAGAGACTCCACTAATTCCCCCGATAATAAATTTTGCTGATTAAAACAATTTGGCCAATTTTACGGTTCTAAATTAAAAAATGAAAGATCTCACTAAGGGCCGGGAGGCGAAACTTATACTTTTCTTTGCGCTGCCAATGTTGCTTGGAAATATCTTTCAGCAGTTATATAATGTAGTAGATAGCATAATTGTAGGTCGTGTTCTGGGTAAAGAAGCCCTTGCTGCTGTCGGTAATGCCTTTCCAATATTTTTCACTCTGATAGCTCTTATTATTGGTCTGGCATTTGGCGGAACTATAGTAATTTCCCAATATTTTGGCGCCAAAGACTATAAAAAGGTTAAGAAAGCCATTAGTACGCTGTATATTTTAATGTTCATTACAGCAGGGTTTCTTTCAATAGTAGGCCTGATTTTCACTGACAGTATTCTTCGGCTTGTAAAGATACCGGATGAACTGTTCCACGATGCAAGGATCTATATAAAAATATTTATAGGTGGATTAGTTGTCTTTTTTGGATATAATGGCACTGCTGCTATTCTGAGAGGGTTGGGCGATTCTAAAACCCCAATGGTATTCATGATTATATCGACAATCGTAAATATAGGTCTGGATCTGTTATTTATTCTTGTGTTTAAATGGGGTATTGCAGGTGTGGCCATAGCAACCATAATTTCACAGGGGGGAGCATTCCTTACTGCAGTATGGTATCTTAATAAATACCACAAATTCATAAGTATAAAAATAAAAGAGCTGGTTTTTGATAAGGAAATTTTCAAACAAACTGTGCAGATAGGATTACCTACCGGTTTGCAACAAACTTTTGTAGCGCTTGGCATGATGGCAATTCAGCGTATTGTGAATGAATTTGGCACTGATGTTATAGCCGGTTATGCTGTAGCAGGCAGGATAGATGCTATTGCCATGACTCCAGCAATGATCTTTTCTCAGGCTCTCGCAGCTTTTACAGGTCAGAACATAGGTGCAGGGAAAAAACACAGAGTAGCCTCCGGCCTGAGAGCTACCCTGCTTATGTCGTCTATGGTTGCAATGATCATCACAACAACTGTAATCCTCTCAAGGCACGTTCTTATTGGCCTTTTTAATCAGGATCCTGAAGTCATACGCATTGGAAGTGAATACCTTGTTATTGTAAGCGGATGCTATCTTCTCTTTGCCGGCATGTTCTCTTACAATGGAGTAATGCGTGGTGCCGGAGATACTATAATCCCCATGTTTATAACACTCTTTGCATTATGGATTATAAGGATTCCCGGAGCTTATTATTTATCCGGAATTATGGGAGAAACAGGAATCTGGTGGGCAGTCCCGATAGGCTGGTTTTCAGGACTCCTCTTATCAATTATATATTATAAAACCGGTAGATGGAAAACGAAAGTTATTGTTAAACCAGTTGTTATAGATCCCGTTGCTACTGCACCGGAAATCGAGATTGAATAAAAACCATTCCTGCTGGATTGGAAAAAATTAAACTATACTTAGCCTACTTTATTCTCATTAAGTATTATGAATTATTTAAATTTGCATAATAGTGAGGCAATAGTCACCAATCTAACCATATAGTAATACTATGACAAAATCTATGACCGGTTTCGGAAAATCCGAAATGGTTCTCCCAGATAAAAAAATAAGCGTTGAGATTAAAACACTTAACAGCAAAAATACGGATATTACAGTAAAACTTCCTGCTGTTTACAGAAACCGTGAAATGGAAATAAGACAAATGGTAAGTGAAAAACTTGAACGCGGCAAGATTGATATTCTTATAATCCTTGAACTCAATGAAGGTATAACAACATCCGCTATTAATATTCCTGCAGTAAAATCTTATTATAAGAAACTAGCTGCATTATCTGAAGAACTAAGCTTTGGTTCCGGCGAATATATCCTGTCATCTGTTCTTAACCTTCCGGATGCCATCATCACAAACCCCCCGGAACCTGAAGAGAAAGAATGGGATGTGATCTGTAACCTGATAAATACAGCGATTAGTGCAGCAGACAGATTCAGGTTACAGGAAGGAGAGGTTTTAAAGAATGATATTGTGAAAAGAATACATCTGATCCTCTCAAAACTTGATGAAGTGAAGCAATTTGAGAAACAAAGGATTGAAAAGATCAGGGAAAAGATTATAAATGGATTGAAAGAATTGAATCTTCCCGAAGAATCCGATAAAAACCGTTTTGAACAGGAACTTATTTACTATATGGAAAAGCTTGATATTACAGAGGAAAAAGTAAGGCTTCGGAACCATTGTCAATATTTCCTTGAAACTATTAATTTTCATGAGCCTGTTGGCAAAAAACTGGGGTTTATTACCCAGGAAATAGGACGGGAAATAAACACCCTGGGGTCAAAAGCATCAGACTATAATATTCAGAAGCTGGTTGTGGAGATGAAGGATGAACTGGAGAAGGTTAAAGAACAAGTGTTTAATCTGGTCTAGAAGGGGGAGATGTCCGGAATATTGGAGGGATCGGTGATAAAATTGAAGAATTGAGACAAGATTTTTCTGAAAAGGGAAATTGGAAGCCAGAAGTATAAAACTATAACTCAGGATAAACAATCATTTCATTACCCGGAAAAAATTATGAAAGGTAAACTATTCATATTCTCAGCCCCCTCAGGTTCAGGAAAAACAACTATTGTAAGACATCTGCTCAAGACTTTCCCTGAACTTCAATTCTCGGTATCAGCCTGCAGCCGGGAAAAACGGGTCGGAGAAATCCACGGTAAGGATTATTATTTTCTAAAGGTCGATGAATTCAAAGAAAAAATAAGAAACGATGAATTCCTTGAGTGGGAAGAAGTTTATCCGGGTCAGTATTACGGAACTCTGAAATCTGAACTCCAAAGAATATGGAACGCAGGCAAACATGTTATTTTCGATGTAGATGTAGTAGGTGGATTGAATCTCAGAAAACTATTCCCCTCCAACTCTCTTGCGGTTTTCATTCAGCCCCCTTCCCTGCAGGAACTGGAGAAAAGACTGAAAGCCAGGTCCACAGAAGCGGATGAATCATTGCGAAAGAGGATGGGAAAAGCAAAAACAGAAATGGAGCACGCTAAAGAATTTGATATTATATTGGTAAACGATAATCTTAAAAAAGCCCAGGATGAAGCGGTTAAGATAGTCAGTGACTTTATTGAAAACAATATTAAGTAATAAAAGTTCCCGCTGATTTCGCGGATTTACGCTGATAAATACAAAATATTCTGCGATAATCTGCGCGATCTGCGGGAAAAAATAAAAAAGAAAACAGAAATGAAAATCGGATTGTTCTTCGGCACATATAACCCTATTCATACAGGTCATCTGGCTATTGCAAATTATATGGTGGAATACACCGATATGAAACAGATCTGGTTTGTTGTTAGTCCACATAATCCACATAAACTTAAAGAAAGTCTTCTGGAGGATTACCACCGTTTAGAGATGGTTCATCTTGCAATTGACAATGATCAAAGGTTCAGGATATGTGATGTGGAATTTCGCATGCCTAAGCCTTCTTATACTATCGACACACTTGCTTACCTTGAAGAAAAATTTCCCATGCATCAGTTTGCGCTTATACTGGGCTCTGACAACCTCAAAACTTTTCACAAATGGAAAAACCATAAAATGCTTGTGAAAAAATTCAAAAGATATGTTTACCCACGTATTGGGGATATAAATGAAGAAATTCTGCAACACGAAAACATTCAACTTGTATCTGCCCCGCGTATGGAGATATCCTCAAGTTTTATACGCCTTGCTATTTCAGAAGGAAAAGATGTAAAATTCTTCCTGCCTCCCAAAGTGCATGCTTACATTGAGAAAATGTATTTCTACAGGGGTAAATAGTTAAAAACTATAATTCATATCCTTCCCTGTACTTGTAATGCAGATACTTCTCCGCTTCCGGATCGTTTACAAAAACCTCTGTTTCCGGATTCCAGTTAACAGGCCGGTTCAGTTCATAAGCTATGTTTCCAAGCGTACAGGCTACACAGGAATTGTGACCGATCTCCACAGGAACAACAGGATCTTTTCGTGATTTTAATGCTTCTATGAAATCCAGGTGGTGCTTTGACCTGCCTTCATAGGGAACATCATCCTTTTTAACTTCAGGTCTGAGTTCTTCAATGGAAGTATCAAAACGTCCACGTGAAACTTCAATCCAGCCATCCGCACCCCAGAACTTAACACCACGTATCTCTTCATTAAAAGGCTGTATGGTAAGTTTTAAATTATTGGCATATTGGTATGTAAGAAACTCTGCATCCTCATGGCCTGCCGGTATGATTTTTACAGGCCCGCTTTTATCCATGTCCATACCCCAGTGGGCTATATCAATCATATGAGCTCCCCAGTCGGTCATTAAACCGCCGCCAAATTCCTTGTACCATCTCCACCCTCCCCAGAATTCTTCATCGACCTGAGGATCAAGAGAAATAGGTGGATTTAACTCCTTGTTAAAATGATAATCCGGAAGAGGGCCTAACCAGCGTTCCCAGTTTAAACCGTCAGGTATGGGTTCTTCAGGCAGGGTATATGGTAAAGGATGAGGGGACGGTCCAAGATGTGCATTAACTTTTTCCAAAGTCCCGATTTTCCCATTCCTTACAAGATCATTAGCATATATGAAATTTTCATCCGATCGCTGTTGGCTTCCTACAGCCAGTATCCTGTTATTCCGGCGGACGGCTTTAACCAGTTCCTGACCTTCCTTTATAGTTAATGTCAATGGCTTTTCAAGGTAAATATCCTTTCCTGCGTTGCAGGCTTCGATAGCTATAATAGCATGCCAGTGATCAGGTGAAGCAATTACTACAGCATCAATATCTTTTCTTTCAAGGATTTTCCTGTAATCCTCATAAATATCAACTTTCTGATTTATTTCTGCTCCCCGGTAGTATGTATCTGCCCGCTGCAGGAAACGCTCTCTTTTGATTGCATAAACATCGGCACCAGCAAGAACCCTTACGCCTTCCATTTTAATGAAGCTGCCCATAAGGAACATTGCTTGTCTTCCCAGTCCGATAAAACCTAAATTTATCGTATCGCTGGCTTTGGCACATGATTTTAAAGGTAAAAGACTTACTCCGGCAATACCCATGAGAGAGGTAGCAATAAAGGACCGGCGTGAATAATAGTTTGAGATTTCTTTTTTCATAGTAATATTTTTTAATACTGGTTTGAGTCACCCAAATGTATAAATGTTTTTCTGCTTTTACAATATTTTTTCAAATTTTACAGAAATCTTCCAGTTTGATAAAACAAAATATTATCAACAGATGTATAGTTTATTTCTCTCTTATTATCTCTGCTCCTCTTTTAATAGCTTGTTCATTTAAGGGAATAAGTTTGTGGTGGCGTTCAGGAAGTGATTTTTTAAGTCCTTCCTTAACATTCTGAAGACTTACAATGGGTTTTATCTTCAAGTAACCGCCAAGAACAATCATATTAAAAGTTTTTGTTGACGACATCCTTGCTGCTTCCTCTGCTGCATCGACACAATAGATAGAAATATCTTTTCTTTCCGGATGCCTGGAAATGCCATTACTGTCGTATATAAGTGTTCCTCCGGTCTTCACCAAAGGTTCAAACTTATCCAGTGCCTGCTGATTAAGCACAATAGCCGTATCGTATTCATTCAGAACAGGGGAACTGACACGTTCATCACTCAGGATCACAGTGACATTAGCGGTTCCGCCTCTCATCTCAGGACCATAGGAAGGGAACCAGCTTACTTCCATGTTTTGCATTATTCCGGAATATGCAAGGATCTTACCCATGGAAAGAACACCCTGCCCTCCGAATCCGGCTATTATAATTTCTTCTGTCATTTTATTAATTTTCCCGGGGTTTTTCAATAATCTTACCTTCAATTTTTATGTCCCCCAAAGGGTAAAAAGGAAACATGTTTTCTTCCATCCATTTATTTGCTTCAACAGGACTCATTTTCCATCCTGAGTTACAACTTGACACAATCTCAATGAAAGATAAGCCTTTCTTATTTTTCTGGTTTTCAAATGCCTGCCGTATTGCTTTCTTTACTCTTCTCACGTGACCGGGTTTATGAACAGCATGCCGGCTAACGGAATAAACACCCGGAAGCATGGCCACCAGTTCGGTAATCCTTATAGGATTCCCCATGGTTGTGACATCACGTCCGTAGGGAGATGTTGACGACACCATTCCGGGAAGAGTAGTCGGAGCCATTTGTCCTCCTGTCATACCATAAATACCATTGTTAATGAAAACAATAACAATATTTTCCCCCCTGTTACATGCATGAATTGTCTCTGCAGTACCAATAGCTGCCAGGTCGCCATCACCCTGGTAGGTAAATACATATTTATCCGGCCATAACCTCTTTATCCCTGTTGCAACGGCAGGGGCTCTTCCATGAGCAGCCTGGGCCATATCAATATTCATGAATTCATATGCAAGGACAGAGCAACCCACCGGGGCAACACCAATAGTATCCTGTTGAATGCCCATCTCATCAATAACTTCCATAATAATACGATGAGCTGTACCATGACCACACCCCGGACAATAAGACAGGATATTATCTGTCATGAGGGGTGTTTTGCTGTAAACCAGATTTTCAGGTTTAATTATATCTTTGACATCCATTATTAAACTCCTTTAATTATTTTTTGAAGGGCATTCAAAACTTCATCGGGGCTGTGTATGACACCCCCATATCTTCCAAAGTGAGTTACTGGAAGTTTTCCCTTAACAGCAAGCTTAATATCTTCAACCATTTGACCTGCTGACAATTCAACCGATAAAATTCCCTTTAAATTTTTTGCCATTGAGGCCAGTTCCATAGAGGGAAATGGGAAAAGAGTTACAGGCCGGAACAATCCAGCTTTTATCCCTTTTTCACGTGCCAGTTTAACTGCTTTCTGGCTGACTCTTGCACTTATCCCATATGCAACAATAAGATATTCAGCATCCTCACATTCAATCTTTTCAAACCGCACTTCTTCTTCCTGCATCATCTTATATTTAGCCTGAATTTTATGATTATGTTTTTCCTGGCGGGGAGCTTCAAGCTCCAGGGACGTAGCAATATTTCTTTCCCGATCAGGCGGTTTCCCTGTTATTGTCCATGAAGGATCAAATTCTGTTGCTCTTGGCTGCTGTTCAAACAACTCCACTTTTTCCATCATCTGTCCAACAAGTCCGTCGGTGAGAATCAGCACCGGATTTCTGTATTTAAATGCAAGTTCGAATCCCAGTTTCACGAAATCAGCCATCTCCTGCACCGATGAGGGAGCAAGAACCAGCAGTCTGTAATCACCGTGACCTCCACCTTTGGTTGACTGAAAATAGTCTGCCTGAGAAGGCTGGATTGTACCAAGTCCGGGGCCTCCCCTTACCACATTTACAACAACACAAGGCAATTCAGCTCCGGCAATATAGGATAAGCCTTCCTGCATCAAACTTATACCCGGACTTGATGAAGAAGTAATAACTCTCTTGCCGGTAGCAGCAGCACCATAAACCATGTTGATGGCAGCTACCTCACTCTCAGCCTGTAATACAACCATGCCCGTCCGTTCAAATGGCCGTTCTGCCATGAGGTACTCAAGTACTTCAGACTGTGGAGTGATAGGATAACCGAAATATGCATCCGCCCCAGCCCTTATAGCAGCTTCAGCAATAGCTTCATTACCTTTCATTAACCTCAGATCTTTCATTATCTGCAAATTTGATAAATGATTAAGCTTTTATTCGATAAACCGTAATAACGGCATCAGGACAAACAATAGCGCAATTTGAACATCCTGTACAAGACTCAGGATATTCCATGTATGCGAAGTGATAACCCTTGCTATTTACTTCCCTTGCCAGCCGGATCACATCAGTTGGACAATTAACAACACAAACTTCGCAGCCCTTGCACTTCTCTATGTCAACTACGATTGCTCCTCGTGCTTTCGCCATAAAAAAAATTTAGTTGATAATGATCTTAAAAAAAATATCCGTAAAATTAAAAATATTCAGATTAATGACATCTTTTATCCGACACAATCCGAATTATTTAGCTGGTGTTAAAAAGCATTCTCTTCTATAATATTGATCTGCAATAATATATATATTCATTGAATTATTCTAATTTATTCTATGGTCTTCATGAAACCTTTTTAACCTGTATTCCAGATCGGGAAATTGTTTTCTATCTACCAGGGAAACGCATGCCCTCAGACCCTCTGTCCTTTCACTACCGGTAATATCAAGAGAAATTGCGCTAATACCATAAAAAATCAGCCTGTTTATAAGTTCCACTCCTGAAAAACCGGGGTAGCTGATAGTAAAATAAAATCCATCAGCAACCGGTATATCAATATCCATATCATATACAATCTTAAAACCATAGCGGGTAAATAATTCTTTCATTATTTTGGATTTTTCACCGTATTCCTTCACTTCATCAACAAAATTAAACGAACCATCATTAACAGCTTTCAGGATTGCAGTCAATCCATATTGTGCAGAATGGCAAGTTCCTGCACTTATCCCATATATCACCCCATATATCATTGCATCTCCAAATTTTGAGGAAGAGAAATATCTTAGCAGATCAGGATAATTCCTGTTAAAAAGTTTGTCTCCGACAACCATCATTCCCACTCTTTGTCCTGCATAACTGAAAGATTTTGAACTTGATATCAGCAGAACATAATTATCTGTGTACTTTGCAACGGTAGGTTGAAATGGAGGCAGACCGGGTTTGGAATAATCTTTTCTGAAATCCATGCCGAAATAAGCAAGATCTTCAATAACAATTATTTCATACTTATCAGCCAGTTCCCCAATAATTGCAAGCTCCTCTTCTGTAAAACAAATCCAGGAAGGGTTATTGGGATTGGAATAAAGAATAGTGGATATCTTTCCTGATAAAAGGTATGACTCCAGTTTTTCTTTCAGTTTTGGTCCACGGAAATTATATACGTCAAAGGATTCATAATCCTGTCCAAGCACCTTGCATTGCTGTTTCTGCACAGGAAATCCGGGATCAATGAACAAAGTCCCCAGCTTATTTATGTCTGTCCTGTTTGCAACCATAAAACAGGCCAGCCCTCCCATCAAGGAGCCCACAGTGGGAATACATCCGGCAGGGTTTACATTAATATTCAGAAACAATTTAACAAAACGGGATATTTCCTCCTTTAAAGGTTTAATCCCTTCTATCATTGGATATTTTGATGCCACACCCCTGCGCAGTGCATCGATTTCTGCTTCAGTACCAATAGAAACCGGGTCAAGTCCGGGAACCCCCATTTCCATTCTGATATACCTGAGTCCTGTTTCCTCCTCGATTTCATTTACCAGTTTAACAATCTCTCTTATAGACGCTTTACCGGGGTTAGTGATCCCGGTTTTGGACTTAAGTCTGTCAATGATTACCGGATTTATTATTGCATTCTTCATATTAACTGAAAAACTTCGTTTTTTTAAGGCATATTATATTTATCAAAGCGGAAAGATCAACATTGATAACAACTCCTACCATTACAAAAAAACTTATTCTCATTTTAATAATTAATTAAGGTGATAATATACATATTTACACTATAATATTCGCATGGGTGTAAATAAAGTATTATATTTCCAGAGTAATTATAATTATTACTCCAATAAAAACAGAATTTAAAAGCATTTTTAAGTTACCTGAAAGGCTCCAGGATGAACAAATATGCATTGAACACTTAGAAACTTAACTTTGGAATGGAAATGTAATACCTCCATTCGGTAAAGATTCAGTTGTTTATAATTGTAAAAGTAATAAATATAAGTGTAAAAATACAGGGAATTATTTTAATGTAAAGACCAGTACTACATTTGAGGATACAAAAATTCCATTAAGAAAATGGTTTATGGTTTTGTTTATTTTCTCAACTCGCAAAAAGGGTATTTTATCATATCAACTCCTAAAGGATATTAGTACAACACAATAAACTGCCTTTTAGAAGGGGGTCGGGGGATAAAACAGTTGTGAACAGAATTTTTTACTTTTCAGAGTGGACTCATTTTTAATACTAATCAAATAAATCAATAACAAGTGTAAATTTGTATATTATTACCTAAATACATACTGATGAAAACATTAAACTACTTCTTTGAAGAATTTGCAGAAAAATATTCCATGAATCCGATGATGTATGAGAAACGAACAGGGAAATTTGAACCAGCAAGTTATAAAGAAATACGGGAACAGGTTCATCAATTTTCCTGTGGTCTGCTTTCCCTTGGAATAAAAAAGGGAGACCGTGTTTCCCTGGTCTCTGAGGGAAGAAATGCATGGGTCGTAAGTGAACTTGGCATATTATACACCGGAGCTATTAATGTACCTCTTTCGGTAAAACTCATGGACAGCACTGATCTTAAATTCCGGATTCTTCACTCAGAGTCGCGCTTTGTTATTATTTCCGGAGGTCAGGCCAGAAAAATTGAAGGGATAAAAAACGAATTGAAGACAGTTGAGAAGTTTATTTATCTCGATCCTAAAGATAAATATGATCCAAGAGAGATCTTTTTTGGTGATGTTCTGGAAATGGGAAAAGAATATCTTGCAGCAAATCATGATGAATTCGAAAAAATCTGGCAATCTGTTGAGCCTGATGATGTGGCAAATATCTGTTATACCTCCGGCACAACTGCCGATCCGAAGGGTATAATGCTAAGCCACAGGAACTACACTTCCAACGTGGAACAGGGACTCTCCCTTATGAATATCCCTCCCTGGTACACCACACTTCTCATCCTACCCTGGGATCATTCTTTTGCCCATACAGCAGGTATTTATGCTGTAATTGCATCCGGAGCCAGCATGGCATCGGTACAAACAGGCGGAAATCCAATGGAAACACTTAAAAACATTCCTGTCAACATTAAGGAAATCAGGCCCCATTTCCTTTTAAGTGTTCCAGCTCTTGCGAAAAATTTCCGGAAAAATATTGAAAAAGGAATACGTGAAAAAGGGGCACTGATTGAAAAACTTTTCATCCATGCACTCCGGGTAGCATATTTGTATAATGGTCTTGGTTTTGACAGGGGAAAAGGATGGAGAATTATTCTGAAGCCTTACCTGAAATTATTTGATGCTGTTCTTTTTAAAAAGATCCGACAGGGTTTCGGGGGAAATCTCAGATTTTTTATCGGTGGCGGAGCACTTCTCGATATTGAATTACAAAGGTTTTTCTATGCCATAGGAATTCCAATGTTCCAGGGTTATGGTTTATCTGAAGCATCACCAATAATTAGTTCAAACGCAGAACACCGGCATAAACTGGGCTCATCAGGTTTCCTGGTTAAAAACATCGATATAAAGATATGTGATGAAGACAGTAATGATCTGCCCCTTAATTCAAAAGGAGAAATAGTAGTAAAGGGCGAAAACATTATGCCTGGTTACTGGAGAAATGAGCAGGCTACCAGTGATGCCCTGAAAGATGGGTGGTTGTACACAGGAGATATGGGATACCTTGATAAAGATGGTTTCTTATATGTCCTCGGCCGTTTTAAGAGTCTTCTCATTTCCGATGACGGAGAGAAGTATAGTCCTGAAGGGATAGAGGAAGCTTTTACCGAACAATCAAAATTCATTGACCAGGTTATGCTTTTCAATAATCAGAAACCATACACTGTGGTACTTCTTCACCCGAATAAAGAGGCTCTGAAAAAATTTCTTAAAGAAAATGGTTACGATCCTGCTACTGAACAAGGTAAAGCGGAGGCTCTTGAGTTTCTGGAAAGAGAACTCCTCGATTACCGCACAGGAGGTAAATACGGGGAGATGTTCCCGCAACGCTGGCTCCCTGCAGCCATAGGGATTATTCCGGAACCTTTTACTGAAGAAAACCGTATGATGAATTCCACAATGAAAATGGTAAGAGGAGTTATAACAGAAAATTATGAGGAGCTTCTCGATTATCTTTATAAACCGGAAGCTAAGAATGTAACAAATGAGAGAAATCTGAAGGAAATAGGCAAGCTGTTGGGAAACTGATAATATATTTTTTTTGGATGATAAAAAAATAATGTGACCGTGAAAAAAACTATCCATCATATGATGTTTTTTTTTCTGATTATTTTTTTGCTTGTTTCATTCCGGATAAGCGCTCAGAAAGGTTATCCCTTCATTTCTCATTTCTCCTTTAATGAAGTAATTGATTACGATAACTACGATATTACAGAAGACAATCACAACAATATTCTTACTGCCAACCGTAAAGGGATACTCGTTTTCGATTCAAGAAACTGGGAATTAATACCAGTGGATGGATTCCCTGTAATAATCAAAAATGACCCTGTATCAGAACTGGTGTTTGCAGGTACACGTCAAGGGTTTGGATTTGTCTCCCGAAATGAAAAAGGGCAATATACCTATCGTAATATCTGTAACAGGGATTCATCCTTCGAAACTGAAAATATTTTTATCGCAAAAGACAAGGTCTTCTTTACCGGAAAAAATGAAATCAGGTTTACCTCAAGGCATGATCCCGGTGCCCTGAAATCATGGAAATTTACAGAAAATAATGAGCTGCAGGGAGTTGTTATCCATAACAATGAGCTCTTCTTCCTGCTTGAAAAAACTGGTTTATTTAAAACTGATGCAGATACATTTAAACTTGTAAGGGGAGATCCCTACATACGACAGTTTATTGTTTTATATTCCTCATGCTTCGACAGTTCTCATACAGTAATTGCCTCAGCAGATAACAAAGTATTTCTGTTTGATGGAGATGGATTTAAAGAAATTTATCTCGAAGACTCCGTATATCTTAAAGAAAGCTTATTAACAGGGGTGCTGGCTCTTCCGGATGAAAAGATTGCGCTATCAACTCTTATGGGAGGATGTATTATTGCTGACAGTAAAACCGGAAAAACCGAATACATTATTAACAGTCGCACAGGACTACCGGATGATGAAATATTTGCTATGAATCTTGACCGGAACAAAGGCTTATGGTTGTGTCACGCAAAAGGATTGTCAAGGATTGACCCGGGACTTCCTATTGCTGGATACTCCTGTTATCCAGGACTGGAAGGAGACCTTCTGTCAGCTGCATGGTTTAACAATAGCCTTTTTGTCGGCACAACAGAAGGCCTTTACCGCTTAACTGAAAAACGAGAGTACTCAGAAAAAATTATTACGATTAAAAGCCCGTTAAAAAAAATCCCTTCAATCTCAGAAGATGATAATCAGGTGGATATTAAAGAAGAAATATCTACAACCGATCCGGAAGATATCAAAAGATTAAAATTTAAAGAAAGACTATCTGCACAGAGAAGTCAATCGGTTTTAAAAATTATTGGAAACATTTTACAAAAGAAGGAAGACGCACCAGAAGTACTGCCTCCTGAACATCCCATTCCCGTTCTTATCCAACAGGAGGAGGAAATAAAAAAGAAAAGAATTTATTCGCTCCAATCTATATCACACAACTATACCAAAATTGATCTTATCAGAGGTAAATGCAAAGAACTGGTGGTGATAGATGGTCATCTGCTTGCATCAACAAACAATGGGCTTTTTGAGATAAAAGGGAATAAAGCTAAAGTTCTTATCCCTGGTGAATATATTACCTTCCTTGAACGAAGTGAAGACAGCAAGGTCATTTATGCTGGAATCACCAATGGAGCAAAAGCAATCAGACCCTCCGGCTCCGAATGGATTACTATTGCCGATTTTAGTAATGCCGGCTTCACTATTTATTCAGTTGCAAGATCATCCGATTCTGTCTGGTATTTAGGAAGCGATAATTCGGTTTGGATCACAAAAACCGGTAAAGAAAACAGTTTCAGGGAAATGAAACAATTCCATCTGGATTTGGAATACTCAGATCCTGTCAGGCTTAAAAAAATAAACGATACTATTTATTTATTCCTTTCTTCAGCCGTACTGCAAATGAAAGATACTATCATAGAAAAGATAAGAAGTTTTCCTGATCTGAATTCTATTCCCCGCTACTATCTAAACAACAACACAGTATGGATAAGAAGTAAATTCAAGTGGGAAAATTTCGGAAGTCATGATAAATTGGATTATAACGGATTACCTGGCATTTTCAATAATGTTCAATATCTCTTTACGAATGAACAAAATGAGGTTTGGCTGATAAATAATAACAGGGAATTATATAAGATAAATCCTGATAAATTCAATCCTGTTAGCCATGACTTCAATGTTTACATTTCTATGATCAGCGGAGATAATAAACATTTCCCCCTTGTTTTCCCCGAAATTGATCATAATAAACGTTCGCTAAAAATCACTTTTGCCGCACCCTGGTATATTTCTCCAGCTACCACAGAATACAGATATTATATCGAAGGACTTAACAAAACATGGGGTAACTGGACATATTCCCAGCTTGTGGAATATCCTGTACTGCCTTCCGGAAAATTCACATTATTTGTTCAGGCCAGGAATTCCATAGGTGATATAAGCAGGGAAGCAAGCCTTGGTTTTATTATAAAACCTCCATTCTGGGAAACTACATGGTTTTTTGTTTTATCAGGACTTATAATTATTTCGTTATTTTTCCTGATCATGCAGATACGACACAGCAGCCTTCTACGTGCTAAACGTATATTGGAGGAGAGAGTAAGAGAAAGGACTCAGGAGATTGAAAGACAAAAGAATGAAATTACCGAGCAAAAAAAAGAGATAACCGATAGTATTAATTATGCAAAACAGATCCAAAGTGCTGTACTCCCCTCAGAAAAAGTTCTGTTAAAAAATATGCCTGATCATTTCGCCCTTTTTCTTCCACGGGACATAGTAAGCGGCGATTTTTACTGGTACACATCTGCCGGTGATATTACTGTAATTGCAGTTGCCGACTGCACCGGACACGGTGTTCCCGGGGCATTTATGAGCATGCTCGGGATATCTTTCCTTAACGAGATTGTGCCAAAGAGTAAAATGAATAATGCTGCTGAAATATTGAATCTGCTAAGAAATTATGTTAATGAGACCTTGTCAAGTTCAGGAGAGCAGGAACACTCAAGAGACGGAATGGACATTGCACTTTGTATCATCAACAGGAAAAAATCAACCATGGATTTCGCAGGGGCATTTAATTCTCTGATTATGTTCAGAGATAACGAACTTTTTGAAATAAAAGCCGACAAAATGCCTATCGGCAGATACGAGAAAAACGATCCGTTCACAAATCATCACATCAAAATAAACGCATCGGATGTTTTCTATATATTTTCTGATGGATTTATCGACCAGTTCGGAGGTGAACATGGCAAGAAATTTCTTTCCCGGCCTTTTAAAAACCTTCTTCATTCAATACATTCTCTGCCAATGCAAAAGCAAAAGAGCAGGTTGGCTGCAGAATTTGAAAACTGGAAAGGGCAATTGAATCAGGTAGATGATGTAATGATCATTGGATTCAGGATATAATTCGATTATCATTATACTTTGCCGGAATATATTTTATGGGTACTTTTGCGCTTTGAATATGTCCCGCACCAGATTACTATATAAGATGCTTTCCAGCCGTGTCCTTGTTCTGGACGGGGCGATAGGGACCATGATACAATCTTATGATCTGTCGGAATCAGATTTCAGAGGAGAACGTTTCAGGGATTTCTCATATAACCTCCTGGGTAATAATGATCTTCTGAATTTAACCAGGCCTGATATAATTGAAAACATTCATTATCAGTTTCTTCAGGCAGGGGCAGATATCATTGAAACCAACACCTTTAACGCAAACCGTATTTCGCAGGCCGATTATCATCTTGAAAAACTGGCTTATGAAATAAATCTTTCCGGAGCAAGGATTGCCACCAGGGCAGCTGAACGATTTTCACAAGAGAAGCCTGATGAGCCAAAGTTTGTGGCCGGAGCAATAGGGCCTACCAATAAAACAGCATCCATGTCACCCGATGTTAACGACCCCGGTTTCAGATCTGTTTCTTTCGACCAACTCAAAGCTGCTTACGAAGAACAGGTGCTTGGGCTAATCGATGGCGGCGTTGATATTCTGTTACTTGAAACTGTTTTCGATACCCTGAATGCAAAAGCAGCTCTTTATGCTATCGAAAGTGTTAAAAAATTAAAAGAAACAGATATTCCTGTAATGATTTCAGGAACAATTACGGATGCCAGTGGCAGGACCTTATCAGGACAAACAATAGAAGCATTTATTAATTCATTATCGCATTATAATCTTTTATCGATAGGACTTAATTGCTCACTTGGAGCAAAAGAAATGAGACCTTACCTGAATGAACTGGCGTCAAAAGCACCCTTTTATGTAAGTGCATATCCTAACGCAGGTCTTCCTAATCAGTTTGGGGAATACGATGAGAGTCCGGATGAAATGGGTCATCATATTAAAGAATTTTTAGATAAGGGGTATATTAATATTGTGGGAGGGTGTTGCGGGACCACACCTGAACATATTCGTAAGATAGCTGAATATACCAGGCAAAGCAATGTACGTAAGCCTCCTGAACCTGAACATAAACTCCGGCTAAGTGGGCTGGAACCTTTAACAGTATATCCAGGCAGTAATTTTATTAATATTGGGGAACGTACAAATGTCAGTGGATCTGCAAAATTTGCCCGGCATATCAGAGAGAAGAAATACGAAGAAGCTTTATCCATTGCCAGGGAACAGATAGACGGGGGTGCTCAGATTATTGATATTTGTATGGACGATGCCTTGCTCGATGCAGAGAAAGAAATGCAGATCTTTCTTAACCTGATAATGTCGGAACCGGAAATCTCAAAGGTGCCGGTTATGATCGACTCATCGAAATGGAGCGTAATAGAAACCGGGCTTAAATGCATACAGGGGAAAGCTGTCGTTAACTCTGTCAGCCTGAAGGAAGGAGAAGAAACATTTATCAGGCAGGCCTCTGCCGTAAGGATGTACGGTGCCGCATTAATAGTTATGGCTTTTGATGAGAAAGGACAAGCCGATACATTTGAACGGAAAATTAATGTGTGTAAGAGAGCTTATAAAATCCTTACTGAAAAGGTTAAATTCCCTCCTGAAGATATCATCTTCGATCCCAACATTCTTACAATAGGAACAGGTATCGAAGAACATAACAACTATGCACTGGATTTTCTTAATACCATTAAGTGGATCAAAGCGAATCTTCCCTTTGCAAAAGTAAGCGGAGGAATCAGTAACCTGTCCTTTTCCTTCAGAGGGAATAACGTTATACGTGAAGCTATCCACTCCGCCTTTCTTTATCATGCTGTTAAGGCAGGCCTTGACATGGGAATTGTTAATCCATCGATGCTGCAGGTATATGATGAAATACCGGAAGACTTGCTTAAACTTGTAGAAAATTTAATATTTAACAAATCTATTGATGCAACAGAAAAACTGACTGAATATGCAGGTAAAACAAGCAATGAACAAAAACCGGAAAAAGTAATTCTTGCATGGCGTGAAAGTTCTCTGGAAGACCGGCTTTCTCATTCCCTTCTAAAGGGAATTACTGATTTCATTGAAACAGATACAAATGAAGCCCATAAAAAATACGGAAATGCATTGAAAGTCATTGAAGGCCCCCTGATGAACGGAATGGATCAGGTGGGAGAATTATTTGGAGAAGGAAAAATGTTTCTTCCACAGGTAGTAAAGAGCGCAAGAGTAATGAAAAAAGCTGTAGCAATTCTTCAACCATTTCTGGAGAAAGAAAAATTAAGTACAGATGTGAATACTTCAGCCGGGAGAATCCTATTGGCTACAGTAAAAGGTGATGTACACGATATAGGGAAAAATATTGTAGGTGTTGTTCTCGGGTGCAATAACTATGAAATTATTGATCTTGGGGTAATGGTACCGACAGAAAAGATCCTCGCCGCTGCTAAGGAAGAAGATGTCGATATCATAGGCTTGAGTGGACTTATAACACCTTCCCTCGAAGAAATGGTGTATGTGGCAAAAGAACTGGAGCGACAAAATTTTCAGGTTCCCTTACTAATTGGAGGTGCTACTACTTCAAAAGTACATACAGCTGTTAAGATAGAAAGAAATTACAGCCAACCCGTGATACATGTTAAAGATGCCTCACGCAGCGTTTCCGTGGTTAGCAAATTAATAAATGCCGGGGAGAAAGATGCCTTCGTTAAAAGTATAAAAAAGGAATACGGGGATTTAAGGATCAGTTATGCAGGCGCAAGTGCCCGTAGTGAATATATATCATTAACGGAAGCACGTGATAATCGTTTAAAAGTAAGGTGGGAAAAAATAAATATAGCTAAACCCTCCTTCCTTGGAATAAAACCATTGCCAGACTATTCTCTTGAAGAAATAAGAGAATATATCTCATGGACATTTTTCTTTCTGACCTGGGAATTAAGAGGTAAATACCCGGATATCCTGAAAGATCCGAAATTTGGGGAAGAAGCTGTCAAACTTCTTCAGGATGGCAAACAGATGCTGGATAAAATCATTGCTGAAAAATGGCTCACTGCAAACGCGGTAATCGGTTTCTTTCCTGCGAACTCAGAGGGAGACGATATTGTAGTATATACCGATGAATCGCGGAATAAAGTCCTGTTACGCTTATTTAACCTCCGGAACCAGAATAAAAAGAAAGAAAACAGTCCTAATCTGTGCCTTTCTGATTTTATTGCTCCCAGATCTTCCGGTTTAAGAGATTATATTGGAGCCTTTGCTGTAACAGCAGGTATTGGTGTTGAAAAAAAAGTAAAAGAATTTGAAAAGGCCAATGATGACTATGCTTCCATTATGTTAAAAGCATTGGCTGACAGACTGGCGGAAGCTTTCACTGAGCTTCTGCATACAAAGGTCAGGAAAGAATACTGGGGCTACAATAGGGATGAAACCCTGGCGATGGAAGAATTACTTCTTGAAAAATACAAGGGAATAAGACCGGCATATGGTTATCCTGCATGTCCTGATCATTCGGAGAAAGAAACGCTCTTTAAATTACTGGATGTAAAAAAGAATACAGGAATCATGCTTACTGAAAACTATAGTATGCTCCCTGCGGCTTCTGTAAGTGGTTTGTTTTTTCAACACGATTTTTCAAAATATTTTCACGTGGGTAAAATCTCACCTGATCAGGCAAAAGATTATTCCGGAAGAAAAAATATTGAAATTCATATTACTGAAAAATTATTAGCTTCAAACCTGAATTATTCAAAGTAAGATGTAAACAATGAAAGTTGCAGACAAACTAAGAGAAACAAAAAATACCTTATTTTCTTTTGAGCTCCTGCCTCCGCTTAAAGGCAGGAGACTCGAAGATATATTTAATTCCATAGACCCCCTCATTGAATTCGAACCTGTCAACATAAATATTACTTATCATCAGCAGGAGGCGGTTTACCGAACACTTGAAAACGGACTTATTGAAAAAAGTATAATCCGGAAGCGACCGGGTACTGTAGCTATTTCTGCTGCCGTCCAGCAAAAATACAATATCACAGTAGTGCCTCATATTATTTGCGGAGGCTTCTCAAAAGAAGAAACAGAAGATGTGCTGATAGACCTTCATTTTCTAGGAATGCATAATTTGCTTGTAATGAGGGGCGATCCGCAGAAAGACCAGCGCTTTTTTATACCTGAGAAAAACGGACATGAACATACATTGGGTCTTATTGAACAGATAATGAAAATGAATAAAGGCATTTATCTTGATCCTGATCTTGAAAATGCCACTCCAACTGATTTTTCACTGGGAGTAGCAGGGTACCCGGAAAAACATTATGAAGCACCAAATATGGAAACGGACCTTTTATTCCTTAAAAAGAAAATAGATGCAGGCGCCGAATATATAGTTACCCAGATGTTTTTTGATAATTCAAAATATTTTCGTTTTATTGAGAGAATCCGTGCTGCCGGAATCAATGTTCCGGTTATTCCCGGACTGAAACCCATAACCACCCTGAAAGATATTGAAATGCTACCCCGGGTATTTCATATCGATATTCCAGAAGATCTTGTAAAAATTGTCAGAAAATGCAGCAGTAATGTGCAGGCAAAAGAAGCCGGAGCAGAATGGGCTGTATATCAGTCCAGGGAGCTTAAAAATGCCGGCGTACCAGCCATTCATTATTATACTATTGGTATATCTGATAATATCCGTAAAATAGCTGAGCAGGTATTTCTGCGTTAATCTGCGAAATCTGCGGGAACAACTTTTTCTGCCCTTCATTTTGTCCCGCTGCTCACGCTGATGTGCGCAGAAGGATGGTTTGAGATTTATTGACCATGGTGCTAATGTGAAAGATGTATTCGGTGTTGTAGCATCAGAGATAAATCTGGGAATTATTGAGGAGAATGAGTATTTTATTAGCTTTAAGTGATGCATGGAATCACAATTTGATATGTTGAAAAATACAATGAAAATTCTGCGACTATCTGCAGAGACTTCCATTTTTTCTCGATGAAGACAGGGAAATATGTACCAAATAACCATAAAAAAATGCAACTATGAAAAAATTTAATTCATTATTTTGTTTAGTACTGCTTCTATGCAGTTGTTAGTGGCAAGCCAGCAAAATCAAACCTCAATGAATCTATCAAAATAAATTTGTAAATTGTGAAAAAAAATACAGCGATGTCGACACTGGAAATAAAGAGGCGGCTTATCAATAAGATAAGGAAAACCGAGGATAACAACTTACTCGAAGAAGCATATAGACTTTTTGAAATTGAGTCAGAGGATTTCGAGGAATATAAACTTAATAATTCTCAAATTCAAGCTATTAGTGAAGCGCGTGAGCAAATAAAGACTGGTAAGTATCTATCCGCTGATCAGGATTGATGTCTTTTGATTTCTGATGCGCTAACATGATCCGGACAACAAAATCATCTTTAAACAGTTCATAGGTCTTGTCAAGATCACAAAGCTTATAAAAAGATTCTTTTGTAGGGCAAGGATTTTTGCATTCTGTCATTGTCATTCTGTGGAGATCAACTTTCACATAGGGTAATGTGGATTCGATATGAAGCGGGTGTTTACTTATCCTTATATTCCTCCAGGAATCCAGATTCCTGAAATGGTCATCTTCGTATACTGTAAAAATGATCAGATCCGAGGGGGTACGCTTTTCTTCAAAAAGCATGCGAAGATATGCCTGGTATACCGACCATCCTCCAATACCAAAATTCCTGACTGGTTCCTGTAAATGAGCAGCGAGAAACTCCTCCCAGGTTTCATTGTCACTTACCTGATCGCAATGTGTAAAACTGTTCCCATAGGTATTGATCCT
The DNA here is from genome assembly GCA_964526475.1 of uncultured Bacteroidaceae bacterium. Lineage (GTDB taxonomy): Bacteria > Bacteroidota > Bacteroidia > Bacteroidales > CAYVTV01. The sequence continues at coordinate 79,701 of CAZGKF010000008.1, forward strand.
GCA
>CAZGKF010000008.1:79803-83255 GCA_964526475.1 uncultured Bacteroidaceae bacterium
ATCCTGCACCAATAGTAGAAAGTGATGCCTTTGTTAAAAAGTCTCGTCTGTTCATATGGTAGTAGATTTAATTTAAAAATAATGTTTTAAATAATTGACTCTATGCAAAAATTGTTTTGGTGTTTTTCAATCCTTAACATTTTTTACCCCTAAATCAGGGGGGACTTTAAGCAGTTGACAAGCCGTTACATCTATTTATTAAATAACATTAATAATATAATTTTCAAATTACCCCTAAATCCCCCACTCGCCTTCGCGAAGCTTCAGCGAAGCAAGGAGGGGGACTTTAAGGAGTTGAATTACAATTACATATATTTGATTAAACACATTATTAATATAATTTTTAAATTACCTCTAAATCCCCCAAAGGGGAATTTAAGCAGTTGAATAACAATTGCTTCTATTATTATAAAAATGAAAATTTCCAGTATTGTTAATTAACCTTAACATGCAGACATGCAATAGCTGTGAAACCATGTCTGTTTGTCCTTTCAACCCTTACAATATAATTCCCGGGGTCTGAAAATGAATGAACCGTTTGGGCATAGCTCCCCTCATTATGAGATGAGGGATTGAGAATTCCGGAATTTACTGTTTCCTTTTCTGACCCGTCCCCAAAATCCCATATTTCTTCTCCTTCGCTGCTGTCAAATGTCCGGACAAGGAAAGTAACGGGATCTCCGGTATGAATATTTAAAGAAGGATAATAAACTGCATGAATTCCTGGGATTTCCTTTTCCGGATAATCTCTGTCATAAACCTGTAAATAAGTGAAATCGTAATCTACATTCCCTTTTGCATCAGTAACTTTTAGTATCTCACAATATTCCCCAGCTTTATCATATTTTCTTTTCTGCACAGGGCCTTCCACCTTTGTTCCATCAGTAAATGTCCATTCGAATGAAATATCTTCACCAATAAGACTTTTCGACTTTGAGCCGTCTAAAACAGCTTCCATCCCTGTCCACAAAAGTTGATGGGGCCTGGCTATTGCTATAACCGGGGGATCATACTGGTTCACATAAGCTTCCCACAGGTATGCATAAGCGCCTTCAACCTCCCATTTTGAGGTATTCAGATTCTTTTGATGCAACCCGAAGTGCAGATGTACCCAACCACCACTTCCTCCCTGTTTTCCCATAAAACCAATTTTCTGTCCCTTTTTAATTCGGGCTCCTGATTTAATTTCGGGATCAATACTGTCAAGATGGCTATACCGGATAAACCATCCATGGTCGTCTGCAATATACACCACATCCGGTCTGATGTCTCCGGGAAAGTCATCGTAACCCTCCAATACTTCTCCATTTGAGGAAACAACAAGTCCGTCTGTTGCCGATAGAATTTCATCCATTCCCTCAGCTCCTCCAAAATCATGACTTTCATGGTAATATATACCGGTTTTGTTCTCAATGTCTTCTCCCCATCCCAAACCGGCAATTTCATTACCTGACTGTGACCTGCTGGCAAACCATTTCTGCTTTACCGGATAAACAAATGTTCCGGGTTGAATATATGGGGAGTCTTTCGGCCAGAGCCTGAATCGGGCATCTGAAGTTAAGCCCCAGGTATCCCGCCGGCTGTTGGAATAATATTCCCTGATAACAGGACAGTCTATCTGAACCTTCCCAACTACAACAGGTAAGTTGTAATTGCCGGAAGCCAGTGTAACTTCTTCTCCATCCACAGAAATCCTGGCAAAAGCTGAACGTATAGCCCCACGAAGACTGTCGCGGACAACATTTATCTCAAGTAGTTTTAGGTTCACGATATCACCATTAGTTAACCTGACATCCCTTGTTTCACCAATATTAAATTCCTCCACTACCCTGAGGTGCGTTAACCCGGGTTTTGTGCAGGCTGTTATAAAAAGAAACAGTGTGACTAGCAATATGGTATGAATTTTTGAAATTCTTTTTAACATTTTCATTTTTGTAATTATAAAGTAGGTAATACTTAAATCAATTTTACAAATTTACCCGAATATATTATACAAGCACAAGAAAACTAAAGTGTTGTGGTATTAGAATTTTAAATAAACTGGCTTAATGAAACTTCGTTCTTTTGAGGCCAAGCGGCGATATTAATCACCACAAAGACAGAAAGACACAAGGCTCAGAAAGATACTGTAAATATATTTGTTTTTAATCAGTTTAACTATACTACTGATTTAATTAATGAATTCATGGCGTATTTTAAGGGAAAGAGGTAAAATTACATTCATATGCTGTTACTCCGCATATTTTTTTGATCCTCAATAAGTCTTTCCAAATCTTTAATATTCTCAGGAAGATTGACTGAAGCAATTTCCCAAAGCATCTCATAGTCTATTCCAAAGTATTCATGAGTCATTAAATTTCTCAGTCCATACATTTTCTTCCAGGGAATTTCGGGATATTTATTTTGGATAGTGGAAGGAATATTATTTGATGCTTCGCCAATAATTTCAAAATTTCTCACAACAGCATCTACTAGCATATAGTCTTTCTTAAAATCAACAAATCTCTTACCTTCAATATATTCCGTAATTCTCCGCATAGATTTGAGAATATCTTCCAGGTAGAAGTCAAAGTGCCGGCTCATTGGAATTATATGTATTGAACTTGCTTTAAGATGGAATCTCTTAATTGTTCCTTTAAGGCTTGACTCGAAACAAGGTCAACTTTTAGTTTTAACTCATTCTCAAGAAATTCCTGCAAATCAAAAAACTCCCAGCCAACAGGCTTGCGGAATTCAACCAAAATATCAATATCTGATTTTTCGGTTTGCTCATTACGGGAATATGAACCAAAGTATCCTATTCTTTTAACCGAAAATCTATCGGAAAGAACAGGCTTAAGATTTTTTAATTTAATTTTTATTTCTTCCTGTTTCATTCGTACTATATTGTTTATTTTAGCTCACGAGTCTTTCCAATGAATCGGAACAGGTTAGACCGCTTGAGCAGGGTGAACCTTCATAATTTTGTTCAAACCTGTTTGCCCTTCAGGTAATTATGGAAGTTTCATTATAACACAAATATACGAACTTTTTACTTCATGTTGAGTTTGTTTCCTTAAATATGCAAGGCAACTGTTTAATACCGAGAAATAAACTTATTCTCACTCAATCCTCAGGTTTATCCTTCCGGTAAAAGGAGCAAAAGGTTGATTTCCGGAAAAGTTTCCCCACCCAAGCTCCGGATAATCCCAATAAGTATTTATATTCAGTACTAATTCTTCATCCGGGGTTTTTACTAAACGGCAGGCTAAAGAATGGTCATTTGATACTACAGATAATTTCAGATTACTTTTGTCCGAAAATAATGTGTACTCACCGATATTTTCCTTCATTGCTTTGGCCAGATGTGTAAGAGGTTTTTCCGTATCACTGCCCTTTAAGCCAAAATAATAGAAATTCTTATCATCAAAACTCCATTCACGTTCCGGATGCTGGCGGTATTTCATCGGGGG
>CAZGKF010000008.1:83355-86049 GCA_964526475.1 uncultured Bacteroidaceae bacterium
CGGCATCAGCCAGATTTTCAGCAAATGCAAAAGCTCTGGTAAAGCCTTTGTTCATTACTGATGCATTCACATACGGACCGCTTTTTATGATCGTATGGCCGGAAAAAACTGCATTCTCTATCAATCCTGTGGTTTTATTAACAGGAACAGCAAAATCAGTTCCCCTTACAATAATCTGATTATTAATTTCTTCCACAATGATATTTCCGGTTTTAGCTGTTTGGACCCGCGGCACTCTTTCTCCTCCTATAAGAGTTATTTTCTCCATATCAATTATTTCACCGGTTTTCCTTTCAATAAAACTAACTATGAAAGTTTCACCTGGTTCCCATTTCTGAGCAGGGATAATAACCATACCTCTTATTCTTGGAGGAACATCGGGACCGGGGAATAAAGTTTTATTACCACGATATTCTATCTGTATTTCCAGTTCATTCAGGTTTGTATGATCAAACCGGTTATAAACAGGAAGAAACAGTTGGGTTCCCGGAACAAAGGATTTGATATCCGTCTGCATTACCCGCACCGGGGAATAAGCTTTCTTCGTTGACCAGAATTCCGGTTTCCGGCGTCTCCATGTATCGATAACCCCCCATTCTCCATAACCTACAACTGGCCCCTGGTATTCAGCGGGACTTCGTTTAGGATAGTTGACTCCCCACCATTCCCTGAAACCGGGTGTTGATTCGGGTACCGTAAATGTCTCATCAATCATTCCCCAGATGGCCCCGCCTAAGCCTCCTTTTGCTTCAAATAAATTTGACCACATCATGTCAAGTGATTGTCCCCAGAATTCCTGAATATTAGGATCACTACGTAATGTATAATTTGTATAACAAGCAACATGTGCCCATTCATCAAAAATAACAGGCATCTCATCGTGATTGAAACCGAAAATATTCTGATAATACTCTCTCTGATCCTTCTTATTTCCTTCAACCGTTGGATAATGAACACTCAGAATTTCATAGTACTTTTCTGAAGACGGACCGGTGCCCGGATAGCTGAAAATAACCGGACGGGTTGGGTCCTCTTTTTTTACATAATCATAGGATTTTTGAAAATTGGTTCCATAGATATTTTCATTCCCAACCGACCAGATTACAATAGAGGGACGGTTCCGTAATGAGCTTACCATTTCCTCCAGTTGGGAGAGATAACGGTCTTCATATTCCGGATTGTTTTGGGTTTCTCTCTCTATGGCAGAATAAGGCGGATCGCGGTGAGTATCAACGAAACAAACCGCTGTTTCTGATTCCACATAAATCCCATACTCATCACAGTATTGTAAGAACCTCTCTGTAGGTGGATAATGTGAAGTACGGATAAAATTCATATTCGCCTCCTTCGCCAGTAATACATCCAGCTTATCATATTCTTCGGTTGCAATTCTTCCCAGTGTAGGGTGGATTTCATGCCGGTTGGCTCCCCGAAGTTTTACCGGTTTGCCGTTCACCAGCATTTCATTTCCACGGATCTCCACCTTCCGGAATCCAACCCTTTCACTGAACGAATAAACTGCCTTCCCTGCAACAGAAAGCGAAACATCCAGCGTATATAAATTGGGGTGTTCCGCATCCCATTTCAAAGGATTAGAGACTTTTATCAGTACCTCCTTATTATTTTCTCCCGGGTTTAATTGTGTAGTGTTACCTGAAAGCGTTATTCTCTTGCCTTCAGGATCTGTCAGGGTAAACAGAACGGTAGCACTCTCTGTTTGCATGCTGCTGAAAGAAAGCTTCAGCACGGCATCTTTGTATTCATTGTCAAGTTCTGTTTCAATATAAAAGTCAGCTAAATGATTCTTCGGAAGAGCAAACAAAATAACATCCTTCAATATCCCTCCTATCTGATGTTTTGCATAACCACTGCCATAAGATATATCGTCTTTCATATCGGTCACTTCAAGGGTAATTACGCATGGTCTCCCCGGATTTACCCATTGTGTAATATCATTTTCCCACCGGCTAAAACCTCCGTGGTGATCCCTGACATAATTACCGTTTACCCATAACCGGGCATAGCTATATACCCCGTCGAAACGAAGAATGATTTTTTTCCCGGCAAAATCAAGTGGTATGGTAAATTGCTTCTTGTACACCACAGGTTCATCGTGCCTGATACTGAATCCCTGCATCTGAATTTCTCCCGGTACCTGAATATCTTTCCATCGCGAAAAGTTTTTATCCGTCAGCGATCTTTCATCAGGAGTATCATTTATCTTCCATGTTCCGCTCAAATTTACAATCGGTTGTTTCACGCCGGGAATATTAAAATCGAGACTTTGTGAATAAAGATTGTAAAACAGAGAAGATAGCACCAGAATGGAAAAAAGAATAATAAAAGATTTTCTTGATTTCATAACTTTTCAGATTAGTAAGAGGATAGAATTTTAATTCACGAAAATAATATTAAACTGGTAAACTAAAAATTAATCTAACCTGCTTTGAATTAGAACACAAAAAAATTCCTTTTTTTTTTTAGGAATTTCACAGATAATGCTTTTAAGTGATTCTAACATGCTTTTTTTACCAGCTATCCGTGGCTAATGAAAAATATATTATAGGATAATAAGCAGAATCTTTAAGGCAATATTTTTGTTCTTACCTGACCCACCCCCAAAGAGGCTGTCTAAAAAACCTTATGACTTTAGAATTCACTTTCAATTTGTAAGTTATTCTATAAAAACCTCTG
>CAZGKF010000009.1:0-79874 GCA_964526475.1 uncultured Bacteroidaceae bacterium
GACACATAAAATGAAACATTATAAACTGGTTTGCTGACTTTATCAGCAAACCCTACTTAAGTTCATTTTTTTCCATCGGCAGTTTTACTTCTTAATGGAAGAAAATGAAAAAAATCGTTCAGCAAGGAAAATGTTTGGATTACCAGTATCCTTCTTCCATGAGGGAAATAAGGGAAAAAAGTCCTCCTGAAACAGAGAAAGGATAGTTATCTTTTATACCCGATCCTTCTCCTGTTTCTGCATTGTAGCTTTTATAAACACGACGTTCCCTGATCCACTGTTTCATCAGGAGGTTAGCGGATTTATCAGCAAGCATTTTACTGATTTCAGGAAATTCATAATTTTTCAGTCCCAGATATACCAGAAAGTTCATCGGGCCGGAAATTCCTCCGCTGAAGAGCAAGCTATCATTATAAGCCGGGTTATTTTTTGCCAGAGAAGGAATGAGGTACTCTCCAAAAAATTCCTCCGGATTCAGTAAATGCTCATTGACCATTCTTTTAGCCTGTTCATCGGTGGGAACATTTGCAATGAGGGGATAGAAATTTGCCGGTGTCAGATGTGCAGAAAATTGTCCGGTGATCAGATCCCTGTCCCTGTAAATGCCGGTCTCCTCGTCCCAGAGCTTATTAAGGCTTGAGGCATATTTCTCAGCTCTGTTTAACAACTCCTGTTTGTCCGAAGATTTTCCCAGAACATCAGCAATCTCAGCAAGATTTTTACAATCAGCAATATATAAACTGATAAGCCCTACAGATGCAAGTTCAAGCATATGACTTTGAGGATTGAATATTGCGTTATCGAAAACAGGAGATTCCGGCATGCCAGATTCCAGTAACGCCGCCTCTTTTATATTTGAAAGGGGCTCCCCTGGTTGAGAATTCGAACCCCACGACAGATAACCTTTATTATGTCTTGAATTATCCCACCAGCGGTTCCAGATCAGAAGCCTGTCATATGCTTCTTTAAGGAACCATCTTTGTAAATGTTTATTAAAAATAAGGTTGGTGATTATGCTCCCTACAGGAGGTTGTGATCCGTATAAAAAACTTCTGTCAGACAATGCTCCTTCAAAAAAGGGAATAAATCCTTCCGGGGTAATACTGTTAATAGCTGCCCAGGTATTCGAGTAAGCAAACCACTTATTATCAAAAGCATACATGGCGGCAATAAAAAACTGCTCCCATCCGGCTATTATATATCCTCCCCATTTTTCGTTTTCTGAACGGCTCACAGATGATATGGTACGTTCGTTCAGGGCATCATATATCTGATTCCAGGCAAGGAGATTTTGCATTGCATTATGGGCTGCTGACAACCTTCCGTATTTTTCCTGTTCCGAAATATATCTTTCCTCTCTTTTGGCAATGAATTTTTTTATCTGATCGAGTGAACGGGTTTTGCCTGTGAAAATTCCGGTTTCCATGTTGGAGTCAAATATCAGATAGGGCGTTGAGACAGGCATAGGAATTTTCAAATCCCCGGTGGTAGCCCCAATTCTGTAGGCTCTTGACCCAATTAGAGCCTGGATAAAATTATCTTTCTTTTCCACAACCCCCCTTTTATCCCATAATAACCCTGATTCCAGTATTAAATGATGGGTATTTTCGCCCTCTGTTTCAGGTGTATATAAAATCAGAAGATCTTCTCCATCAATTGCTGACTGAACACGGACTGTTAAACCGTCCCAGAATATTTTCAGATCGGTATAGGATGCATCATAATTGCGTGCACGAAGCTGAATCCTGTCAGGCATGGAGAGGGGAGAGGATAAAAAGTACTCCTGGTTTAAAAAGTAAGGCGGATCGCTGTGATATGATTTCCGCAAACGAATTCTAAGAGAGAGCCCCTCGGGCATAAGAACATGATTCAGAAAGCTGGAATTATTCCAGGTGTTCCATCCCTCAACAAGATATTCCTGAAGAGCTTTGTTATTCCGGATCTTATCAGGCCTTACTTCCTTTTCTTTATAACAGGAAGTAAAAAACAATAATACCAGCATAGATAATTTTATTGCTATGTGTGATCTGTTCATGGTCTGAAGTTTGATATGCCTGAATTTTAAAAACTGAATGTATGGAGATAAATAACACGAAAGTTAATATTTCTTCCTGAATTCTTCCAAATCAGATAATAATCTTTTTTGGTACATTTATTTTTTATAATACAGTAAATAGAAAATCTGTTATTGTTGAAACGGATTTAGCGAAACTTATTAGTGATAAAAGTTTTCTGGAGATAAAAGTCAGACTCAGATAAATTTCAGTCCCAGTTTCAATTGTGTATCTGTAAGTTTAAATGATCTCCTGTGATAAGGGGAGATACCATATGATTCGATAGCTCTTCTGTGGGATGCTGTTGGATAACCTTTATTCCTTTCCCACTCATATTTGGGGTACTTCTTATGAATAACATACATATATTCATCACGGTAAGTTTTTGCGAGCACTGAAGCTGCCGCAATAGAAAAATAAATGGAGTCGCCTTTTATTATGCAGTTGAAGGGAATTTTCCTGTAGGGTAAAAAACGGTTGCCATCCATTATGATAAACCCCGGCACCACCGGGAGAGATTTAATAGCCCTGTGAACAGCAAGGAAAGTGGCATTTATTATATTCACGCTATCTATCTCTCCTGCTTCAGCCCTGCCAACAGCCCATGCGACTGATTCCTTTTCAATATCACAGCGTATTTTTTCACGTTGTTTTGCACTCAATTGCTTTGAATCATTGAGGTTTGGATGAGAATAATCTGCCGGAAGGATAACTGCTGCTGCAAAAACGGGGCCAGCAAGAGAACCTCTGCCGGCTTCATCGCATCCTGCCTCCATTAATGCCGACTGATAGAATCTTTTAAGCATTATAACTGGATATGTTATTTGTTTCGGTTATGGCCTCCCATAGTTTCTCCGCAGTGGATTCCCAGTTAAAAAGTACTCTTCTTTTTCGCCCTGCTTCAATTAGTTTTTCCCTAAGGTCTTTATCTGAAATAATAAGCTGCATTTTTTCTGCTATATCCTCTATATCTGATGGGTCTGTATAAATAGCTGCATCCCCTGCTATTTCGGGAAGAGAAGTGAGCGCTGAGGCAAGAATGGGTATTTCACAGCACATAGCTTCTACCAGGGGAATCCCAAAACCTTCAAAAAAAGGAATATATGTCAGGGCTTCAGCCGACCCCATGATCCTGTATAGCTCTTCCGGTTCTAACCTGCCGGTAAAAATAACATCCTCACGGAATTTCATATTTTTTAAAGCTTGGCTTATCTTTTTTGTTAAAAAAAACTTTTCTCCAACAATTATTAGCTTAAATACGTCTGTTTTTCTTCTGAAAATATCGAACGCCATTAAAAGATTAATAATATTTTTCCTGGGATGCAACGAACCCACAAAGATAAAAAATGGGGGCCCCCCTGTAAGCTTGTTTTTAACCTGATTTTTTTGATGAATGGGCAAAACAGAATACAACTCATTTACCCCGTTATAAACTAATCTCATCTTTTTGGGATCAATGCCATAGCTATTTATGATATCACTCGTTGAATATTCAGAAACAGTAGCGATCAAAGTTGATTTTCTGGCGTAAAGGGGAAAAAATTTTCTGTAATAATAACCGGTTATACATGGTAAATCTTCCGGTCTGTGATGAAAATTTATATCATGAATCACAACAAGTGACGGTGTTTTGGAAGAAAGGCACAGAAACCCGTCAGGTGATACAAATATATCAGGTTTGTATTTGTGCAGAATTCTTTTTAATGACCATTCAAACCAGATATACCAGAGAAACGGATGCCTGGCGGGAGGGGAAATCACAAGCGGATAAATATTATCTGAAAAGATGAAACAGGGATCAAAAGGCCGGTCGAAAATAAAAATAAAATCATGTTCAGGATGTGATGTTACAATACGTTTGAATGTCTCATAAGTAAACCATCCTGTTCCGTCAAGTTTATCTCGTATAAGCATGCGTGTGTTGACAGCTATTTTCATAATACCCGGGAAAAATACAAACAATAAAAATACAAGTTTGAGACCGAAAGAATGTTACATTTGTTATAAAAATTAAGGAAGGAAAGGTGAAAAGGAAATTTATTATCAACCTTGCACTTTTGATCTTTCTGAATCTGCTGGTAAAGCCATTCTGGGTTTTCGGTATAGACAGGAAGGTACAGAACCTTGTAGGCGCTGAGGAATACGGTTTTTATTTCTCTCTTTTCAGTTTTTCTATGCTGTTGAATATTCTGCTCGATGCAGGGATTACAAATTTCAATAACCGTAAAGTTGCCAGGAATAAGAGATTGCTTCCCGTTTATTTTTCAAGGATTATTCCCTTAAAGTTTTTTCTGGCCCTGATATATGCTATCGTAACTATAATTGCAGGTATATTCATTGGGTATTCGAAAGAGCAGTTTAGTCTGCTTTACCTGCTTATTTGTAATCAATTCCTTCTTTCATTCATACTCTACCTCAGATCAAATATTAGCGGACTTCATTTGTTTCGTACAGATAGTTTTATTTCGGTACTTGACCGCAGCCTTATGATAATTTTCTGTTCGTTCCTGATATGGGGGAATTTTATTGATAAACCCTTCAGGATCGAATGGTTCGTTTATGTACAAACAGTTTCGTACTTTCTGACAGCGTTTCTAACTTTTTTTATTGTTCTTGCAAAATCAGGATGGATTAAGTTGCGTTTAAATCGTGAACAAACTTATATATTACTTAAAAAAACTTTCCCTTATGCATTACTTGTTTTAATGATGTCATTCTTTAGCAGGGTTGATTTTGTAATGATGGAGAGATTACTACCTGACGGTAAGGAGCAGGCAGGTATATATGCACAGTCGTTCAGAATTCTTGATGCTGCCTCTATGCTTGCCTTTCTTTTTGCCGGATTATTACTCCCCATCTTTTCCAGAATGATAAGTAAGAAGGAGCCTGTGGGAGAACTGGTAAGACTTTCATTTACTTTACTAATTGTTCCTGCTATAGGGTTTAGTATAATATTAACCGTGTATTCCGGTTTCATAATAACTTCATTATACAATGAACATATATTATATTCCTCAGAGATATTTTCCATTCTGATTTTCAATTTTATATTCATTTCAATGACCTATATTTTTGGGAGTCTTCTTACAGCAAACGGAAATATAAGAGAGCTTAACCGGCTTGCGTTTATTACCCTTTTAATAAATACGGGATTAAATATTATACTTATTCCCCGTTATAAAGCTTTAGGTTCTGCTATAAGCAGTGTTTCTGCACAGGTTTTTTTCAGTATTGCCCAACTGCTGATATCAAAAAGAATTTTCAGATGGAGACAGGATCACAAACTAATTCTAAGGTTGATTGCATTTACAATCCTTATATTGGCTACAGTCCTGCTTACATATCATAATATTTCAGACAAGCTGGCAGGTCTGGTTGTTGTTTCAGTATTTGTTTTTCTTTATGCTATAGTTTTACGTATTTTCAGTATTTATGATTTTTTCTGGATAATTAAAACGAAAGCATAAATATACAGATGCGTGTTTCCATTGAAGAAATTTCGAAAAAATGTGTGTATTGTCAATAAAATTTAAGCTTACTCATTTTGCAGATAAATTAAAAAACCTACTTTTGCTTATATTAAACTAAAAATTTCAGTTATGAAAAACGTATTAGGTCTAATTCTAGTTTCTGTTGCCTTGTTAATAAGCAGTACAGTAAATGCCCAGTTTAGGTATAATATTGTTAAAACCAGTTTGACTGCACCACTTATTAAGACTTACACTATTGCATATGAAAGAGTTCTGAACGCTGATATGTCAGTTCAACTTGGATATAATCATTTTGCAGGATGGAAATTAGGGGATTCCAAACTAAGTGGTTATTCTATAATCCCGGAATTTCGTTATTATCTTTCTGAATCAAAGGAAACTCCAAATGGCGGATTCATAGCTCCTTTTGGACGTTATGGAAGTACCAGTTTAAAAATACTCGATGAAACAGATCCGGATTATGCGGAAGCAGATATTAACATCATAGGAGGAGGCCTTTTGGTTGGAGTCCAAAGACTCTTTAAAGATGTTATATCACTCGAGGCATTTATTGGGCCGGCTTTCTATAGTGCAAAACTTGATGTTAAAGAAGGGGACGTGGAAGAGTCAAATCTAACTCTTATTGATGGCTGGTCTGTAAGATTGGGCATTACTATCGGGATCGCATTCTGATAATGTAAGGAATAGATATGCTTAAAATTAGGAGTTGAAAATTGCAAATGACAATGCGGAAACGCGCCGGAATAAGCAATATTTCATTAGCAAGCATCATTTTGAAAATAACAAATGATATCCATCCGGGTTTTAAATTTGTGTGCTGCAAGGCTGAAAACAGGAAACCGGGGTGTATTACCAAGTCGTGTAAATATTCCGGACCTCCCCGAAAAAAAATCTGTGAAAATCTTTTTCAGGGTAATTTGAGGAGATCACTTCTTTAAAAAGGAAGTTCTTTTCTTTAATTGTATCCGTATATATTTTTTTGCATTCGAGTACCATCCTGGCCTGGGAAAAAGTGATATTACCCAGTGGTGTACTTACCGGGTTGAGACCGGTTTCTTTTGCTTTATTGTGATCCCTGCCAGACTTTGTTCCGCAGAACTTCAGAATATCCCTGTGCTCTTCAGAAAAAAAGCTAAGCGTATAATAATCGTTTCTTTCAATAAACTCAAGTGTAAACCTTTGAGGACGAATAAAACATACTGCTAATGGTTTGTTCCAGAGAATTCCCAGAAAACCCCAGCTTGCAGTCATGGTATTGTAGGATTGCAGATTACCTGCGGTAATGAGCATCCAGTCATTGCCAATTAAACTAAAAACATTGTTGGGTATCTCGCCCGGTTTTATAAGAGAGAATTGAAAAGATCCTTTTCCGGGGGAATTATCCATCTGTAAGGGCTTTATATTCTTCTGAACTCATTAAAGCATCTGCTTCTGAAGGATCGGAAAGATGGATTTTTATCATCCATCCTTCTCCGTAAGGGTCTTTGTTTACAAGCTCGGGAGTATCGGACAGAGCCTGATTTACTTTAATTATTTCGCCACCTGCCGGCATAAAAAGATCAGAAACCGTTTTAACAGCCTCAACTGTTCCAAAAGTATCACCCTTAACAAGCTTTTCTCCCATCGTTTCAATTTCAATAAAAACAATATCACCTAGTTCGGAAGCTGCATAACCGGTAATACCTACAAATGCATCAGAACCTTCCATTCTGACCCATTCATGATCTTCAGTGTACTTTAAATTGCTGGGAATATTCATATTGTTTTGTTTTGAATAAAAAAGATAAATAGTAGTTTTTCACAAACTCTGAATCAAATGTACAAATTTTTCTTAAAACATCAGGGCACTAGTGTAAATCTTACGCTAAATCCGATATTTGTGTTAGCTGTTGGATAGGCTAAGGAAACGAAAGGTTTGTTGAGTCTGCGGTCGAAGAAAAATCTTAAATTAAATCTGTCACTAAGCACATAATCGAAAGTAGTTTTTAATGTTATTATTCTCTGACCTGCAGTGATCTGGTCACTGTCTTCAGTAAGTTTTCTGATTACGGTACGATTATCACGAATAGAAAGGTCTGCCCGCACATTAAGATCACTTTTATAATCACGTTGGTTTATAATAACCTGAACTTCATTAAACCTGTAACCCGTACCTATAACTATTTCCTTACTGGTAATTTCATTGACCTGACTGTTGGCTGTACTTAATGCAAGAGTTCTGGAGCGGTTGAATTCAATACGTGTTGTAAGACTGTTTTTCCAGTTTGTACTCAGGTCAAATAGCGGACTGAATTGTTCATTTATTGAGACAGATGATGCATCGTAAACAGGTATGAAGTTCAGCTGGTTATCATACAAACCTATAACTTCCCAGGGGTTTGAAATAAAATTACCAATATTGTAAGAAGAGCGGTATGCATGATTTATGGTAATACTATTCACAAATTTTTTAAAAAATTCTATTCTTGAAAGTCCGTCATACGTTAATCTCCAGTTTGGCATCATCTCCAGTACGGATGGAAATGTTTTAAGACTTACCTTTTCAGGGTCTTTGCTCCCATACGCAGCGAGAAAAGCAGATATCATAACCTGCTGTGAATTAGGGCCGAACCCCTCCCAGTAACCGGCTGAATCGGATAATTGAATACCTGTTTCCCTGGTATATTCAGCAGCCAGTCTTTTGGATATTTTCTGTCTGTATTCATCTTTCAACTTCAGGAATGCCAGTGATGTAAAATCCAGATCTTTACTGTAAATTCTTTCAAAAGCTGTACCCCATGAAAGATATGACATGGAGAAATTTCCGCTTATTCTTTTTCCCCGTTCATCCTCAGGCGGGAGGTTTCCAAACTCGTCAGCGATATAAAATTCGCTCAGATTTTCTGAGAAATTCCGGTTTCCGGTAAGGTCAATTCGTAATCCCCGAATTGGCTCAATGGTTGCCCTGAGATTAAAACGATTGGAAGTATTCATCATATAGGGCACATTTAAAAGAGAGTCTTTGGATAGCCATCCCCGGTTAAATGCGTTTAGAGCGAAATCCTCATCTTGTAAACCTGCTACAAAGCCAAATCCGGGAGCATTGAGACCACCGTATTTTTCCATTCCCAAAATCGTTGTCTGGGGTTTGTACCCCGGGAGAACAGTCCCTTCACTATTGCTATAGGAAAGATTGATATTTTTCACACCTGTTATGATACTAAGGGAGTTGTCGATGATAATATCAACAGGACTTTTCCCAAGTTCTCTTATCCCGGTAATTTCCACTGTTGTTCTGCGGGCATCCTCAGAGCTTGTAACCCTTACCCTGTTTTCGTTTATTATTTCGAGTCTGGATTCCACCAGGTTATTGTTTTCATCAAGAATTTTAACACTAATGTTCTCTGTTTTCAGTTTGTGGGTATACATACGTCCGGAACCAGCCCTGAGCGTTTGATTAGTACGTGAATAGACAAGCGTTTTTGTAAGCGGGGGAGCCTGCTGTGCTTCTTGTTGTCCTCTTAACCTTTGATTAAGTTCCTTTAGATAAGGGATCTTATTATAAATGGTGTTCATATTAATCTGAGCATTTACCTGGGAGGTATTGCTGTTTTTAACTGTATTGCCAAGGTCAATGTCAGGATTTGCAAGAATAGGTCCGGCATCCCATCCAAAGGTAGCACTGTAACGGGTGGATAAGGTCATCCAATCCAATAAAGGAATTTTGTTTATTGGAATGTTATAGGAAATATTATATTGATGGTGATATGATGTGGTTCTGCCGAATTTATATATTTCCTGAAGTATTGAATCACGTTTTACTTCATAATCATATTCTCCCTTTTTCATTCGTCCTTCTGGTTCATCAATTCTGGCAATGTTGGTAGCAGAGAAATCAAACTTCAGATTTCTTGTAAGGTCAAAAGTCATATCATAATATCTGTTCCAGTAGAAGTCCTTGTTAAAGGTAGGTTCAATTTTAAGATATGGATTGCTGAGATTTCGGAGTTGCCTTTCAGAGTAAAACCTGTTTATATCAGTTCTAAAAGCAAGCTTGGAAGGCATATAATAGAAATTGAGATCTCTGATAATTCTGAAATACGGAGATTTAAGACTTTTTAATTTAGCCAGAGGTGTAATATTTTTTGGTCTGGTGTTAAAATTATAATTCAGAGCTCCTCTGTACCTCCTTTGTTCGTAATAATCTGTTGTTATATTTCTGCTAAAAACTTCGTTGTATGAATAACTCAGTGACCAATTGGCAATGTCGTAAAAATGTTGCCTGCCAGATTTCTTATTTAATCTGACATTTGTGAAATTAAGGCTCTTTCGTCTGGTATAATCCTGTGCAATATTTTTAATGGAATCTCTTTCATTTGCAGAGCGGGCGCTGTTGAGAGCAACTTTTAGAGGTATATCCGGATCAAGAGGATTATATTCAGGGTTGATTATGGATTCGGAATAACCCGCATAAACGGGTATTGACAAGCCTGTTTTTTCAGGAAAAAATTTTCCAAGTTCTACAGAAGATGATACATCGTATTGGATAATCTGTTCTTTTGATCTTTCCTGAACTTTCTTTTCAATACTTCCAAAACCTGGAGTACTGGTAAACCCGGCAAAAGTAAATGTTCCCAGGTCGGCCAGTTTGGTTGTTACCCTTGCATTTGCTGCCCAGCCGCCTTTTTGATTAAAATCGGTAAGGCGTAATTCATTAAGCCATATTTCCCCGGATTTTGAAAGTCCGTCATCAAGATTCTTATTGGTACCGGATTTTGGGTTTCTCACTCCTATCATAATAGTACGGATGTTTGAAAGGTTGGGATTACCTGAAATACTTACTTTATTCCCGTTATCATCATAAATAACAAAAACAGTATTCAGGTCAACAATTGATCCGGGCTGATGCATTGCATTATTTCTGGCTTGTTTAGCCTGTTGGAAAATTTCAAGCTCAATATCAAATCTATTTTCCTTTGGCCATACGACTCTTCTTTCGGTATCGCTATCTCCTTTGTATCTTCCGGGAGGGGTTATTTTCAGGGGTACCTCATATTCATAGAAGTTCCCTTTATAATCTGATCCAAGCCTTATAAATGCAACCAGATCGTAGTCATTTAAGATTTGTCCGGTAACGGCTTCGGCATGAGCTTCCATCTCTATCCTTTTGTATTGTCGTATATCGAGGGCTACATTTTTGTATGCAGTTCTGGAATCTCCATCTTCAAGATCTCTTACCTTTAATACAATAGATTGTTCATTCAGTTGTCTCAGTTGAGGTTGTGAAGGATCTATTACCCTCGTAATACCCGGAGGCAGAACGTAGTTTACAGGTTCTTTGCCTGCATTCTCTTCAATGTTTACAGCGGAAATATCAAAAGAGCCGGTAACGGGTTCACTGCCTGTCCAGGTTTCCCCGCCCTCAGCCAGATCAAAGTTATATTTTCTCCACTCACTGCGTATAAGATGAAGCCTGGCAAAACGGAGTACAACAGAATCTTCAAAACCGGTCATGTACATTCTGACAAAACGTATAGATTTGAAGTCCTGAATATCTCCTACAGTTTTTTCATAATCCCTGATAGGTACCCTGAACTGATACCAGTACACAGCCGATTTTGATCCATTAATGAAAGTAATTTCATTTCTCACCTTGTCAACAATAAAGTTTCTTCCTACTTCCAGGTCCTGGGGCCGCATACTTATGCGATAGGAATAAAAACTTTCACTTTCGCTAAGCGTATTATCGCGGTTTATATCTTCCACATCCGGAAGAGTGGAGCCTGTGGTAGGGTAAGGTTCCTCTGACTGTTCGGCGGTAGGGCTGTTACTTTCCAGACCATTGTAATATTTATATCTCTCCAGAATTCCAAGTCTCTGCCTGTCATAGTCTGTGCCTCTGTAATAATGAAAATTATCGCTGGAAGGGTCTTCCTCGATATTACTTAATGCCTCAGGGGTGAGTACGGATCGGAGGTTTTCAAGGAAGTCAGAAAAAAAAGATTGTTCATCTTCGTTGGAAAATCCATCAAGTCCTACATCCTGATATTTTCTTGATTCCGGATCATAATTAAATGCGGGAACAAGCGATTGCACCCGGGGAACACGTCCCCAGGCAGTAGTGTCAACAAGTGTCACCTCTGCTGTTGATGGTAATCCGTTCTCGAATGATTTCCTTCCATCTTTAAGAACATCCTCTGAAATACTTCCCAGGTTAAAAAATAAATCACCTCCACTGTGCCCATTGTCCTCAACAAAAGGATCCATCATCCAAAACTCTATAAATTCAACATTTGCAGCTTCAAAGTCGTTAGAAATTATCTCACGCATGATTCCTCCCCAACGTTCCTTTGGCTGTGATAAAGTGCCATCCGGGTTAATATTCTGCCAGTCATAATTATATGGGCCTCTTTCTTTAGGGTAGAAGGCAAGGTTTAGAACAGATATATTCGTGGGGATCCCACTCGGTGATTCTTTTTTGGGAAAAATATCTTTTTCAAAGATTTCCCTGACGAAATGACTTGATTGCTGATCAGGATTCTCTTTAAGATGAGAAGGAGTCAAAGCATTGTTTCTTAGAAACAGGGGATCAATATAGTACCATGCGAGTTTTGCCCTGTTATAACCATATCTCAGATCATTGCTGAGCAGAGCTTCCGGAAAATTATCGGAAGGGGTACTTGAGATTGACCATGCGGAGAATTGCTTCAGATCAATAGTGGTTTCACTCCCTTCAAAATCGTCGATATACGCATTTCCTTTTTTTTCAATGGCCCGGGAATGGCCGGGAATGAGGTGTGCAAATTCACCGGTAAATGAAATATTGGAAACCTCTTTCGTTTCCAGCAGGGGAAACTTGTCCAGGATGGTGGTTAACCATTGTGATTCTGTTCTATAGGAAGTATTCAATCCCCAAAGGGTGTTTGAAATAGGTTCATCGCCAATATTAACTTTCTGGGTAAGAGGCCGTTCAGTAAGATTTAAAATGGTACCTCCTATATTGAAATTATCAGAAACCCTGTAATCGAGATGAGCACCAAAAAGGGTTTTTGTCTGAATATTGAAAAGAGTGTTACTTTCCAGTGAAATGCGAACGGGAGTTCCTGATTCCATAAGCCCCAGATTAATTATATTAACTCTTCCAATTGTATAATCGACGGTGTAGTCAACATTTTCAACGAGTTCTCTCCCTCCGGCAGTTACTTTCACCGACCCGGGTGGTATATTCATAGCGTTGAGCATTATTTCGGAACTGGATGCCGATTGATATGAACCGGATAGTTTAAATTTATTTTTTTCTGCTATCTGCTGGGCTTTTGTTTTCGTTGAATCATAAAGTTCGCGGAAAACATACCTGTTTATTACCTCCTGATTGTTTCCAAGTTGCTGGAGTATGATTTTCTCAAGATCTTCACCGAAAGGTTCAAGGATTGGAAAAATGACTCTTCCGTTAGTCGGATTTATGGTAATCCCCGGGATAAAGTCGAACTGTCCGTCGGGATAAGGATCGCTATTGGAGTTCAGGTTATCAAGGTTGAAAAGCTTAAGGAGAATTTTTTTATTCAGATCACCTTCCGGGATATAATTAATAGCATTACCGGTTTTGTCATCCTGATACAGAATTTCCAGGGAAAAATCCTGTGGGTTCACCTGGTAAGCACCAATAGCATAAATATTTTTCATCATCAGTTTCCAGGTTGGAGAGGAGGGAGTAAAATTTGACCCTTTAAGTAGTTTAAGATACAGAGCATTGGGTGCACTTATCCCGGAGGTCGATAATTCGCCGACATTATAGGTCTTTCCGTTGAAAGTATATTCATATGCAACTGCGAGAATTTCGTCGGAATTTAATGCTGAATTGAGTGAGATGTAACCCAGTTTATCATTAAAACTATATTCTCTTGAAGAAAGTCGACGGGCATTTTCTATTTTTTCATAATCTCTTACAGGTACAAAGTCGGGCTGCAATGGCTGGAAAATATTGGTAACCTGGTTTATACTTCTGACATCGGAATATATCCCTGAACTCATTTGCCCGTAAAGATCGTTTAATTCATTTCTGGGATTGTTGCCAGCTTCAGCCGGATTCCGGATGAACAAAGGAGAAAAGGGTTCCGGTTCTCCGAGATCAGTAAAGGCCAGTATGTTTCTGGATTCTTCAAAATTACTCGTCTTATTGGTTATCCATACTTCAATTCTTGTGATTGTAATTCCTGAGTTGATCACCGGAAGATTTACAAGTGCTTTGTTATAGTTTTGCATGAAATATCCGGAAAGAAAAAAATGCCTGTTGGCATCGTAGTTATCAACTGTTATATCATAATCATTTAGTTGCGCTCCCCCCTGTACTTCTATCACTGAAGTTTCTCCCTTTTGCTGGGAAAAAACATTTGTCACGGTCAGTTTCCCGAACTGCATTTCAGTTTTAAGACCGAATAAACTCTGACTCCCTGTTATCAGAGAACCGGAAAGTGGGAGGGTAATATTTCCGGCTTCAATCTTTTTTATTATCTCATCTTCTTTACCTGAATATTCCAGTTTTGTCCTGTTCTCAAAATCGAAGGTAGCTTCTGTATTATAATTAACATCAAGTTTCATTTTGTCGCCGATATTTCCGGAAACATTCATAAGGATTTTTTCCTCAAAGTTGAATGAAGGTGTTTTACGCAATCTTTCGCTAAGAGTGGGATTGTCGATCCTTGACATGTTAAAGCCGAATATCAGTTCTGCTGAACCGGTTGGATTGATGTTAATAACATTAGTTCCAAAAACCCGATCGAAGGTTTCTCCTCCGACACTCAACTGAGGGATGAATCCCGGCAGTGTTTCAATCCTTTCTCCCCTGGATTTCTGCCGCCAGTATTCCATCATGTTCTTTCGGTGTTGATATTTCTGAAACTCACTGAATGTCATTGTCTGCGGGGGACGGTAATAGTAATCTCCAATTTTTTCTTTAAAATAATACTGTTTTGTAACCGGGTCATATTCAATAATTTGTTTAATATTAGATGGTTGCCGGAGATAAAGAGGGGATTCAAGACCTGAACCGGAGTAGGGGAAATTTCCTTTTTCAGAGAAGGGAAATTGAAGATCAGAAGTATCTGGTTGCGAAAAGATGATTAAATACTCTGATGATAAATAATTGTCCAATGCTTTCATACTTCCTGCGGTGGCGAGCATCCGGAAGGAGAAGAAAATAAGGTGGAGGGCTAGAACCGCCGTGAGTTTGTATAAAAGTATTTTTCTCAAATTTTGCTCACAAAATTTTCAAAGCTTGTTTAATGAGCTCTTCAGCTGTCAGGGCTGAATTTTTCGACAATATGTCGCCGACAACTTTCTCAACTTGTTTTTTCTGAAAACCTAAAGCGACTAAAGCAATTAACGATTCTTCACGGATTGTATTGCGTTCTGGAAGGAATATATCATATGCCCGGGCGCCTTTACCGATTTTATCTTTAAGATCAACGATTACTCTCTGAGCAGTTTTAGCACCAATTCCTTTAATATTTTGCAGGGCATATACATTTCCGGTTAGAATAGCCTCTTCAACTTCAGACGGTTCCATGGATGATAATATAAGCCTGGCAGTATTTGCTCCTATCCCGCTTACAGTAATAAGCTGGCGAAAGATCTCCCTTTCTGTTTTATCAATAAACCCATAAAGAATATGAGCATCTTCCCTGATTACTTCATGGATAAAAAGCCTGCATTGTCCGCTTTCAGGAATACCGGAATAGGAATAAAGAGAAATATTTACAAAAAAGCCGGTTCCTCCTGATTGAAGTACAATGTTTGCCGGTGTTCTTTCTATAACTGAACCCTCAATGAACTCATACATATATTCAAATTTGGGCTAAAATTAAATAAAAGTTACGAAAGACGAAAGATTTAATATTTTGATTAAGTGAAGAAACGAAGATTGATGAAAACTAATGTTCTCTATTTGCAATTTTCCCTTTCAATACATTGAGCATCCACCACTGCAATAGAGGCAATGTTTACAATTTCCCTTACAGAGCTTTCAATCTGAAGTATGTGAACGGGCTTTGCCAGACCTAACAATATTGGTCCTATTACTTCTGCCCCTCCGATTTCCTGCATCATCTTGTATGCAATATTTCCTGAACTCAGGTTTGGGAAAATAACAGTATTTACTACTTTCTCATGAATTTTTGTGAAAGGGAATTTATTTGTTCGTAATGATTTGTTAAGAGCAAAGTTAGCCTGCATCTCACCATCAACAATAAGTTCAGGATAATCTTTGTGCAGAATCTCAACAGCTTCGCGGACCCTTTGAGGACTTCCATCCCGTGTGGAGCCAAAGTTGGAAAAGGACAACATAGCAATCACTGGCTTAATGTTTAACCTTTCAACTGCTCGTGCAGTAAGAATTGTTGTGTCTGCAAGTGTTTGGGCTGATGGCTGGATATTTACAGTTGTATCTGCAAAAAAGAAAGGCCCTTTCTTTGTTTGAACAAGGTACATTCCGGCAATATGTTTCTGGGGATTGTTTGTGCCTGTAATTTGCAGTGCGGGACGGATAACATCAGCATATTTGCTTGAAAACCCTGAGATAAAGGCATCAGCTTCATTGGTTTCCAACATCATCACCCCAAAATAATTTGGGTTGAACATTAGCTCATATGATTCTTCATAGTTCAATCCTTTTCTTTTTCTTTTTTCATAAAGAATTTTCGCAAAGCTTGTTCTTCGGTAGTCCTCTTCTTTGCTTCTGGGGTCAATAATCTTAATTTTTCCAAGGTCGAGATGGTTCTCCTCAATTAACCAGTGGATTTCTTCTTTATTTCCCAGAAGTACAGGAGTCGCAATTCTTTCATTAAGAAGTTCCTGCACAGCTTTCAATACTTTATAATTTGCTGCTTCAGCGAAAAGGATGCGTTTAGGGTTCTCCTGAGCTTTATTTCTTATTTCCCTGATTATTTGATTGTCTAACCCAAGCCTTTGTGTTAACTCTGTTTTATATGCCTCCCAGTCATCGATCTCTCTTTTGGCCACACCGGATTTAATAGCAGCTTTCGCAACAGCAGGGGCAACTCTCGATATCAACCGGGGGTCAAGAGGTTTAGGAATAATATATTCTCTTCCAAATACCAGGTTACTTGCCATATAAGCACGGTTTACAGCTTCCGGTACATCTTCCTTGGCTAGTTCCGCCAGAGCCTGCACCGCTGCAATTTTCATTTCCTCATTAATAGTAGTGGCTCTGACATCCAAAGCTCCTCTGAAGATGAAGGGAAAGCCCAGAACATTATTTATCTGGTTAGGATAATCCGATCTTCCTGTGGCAAAAATGATATCTTTTCTTGCATCCATAGCCAACTCATATTTTATTTCAGGGTTGGGGTTAGCCATAGCAAAAACAACAGGATCTTTTGCCATGGATAATAACATATCCTGAGTAAAAACATCGGCAACTGAGAGTCCGAGAAATACATCTGCCCCTTTTACAGCTTCTGCTAAAGATGTTATTTTCGTTTCTACTGCAAATTCCTGTTTATATTTATTCAGATCAGTACGGTTTTTATTTATTACCCCTTTACTGTCGATCATAATAATATTTTGTTGTTTTACTCCCAGTGATACATAAAGTTTCGCACAGGAAATTGCGGAGGCTCCGGCACCGTTTACAACAACTTTAATATCTGATATTTTTTTCCCGTTTAATTCAAGGGCATTGAGCAAACCGGCAGCTGAAATAATGGCAGTTCCATGCTGGTCATCATGAAATACGGGGATATCGAGTTCCTTTTTTAATCGTTCTTCTATCTCAAAACACTCAGGAGCTTTAATATCTTCCAGATTAATCCCACCGAATGTAGGAGAAATGGCTTTTACTACTTCAATAAATTCATCCGGATTTTTTCTGTCCAGTTCAATATCGAACACATCCACATCAGCAAATATTTTAAAGAGTAAACCTTTTCCTTCCATAACCGGTTTTCCTGCCATTGCCCCTATGTCTCCCAGTCCTAATACTGCAGTACCATTTGAAATAACTGCCACAAGATTCCCTTTTGTTGTATATTTATATACATCTTCCGGATTTTTTTCAATTGCCAGACAGGGTTCAGCTACCCCGGGAGAGTATGCCAGGGAGAGGTCCAATTGATTACTGTGAGGTTTGGTAGGGATCACTTCCAGCTTTCCGGGACGCCCCATAGAGTGGTAATTCAGAGCGTCTTCACGAGTGAATTTTGCCATTGTTTTTGAGTTAGCGTGGATAAATAAGTTAAATCAGAAAACAAAGTTAAAAAAAGTGTACACTCAAAACCAGAAATGTTCCTGATCGGACAGGTAAAAAGGAATGTTATTGAACAGTAACTCCGGGGGAATAATATAAACCGGCACCCGGACCTAAAGGAATGCCTATAATGATCCATACAACCAGCAGCAGAGCCCAGAGAATGAAAAATGCAATAGTATAGGGAAGCATGGTGGCAATGATGGTTCCAATCCCTGTCTTTGAATCATATTTCTGAAAAAATGCTATAATAAGTGCAAAGAAGCTCATCATGGGCGAAATAATATTTGTTACACTATCACCGATCCGGAATACCACCTGGGATAACTCAGGGGAATACCCCAGAAACATAAAAATGGGTATAAAAATAGGTGCAAGAATGGCCCATTTTGCCGAGGCACTGCCCATAAACATGTTAAGGCATGCAGCAAATACAATAAAAAGTAGTACCAGGGGGATTACCCCCATATTCGTGTTGGCAATAAAAAGAGCGCCTTTTATTGCCAGGATAAGCCCAAGATTACTCCATTTAAAATATGCAACAAACTGAGCAGCGAAAAACACAAGTACAACATATGCAGCAAGAGTCCTGATACCCGATTCCATACTTTTCATTACATCAGAGTCGTTTTTGAATCTGCCAGTGACTTTTCCGTAAATGATGCCTGTTACTGCTGCATATATCACCATGATAATCACAACTCCCTCAATAAGAGGGGAGTAAAGTATGCTTCCTTCCTTACCTCTGAGAAAACCGTCGAAAGGTATTATTCCTATAAGAATGATGACAGTTAGAATGATGAAACCGATAAAACTCCATTTGATTCCTCTCTTTTCCAGAGCATTTAAGGGTTCCATTCCATTTACAGTATCTTCCTCCCCTGTATATTTTCCCAGTCTTGGCTCAACTATTTTTTCTGAAACAAATGTTCCTGCAATAGCTATGATAAATGTAGATATTATCATAAAATAATAGTTGGCGGTTGGATTTACAATATATTTGTCATCCACTATTTGTGCTGCTTCCTGACTTAATCCGGAGAGAAGAGGATCAATAGCACCAATAAGAAGATTCGCAGAGAATCCTCCCGATACACCGGCGAATGCTGCTGCCATTCCAGCCAGTGGATTTCTTCCCATAGCCATAAAGATGACTCCTGAAAGAGGTATAAGAAGAACGTAACCTACGTCACCTGCTACATTTGAAACTATCCCTGAAAAAACAATAACGAATGTAAGAAGTCTTTTTGGGGAAGAAAGAATCAGAAGCCTTATAAGAGCAGAAATTAAACCACTCGACTCGGCAATACCTATACCCAGCATTGCAACAAGAACAATCCCAAGTGGAGCAAAATTCGTGAAGTTCTTTACCATCATAAGTATTACCTGATGGAATCCGTCTTTCGATAAAAGATTTACCGGATTAATCGCTTCTTGTGTTACCGGATGGAGTGCATTCCAGCCAACCCGGCAGGCCAGGCCGGATAAAAGTAATACTGAGAGAGCAAATAATGCGAATAAAGTGGCGGGATGAGGAAGAAGATTCCCGCCTTTTTCCACGATATTTAGAAAACTGTTAAAAAATGATCTTTTTGCCATGTATGCAGAACAGGATCAGAATATATTAAAGGCTGAAAATAGTGAAAATCTGTTAAAGCAGGTAATTTTTTGAATTAATCTGCCATGTTATCACATATCCGAATAATCGGTCGGATATAAGATATATTTCACTATCCGGGATACAGTATTCTTATATTCTTCCATTCCAGATAAAATTTTCCAATCGGGGTGATTCCGGAAAGTATTCCATTTTTCTTCATGAGAGTTTTTATCGGAGTAGGTTGTCATATACATAAGATTTGGCATGGAAGATCCTGAAATAACCTCTCCATAAAAGACTGCATTGAAACCGAGTCTTTCAAAAAGTTCAATTTCCCCTCCTTCATTAAACATTTCCACTTTCTTCATATAGATTTTCTCGGTTGCCCCCTCGTAACTTCGTAATTCATATATTCTTTCCCTTTTAGATGTGGTATATTCCGGAACACTGTACTCTGGCATATGGGAAAAAGCCCTGAGCAATGTCGACTCAATTCTCTCATATGGTGGATTATTGTATTTAGCATTAATGTAATCAGCGCCATCTGACTGGTAATTCAGATCTTTTTCAAGCATACGGGGGATTTCCTCAAATTGGGTTAACGACGTATAAGGGATAAAAACAACCAGGATTTTTTCTGGTGAATTGTCATCTTCATGTGGTTTAAATACCCCGACTTTACTTATTCCTGCTCTGTGTAATGCCGGGATATAAGCTTCTTTAAGATATTTATCCAAACGGGCTTCCTGAATATTGTCCTTAATACGAAATATTTTTATTTCATAAAAATCCCTATTGGATGCAAGGGTGTTATTAACAAGGAAGAAAGAAATTAACACTAAGAAAACAGCAAATGATTGAAAATTAAATTTAGATGAACTTTTCATAAATGATATTTTTTAAAAAGGGTGTTAATAAAAAGTTTGTGAAGATAAACATTAGAATTTAAATGGCGAAAAGAAGTTAATGTGGGAGTAAGAAGGAACGGTGCGGATTACATTTATGATTCTCAATTATTTTAATAATTTCAGAATAATCAGATGATTTTTTATTGTTGATTTTTAACTGAGCGATATACGCTGCATTACCCGAACCCCCTGTGTAGTATCTGTAAAACCAGGAACTAAGAACAAAAAAACCATCTAAAAACCCGTAATTGGCCATTGTATAAAATCCATAAACAACAATTCCACTAAGCAAAAAAAATGAATTTAACCCACTTCCTGGTTCTCCGCAGTATAACTGTCCTAATCCAGGAAAAATGAGGCTCATTATCTCTATTTTCCGTGGATTAAACTTTTTATTAAATTTCTCAAAGTTGGTAAAAACTGAGCTTATTTGCTGAATTCCGGTTGAATCTAAAATCACGGAAAAGTAATCAAGTGAAGTCTGGTAATCGTTTAAACCGTAATAGCAAATACCTAGAAATAAATTTCTTTTATATTGAAAGTAAGCAGAGCTATTCCCTGGTAAATCTAGCAATTCATTTAAACCCTGGAAGTAGTTATTTAATTTGAAATGGCAAATAGATTTGTGAAAAATAAGTTCATTCCTTATACTATCGTTTTGTTCAATATTCCAGGCAAGGTTGTAATATTTTAATGCATCTTCAAAATCTTGCTGAAAGTAAAAAACAAAGGCAATCTTCCTGTAAATGTCAGTATATTCTAATTCCGTATCAAAAAATAAAACCCGCTGGTACTCTTTTAACGCAATTTGATAATTGCCGTTAAAAAATTGCTGGTCAGAATAAGCTTTTATTCTATGAATATCCTGTGAGAAAATGAAAAACGGGTATAATTGACTAATAATTATTGTAAATAATATTTTCCGCATTTCTTTTATAATGTAAATTCAAATCAGCATTATATTTTTTGGCAGCTTTAAAAGAGCCCCAAATGTTTGCTATATAGAAACTTCCTCCAAGGCCGGCGAAAATCCAACCATTAATGCTCCCGACACCCTTTTTATTAAAAGCCCTGTAGGAAGCATAAGTATTTGTTCCAACAAAAAGAAAAGAAACTAATGCATCGCCCCATCTTTTCGAATAGGCTTTCCCGCTACCTGGAATTATGGTTGACATTAATAATGCCACCCCTGGTTTTTTATATCGTTCGTTTTCAAAGGCAATAGTCAGTTTATGCAATTCGCTGAAATTTTTTGTAAATAATTCCTTGTTTTTATTGTTGCTACTGAATAAGGAATCTATTGGACCGTTAATCCAGTAGTATGCTGATAAGTAAAAAGCATTTTCCTCAGGGGATAAAACGGATACAACTTTAAAATACCGGGGATCGGGGTATTTACAATGTAGAGAAAATCTCAAATATTCGCGGCTGTAATCAGGTAATTTGAATATTCTGTCCTCTTTTGACAGCAAATTAAACGATCGGTTTAATTTCTCACATTGGTTATTCAGACGATAGTTTGCGACAAGCTCAAGCGGTATAATTATATTGCCAGGCCACAAAAAATTTATCCTTTCATATTCTTCTGATGCAAAGGAATATTGCCCGGATGCGCTTAAATATCTTGCAAACTTTAAGGAATTCTCAAAATTTATAAGGTTTTCCTGGGCTTTTAATGGAAGGGTTATACAAATATATGCAATCAGTAAAAAAAAAAACATTTTATTGTACTGGATCATAAAACCGGTTTTTTTCTATGTCAAAATGATAATGGGAATGGTTTACTAAGCCGTGACAACGTGATAAACGATCGAAAGTCTGCAGCCATCCCACGACCACACCTTTTTTCCGGAATGCCTCCACAGCAAATTCTGAGCAAGAAGGTGTAAATACACAACTCGGTTTATCCTGAGACGAAAATACTTTTTTGTAGATAAAAAAACCTGTTGACAGAATTATGTCGAATTCACTGCTTGAATCCTCTAACGGGGTGTTATAATTTCGCTCAACTGGATCAGTTTGTTGAAAAAGTGTAAGAAGTTCAGGTTCAATTTTTGGTTGTGAATAAAGGTATGTTGGTAATAAAAACTGAGGTGCAGAAATCAAAACACAGAATATTATTATTCGATACATTTATGTTAAATTTTTGGTAATTGACTCTTATACAAATTATTGTCAACCACATTATTGATCCTGATATTTGTGAATTCAGTAAGCTGGTAATTTTCTTTTCCGTTTATATCGTACATAACCTGAATTATTTGTCCGGGAAACTCAAAAGCACCTATTTTAATGTAATTTTTAAAGAACTGCTGGCTGATTATTTTAGAATCATCCCCAACCATTACAAGACTCTCGATCCTGTTGTTTTTTTTTGCAATTACTACGTGGTCCATGAATGAAACTGCCTGATCCGGAATTTCCCAGTATGAAAGCACCAAATCACCTTTTTTTTCAACTTTCCCAATTTTGTAAATAGAATTTCTCAAACCAAAATCATTCAAACTTGAATTTAGAGCCAAATGGAATACTGTAAATTCATTGATTGAAGGTATCGAAGTTCTTTCAACTATATTATTTTCCCTGATTTTATAAAGGTTTGTATCTCTGATTGCCCATTTTTCAATCTCAGGGAAATCAATGTCATAAATAAGTTCTTTGTAGTTTTTGTCATAAAAAACTTTTCCCCGGGTAAGGTTCATTTTACCATCGCTTTTTTTGACTTTTACAGTAAAATCGGCTTCAATCCTGAAATAATCCTGGCAGTATACTTTACCATAAAACAAAAAACAAAATGTAAAAAAGAGAAACAAAGATTTCGGCATTGATATGTATTTTAAACCAAAAAGTAAAGAGGGACTAATATAAGCAAAAGATGTCAGCAAGTAATGTGACATCTTTTGCTTTAAAAAAAATATGTTTACTTATAGATTAGTAAGAACTGACCTAAAATAATTATTATATTGCGTCTACTGAGGAAACAATCCAGACAACGTAAACAACATACAATGCAACTGAAACTCCTGTGCTAACAAGACATCCGGTAAACGCTTTTTTAACCTGGGCTTTGTCGTTATCTGTTAAGATATACACCAACAATAAACCTACCCAACCAAGGACACAACCCCATAAAAAAGGAGGAATTCCCATTAAATCATCACCATCCTGGTCCATCCCCATTGGAGAGGAACTGCCACTGACATTAATAATTAATTCGCTACCAACTGCTTCCAAATCAGAGTAAGTTACACCTGCATTCTGATCTAAATACGTTTCGAGTTTATTTAGATCCTGCATGGCTGTCTGCAAGGATTCCATGTCAATATTGAATGCAGATTCGTCAATACTTGGCATGTTTGCATTAATAGTCCTGGCAAAAAGACTTTGAGTCTGTGTGAAAAGCATAATAAATGCCAGAAGCATACTGATACTTCTTAAAAAAATTTTTTTCATTTTTCGTTAGGATTAAGGTTATTTTCAGGTTTGTTTAGAACAAATTTATTTAAAGTTTTTTAAAAAACAAATTTATTTTTTTTCTATATTCTTTTTTTATATTTTATTTTAATGACTGTATTTTTTCCCGGAACTTTGGACGACCTGTCATTCGGCTTAGAGTTTGCCTTTATGAGAGGGTTTATATTTATTTCTTCACATTTTCCAGTAAGGCCTCACGGATCATTTTTCGAAGCTCCAGCTGGCGACTTTCAACAGCCCTGCGGGAGGATGGACGGTAAAACTCCGCGTATCTCGGGCTGGCCAGCCTGTATTTCATATCGTCAGCGTTTCCGGCTATGTCAACACCCAACCTGATGGGTAAGAACGATTCCACAAGGGAAATATGATAATCAAAACTCAGATCGAAATTATGACGGCCTGCAACGACTGCTTTATACCTGTCCATCACAATAAGGAAAGGATATACATCTATTTCCTCCCGGAAAATAGTAAACTCAGCAGAGAGGGAATCTACCCGGTTTTCGGCTTTTTTACTAAACCGCAGGGAACGGGCAATTTCGCTGAAAGTTTCTCCATCCATCAGCACTAAATCTTCACCTTTAATGGAAGAAGCCCCCCGGAGAGTTGATTTTTTAACATTATACATTGAATCGAGGTAGGTTTCCACCGCGATATGAAATTCCCCTGAACCCTTAAAAGAACGGAGCATTGGCATCAAAGTGTCGATATCAGGGATCATCTGCAGCAACCTGCTTATTTCCACATCAAACATGTGATAGTCAAGGCCAAGATAGAGGTGATTTTTCCGCGGTGTACGGTACATTGCTGTTAACTGCATATCAGCCGCGGGCGTTGTGAAAGTTAATCCGTCCAGAAGGAGTATCCCATCATTGACTCTTATATCACCTATTATATTGCTGATCGTATCGGGTCCCATACAGGCTTTTTTAACGTCGGCTTTAAGTAACACATCAATTCCCTTTGGCACCATATATGGCCCGGAGACAGTGTCGGCAGCGTTTTGTTGCGACGGGTTCAGGTTTGCCGTATCTGCCTCTGTCCCGATACCGCTTGTAAGACTCATGATATGAGCAAGATCGGTATTTTTTGACTGGAAGCTGAAATCTCCCCTTAAAATGGAATCTCCCCTGAAATATGATAATACATTAGTTAATGAGCCTGTCAGTTCAAAATCAGACTGATCAATGATAATGCTACCCTCATGAATATGGAAGTTCTCAGGGTTAAATTCCATTTTTATTTCCGGGATATAAACAGAACCTGAGAGTGCCGGCATATAAACTCTTCCATTACGCATACCAAGAGCGCCATTTGCCAGCCATTGCAGGAAAATATCTTCCTGCGACTGGTCATAAATAATATTTGAGTGGATGGTAATGTCGTCAATAACAGCTGAATCCTGTCCCATTTTTGCTCCAAGCTTATAACTTGTATATCCCATCTGAATTTCAGGCTGAAGAGGTACACCAGGAACCGGTGAAATATTAAAATACCCCAGAGGCTTGGAGATGGCAAAATGCTGACTGTCCATTCCGGCAGTAATGGAATCCATACTGTAGGTACAGAATATATCAGGAATGAGGCTTGTATCTCTCACGTCCGACATTTCAACATAAATATGGGAGTTCTTAATGGAGGTGCTGAAATCACCGGGTTTTGATACATCAAGGTTTTCGGATGCAACTGTGACGAAGGCAAAGGATGTGTTTTTGCCGGAAGTTTCCGGATTAGGTAAAGCAAATTCTATTGCAGAGCTGGAGGTTTTTAATGAAATACTGTCGTATTCCAGAAAGAAACCCGAGAGTGAGGCAAAACCTGAAATCTTCATCTTTTCCAGAGCAAGATCATTTGCCTGTGAGATAGTAAAATCAGATACCAGTTTTCCCTTTATGCTACCATTGATGCTAAGATCCATATCAGCAGGTATAAATGATCTGAATTCATCAACTTCAACATCTGCCTCGGATACCAGTTTGAGATGAATATCGGAGAAAAGTTCATTGATCTTTCCGCTGGTTTTTAAAACTGAACGGGGAGTACTGGCTTCAAATCGACTTATATTAATATAAGAATCCGGATTATTGTTCATGTCAACATAAACATGAAAAATCCCGTTCATTTCCCTTAGGGGGAAAGGTAAGTCATCATACAAAAGATATCCCTTGTCCAGAGCAAAGTTAATATCCAGAACCGGCATAAGCGAATCACTTAATACTCCTGTAATATTCCCAAAGGAAGAAACTACTCCTTTTGCATCAAATGAACCATATTCTGACAAAAATACAGGAGGGATAAGCGCCAGGATATTGTTTATCTGCAATGCTTGAGTCTCAAAGTTCAAATCCATAATAAGTCTGCTGAATGCCGTATCATTTTCTACCGGGCCATTAATTGTGATCCCCGATCCATTTACGGATGCAAAAGCTTTCTTCAGATTAACCAACTGACGGGGTATATTGAATTCAACCGGTATATCGAGTCTGACCTGAGCTTCATCCAGATATTTTTCCCCTGCGTAATTTAGAGAGACAATAGCGCTATTAAGATCAATATGTCCGTTAACCTGATTACCCCTGAGGTCACCCGAAATCTTTGCTTTAAGTCCTGTAAAGGAGGTAGTCAACTTTGCAGCGATGTCGGTATAAGAAATATTCAGGTTTTTCAACTCAATACTTCCAAGGTTTATCAGATTGAACCCTGATCCGGGAGCATCATCCGGTTCAACTTCACTTCCAGTCAGAAACAGATCGTAATTTGAGTGGCCAAGGCTGTCGGTAAAAATGTTCATTTTTCCATCACTCAGGCTAAGTTTATGGACGATCAGTTCATTGTTTTTCCATAAGGCCCTGACATCCACTGCTCCGACCACTTCGTTTAATCTCAGGAGTGTATCCGAAGGAAAGCTATCCGTTTTACTGATTACTACAATATTTTTAACGCGGATCCCGAAATCAGGGAAAGTGCTGTAAAAAGTAAGTTCCACTTCACCGAATTCACTTGGGTATGGAACGATCTTTTCCACCTGGGTACGCAATAAAGGAGTTAATTTTTCGGGGGTGAATATAACCCACATCAGGATACTAAAGGATAATATAAAGAAAAGTATCAGGGAAAACAGTGTGATAAGGAGAATCTTCAGGAACCTTTTCATAACAGAATCCTTATTTGACTATCGGATTATATGATTTAGTTTACTTTAATGAAGCTGAAGCTTTTCCCAAAATCATCCTTATATTTCAGGCTTGTTTCGGTGAGTTCCGTAACCGTATATACTTTAGGCACGGTGGCACCTATTTCGAGAATATGGATATGAGTAAGTACTGTTTTTTGCAATGTCCAGGTAAAATCCTGGGCTTCAGCTTCATTTACATCATCCCCTTCATCCCAGCTATAGCCGTTCCCGTTTGCAAAATAGCGGTAGTATAAAGTGCCCGATTTCCACTTTCCCTCAAGCAGGGTTTCATCAAATAACTCCTCCGTTTCGCAGGATGTCATCATTAAAGTGAGCAGGACAGCGGATATAAGAAATATAAAAGACTTTTTCATATTGTAAAGAATCATTATGTAATTTTAAGCTTACTTTTTCCATTTTTATATGACAAATTTAATAAAAAAAGCATATACAATTACATAATTGTGAAAGGTGGAGAGCATGTTGTCAGCATTTAATCCGCCTTCGCTTTCTTTTTGTGGACTGTACCTTCGCGAAGCTCCTTCTCCGAAGTAAATCTGCGAAGGAGAAGCTACGGCGAAGCAAGTTGCTAAGTTTGGTTTAATACCATTTATTACTTACAAACACAAATCATTCATCTTTCCAGGGGTACCTAAGTCTCCTGTATTATAAGCGGAACTGGATATACACCATGACGTTCCTGAAATTGCATCGGCGGCATTCATTTTATCCGGATTTAATATGATGGATGCACCTGAAGGGGATGGGAAATAATCCGCTCCGTAATTAACGGAAAAGATCAATGTTCCTGCCTGCATATCCTTATCTTCATTGTAGATTCCCAGTATAGCACCGTTATTGGGCATTAAAACAGATGTGCCATAAACATAAGAATTGGGAGCATCCGTGGCATTTGCAGTCCGTGATAATACATAATAATCGCCTGGCTGTAATTCTATGAAATCCAAGATGGTATGTTTGTTGGTTTCATCTCTTGTTATAACCAGGTTTTGAAGGTTTATTGTTTTATCGGAATTATTATAGATCTCAAACCATTCCCCCTCTGAGTCAGAAAGTGCTGCAGGATCGAACATGATTTCCGTGATCAGTAATTTACCGTATCCTATTCCGCTATTATCCTGAACGCCTGAGTCATCATTAATTTCGATAACTTCAACCGGTATTTCTGTTGCATCCATAAGTAACTCAAAACTGGCATTTCCTTTATCTAATGATGTATTTACGTAAATTTCATAGTGTCTGCCGGGCAGAGGTTCGGCAATTTTACCGGATAATGTCTTGCTGCTTTCAGATCCGTCGGGATTAAGGTATGTAAGTTCAACCACAATATCAATTGGAGAGGGTTGAAAATATCCTGATCTTGTTTCATCTTTTGTGAACACCAGCGATCCCAGTTCCGTGGAAACTGTTGCTGAATAATCAGTAAAACTGCTCGTTGTGGCATCGGAATACAAAACAGAAACAACAGTATTTGCCAGTTTGCAAATTACCTGAACAGAATGCTGCATATTGCTGTTGACAGTAAATACTTCTGATACCCCAAAATAATAGGGATTGTCGAAGGCAGCCGGATGGTTATTGTTAGAATGTGCTTCCACATAGTAATCGCCTGGCTGAATTTCTATGGATTCCGGCATAGCCGATGCAGTTTCAAATACCATTGCTTCTGAACCATCTGCCCTGAAAACAATGACCTTAAAATTTTCCGTTTGCTGTGTCGCTTTTAATCCCTTGTTTACCTCATATTCACGAATAACTAACCCAATATCAATAATTAAAATTCCGTTTTTTTTTGTGGGACTGACCTCCTCTTTATGGCAGGAAACAAAGATGATTGCTATTAAGCTTACGATAATAATAAACAGATTTTTCATGAGTATAAATTTTTGGTTAATAAATAGAAAATGTTTTTACTGCTTAATTTGAAAAAAATGAGGAAAATCAGCGTGGGAAAAAATCTTTTTTAGAATAAAGTGCACCAGCAATTTGCAGTGCAGTCAATACCTGACTAATATCACCTTTGCTCCATCCAATCATTTAACAGAGCTAAGGGCTAATAGTGAACGGGTTCTATTTCACACCATAGCCGATGGTAATCGGTAATGCTAAATTAGAGCAATGGGTTAATAGCGAACAGGTTCTGTTTCATATCGTAGTCAATGGTATTCGGTAATCGGTGAGGCAATAACTCTACTATGGTTTTCTGTCTTCTGCATTCTTCATTCTGAATTATGACTTGAGTATTCTGCATTCTTTTAATATTCTTCCATTAAATTAATGAAATATCTGATTTTTTTTAATTCACAACGGGCAAGATACATTGAACCCCTATCCGGGGTTCCGGTTAAAACCCGCAACATACAATTGTTCAATCCTTTCAGGATTATTATTGACATTGGCTATGGAGGTAGGTTAATTAAGGATAGTGACACTGAAAGACTGGACAAATACGGAGGGTTGGCAAGGTGAAAAAAAGTTGGCAGAGGGCAGTTGGCAGAAGATAATTAGTTAACATCCAGCCGTCCAGTTAAAAAGGGTAATTAAAACAAAAAAAATGTGTGTTACTATCTGAATAATATATTACATTCTGGCAATTATATTTTTTTCCAGGTCTGAAAAATACCAACGGTCAAGTGTATGTTACAGGAGGGAATTTGAAATGCTTGATTTTAATTTACTGAATTGTTTATACAAAGCAAGTTATAAAATTCCATGGAATGCCCGCCTGGAATATACACTTTATTGTGCACTGGCATTCTTATGTTTTTACAAATTCTCTAAAGTTACTTCTATCAATTACAATTCCTTCAGCTTTGTAATTTTTGATGAAATTCTGAGGAAATTTAGTTTTTTTAGTATTCCATTTAAATTCAAATCCTACAATTTGTCCATTGCTTTCTTCAACAAAATCAATTTCTTGTTGCTGTTTTGTTCTCCAAAAATGCATTTTAGCGAATGTGTCTTTATAGAGGTTTTGCTTCCTTCTTTCTGATATCAAGAAATTCTCCCATAAAGATCCTTTGTCTACTCTTAAATCCAATTGGTTAAAATTTCCGATAATCATATTTCGGATACCATTGTCATAGAAATAAATTTTTCTATTCTGCTTTATTTCATTTCTTATGTTTCGGCTAAAACTGTTCAATCTGAAAACAATATACCCTTTTTCAAGGATGTCTATATACTTCTGGACTGTAATTTTATTAATCCCAATCAGCCCGGATAATTCATTGTAATTTACCTCGCTCCCCATCTGCAAAGCTAATGCCTGCAACAACTTTTCAAGAACTTCTGGTTTTCTAATATCCGAAAAAGCTAAAATATCGCGATATAAGTAGCTATTTACTAAGTTCTTTAATGTCTCTCGTTCTTTACCTTGATTATTAATAACCTCGGGATAAAGTCCATATAATAATCTGTTTTCTATTTGCTGTTCAGATTTTATAAATCCAATTTTATTTTCATATTCTTCCCATGAAATAGGGAACAATTCGTATTCCCATTTTCTGCCTGTCAAAGGTTCATTCAGTTCGTTTCCTAAATCAAATGACGAAGAGCCACTTACAAATAATTGAACATCTTTGAATTGGTCGGTAATAAGTTTTAAAGTCAAACCGATTCCCGGTATTCTCTGTGCCTCGTCCAGGAAAATATATTTATATTCGCCGATAAAAGTTCTGATTTGCTCCGTTGTTGGGCTTTGCAAAAGGCTTCTTGTTGAAGGGTCATCAGCATCGAGAAATAAATAGTCCTTATCTTTAAGAATCTCTTTAAGTAAGGTTGTTTTCCCAACTTGTCGTGCACCTACAACAACGATAGCCTTTCCTCCATCAATTTTTTCTTTTATCGTATTTTCAATTGTTCTATCAAACATTTTTTTATTTCAAAGATACAATTAAATATCGTAATGACCAATAGTCATTGCTTTTAGTCATTAAAATGACAAGATTTCGTTTCTTTTGCTTGTGCACATCAATGTATTGATTAAATTCATATCCCCGGACTCAGGATAATACACGATGATTTGTCTGTTCAGTTAATTTTCTAAATTTACCATTCAAAATTGTTGTATGAAAATTTGTAATATTACCTGGGACTTATAAAATATATTGCAGTTAGTCATTTAACTTTTAAATCGTTATATAGAATTCGGTACAGAAAAGAAAAGTTTTTATGTCAATGAAAAAAATACAAGAAATATTGACCTGGGGTATAATTGGCGCAGGCGATGTTTGCGAGAAAAAAAGTGCTCCTGCAATGTATAAGCTAAAAGGGTCACGTGTTAAATCAATAATGAGAAGGGATCTTGCAAAAGCAATGGATTATGCAAAGCGGCATAACATATCATATTACTACGATAAGGTGGATGCTATTCTGAATGATCCGGAGATCGACATTGTATATATAGCAACACCGCCATCAAGCCATAAGGAGCTTGCCTTGAAAGCTGCTCATGCAGGAAAACCGGCTTATATTGAAAAGCCGATGGCAGCGAATTATGAGGATTGTCTGGTCATGAATGAAGCTTTTCAAAAGGCCGGATTGCCATTATTTGTTGCGTATTACAGGAGGGCTCTTCCAAATTTCCTTAAGATAAAGGGATTAATTGAAGAGGGCAGAATCGGTGAAGTAAGAACTGTTAATATTCTGATGAATAAGGAGCCTATACCTGATAATGTAAGGCAATTGGATTTTAATTGGAGAGTTATTCCGGAAATATCCGGAGGCGGATATTTTTATGATCTTGCATCTCATCAGTTTGATTTTCTCGATTTTCTTTTTGGTCCGGTTAAGGAGGCAAAAGGGATCGCTTGCAACCAGGCCGGACTATACAATGCGGAAGATGTGGTAACAGCATCGTTTATATTCGGGAATGGGGTTGTTGGAAGCGGAAGCTGGTGTTTTACCGCGGGAAAAACCTCGGATATTGACCGAACGGTGATCATAGGCAGCAGAGGCCAAATTGAATATTCCACTTTTGGAGATCCGACTGTAAAACTAATAACCGGGGAGAAAGGAGTTGAAAGCTATACTTTTGAATTACCCGGGCACATTCAGCAAAACCTCATTCAGACAATTGTTGATGAAATGAAAGGACGGGGAAAATGTCCCAGCACCGGTATAAGTGCCGCCCGTACAAGCAAGGTGCTGGATCTTATTGCTAAATCATCAGAAAACAGGTAAGCCGGAAATATGTTTGTCTAAACATCTAAATGAAGGCTCAATCAATATACCAGGGGGAGAAAGTTAGATGTGAGGAGAACATTCCGGATGCTTCATCCTTAGAATCTGTAGCTCATGGATATAGTTAAGATCTTCGACACTTTTTTCTTTAAGAGAATTAAAAATACAATTCACCGGTAAAAATCTTCAACTTACCGATTTTTTGTTTCCCTGACTTTCTTTCTCTTTTACTTTTGCTTCATATTTCTCATTCAGCATATAAATTATAATACAAAATGTTTTTGAAATTTTTAGTATCACGAATAAAACAAATCAGGAGGATCAAATAATGGAAAAATTAAATGAAACAAGACACGAAACAAGAAAAAACAGAGTTGGTTTTTTAGGACTAATCCTAATCATTGCAGGATTGCTGATTATTGGTGATCAGTTTAATCTTTTTCACTTCAAAACCAGAGAAATCCTGTTTACCTGGCAGGCTCTCTTAATAGTACTGGGTATTATATTTGTCAACAAACGTGACGGGCGGTTTACAGGAGTATTACTAATAATTATCGGCGCCTTTTTTTTATTACCAAAATTTATGGTTTTACCGGTAAGTGCCTTTAAACTCTTCTGGCCTGCTATGCTGATTTTCCTCGGGGTATTAATACTCTTTAAGGGAGTGTTTAACCGTGGATTCGGAATTTCAGCGAGTAGTACGGACGGTGATATGATTGAGGATGTGAATGTTTTCGGAGGTCATGATCGTATCATCACCAGTGAAAACTTCAAAGGTGGAGAGATCATTAATGTTTTTGGAGGAGGGAAATATAACCTTCTGCAGTCGAAACTCGCACAGGGAAAAAATGTTATTGAGATGGTAATGGTTTTTGGAGGATCGAAATTCATTGTCCCCCCGGGCTGGGATATAAAGGTGGAAGTGGCAGGTGTGTTTGGAGGCTTTTCCGATAAAAGGATGATAACCGGGGATGAAATATATGATCCTGCAAGAACACTGGTAATAAAAGGAATAGCTATCTTTGGGGGAGGAGAACTTTCAAGTTACGACAAATAAGATATGAATCCGATCTTAAGGAGCCGGATAAACCTGATAGCATACATACTTGCCTGGATAGTTGTTTCCGCTATCCAGACAGGTATTATTATTTTTTATTTCCACCTTGATGTTACTCATGCAATTACCGATAGCCTGGTTTTTAATACCATTTTTTTCCTGATAGCCCTGGCTATTTGGTATCCGGTAAGATATATTCCGTTGAGTAACAGGAATATAATATATGTAGTGCTGAATATACTGGCCCTGGGGATTCTGGTTATTGTAGTGTGGATGTCAACAGGATTTTTAATAATGAAATCTTTATTTTCCAGTGATGAAGCTTTTATGTATTCGCTCCTGCTGTCTGTTCCTTACCGTATCATCTCAGGGATACTGTTATTTTTGATTTTGCTGATGATTTATTACCTTATCGTCTATTCCCAAAATCTTAAGGAAAGAATAAAAAATGAAACCGACCTGAAAGCTCTGGTGAAGGAGGCTGAGCTGAACATGTTAAAATCACAGATAAACCCCCACTTTCTTTTTAACTCGCTGAATTCGGTAAGTTCACTCACCCTGCATGATCCTGCAGGAGCCCGGGAGATGATCATCAAGCTTTCGGATTTTTTGCGTTACTCATTAAAACATACTGAAAAAGACAAAACTCACATGAAGGATGAAATGGAGAATATACTCAGGTATCTTGATATTGAGAAAGTTCGTTTCGGAGAAAAACTGCAGTTCAGCATTGAATGTGAAAGCACTTCTGAAAGCTGGCTTGTTCCAAATATGATACTTCAGCCTTTGTTCGAAAATGCTGTGAAGCACGGTGTATATGAAAGCACCGAACCTGTTTTGATAGAGATGACATGCAAGGTGGAAAGAGGAATGCTGGGTATTCAGATCACTAATAATTACGACGAGGAGAGTCCCGCCAGGAGGGGTGCAGGTATAGGGTTAAAAAATATTATGGAAAGGCTGCGGCTGGTTTACGGGAGGGAAGACCTTATGCAGTACCGAAAAGAAGATGGGCGGTTCATTGTTAAATTATATTTTCCATACCATGAAGATTAATTCACTGATCATTGAAGATGAAGAGCTTGCCAGGAGTCTTCTGAAAGAATACCTGGAAAGTTTTCCCGGAATTGAAATATGCGGGGAGTATGCTGATGGTTTCTCTGGTCTGAAGGGTATTCAGGAACACAAACCAGATTTGGTTTTTCTTGATATACAGATGCCAAAACTGAACGGATTCGAGATGCTTGAACTTCTCGATGATACACCTGAAATAATCTTCACTACTGCTTACGATCAATATGCTATCAGGGCTTTTGAACTCAATGCAGTGGATTATCTGCTGAAACCTTTTCCGGAAGACAGATTCCGGGAGGCAGTGAGTAAAGCCCTGGAAAGAATTATGATGAAAAAGAAGTCCGGTTATACAGGCTTGAAGGAACATATTGACAATACTGCGGAGATACTTTCCAGGGTGGTGGTTCGAACGAGAAATGAGATCAGGATTATTCCGGCCGACCAGATTCTTTTCCTTGAAGCACAGGACGATTATGTGATGATATATACCACTTCGGAGAAGTACCTGAAACAAAAAACCATGAAATATTTCGAGGATCATCTGGGAAAAGATGAGTTTGTAAGAGTGCACAGATCATACCTGGTAAGGGCCGATCGGATAAGCAAACTTGAACCCTATGAGAAAAATGCCTGGTTGTTGATTTTAAAAGGTGGTCAGAAAGTTCCGGTGAGCCGTTCAGGATACGCTCTTTTGAAGAAGGTGCTGGATATATAGAAATGCCTGAATTGGAAGTTGAAATTATTTATTAACTTCCGTTCCCGGAATATTAAAGTCAAACAAAAGGAATCCTGCCAATTAAAAACCCACCACGGGACAGAAGTATATGTTATTATCGGATATGTTAAAGATACCTGCATTAAAAGTAACCGTAAAATCTTGTCGGCTTCCATACAATTGCTATATTTGGTACCTGAATAGTTTCATGAAGGAAAATCATAATTGAAAATAAGTACCACATAATTGC
The DNA here is from genome assembly GCA_964526475.1 of uncultured Bacteroidaceae bacterium. Classification (GTDB taxonomy): domain Bacteria; phylum Bacteroidota; class Bacteroidia; order Bacteroidales; genus CAYVTV01. The sequence continues at coordinate 35,245 of CAZGKF010000009.1, forward strand.
AATAGTATTCCTGCCAACTGACTTTTATCTGAGGGGAATTGATCTTTTCAAAGTTCAGAATTGTTGCGATAGCTTCACACTAAAGTGTTAACGGACGCCCTTAAGAAATCATTATATCATTGCAGATCCCTGGATTTTTGCAACAAAAACAGGATGGATCCTTTCCTTCATCGGCCAATTGATCATTAAACTCATTTAACCTTAATGAAAGTGAACCGGTGCTATAAAAAAAATGTTAGTAGTAATAGTCTCTTTGGTTTTATTGAGATTTTCATGCCTGCAAAGCAGAGAAAAAATAACGAAAAATAGAAAATTATGTATAATTACACGAATGAGCTAATCCATGAAAGCAGTCCTTATTTACTACAGCATGCTCATAATCCTGTTAACTGGTATCCCTGGGGAGATAAAGCATTGACAAAAGCCAAAGATGAAAATAAGATGCTCATAATTAGTATTGGATATTCTTCATGTCATTGGTGTCATGTTATGGAACAGGAAAGTTTTGAAGACACCACAGTAGCACGAATAATGAACGAACATTATGTTTGTATTAAAGTTGACAGGGAGGAAAGACCTGATATAGATCAGGTTTATATGAGCGCTGCTTACCTGACAACCGGAAGTGGAGGATGGCCGCTTAATGTTCTTGCTTTACCAGATGGAAGACCTTTTTTCGCTGGTACATATTTCCCGAAAAATAACCTAATAAAAGTTCTGGATTATTTTATTGATATTCAGCATAAAGATCCTTCTTCCTTAAGCGTTCAGGCCGATAAATTAACAAAAGGGATAAAGTCTGCAGAAAACGTCGTATTGAGTCAGGAAAAATCATTTCTGACAAAAAGTAAACTTGACTATATTTTCAATAGTTTTAAGGTATATGTTGATTTTGCAAAGGGTGGCATAAATCAGCCACCCAAATTTCCAATGCCTTCTGTATGGGAATACCTGTTGCATTACTATTCCCTTAGTAATTCTCAGGAAGCTTTAGAAGCAGTTACATTAACATTGGATAAAATGGCTGCAGGGGGTATTTATGACCAGGTCGGAGGAGGGTTTTCACGCTATTCAACAGATGGGAATTGGCATGTTCCACATTTTGAAAAGATGTTGTATGATAATGCACAACTCGTCAGTCTCTACACACATGCATGGCAACTGACAAAAAATCCGGAATATAAAAAGATTGTTTATGAAACGCTTGAGTTTATTGATAAAGAAATGACTTCACCTGAAGGAGGGTTTTATTCTTCTATCGATGCCGACAGTGAAGGAGAAGAAGGTAAATTTTATGTATGGACGAAGGAAGAAGTTGAATCTGTTCTGGGTAAGGAAGCGCCTCTCTTTATCGATTATTTCAACATTACCAAACCCGGTAACTGGGAAAAGGATAAAAATATTCTGTTCAGAAATTCAAGTGATGAAGAATATTTAGAAAAACACAATATAGAGGAGCATTATCTTCAAACTAAGATAGCCCAATGCAGGGAAATTATGTTAAAAGTTCGCAATAAAAGAGCAAGACCCGGACTTGATGATAAAATTCTTACATCATGGAATGCCCTCATGTTGAGAGCTTATATTGACGCATACAGGGCATTTGGAGAAAATAGATTTCTGAAAGCAGCTATTAAAAATGCTGATTTTCTAGCTTTAAACGCAATAGCTGACAATAACGGGATAAGCCGTAATTACAAAAATGGAAAATCTTCTATCCCGGGCCTTCTTGACGATTATTCTTTTACTATTTCCGCATTTATTGATCTGTACCAGGCAGGCTTTGATGAAAAATGGCTTTACAAAGCAAATGACCTGGCAGATTACTCAATACGCCATTTTTTCGACACTTCAACCGGAATGTTTTATTATACACATGACAACCATTCAGATCTGATAGCCAGAAAAATGGAGATAACAGATAATGTAATTCCCTCATCGAATTCGGAAATGGCTAACAATCTTTTCTTGCTAGGAAATTTTTTTAATAATGAATCTTTCATACAAAAAGCACAACAGATGTTGAAAAATGTGCAAAAGAATTTACAGCAGAATATCTTCTCCTATTCAAACTGGGGAATATTGGGAATACATATTATAAAACCATTATATGAAGTTGCAATTGTCGGATCAGATTGGGATACTTGCAGAAAAACCTTAGACAAAAATTACCTTCCGGATGCAATTCTCCTTGGAGGAAAGGACGAGGGGACTTTACAATTACTTGAAAATAAGCTGGTGCCAGGTCAGACTACCATTTATGTCTGTGTAGATAAGACATGTAAGGCCCCGGTTACAAATGCAGAAGAAGCTTTGCAGCTAATGAAGTAATAATCTTTAAACTTCTTATTATAGGGCGTTTTTGAGTCACTTCAGACAGAAAATCATCTTTTGTTTATTCTGTTGTGATTACAGAAAGTATATAAGAGCTTTTGTCAAGAATATGTTGGTGAATAGCGGAAATTGGGTGGCAGATGACGAATGGCTGCTAAAGGTAGTTATTTATCACGTTTGCCATAATCCTCTCCTTACTGATAACCATGTCATACAAATAAAATCCCACCGGTTTTCTGATAGCTCCCTCCAAGTATATAAAATAAGCCTGCAGCCGTAAAGCTAATCGCAAAGGTGATTGCAAGGAATAATCTCGTTTTTTCAATAACTGCATCACTTGTATCTTCCAGGATACAACCGACTTCGGAACGAAGCTTGCTTTTTTCTAATTTCCGGGGATTATCATAATAAATACCAAAACCTTTGAAAGTTTTTATCTTATCCTCTTCCAATAATGAATAATAGATCGTATCCATCACCCTTGCGCAAAGTTTGTAGTCACCTATGTATTCTTCATAAACGAGGGTTTCTCCACCCTGTTTTGTGATGCTGACTTTGATTTTTCTAAATCCATCGAAGTAGATAAGAAAAATAAGCAAAAGGGTAGCTAATACTACTAATATTAATAATGCGTTTTTCATGGTGAGAGAATTTTATTAAACAATAAGATCGGTCTATATCTTCAGAAATGTCTTAAACTGAACAAAACCCGATATACGTTGTAAAATTCCGAATTATACCAGAAAAGATGAAATATTGTTTAATGAATGCCTTGTTTTGTTTGTTGAAAGGCGGATAGTTTAGGGTAAGATTTTTTGTGTTGTTTTTTCTGGTGGGTATCATGGAATCAGATGTTTATATGACCACAAACTACAAAATCCAGACTTTCTCCAGATCCAGGCTCGCTACTTTCGATGAATTCTCTATGGGTAAACGGTTGGTTTATTCACAATTCCGTCCATCCCGTATCCTTCGGCATTGGAACGAAATGATCATAAAGCGGTGGAAGCACTTATGAAATTGGATTTTCCCGGTTCGGATGCAAACGTTAATGAGTGGATAGAATATCTGATGGCAGAAAGAAAATATGTAAACCGCTATGGAGGAGGCACAACAAGAGAAATGCCCGGAATGTGGCCACTGATAAAGATCGTATTAAATTCCGGGATTTATACCCTTGGTGAAAAACTGAATTTCATGAATGCCAGTATGTTTTCTCTTGAAAACCTCTGGCTTGATGTAGTAAACACCAACCTGTTTCATGAGATTGACAGTATGAGTTTTCTTTCAGACTAATTAATTACCGTTATTTTTATAATTTATGATATTATATTGTATCGATATAATTTCCAAATCTAACCATGTCCAATCCTTTTCATCGAGTTCCCATGTGGCTTTCATTTTCGATGGAACTTTAATCCCCTCAAAAACAGCGTAATCATCCACGGTTAAAACCCACGGAAAACGCTTAGAATCCGCTTTGTTGCCCATATACCGCAACGCAACAAATTTCACAAAATCGCCATTTTCATTAAAATAAAAAGTACCTTCTCCGGTAGTTCCTTCATAAGTCATGGTAGCTTTTGCCGAATTTTCATCAACCGCTTCCCAATATATATAAGGGCTTAGTGCTAATGAAGGAAACCAGACCAATTCGCCCAAGAATCGTTGAAGGGAACCTTCGTCCATTCGGGGGCCTTTTTCGTTCACTATATTTATGAGTGTATTTATCTTAATAAGCATTTCGCCTTTACCCCCAACAAACTTATCACGGCCTCTGACTTTGATAAGTGGTGACATTTCCATGTTAACTGTCCAGATAAAGGCTGGCGGATTTATAGTAGTGTATTGCTCTGCATGAGCAGCATACCAATCCTGCTGTTGCGGCTTCATTTTCATCAGTGCCTTTTGTTTTACAAAGCCCGTATTAATTGCAGGTTTTCCTATAATGCCTGTGCTGTGCATCCATCGTTGTACGGGAACGGGCAGTTCATGAATATCCGAATCAGTAATAATTACTGATTCAGATGTTTTTAAAGCATCGAGAATTTCTTCTGTTTCGCGGGCAACCATTTTATTCATGCTGCAGGATGAAAACGAAACAGATGCCAAAACCAAAATAATTACATTGGGTATCATACCGTACTTGGCATCGCCCCATGTACTCGCTATAAGTATGCTTGAAATAATTATAGCCGGAACAGCAAAGTATGGCCAAAGGTCTTTCCCTAGTGTAAGGCCAACAGCCGAAAAGGCAAACAACAAAAATGCAACAAACCAGAATATGCCCGAAACAGGTGAAATATCAGCTTGCAGATTTGATATCTGGGCAATTTTAAATCCCTTCACAAAGCCCATTATATGAATGGCGCCGTGTAGAAAAATGAGAATTGAAAGAAAGTACTTCATAATCTTATGTGTTTTGTATTTACAAATTTATACCAATTGATAAATAGAAATGGTTTTTTAATTGAAAAAACCGGTTTTCAATTGACAGGCCATCATGTTTCATTTTTTCTTTTCGTTTTCGTATGGTTTACCAAGGCGTTGAATAATTTGATATTATTTATTTAAATGCGTTTGAAAAAGTCACAGAGTTTTTTTAGGATAACTTATAAATTGAAATCTAATTCTAAGGGGCCAGGGGTAGCGTTGGCTTTTCTAAAAAAACAACATGGTTAATTTAATCCCGATAAATATTCACCAAAATCAATCTAAAATGAAAAGCAGTTTCAAATATGTCTCAATACTCATCCTTTTTCTTATGCTCTCCTGTCAAAAAGAATCCATCATCCGGTTTGGCTTCGATACCGATTTTGGCAGGAATTCTCATGGCTTATCCATCATGCATGTGGGTAAGCAGGTTAAAAGAATAAGCCTGGAGGGTGAGCTTTTTGTATCCGAAGGGGGAGTTCTTTTGGAGTTGATAAACCCAAATAGGGAAACCGTTTTTACAATCCAACCTCAATCGCCTGAAAACCTATACCTTGATGAATCCTTCCAGGCAGTTTCCGGAAATTGGAAGTTGAAATATAGGAGCATTGAGGGGTCGGGAACAATAACATTGCATTTAAACGCAGTAAATTAATTTCTGTTAAGAGATGAAAGCCAACTCACTCAAAGAACAAAAACAAAGGATTTTCTGATAACAGAAAACATTACTCGCGAAACATTTTGGAATTTATTTAAACCCGGTTGCGACGAACATTTAGTTTTACATAATCTAAGGAAAAGTAATTGTTACGTATCCAACCTTGACATAGTTGCCCAATCGGAAAATAAAATAATGGGTCATATAATAACTACCAAAGCGAATGTAGTAGATATACAAAATAAGGAACACCAAGTGTTATGTGTAGGACCAATCTCGGTGCTTCCTGAGTTTCAAAAGATAGGTATTGGAACAAAACTCTTAAAAGAATCAATTGCTATTGCTAAAGAATTAGGCTATTCGGCAATGATACTATTTGGACACCCAGATTATTATCACCGTTTTGGATTTGTTAATGCACAGAATTATGGAAATACAACAAAAGAAGGAAAGAATTTTGAACCTTTTATGGTTTTGGAATTATATCCAAATGCTTTGGCAGCTGTGAGAGGAAAGTTTTATGAGGATAAGGCATTTGAAATCAAAGAAGAAGAACTCAATGAGTTTGAAAAACTTTTTCCAAAAAAAGAAAAAGGCAAATCTAAAATTGACATTAATCATTAGAAACAAAATGACACTAGAATAATTAGGATATAATAAAAATATTGAAGCATTTAGAATCGAACAAAAACTGAATGACTTTGAACCAGGAAGAATAATTGCAGAACATAAGGAACGATATACTGTAAAAACAACACAAGGAGAATACGAAGCTGAAATAACAGGAAATATGCGATTTTCAGCCGAAAGTCGTGAAGATTTCCCAGCAGTAGGCGATTGGGTAGCAATGTCGACTTATGATACGGATAGTGCAATAATTCATAGAATATTACCAAGGTTCTCAATAGTTAAAAGACAAGCAGTTGGACAATTCGGAGAAATTCAAGTTATAGCAACAAATATTGATTACGCTTTTTTGGTTCAAGCAGTTGACCGGGATTTTAATATAAACAGACTTGAAAGATACCTGACTATATGTTATTCTTCTAAGGTAAGCCCGATAATTATTCTAACAAAAACAGATTTGATAAATGAACAAGAAAAAATTGAATTAATAGAAAACGTTAATCAACGGATACGAAATATTCCAGTTTTTGCAATTAGCAATGAAACGCAGGATGGATATGATGCCTTAAATCGGATAATTGAAAAAGGTAAGACATTTTGTATGCTCGGTTCTTCTGGTGTTGGAAAATCTACTTTGTTAAATAACCTCTCTGGCAGGTCTATAATGAGAACGGATTCAATAAGCCAAAGCACAAGTAAGGGCAGACACGTTACAAGTCACAGGGAACTAATAGTGTTGGAAAATGGCGGAATACTTTAGATAATCCCGGAATGAGAGAAGTAGGAATTACTGACACCTCAAACGGATTAGAAACCACATTTGATAAGATTATTAGCTTTTTACAGAATTGTAAGTAAAAAGATTGTACTCATTCAAACGAGATAGGATGTTCGGTGCTTGAAGCGGTTAAAAATGGAGAAATAGAGAAAAATTCGTACGAAAATTACTTGAAATTGGAAAGAGAGAAAGCGCATTTCGAATCAACCGCAAATATCTGGTAAATATGGCTTCCATTTCCAATATGGTGGCATATTCGCGAAGCCGGGTTAAACTGGAACTGAAACCAAAAGCTGATGATGATTCTGAAACTATTGTGAGTATTGACCGGTCATCTGATTTTAAGAAATGGTTGAATAATTAGGGGCAGCCCCTTGTGGTTGAACCTTTCCGAATGGCCCAGTTGTTTCGTTTTGGGCGGCCACAAGGGGCGTCTGTACAATGAAAAAATCAGCTGGCAGTTAATATTTATTTTAACACATTTAAATATATTTACGTGAAAATATAAACTAAAAGACACTTTCACGAAAAAATGTGCCCCATATTATTAAGCGATAGAATAATAAAGAGTTTAGGTTCAGAAAAAGCCTTCATGATTATTTTTATTCGGAGCAATAATTTGAAAACATACAGCTTTATGGATTTACCCTGATGCTATGAATATTAGCGGTTATGAGATCAGCATTTTCATAAAGCTGGTGAATAGTTATTTATTCTGAGATATACTTGCAAACGCAGAATTACGAAAAATTATATGACAACCACCCTCGAACACCTTCTCACTAATTTTTACAAAGACCAGATGATTTCAGGCATGGCTGCCAATCCCGCTTTTTTTGAGGAAGCCGTTCACCTGGCCATTTCAGATAAACAGCCTTACGCCTGGAGGGCATCGTGGTTGCTCTGGAGCTGCATGGATACCAATGACCAACGAATAAGAAAACATATCCCGGATATTATTCAGTTTCTCCCTGCCTGCAGAGACAACCAGCAAAGGGAGTTGCTCAAGATACTTTACCTGATGGAAATGGATGAGGAGCATGAAGGGATACTATACTGCCATTGCGTGAGTATCTGGGAAAAGCTCAACAAACAACCCTCGGCAAGATACAATGCCTTTAAAATGATCCTGAAAATCGCAAAAAAATACCCTGAACTGTACCAGGAAATTGGATTTCTTACACAGGAACAGTACACCGAAACACTCACCCCGGCTGTAAGAAGAGGTGTACTAAGAATGTTAAAGGAATCTAAACAGTAAATAACCCAACTTACCATGAACCCTGTCATTTCTATTGCACGCAATAAGCTCAAAGAAAGCATTGACGAAAAAACCATTGTCACCGGACAGAACTTTTTCAAAGAGAAAATAAAGTCTTATGGAGTAAAAGTTCCGGTAGTCCACAAAATAAGCAGAGAACTTTTTGTCTCAGTGAAAAATATGCCGAAAGAGGAAATCTTTACTATTTGTGAAGAATTCTGGCGTTCAGGTTTTCTGGAAGAATCCTTTATTGCCTGTAACTGGTCATATTATCTGCATAAGAATTTTGAACCTTCTGATTTTGAAATTTTCAAAAGGTGGATTTCCAAATATGTAAAAAACTGGGCATCATGCGACACATTTTGCAATCATACGGTAGGTACCTTTATTGAAATGTATCCTGCTTTTCTGCCCAGGTTAAAAGAAATGACCAAATCTAAACACCGCTGGATGCGGCGTGCTTCCGCTGTCTCATTGATCGTCCCCGCCCGCAAAGGGAAGTTTCTGAAAGAAATTTTAGAAATAGCCGATTACCTGTTGCATGATAAAGATGATATGGTTCAGAAAGGATATGGATGGATGCTTAAAGTGGCGAGTAAGCCACATCAGATGGAGATTTTCAATTTTGTCATATCAAGAAAAGAAACTATGCCAAGAACAGCATTGAGATATGCGATCGAAAAAATGCCGGAGGAATTGAAATCAAAGGCAATGGAAAAATATGGTCTTTCGAAAATAAAATAAATAAAATTAGACTTAAAAATCCAAATTGAATTTTTTGGGCCGGTTTTAATAAAAAAGGAATATCACAAGCTGGTTAAGGATGATAAACTGGATCCCGAAATCCATAGCAATCCACTGAATGATTCAATAAAAGCAAAAGATCTTTTTTATGACGAAATCGCTGCTTTTCAGGATATCGATGAATCGTTGAAAGTAATATACTACAGGCTCCTTGCTGTCCCCTCCTGCTTTGGAAATTTTTTCAGATATTGTAATTACACCTCCGAAATAAACAATGAGCAGTTGGAAGCTCTCATCCATGACCATTTCCAAGGAAAAATTTGTTAAGAAGCGGAGCTTAAAGATTTTATTCATGAAAAACCTGAAGATTACCGTGCAGTTGAGTCATAAAGATGTGCAACTTGACTATTTCAGATATATCCAGCTTCGCATGTCTGAACTCAATAGTGGCGATGCACTTATTGCAAATCCGGAAGGATTTACCAACCCTAAAGGCCAAATGGTTTTGAAGTTTTCAAGTCATTTTAGAGGGAAACTTGAAAAACTCCGGAATGATGGCTACCATATAAAATAAGCTCTGGTAAATTTCATAGTTTATTGGAGGGATGATAAAACAGACAGAGAAGTGAAAATTGTATTGGGGGAGGTATGTTTTGGGAAGGTGGAGGATATCATGTTTTTAAATGATATTTCAATATATCACTTAATTGAGTGATATATTTGCTTATCACGCATAAATGTGATACATTTGAAAAAAAAGCAGTATGACAAGCATAATAACCGGTGATATTATACATTCTCAGAAAGCGAATCCACAGATTTGGCTGGGGAAACTTAAATCGGAATTAAGTAATGTCGGGAGTAATCCTGAAACCTGGGAAATATACCGGGGTGATAGTTTTCAGGTGGAAATTAAAGATCCGTCGTATGCCCTTTTAGCAACGATAAAAATAAAGGCTGCTATTAAATGTATAAAACAAATCGATGTTCGAATGGCCATAGGCATAGGAGAAAAAACCTATACGGCCTCAACGGTTACAGAGTCAAATGGAACTGCTTTTATTTATTCGGGAGAAATATTTGAAAAACTTGTAAAGGAAAAACAAAACCTGGCTATTGCAACTTCATCCGAGGCATTTAACGACGAAATGAACCTGCTATTCCGCTTTGCCCTGATAGCGATGGACAATTGGACCAATAACTCGGCTGAAATGGTATACCTTGCATTGACAAATCCCGGTTTTTCACAAAAAGAATTAGGTGAAATGCTTGGTATTAAGCAAAATGCTGTGAGTAACAGGTTAAAACGGGCATATTACGATGAAATTTCAGAACTGCTTACCAGATACCAAATCAAACTAAAAGAACTTTAAAATGATACTCATTAAACTAATCCTGGCACACTTGCTGGGTGATTTTATATTTCAACCAAATTCATGGGTAGCTGCCAAGGAACAAAAAAAACTAAAAGCCTGGCAGCTATATATTCATGCCCTGATACATTTCGCGCTGATAACTTTACTTGTGTGGCAAACTGCTTTTATTAAATGGGCACTATTGTTAACAGGAGCTCATTTAATAACTGACATCTTGAAATTGTATTTTCACAAGGAACAAACCAAACGACTCTGGTTTTTTATAGACCAGCTATTTCACTTCGTGCTAATTATTATAGTCTGGTCATGGAGCCAGTCAGCCTGGGTTATACCGGAATTTGTAAAAGATGAAAAAATTCTCTTGCTCATTACATGTGTATATGCCCTTACGCAGCCGATATCGGTCTTAATTCGAAATATCATTTCCCGTTGGACCCCGGATACCAATACAAATAATTCAGAATCATTGGCTAATGCTGGAAATTTCATAGGTATCCTTGAACGAATGTTTGTATTTGCCTTTGTAGTATCCGGGAATTGGGATGCCATTGGATTTCTGTTAGCTGCAAAATCAATTTTCCGATTTGGTGATTTAAAGGAATCAAAAGACAGAAAACTTACCGAGTATGTATTGATTGGTACTCTGTTAAGTTTTGGTATAGCCATCTTAATCGGAATGATTTTCAATGGAGTGAAAATATGACAGAACCCCTGCCTGCTTTTATTATCCAATCAGGTATATGTATTTCAGTGCTCTGAGTCATTTAATGGGCCTGTTTTCGGCCTATATTCTGGAAATATTTGCGACAAAAAGAAATTCTTTCTTGTAGTTCTTCCGAAATCGCAACCCGATTTCGTCCTGCGATAGTTTATTTATTCATATATCTCTTCTTTATTTATTCCCTTAATGGATTGCTTTTGAACATATAAATAAAAAATGAAATGCATCATCAAAAACACGCCCCAAATGAGAGCTGTAGTATAAACAACCCTAATATTCTCAGACGGTGAATGAAAGCCTAGCAAAAACCAGAATAGCGATATAGAAATAAAGAGTAAAAAGGTGACAAAATGAAAGCGGAATCCAACAAATAAGTTTTAACTTTACTTCAGCGATATTGTTATTGGCAGTTTTTACAAGACAATTTGATCAAAGGCGCAAACTTAGGTATAAAGAGTAGCCCGTTAGGGGGATGGGGGGTTACACCAGAATTTGGAGTATTTATTACTTTCCGGAGCAGACTCAAATTTGTAATTTAACAATCGCAATACCCCTTCGCGCCTGAAAAAGCTGATAAGGTAAATAACTAATTAAAACTAACTAAACCAAAATCATGAAAGACTATTTTAATTTCAATTTAACAGGGAAGAAACTTTTACCAGTCTGGATAGTATTCCTGATAACATTTTTAGCTCCTTATGTAGCTTTAATATTTCAATTGAAGGATGTCCAACCGGGGGATACACCTTCTTTATGGATTTTTCCGCTTATAATTTTACTGTTATTAATTGCTTTTATTTTGGCATTTTACATCGCGAAATTGACAATTGAGAATGTCTCCTATAAAGATAAATCCATTGTCTTTAATGGAACTATTGGTAAATATACCGGGACTGTTATTCTTGGGCTATTTCTAAGTATTATTACGCTGGGGGTTTATCTTGCCTGGTTTATAAGAAATATCCATGGATTCTTCATTGATAATTCAAGCTATAATTCAATGAACTTTAAATTTCAAGGAAAGGGAGGAAAGCTATTTGTAATTTTATTATTAACCTTATTGTTACCGATAATTATTTTTGCAGTTTTAATGGCTAAATTTATGATAAGTGATCCGGGTAAATACATGGGCATAGTAATTATTCAACAAATTGTCATGATGATAATTATGATCCCATATATGTATTTAATATATAAATGGATGGTTAATGTTGACTATAAGGATTACCACATTAAATGGGAGACTGATTTTTGGAATTCATGCGGTAAGATCGCCGTTGAAATGATACTGACCATTATTACTATTGGAATTTACATGCCTTTGGCCGGACTTCGTTTGTATAAATATTTTGCTGAAAAGACTACATCTACGTCAGATGAGAGAAAACTCAAGTTCGGATATGATATCGACCCGTTAAATGATTTCCTGTTTATTTGGGGACAGTCTCTTTTAACCATAATCACGTTGGGCATTTATTTTCCCTGGGCATTCTGTAAAATAGGGGACAGAATATTAAGTAAAACCTATTTGGCAGAGGCTTAAGGCTGCATAGTTCAGTTACCCTTCAGCAAAACCTGCTTACCCAACACCCATAACCACACAACATGAACCAGTAATGCCATACCGATTACCAAACCGGAATGGGGATACTTAATAACCATCGTAATCCAGTAGGGTGGGAAAAACCAAGATAAAACTGTTAGCCACTTCATAGCAAACAGATCAGTAAATGCAAAGAGAACAAATAAATTCAATGCTTTGGCAAAGGTCAGCCCCTTTACTTTGTCATCGGCGCCCTGGAAAATTAATAACCCGATAATTGCAGAATATATAGCCATAAGCAGGGATAAAAATAGAACCAGGATCCATGGCAGACTGACCAGGCTTAGGACATAGAAACCGGCTATACAATATACAAAGGATAAAATGGAAGCAAATGAAAGTCTGTTAATTAAGTACCCACTCCTTCCCAGGGGTGTTACCGACATTAATTCGGCAATGTTTCCATCCCGCTCATCCAGCATCATAAATCCGGTAACTATACCCAGCAGGCCTGAATTTATCAACAACACGAATACTAAAATGTAATTAAGCCAGGGTAAAAGATCAAAGCCTGTTTTAATAGTAATAAACGGGATGAGAAATATCACCAGCAGCTTAAAAACTATGATCGTGAAAACCGGCGCCATCATCACGATAGTCATGACCGGATCGCGCATAATCTGTTTAATATCGTTCTTAAAATGAATGATTTGTATCATGGTGCTTAATCCTGGTAAACAATTTTATTTTCAAATACACGCATGGTCCGGAGCAAGAACAGATAGTTCATTCCGGTAAGGTAGAGAATCAATCCAAATGCTTCATACCATTCAATTCCCATATAGGCTCCCAACATTAACCGTAATGCTGCCACACTGGGAATAACTGTAAACAGGTATGAAAACGGAAATCCTATCAGCGAAAAGCATGGCAGAACAAAGAGCAGCATATACGGAATGGTTTTTAACATATACTGATTTACCGTATTGCAACCGGCATTGATCATAATGCCGGCCATGGTGAAAACTCCTGAGGTTAAAATAGTTGACAGCAGGAGCAGCAACCAGTTAACACTTCCATGGTGACTGAATAAAGTAATGGCAAAAGCCGCCAGCACTGATATAATTGCCAGGGAAATTACTTTGGATAGTATGTATTCTCTTGTTCGCAACGGTGATACCACCAGTACCATAAGTACTCCCTGAGTTTTTTCAAGCAATATGATTCCGCCGATGAAGAATAGTCCGAGAACCGAGGGATCGGAGAAAACGACCAATGGAAGCGCTATGGAAAAAATGTCCGGAGGTAAAAACGAAAGAATGATCAGGTACATGATGGTAATTATTACATACACCAGATAAAATCCCTGTTTCATCTGAAATTGCATATCTGCCCAAATAGCGTGGATCAGCCTCATAACAGCTTCCTCCCGGTTAATTTGATAAATATGTCCTCCAGGGTAGCCTCCATACTGTGAATGGTTTTTATTTCCGAGCTTTTCAGGATATCCATAAACGCATTATTGCTCCCAAGACCATTCATTTCAAAATCCTGTAACGAAAGTTTTCCATTCCATGTATATTCTACCTTAACAGCCCTTTTACCATATTCCACCATTAAATCACCGGGGGAACCAATTAATACAATCTGCCCGTCAACAATAAATGCCACTCTGTCGCACAGCTGTTCTGCCACAGTCATGTTATGGGTTGTCAGAAAAATTGTTTTCCCTTCTTTCTTCTGCTTCAGGATAATTTCTTTTATGATATTAGCATTTACCGGATCAAGACCGGAAGTAGGTTCATCGAAAAACATCAGCCTGGGGTTGTGCATTATTGAACGGATAAAGTTAAGGCGCATCTTCATTCCTTTTGAGAAGCTCTCAACACGCGTATCCTTGTCGGGAAGTAAGCCAACCAGATCAAGCATTTTATCCGGGTTTTCGACCGGATTCTTATAATATGCACCAATAAGCTGTAGATTTTCTTTGGCTGTCAGTTTTGTATAGAGGTTGGGGAAATCAAATGCCACCCCGATCTGCTCATAGAAATCTTTGCCCCAAAGGCTTCTTTCTTTCCCCAGCACTTCAATATGTCCCTGATAATTTCTGAGCAACCCGATAACAAGACGTTGGGTGGTCGTTTTGCCTGCCCCGCTGGGCCCCAGAAATCCAAAAACTTCTCCATCGCGAATGTCAAACTGCATATCACGAATAGCTTGTTTCTGAGTCTTTCTGTAAGTAAAATTTAAGCTGTTAATCTGAATCATAATATTAATCCACTTTAATTTCATTTAGTAAACCTCTGTTTATTGCATTGCTATCGGTAAAAATACCTCCCCTAATTGCATTCGTACCGCAAAGTATAAAAACTTTTGGCTCAGGAACTGCTTTGTATACTATTTCCAGCGCTTCAGCCATATTACCGGATACAGGGCCTGTAACTAAAATCCCATCGGCATGACGTGGTGAAGCCACAAAATCAATTCCGAAACGCCCAATCTCTGCCAATATCTACCCCGACCCAGGCTTTCTTTGAAGTCCAATCCTGTGCTGCTGCCGCCCAGAATGGATGAGTACCGGGCAAACCTAAGGGAAGCATGCCAACAGTACACAGGTACATGCTGCCAGTGGACAAGTAAGTCTCGGCCATATCAGGCTGGTGCCCGGCCAGACCAATGTTTAACCATCCGTTTTCATCGAATGTATTTTTGGGTTCAATACAATTTCGGATAACTTTAGTAAGTGCAGCGCGCACTTGTGCCGGATGAACCTTTTCAGGTAATTTATCGAGCAGGGCCATTTGTGCAAGAGACTGAAATGCACCAAACCTGTATGTAACAGACCTTCCGGTAACAGGGAAAGTTCCTTCTGGTGATATCAGGCGTTCCTGGATTTCGGCATAACGCTGCGACCTTTTTAAAATGGTATCATAGTGGTCTCCATGTTCAGCCTTATGCTTTTTTAATAAAGCTACAATATCCACCATAAAAGGTTGAATAACATAACTATTGTAATAATCAAAGGCAAATTCTGGTCCATCTGAATATACTCCATCTCCAACATACCATTGCAAGAGTTGACGGATGACGTAATCCATACGCATCTTATCGTACTCACCGGTAAACTCAAGAAGGAAAGCCTCTACCATGCCACTGAAAAGCAGCCAGTTGGAGAACCCAGGCCTGATCAATCTTGATGATTTTATGGCCGTAATAAGCTGGGTTTTCGTTTTCTCATTAAGGGGATGAAATAATACATCTGGTGCACGCAGAATCCCATGAGCTAAAAATGCTGTGTCTACAAGAGGCTGTCCGTAATTGGTAAAATTCATGAAATCGGGTGAATCGGGGTCAACTGCCTGGGCTATTGCAGCCCTGCCTGTATCTGCATATTTTTTACGTAATTGACCCTCAGCATCATCGCTTTCATCCAGTGCCAGCCACGGAGCAATACCGGCCATGGTTCTTCCCAGAGCTTCCAGGTAAGTAACATTTTTACGGCTTTTACCATTGGATCGAACCGGCATGTTTTGTTTCAGTTTACCTTCACTCAGGTTTTTCAATACGGGATCCACAATTTTTACAAGGGTTGATACCCAATACTCACGGTCAGAAACTGCCTGATGCTCGAGGTTTTGTGTTCGGTTAAACAGTTTCGATGGACCGAACGACATCCCGGCAAGACTTGCTAATGAGACGTTTCGAATGAATTTTTTTCGTTTCATATAATTAGTTTTTGAATGATATAAAGATAATAAGTTAAAATTTACACCCACTGCTTAGGTTTTTCATATTCGAATAAATATTCCGGAAATTAAAACAACCTGCTTCTATCATTGATAAGTTCATAATCAGTTTTACCGATGCGGACTGTGCTTCTGGCAATCAATGAAATTACGCCTGCCTTCTACCTTCTCAATCCCCACCCTCACCCCTCCATTTCCGTCATTCACCGATTCATTTTTGCCAGATGTAAATCGGGATCATAGTTTTGTGGCATAAAACCAATAAATGCAGACAAGTAAAATGAAATCACTAAAGTTTACACTAATCGCACTGGCCTTAACACTTATATGCCTCCAGAATTTATCTGCCACTGAACCGGATATTTCCGGTAATGCAGTACTCAGCGGGTATATAAAAGACGCCTCCAACGGTGAAACTCTCATCGGGGCTACCGTTTATATCAGGGAATTACATGCCGGAACAATTACCAATGTATATGGTTTTTATTCTCTTAGCGTTCCGCCGGGAGTTTATAATGTAAACTTTTCCTATGTGGGTTATGAAAATATCGAACAGCAGATTCAAATTACAGGGAAAATTACTTTTAATCCTGATCTCCGGGTCAGTTATATTAATCTGCAGGAAGTTGAAGTAAGCCCGACTAAAACCAACAGTAATGTTTTTGATAACCAAATGAGTTCAATCCGAATCAATACGGAAGATATTAAACGTATGCCTGCATTTATGGGGGAAGCAGATGTGCTTAAATCCATACAGTTATTACCGGGTGTTCAGAGTTCGGGAGAAGGTTTCTCGGGCTTTAACGTCAGGGGAGGATCGGCCGATCAAAACCTGATTCTTCTGGATGAAGCCACTGTTTATAATCCATCTCACCTTCTTGGTTTTTTCTCAGTGTTTAACTCCGATGCCATCAAGGATGTGAAAATCTATAAAGGCGATATCCCGGCACAATACGGAGGCAGGCTATCCTCGCTTCTGGATATACGTATGAAGGATGAAAATTCCAAAAAGCCACAGGTCACCGGAGGAATTGGAAGCATTGCCAGCCGGCTGACAGTTGAAGCTCCGCTTATTAAGGATAAGTCTTCAATCCTGCTTTCCGGAAGAAGAACCTATGCGGACCTGTTTCTTCCACTCACAAAGGATACCCTGCTGCACAATAATAAACTTTTTTTCTACGATTTGAATATGAAAGCAAGTTACTCCATAAATGATAAAAACCGGATTTTTTTCTCGGGTTATTTTGGGCGCGATGTATTTTCTTTCCGCGATATGTTCAACATGCAGTGGGGAAATGCCACCGAAACCTTCCGTTGGAACCATATCTTTAATGATAGGCTTTTTTCCAATATTTCACTGATCTATTCCGATTATAATTATTCCATGGACATTAACCAGGGAATGAATACCTTTAAATGGGAATCGCTGATCCGCGATATCGGCGGCAAGGCTGATTTAACCTGGTATGCTGATCCTAATAATACCTTTCGTTTTGGCATGCATGCTACCCATCACTATATTGAACCCGGTAATATAGAGAACAAAGTAAGTGGACAACAGATAGAAGTAGCTCTTAACAAGTCGATGGATTATGCCCTATATCTTTCAAATGATCAAAAAGTCAGTGAGAAATTCCTTATGAACTATGGTATGCGGTTTTCCGTCCTTCAAAATATTGGGACAGCCACCGTATTCAGATATAACGATTCCTTTGAAGTAATCGATACATCGTATTACACCGGAAGTAAACCCTATCATAGCAATGCAGGATTTGAACCAAGATTTAGTATGACCTATATCTTTAATTCATCACTTTCCGTAAAAGCCAGCTATTCGAAAACCCGGCAATACCTCCAGCTGGCATCCAATTCATCCGCAGGACTTCCTACCGATGTCTGGTTTCCTTCTTCACCAAATATTAAACCACAGGTTTCTGAACAGGTAGCAACGGGAATTTTTAAAAACCTGTTTAATGATAAACTGGAATTATCAGTTGAAGGATATTACAAGAAAATGTACAATCAAATCGACTTCCGGGAAAACGCACAACTTTACTTCAATGATAAGCTGGAAGCTGAAATCAGAACTGGAAAAGCCTTTTCCTATGGAATGGAATTTATGATTCGGAAGCAGTCGGGTAAGCTAACCGGTTGGATTGGGTACACTTTATCAACTGCCCGGAGGAAGATCGAAGAAATCAACAACGGGGACTGGTACCGTTCCAGTTACGATAAGCCCCATAACCTGGTTGTGGTTGCAAACTATGATATTTCACCCCGCGTGAACCTTGGTGCAAACTGGATTTTCACCAGCGGGGCTCCCATTACCCTGCCTACCGGGAAATGGGAATATGGAAACATGATCCTCCCATCTTACTCAGAGCGTAATGGCTACAGACTACCGGATTATCATCGGCTGGATATATCCGCTACCATTCAACTCAACAGTAAACCCAAAAAATTCCTTTCAGAAATGAATATTTCCTGTTACAATGCTTATAACCGGAAAAATCCTTTTACCATATATTTCGAACCAGACCAAACAGATAATAATACCATGAAGGCTTATAAATTAAGTATGTTCGGAATTATTCCGGCCGTTACATGGAATTTTAGATTCTGAAGGTAGAGACCAGGCATGCCTTGTCTCTCACCTCCACCAGTCACTTCTTTAAAACTGTATATATCCTGTTTATTGGTCTTTTGTGTCTGTACCTTCAATATTCCATCAAGCGTTTGATTATTAAGCAGACTGAGGTAAAAACCCAGGTCGTTGAACTTCAGAAAGAAAACCTGCAGGCACAATTCCAGATGCTAAAACAACAGGTTAATCCGCATTTCCTGTTTAACAGTCTGAATGTACTTACTTCCCTCATAAAAACCGAACCTGAGCTTGCTGAGAAATTTACTGAACAATTATCTAAGGTATACAGGTATGTGCTTGAAAATAAGGATAAGGACCTTATCCCATTGAATACTGAGATGAACTTTCTCAGGGCTTATATCTTTTTACTCGATATCAGGTTTATGGGAAAAATGAAAATAGATATAGAATTTGATGAGCAAAGAGAAGACAAACTTTTACCGCCCCTCTCGTTACAGATCATTATTGAAAATGCGATCAAGCATAATACATTTTCCAGAAAATCCCCCCTGCATGTGAGACTTTTTATTGATGAAAATGATTATCTCAACGTAGTAAACAACCTGCAAAGCAGGGAAACTCAATTCGCATCTACCGGAACAGGATTGGAGAATATTATTAACCGTTATGCCCTGATCTCAGATCGCGTTCCGGTTTTTAAAAAGACGGATGATCAATATTTTGCTATGATACCTCTTTTAAATAAACACTAAAATATATATGTAAACCTTTTTACCCATCGTGTCCATCAATATACTGTCTTTATTGCGAAGAGAAACAAGGTGGGACTAAAGAGAGATAAATATCACATCCATGAAAGTAATAATAATTGAAGACGAAATACTGTCAGCGCAGAGATTAAAAAAGATGATATCTGATTACAGTCCTGATATTGAGGTGATTGCTGAATTAGAATCTATTGAAGAATCTATCAAATGGTTCAATCAGAATCCTCATCCTGATCTTATCTTTCTTGATATTCATCTTGAAGATGATTTAAGCTTTGCCATTTTTGAGAAGGTAAATATTTCGAGTCCTATAATTTTCACAACTGCTTTTGATGAATATGCCATTAAAGCGTTTAAGCTGAAAAGTATTGATTATTTGCTGAAACCGGTGGCTCAGGAAGAATTGAATGCTGCTCTTAAGAAATACAGGGAAATGACAAAAGGCCAGGGTATTTCTACAGAACTTAATGCCCTTTACGAGATGATAGTTCAAAAAATGCCTAAATACCGTGAACGGTTCTCTGTGGCTTACGGACAAAAAATTAAAACCTTCAGTATAGAGGAAATTGCATATTTTATTAGTAACGAAGGAAGCACCAGTGCATGTTTATACGATGGCAAATCTTATCCGGTTGATGAAAGTATAGAAAAGCTAAAGAATGAACTGGATCCTGTTGATTTTTTTCGTATAAACAGGCAATTGTTGGTAAAGCTTAATGCCATTGCAAATGTGCATGTGTATCCAAAGAGCCGTTTAAAACTGGAATTAAAACCTGATCCGGGATTCGAAGTATATGTGAGTATTGATAAAGTTGTGCCTTTTAAGGAATGGTATGGGGGTAAAGTCAGATAGACAAAATAATTCATAGTTAAGCAATTTTTTAATAGAGCGAGTTAATTGCCGGAGTTTCAAACTGATTGTCAAATATATAAACCGGATGATTGCAGCAATAATCAAAGCCTGGGATTAATATTTGTTTTGTCAGCAGCCAGATATCCCCCCCTGACGGTGGCCCCTATTACGATTCCTGCACTTATCAGCACCAGGTTTTTAAGAATATATTGCCCTTCAAGGGTGGGAACCCAGGGCACCACATTAAAAACTTCGTCCGGAAATATAAATACCGGAGTCAGGGTGCCCAGCATCTGAAGAAGAAGTAAAAGAATAATTTCACGCAGAAATAATCCACTCAGCAGGCCAATCCCAATTACAACCTCCCACACTGCAAGTATAATAACGCCTGACTTCCCGCTAACGAATCCAAAAGTCATAATCTCTATTGTTTTGGCAGCCAGTTCCTGAGCAGGGCTTACTCCTGGGAAAAATTTCAGTAGCCCGAACCAGAAAAAAATGATACCAACACTTACCCTAAGTAAAAGTATACCATTCCTAGCCATCCATGAGGTAACCATTTTGTCGATACGGTTAAATCGGTTTCCTTTTAAATACATCGGTTTATCTTTTGTTATTCCTGTAACAAACGAATGGCCAAAAATGTTAAATATATCGCAGAAATATCATAAAAAAAATTGGGGACTGCTCCGGTCTGATGAAACATCGTAGGTGGGGCGGTAAAGACGCAATGCATTGTCTCCCTGCTATTGTAAATAAATCCTCAGCGATTAAATTTATTATTCCTTCAATAATTGTATTTTTACACTAGCAGCACCACTTCGCCTGAAAACCCGAAAAAGGAGGATAGTTAGTGATCATTTTATGCATTTATACTGGTTTCAGATAGAAGATATGAAATAGGAATTAGCACCACAAGAGTAGTTAATTCCAGAAAACAGAAAAAAATTGCTACATAACCAATGTCTGATCGGTTTAATAAAATATACCGCATACCTTCCGTCCGATTGCAAAATTGGGATTACAGCAGCAATGCGGCATATTTTATTACCATTTGTACCAAAGACAGGAAACATTTTTTTGGAGAAATAGCCGATGGGGTTATGATATTGTCCGATATTGGGATAATTGCGGAACAGGAATGGTTAAAAACATTTGAAATGCGGCCGGACATGAATTTACAAATGGATAAATTTGTGGTTATGCCGAATCATTTTCATGGTATAATCATTATAGGTGAAAATGAATATAATAAACAGGTTACGGAACGAGGGTTGCAACGGGATACGGAACGAAATACGGAATGGGAAACGGAACGGGAAACGGAATGGGAAATGGAACGGGAAATGGAACGGGAAACGGAACGGGAAATGGAAAGGGAAACGGAACGGGAAATGGAACGGGAAACGGAATGGGAAACGGAACGGGAAACGGAACGGGAAACGGAACGGGAAACGGAACGGGAAATGGAATGGGAAATGGAACGGGAAACGGAACGGGAAACGGAATGGGAAATGGAATGGGAAACGGAATGGGAAATGGAATGGGAAATGGAATGGGAAATGGAATGTAGAGACGCAATGCATTGCGTCTCTCCCACCGGTCCCACCGGTCCCACCGGTTCCACCGGTTCCACCGGTTCCACCGGTCCCACCGGTTCCACCGGTTCCACCGGTCCCACCGGACCCACCGGTTCCACCGGTCCCGACAACCCTGCCAAATCCAACCCCTCCGCCAACACAAAACAACCAGGCACGGTCGTTAAACCCAAAAACCAATTCGGACCACAAACAAAAAATTTGGCATCCATTATCCGTGGGTTTAAAATTGGTGTAACCACACGTGCGCGATTAATTCGTGATGATTTCGCCTGGCAATCCCGTTTTCACGAACATATTATCCGAAATGAGGAATCTTTTCAAAATATTTCAAAATACATTATAAACAATCCCGCCAATTGGAAACAAGATGGATTACACAACAAACCGTAGAGACGCAATGCATTGCTTCCCTGCTATTGTAAAAAAAATCCTCAGCGATTAAATTTATTATTCCCCTAATAATTGTATTTTTACAATAGCAGGGTAGTATGCAGCGCTTTGGCGCGCCAGCGAAGATTACCTGCAAACCTTAGACCTTATAGATAACAATTCTGCACGATACTTAAGTTTGCAGGTAATGAACAAATTAAAAAATGATGACAAAGCCAATTCTGATTCTTAGAAACATACCCAGGGAAAATCCCGGACTCATAGAAATTTTATTGAAAGAATATTCTGTTAAATATCAAATAGTTGATTTTGACAATTCAACAGAAATTGTTATCGAAAATTACGGTGCATTAATTGTTCTGGGGGGACCTTATAGTGCAAATGATTTGTCTCCAAAAATGCAAAATGAATTATTATTAATCAGAAATGCTTTACAGGCACATATCCCCTTTCTCGGAGTTTGCTTAGGATTACAGACCTTAGTCAAGGCAATGGGAGGCAATGTGGTAAAGTGCCAAATCAATGAAATAGGATTCAGGGATCCTGCAAATAACTTCTTCAAAGTGATATTAACTTCCGAAGGCAGAAGAGATAAACTCTTTAATAACTTGTCTGATAATCTTACTGTTTTTCAACTACACGGGGAGACAGTACAACTTACTCCACAAATGATTCTGTTAGCCACCGGAGATTTCTGTAAGAATCAAATTATAAAAATTGGTAAAAATGCATATGGTATTCAATCTCATTTTGAATTAACCAATGACCTCCTGGAATCATGGATTATCGAGGATACTGACCTCCAAAAACTTCAAGCTGAACAACTGCGATCTGATTTTGAAAAAATTAGAACAGAGTATCAAAACACCGGACGGCAAATATTTTATAACTTCCTTATTATTGCAGGATTAATAAATTCTACGAACGCCTGACACAGACGATATAATTGATAAGCACGACATGGTTTTTGTTTTCCTGCTGGCAGGCAGGAAACCAGGATTATTCGTCGCTTCGCTCCTCATGATCCTGGTAAGGGGGGTAATTCAAAGAAAAAGCCTTCATTCGCATCGCTATCGCTCGCTCATTACGGGCTTTATCTTCCATCCGCTTATGAAAGCGAGTGTAAAGTGAAATCAGGATTTAATTATTAATCTGAAACTTATTAAGTGCGAGTCAGCGCTTTCAACGCGTCTGTAAGAATAAAGCCCTCCCGCTAATGCGGGAAGGCTTTTTCTTTTGTCGGGGTGGCAGATTAGCTTTGCTGATCCTGTATTGGGGGTGAACTAAAAGAAAAAGCCTTCATTCGCATCGCTATCGCTCGCTCATTACGGGCTTTATCTTCCATCCGCTTATGAAAGCGAGTGTAAAGTGAAATCAGGATTTAATTATTAATCTGAAACTTATTAAGTGCGAGTCAGCGCTTTCAACGCGTCTGTAAGAATAAAGCCCTCCCGCTAATGCGGGAAGGCTTTTTCTTTTGTCGGGGTGGCAGGATTCGAACCTGCGACCCCCTGCTCCCAAAGCAGGTGCGCTAACCGGACTGCGCTACACCCCGAAAATATGACTATTAAAAGAACCTGCGACTCTCCCGACGCCCTAGTCGGGATGCACTATCGAAACCCGACTCATCGTCGGGACTACACCCCGAAAAATTTTTATCAATACATTTAATATGCTGTGATCAGCAAACTCAGCATGTTTGTCAGGCTGTAAATTGGACTACACCCCTGAAAAACAAGTTTGCAAATATAGGAAAGACTATTGTAATATCCCAATGATAATTTTTTTTCCGCAGATTTTGCAGGAAAGTTGGCAGCAGGTTTTATCGTAATGTATAAATATTCCCCGCCGTTGGGAGATCGCGTTGAAAAAATGTAAGGAATGATTGTGCGAACCTGAAGCTTTTTGGCCGGAGTACGGAGGGAAGATTTGTTAGATTCGCTAACTCCCCCCTCCTTTTTTCAAGGTAGGGGGGGAGTCCATTTCAACCAACAAAGCTTATATCAGGCGGACATCCAAGGATTTGAACCTTAAGAAAATGTCCTATTTCACATAATCAGCATTCGTCAGAAATTCAAAGCTTTTCCGAACACTTTCAATGGGTTCGAAGTTATACTTCTCCACTTCAACAATATAATATTTCATGCCTGATAATTCTGCATTTTCAAAGATAGGCCTGAAGTCTATCTTTCCGCTGGCCCCGACTTCCATTTCATCTTTAATATGCCATAATTCAAAACGTCCGGGATATTTTTCAAAATATTCAACAGGATCCTGACCACCCTTAATAATCCAATAGATATCGAGCTGAAACATTACCTTTTCCGGATCGGTATTTTCAACGAGAATATCATATATTACCTGCCCTTCTACCTCGGCAAATTCTTTGGCATGGTTATGAAAACCAAAACGAATGCCTGCTGCATTACATTTTTCACCAACAGCATTAAAATATTCAGCTGTCTTTTTTACAGATACTATACTATCAAAGCTGTTTTTACCAAGGGAAGGCTGAACAATATATTGCACACCGGCAGCTTTATGGGCGGCAATACAGGTGTCCCACCATGCCATTGTGGTATCCCATTCAGCCTCATCCTGAGGCAGGGGTCGGCCGGTATGGGAGGCAAGGAATTTCATACCATGACTTTCTACAAGATCCTTGAAATCAACCGGATCCATCCCATAGAAATTGCCATCACTGTATCCGGCAGCTTCTACAAAATCGTAACCTATCTCTCCAACTCTGGCAACAGTACTTTCCACATCTTCCTTCATGTCGGCCCGAAGGGAATATAACTGAAGTCCGATATATTTTTCTGCTTTTTCCGGTTTGCAGGAGCTTATCCCACCAGAAAGGAGAATAGAGAAGATAACTAAAGGTACTAATTTGGAATAAGAAAATAAAAATTTCATAGATAATTGAAATTAAGTTAAATAATAAAAATTTTATGTGTTAAGAAAAACACTGAATATTTATCTTTATTCGGGAAGAAATAAAACATTCATCTCTTTCCCTCATGAACATTTTGTTTCAATCATGGATTTATTTCCCTTCGGGTTTTGGTCTTCCTCCGGGTTTCGCCAGACTGTCCCGCATCTGGGTATCAGCTTCAATGTTTTTCATCCGGTAATAATCCATAATTCCAAGATTACCACTGCGGAATGCTTCAGCCATTGCCATTGGTATCTGAACTTCAGCTTCAATTACCTTGGCTCTTGCTTCCTGTGCCTTTGCTTTCATCTCCTGTTCGAGAGCAACAGCCATGGCACGTCTTTCTTCTGCTTTTGCCTGTGCAATATTTTTGTCGGCATTGGCCTGATCCATTTGAAGAACAGCTCCAATATTTTTCCCTATGTCGATGTCAGCGATATCTATGGATAAAATTTCAAAAGCAGTACCGGCATCTAGTCCTTTCTCAAGAACTACGCGGGAGATGAAATCCGGGTTCTCAAGAACCTTTTTATGACTGTCGGCAGAACCAATTGAAGAAACTATACCTTCTCCTACCCTGGCAAGAACAGTATCCTCACCGGCACCACCAACTAATTGCTTGATGTTGGCCCTTACGGTAACTCTTGCTTTGGCTATAAGCTGTATCCCGTCTTTTGCAACAGCAGTAACAGGAGGAGTATTAATGACTTTTGGATTAACTGACATCTGCACAGCTTCAAAAACATCCCTTCCGGCGAGATCAATAGCTGTAGCCATTTTAAAAGTAAGATCAATATTTGCCTTATTGGCAGAAACAAGGGCATGAACAACTCTTTCAATATGCCCTCCGGCAAGAAAATGTGCTTCAAGATCATTCCGGAGAAGTTCTATACCGGCTTTTGTTCCTTCAATCATGGCTCTTACAATAATCCCGGGAGGGACTTTTCTCCATCTCATAAAAATAAGCTGAAGGAGGCTTATTCTTACCCCTGAAACCAGAGCCTGGAACCAGAGTCCGATTGGAATGAAGTAGAAAAGAATCCAGAGACCAATAATGGCAACAATGCCAATGATAATCCATGATAAATTAGGGTCCATAATACTTTATTTTAAAGGTTTAACAATTAATTGTGAACCGGAAATTTTAACAACCTCAATTTCTGTATGAGGGTCAACAAAACCGGCTATAGATTTGGCTTCCATTGTAATATTGTTAACTTTCACTTTTCCAACCGGGGCCAGGCGGGTAACCGATTTCCCTTTATCTCCCGGATTTATGGAGCCTTCAGCAGGCCCTTCGTTTACTATACTGTCAATATTAGTGTTCAACATCACTCTTTTCCAGGTCCGTGACCTGAGAGAGACAGCAAGAATCAGGACAGAGGCTACCAGCGAAGCCCCAAGGGTGATCAATCCCATTTCAGTACCATGTTCTGTAAATGCCAGATAAACTCCCGCAGTTATTAAGATCAAACCCCCTATCCCGGCTACTGTTATACCGGGTATCAATAAAAATTCTATCAGAAATAATAAAATTCCCAGAAGAATTAAAAGAAATACACCAATCATAATTGTCCTTTATTCAATCATAGATACTAACCCTCTGGAGACAAGACCTGATTGCATATCTTTCAGTTCTTCGTAATCCCCTCTCTTTACCTCACATCTTCCCTTATAATGAGCAAGCATGGCGCATTGTTCAGCCTGAATCCCTGAATGATTGCAAATTTCAACAAGGCTTTTAATAACGAAATCAAAAGAATTGATTTCATCATTAAACAATATGAGGAGATGCATCCCCTTAATGCCATTAGTTCGGCTATCCCTGATAAAAGGTTTATCCTGAGATTTTCCGGTCATAAATAATTGAGTTAATGTTGTCTCAAATGTAGGAAAATAAATCAGAAATGTCAATTTATTATTGGTAAGAGATTATTCCGGAGGAAAAAAATTTAATAATCCCTTTTTTCAAGCTCAACAACTTTTGCAGGAGGCATTTTCTGCCCATTATACCATGCTACAATAAAAGCATCTTTGAATCCCTGTTTCTTTATGCTTTCCAATGCTTTAAGGGCATCATCATATGTTGAAAATTTTCCTGCATAAAATCGCCTGAGATTCCTGTCATGTATTGTTTCTCCGGTAATGGGAGATATGCCTCCGAAAGCATCATAACTGACTTTCTGACTAAAAACGCCAAGCTGGATTTTATATAAAGCTCCTTCAGGGAGAGGAAGATCTAAAGGGAAGGGATTATTTACAGAATAAGGTGACTTTTCTGAAATTACGAAACGATTGAAAGGCTGGTGTTTATCTTCCTGTTTTTTAGCTTCATGAACAGGTTTTACCGGTATTATTTCCTTTTCATTAATAAGGGATTGCTCACTTATCTCAGACTTTTCTAATTCCTTTTTGTTTGTTTCCTCAGTGAAATGATACACTGTTATGTCATTTATAAGCTTTTCAGCTTTTATCGTGGCAGGTATTTGCTTTTCCTTTTGAATATCTCCCTCCATTTCTTTCATACTTACGTAGTATTCATCAGCCCTGGATTGATATTCACGTGAATTTCTCTCCCATTCAAGAATTTCTTTCTGTAATGCCCACCTTTCATTCGGGTCACTCTGATCTTTTGTTTTTATTCTTGCTTCCCTCGCCAGTTTAGAAAGCGAGTCAGCTTTAAACTGAAAAACCAGAGCTTTCTTCAGATTGTCACTGTAGGAATCAGGTAAAGAGGAAGATAAATCCTTTTGTTGTTTTTGGTCTGCACTTTTTTCAGCGCTTTCATTTATCCCATTCTCTTCTGGAATAAATGAAACTTCCCTAATATCAACAATTCTTGGAATGGATTCTATACCACCAAAATTTCCGATCCGTTTAAGTTCATTCAGATCTGCATTTGCAAGGCTTTTTCTTGGTTCCTGGATGTTTAATCTGTAAACTGTCAGCATATCATTTATCCCCTGACGGTCGGTTACCAATAACACTGAACCAAGATCCGACCGGGGAATAAAAAGAAAATCATCATAAGGTGAATTAATCGGAAACCCAAGATTCACAGGCTCAGACCATGAACTACGAATTTCATCGTAGTGCGATTTGAATATATCAAAGCCCCCCATATTTTTGTGTCCTTTGGATGCAAAATAAAGGTCCTTACCAATCGGGTCGAAATAGGGAAGCACTTCATCATAAGGTGTATTCAGAGAAGATAGAGGTTCAATGTCACCCCACTTCTTACCGTTAATAAATTTAGCGCGAAAAAGATCTGAACCCGTTTTTCCCCCTTTTGACTGGGCTGCAAAATACACATAATCAGTTTTATCAATAACTCTTGGCAGAAACATGAAATTTGTAAGCTCCCCGTCCTGCTCTCCGGAGTTTACCAGTTCAGAAGGTTTTTGAATTAATCGCCCTCCTGTTGAATTTACCTGTCGGATATAAATGGAATCATTAAATGAAAAAAGAGAAGAGGCAATAATTTCAACAGGATTGTAATCAAGGGTAAACCCAATCGCATTTTCAACAATCTGTAATTGTCTGTCAACGTCCAGGGCTTTTATTTCCTGTCTTGTAGCAAGCCTGGAAAATCTCTCGAAGCTTATCCTGGAGTCAGTAAAACGATACGACTTCAGGTAAACAAGTCCAAGAAAATAAGATGCATCAGAAGGCACATTAGGCCTGGTAGAAGCAAATTCCAGTGATTCTGCTGCTCCGGAGAGATCTCTGTTAAGATGAAACAGGCAGATTCCCCTGTAATAATGAAAAAGCCCGTCTTTAGGGTATTTTGACAATAAAATATCATATTTTTCGAGGGCTGCAGCGTAATCAGAGTTATTAAAGTCATTAAGAGCATTAGATTTTATTACAGCAGTTGGTAATTCTCCGGATTGCGAATAAAGTGCTGAAAAAGAAATATGAAAAAAAATAAAAAGTATTTTTAGAAATCTGTATAGTTCCATTTTGTGCATAATAAAATTATCAATTAATTATTTATATCCTTCAGTTAATTAATACCGGATAAAAATATGAAATAAATGATAATTTATGAAAGTCGCTATTGTTAATAAACACATAACTTACTAACTGTTTTTAATATTATTTCATTATTTATATCTTCTACGCAAGGGCGAATGCCGGCAGCTTCTGCTTTGAGAAAATTATTTCCATGAGACAGTTTTTCTCAAAAGAGATAAAAACCATTATTTCATTCAGTATATTTTTAATAATGAAAAGTTATTTATACTTTTAATTGACTAAGTTTTTATCCGTTCAATTAACATGGCCATCAGGCGTTTTTTAAATCTATATCTATCATGAAAAAAACCGTTTACATTTTGGGTGTTGTCTTTGGAATGTCTTTACTCATTGGCGTGGCCTTTAAAACCCAGCATTGGCCGGGAGCAGGTGCTATTTTATTGATCTCCATTCTGGCAGGATTAATCTTCATCCCCTTGCTTGCAGTTTACCGTTATAATAAGGACTAAGAAAATATTCCCTGGTTTTTTGGAAAGGAAATGGATTATTTTTTTCGTTTCTTTAGGATTCGAAGTCTGTTAATAAACTTTAGGGATTAAAAACTGTTTAATTCATGTTGAATTAGTATTTTTACATTTAATCCCTCAAAATTATGACAACATTAAAAGTTGGAGATAAAGCCCCTGATTTCAAGGGAATAGATCAGAATGGTAGTGATATCTCGCTCGATCTTTTCAAAGGTAAAAAGATTGTCCTGTATTTTTATCCTAAAGACAATACCCCTGGCTGTACAGCTGAAGCTTGTAACCTGCGCGACAATTACCAGGATTTCTTAAACAAGGGTTATGTGGTAATAGGCGTAAGTGCTGATGATGAAAAGTCACATCAGAAGTTCGCTTCAAAATATAATCTACCCTTTCCGCTTATTGCTGACAAGGAGAAAAAAATCATCAGAGATTACGGAGCCTGGGGAGAGAAAAAATTGTATTTAAAGTTGTATGAAGGTGTTATCAGGATGACATTTATTATTTCTGAAGAAGGAAGAATTGAAAAAATAATTGAAAAAGTAAAAACCAGCGATCATACGAAGCAGATTTTTGATTGAAAATAACATTAAGAAAAAAAGGATAATATGAGCAAGGAAAGTAACGAAAAGGGTAATGCAAATACCGAGAAATTAAAAGTCTTGCAGCTAACGCTGGATAAAATTGAAAAGGGTTATGGCAAGGGCGCAATCATGAAAATGGGCGATAATGCCATTGTGGATGTGCCCGTTATCCCATCAGGCTCAGTCGGGGTGGATATTGCCCTTGGAGTTGGAGGATACCCGAAAGGCAGAGTAATTGAAATATATGGTCCTGAATCTTCCGGTAAAACCACCCTGGCAATTCATGCTATAGCCGAGGCCCAGAAAGCCGGAGGAATAGCAGCATTTATTGATGCGGAACATGCTTTCGACCGTTTTTATGCTTCAAAATTAGGCGTTGATATTGAAAATCTTCTTATCTCTCAGCCCGATAATGGTGAGCAGGCGCTTGAAATCACCGATCACCTTATTCGTTCAGGGGCAATTGATATTATTGTAATTGACTCTGTGGCTGCGCTTACACCGAAAGCGGAAATTGAAGGCGAGATGGGTGATTCAAAAATGGGACTACAGGCCAGGTTAATGTCGCAGGCACTGCGTAAACTAACGGCCAACATTAACAGGACCAACACTTGTTGCGTATTTATCAACCAGCTAAGAGAAAAAATAGGGGTGATGTTTGGAAATCCTGAGACAACTACCGGAGGTAATGCCTTGAAATTTTATGCTTCAGTCAGGATTGATATCAGGAAAATCGGACAGATCAAAGAAGGAGAGGAAGTATTCGGGAACAGGACGCGTGTGAAAATTGTAAAAAACAAACTTGCTCCTCCTTTCAAAAAAGCCGAATTCGATATAATGTATGGCACAGGTATTTCGCGAACCGGCGAAATCATTGATATGGGAGTGGAATTTAACCTTATCAAAAAAAGCGGTTCATGGTTTAGTTATGGTGACACCAAACTAGGACAGGGAAGGGACAGCGTAAAGCAACTGCTTTTGGATAATCCTGAACTTTTCGAGGAACTTGAAAATAAACTAAAGGAAATTTTAAAAGGGAAAAAACCCGTGTGATATCCTTTGCTTCAAAATAGTTTTTCTCCTTGTACCATACCGCTATATTTCTATTCCTGAGTGTTGTAATTAGTGAAATAGTTTTCCCGGAGCAACTTAATTCAATTGTTCAGGAAAAAGTTGTTTTATGTTTGCTAAACTCTTTTGAAATTAATACATTAGCTCTTTGCTGATTAATAATTTCTATTATGAAAAACATACTGTATGCTTTCGTCTTATTCTCCAGTCTTTTTTATTTTTCCTGCGGGAAGAAACAATCTGCCGATTCTGATGCTGCTGATTTTACGGGACAACTCTCGGAACAGGAGATAGCCGGAGGCATCCTTACCCCTGAAATTCTATGGAAATTCGGACGGTTGGGTGAGTTTGAACTTTCACCCGATGGTAATACTGTTGTTTATACAGTTACACGATATGACACGAAAACAAATAAAAGTATTACTGACATTTACAGTGTTCCTTCAAATGGCGGAGAACCAGCTATATTGACTGATTCCGATGGATCTTACTATAACATACAATGGACTCCGGATGGAGAAAGGATAGCATATCTGGGTTTGCGCGGGGAAAATTTGCAGATCTTTGAAATGAACCCTGATGGAACCGGTAAAGCAAAAATCTCAAATTTTGAAGAAGGGATAGAAGGGTTTAGCATTTCACCTGATGGAAGCAAATTGTTATATATTAAAAGTGTTAAAACAGAGAAAACTCCACAGGAGACCCATCCCGATCTCCCCCTGGTTAATGTAAGAATAGCTGAAGATCTCATGTATCGTCACTGGAACAGATGGAACGATGGCAGCTATTCACATATCTTTGTTACGGATTATTCTCCGGATAATATTAAAACAGGAACTGATATAATGGAGAATGAACCCTGGGATGCTCCTATGTCCCCATATTTCGACCAGTCAGAGATCAACTGGAGTCCTGATGGGAAATATATTGTCTATACCTGCAAGAAAATGAAAGGGAAAGACTATGCCCTAAGTACAAACTCAGAAATCTATTTATTTGACACAAAAACCAGTACAACAGAAAACATTACAAGGGGAATGCCCGGTTATGATCGCTATCCTGTATTCTCAGGGGATGGGAAATATATTGCCTGGCAAAGCATGAAAACACCTGGTTATGAGGCAGATAAAGATAGGCTGTATGTGATGGAATTAGCAACTGGGAATAAAGAATATATAACAGAAAAACTTGATCAGAATGCATCCCATCTTGAGTGGGCTGAAGACAATAATTCAATTTATTTTATTTCAGGAATTAATGCTACTTACCAGATTTACAATGCAGAACTGAAAACAAAGAATATTAAACAGCTTACATCCGGTACTCATAATTATATTTCTTTTGTAAAAGGAGACGATTTTTTTATTGGAAATAAAATGTCCATGTCAATGGCTCAGGAATTATTCCACATTGATACCGGTACCGGTGAAGAAAAACAGATCACTTTTATCAACAGGAATATTTATGATAATATAAGGTTTGGAGAAGTGGAAGAAAGATGGGTAACGACAAGTGATAAAAAGCAAATGCTCGTTTGGGTTATTTATCCCCCTCATTTCAATCCTCAAAAACAATATCCTGCTCTGCTTTATTGCCAGGGAGGCCCGCAAAGTGCAGTAAGTCAATTTTTTAGTTATAGGTGGAATTTTCAGATGATGGCTGCAAATGATTATATTATTGTTGCTCCCAACAGAAGAGGACTGCCTACTTTTGGGAGTGAATGGAACAAACAGATCTCCGGTGATTATGGAGGCCAGAACATAAAGGATTACCTGAGTGCTATAGATGCTCTTAAGACTGAACCTTATATCGATGAAAACCGGCTGGGTGCCGTGGGTGCCAGTTATGGAGGGTTTTCGGTATTCTATCTCGCAGGTCATCATCAGGGAAGATTTAAAGCTTTCATTTCACATTGTGGAATTTATAATTTTGAAAGTATGTATGGATCAACAGAGGAAATGTTCTTTGTGAATCATGATCTGGGTGGAGCATATTGGGAGAAGCCAAAACCAAAAAGCTATGAATTCTCCCCACATCTTTATGTTAATAAATGGGATACTCCGATCCTTATAATAAGTGGTGAGAATGACTTCAGAATACCTTATACAGAAAGTTTACAGGCTTTCAATGCTGCACAGCTCAGAGGAATTCCAGGTAAGCTGCTTCTTTTTCCTGAAGAAACACATTTTGTTCAGAAACCTCAGAACAGTATTCTCTGGCAGAGGGAATTTTTTAGCTGGCTCGACAAATGGCTGAAATAAAGCAAATAGAGCTTTATTTGAATAGAATTCCGGAGGATTTTAATAATTTTGCAGTAAAGTTTGATCTTTATACTGTGTTTAAAAATTTGAATCTTCATATAGATAATGAAATTAAAATGATCCGAAGAAATAATTTATTGACTGTTGGTAGTTATTAACAGTACAAACAATAATAATTTTATTTTAAAGGACCGGATGTAATATGAATGGATTTCTCAATTATATGTTGCATTTTATATTTATTGCAACATTCAGTTTTCTTTATGTTGTTTCCATCATTATTTTAAAACCTTTCAGACTTCATCGCAAAAGGCCTGGTTCAACGATAAGCCTTAAACTGAGTTATCTTTTGTACCTCCTCGTTTTTCTTTTGATGGCTTACCTTGTATTATTCTATTCAAAACTGGAAGGAAATCTGGATGACATATCATTCGACAGCAGATATAATCTATATTACATAGCTGTAATCATTTCCTTTGTTGTTCCGAATGTTTCCATAATGTTCCGGAGAAAGATCAAAGCATTCCGTACAATCTACAATTATGTATTTACAGCTATAAATATAATTATAACTTTTATACTCTTTTTTATTATCAACAGTACCCCCTGGCATTTCAGGTAAAACTCCGGCATGACATACTTTTTTGCTGCAAGACATATTCTATTCTTACTTTTTTCTGCCATTGTATCAATAACCATTAAGTGTCCACCGAAATGATATGCGCCAAGTGTTTTTACATAATGGTCTATCAATTTAGTTTTTGACTCAAACGAGACAAATCCTTCTCCACCTCTTTGAAATGAAACTTTACATGCATATGCAACAAGGTTTCCAGGAACTCCCTCGTATAATTTATCCTTGCCAGGATTAAATGGAGCACTTTCAAGTAAAAACATATATACATGATCAGTCCTAACAGTATAGCTTATCAACCCTTGTCTAATGTCAGGGTTGTCAATTATTGTCAGTTTATATACTTCTCTGTCAGGTTGGTTAAACTCATGTTTCCAATTGAATAACCATCCTCTCGATTTTGTCAATAAGGAAACTTCTGTTTGAAAACTATCTCCGCTTATCGTATTTAGTATCGAATCAGTCAGTTTATCAATCTCAAAATCAAGCTTGTATAAATCCTTTTTTGTCATATACAAATAATTAAGGAATTATCTGTCTGTTGAGAGGCTTCCAACGTTAGGGGAGGGGACACAGGGGTGGGGCATGATTGCCCTAAGGGGTATAGTTATTGATAATATCCATCGATAATTTAATTTTCTCGTCCATGCTGAATTCTCCACGGATCCAATGTATTTTAACTCCGTCTCTTTCCATTCTCCTGAACCATGTCATTTGTCTCTTTGCAAACTGGTGGATAGATGTGTTAAGTTTGTTAAACATATCATCATAGTTGATTTTCCCTGTAAGATACCAGGAAAGATATTTGTATTCCAGACCATAATATTCAAGTTGAGCAGGGGTAATGCCCGATTGCAGGAGCTTCTCAACTTCTTCTGTCATGCCATTTTTCAATCGCGAGATGAGTCTTTCTGTTATTCTTCTTCGTCTTTCTTCACGCTCAAAACGAATACCGAAAATTATTGGGTTAAAATCCGGAAAATCTGTTACAGTATCAGGATGACTCTTTTTATATGCTTCAATTTCAATTGCCCTTATTAATCTTTTCCTGCTTACTATGTCGGTGGTATTATGAAGATACCTGTAAGTAAGAAGGATGCGGGCTAACTCTTCCATAGAATTTTTAGCGAGATCTTTTCTTATTTTATAGTTAAAAGGAACGTTAATAAGTTCATATTTTTTCAACACAGCCTCCAGATACATTCCACTGCCGCCGCATAAAACAGGGATATTCCCTTTAGATAAAATAATTTTGTATGCTTTTAAAAAATCTTTCTGAAATTCGTGAACATTATACTCATCCCCGGGATCAGCTATATCTATAAGGTACACATTAATCTGTTCCCCATCAACATGATAGTCTGAATAATCCTTTCCTGTTCCGATATCCATTCCACGATATACCTGCCGTGAATCGGCACTGATGATCTCTCCTCCTGTTTTGCTTGCAAGCCTGGCTGCGAAAGCAGTTTTCCCCGCAGCAGTATGCCCCAGCACGGTTACTAATTTATCTCGATTTGAATCAGGCATATTAAGAAACGAATTTTTTGAAAGTTAAAAAGGCTTAATAAGTTAACAAAATATTGCCGTGAAAATTTATGATATATAAGTATGAAAGTTCCATTTTCTCTTTTTCCGGCATTGCTCACTAAAAATTATTATTACTAACTTTGTGTTCCTGTAATTCCGATCCAATGCAGAACAGAATCAATATAAAGAATAAAAAGGCCTATCATGATTTTGAGATCATAGAGAAATTTTCTGCAGGTGTTATACTTGCTGGAACAGAAGTAAAATCTGTTCGTATGGGGAAAGTAAGCCTGGCAGATGCTTATTGCCACTTTATTACAGGGGAGCTTTTTATCAGAAATATGCAGATAACTGAATATCCATGGGCTAGTTATGCAAATCATACCCCTGGGAGAGAGAGGAAACTGCTAATGAACAGACATGAACTGAAGCGACTTGGACGAAAAGTAAGGGAAACAGGACTTACCATTATTCCTCTCAGAGTATTCATTTCTGAAAAGGGATATGTGAAAATCGATATTGGGCTGGCAAAAGGAAAGAAACTTTACGATAAGAGAGAGACGATTAAATTAAAAGATACTCAGAGACAGTTTGACAGAAAACAGAAGATTAAATAATTATTGCATAAAAAAGAAATTATTCAGTTCGTAAAGGTCTTCAACCTTAAGGTTGAGACGGTAATCGAAATAATTATCTATGGCCTTTAATAATTCCTCAAACGAAATATAGCCGTCATTATCCATATCAAGATTTTTAAATTTTTCCGGTATTTCAGTTACAGCTTTTCTGACGTACTTTTTCCCTATGGTATTGAAATATTCTTTAACGTATTCCCGGTTCATTGCATCATCCCTTTCAGAAAGGAGTTTGAGGAAGCTTTCCTCTGAAATGCTTACTCCATTCTCATCAACCCAGTTAGCCTCAGGTGTATTGGGTTCCAGATCGAGATAATCGGGGACTCCATCTCCGTCTGAATCAACAGGACAACCCAAAGTATCCACAACAGCTCCGAAAGGTGTTCCGGGACATTCATCAACCGGATCAAGCACAAAATCCCCGTCTTCATCATCAAACATTACATCATCGACTTCAAGTTCCATGAAGAGCCGCTCAATGATTTTTTCTTTTGGCTGGGAAAACAGGTCAAGGTGAATCGTGAAATAATTGAAGGAAAACATGTCATTTCTACTATTTCCTTTAATTGAAGTCCCTTTTGAGCTTACATTATCAATATAATCTGACAATGTAAAATGCAATGAAGTTCCAAGCCTGCATGAAACTCTGTCGGTAATTTGGAAGTCAATACCGGCATCTAAAGGAAAGGTAAAAGCATTCTTCCCATAATTCCCATAATTAACATCAATGTCGCGTTCCCATTTTCTAAGATCTGTTTCATACACATAATCCCTGAAAATTATTTCACTGGGCTGAACAGTCCCTAGAGATTCAGGAATATCTCTGATAGTACCATCCGACCAGTAGTTATAAAAATTCCCTTCACTGTCAAACAGATCACCTTTCGGAGTGAACTGAAGAGTACTTATTCCGGCAGAAATAAAGGGTCTTATCCATCTTTTTTTCCTGATAAAATGATCAAATGAATATTCAGCATTTATTCCAATATTAACAATATCTGTTTTAAAGTTCAGATTATTCGAAAGATCGTTAACTGATCTTAGGTTACCGGATAAAGATCCGTAGATAAGAAAAAAATTTGTCTTGAGGTATCTTCCCGGGTCAACATAAGCTGAGACATTGAATTTAAAGGCATTATCCCCAATCAGGGGAATAAAATGATTATTACTGACGTCGCCATGGAAATTAAGCACTCCTCTTCCAAATCCAATAACCGGTTTGTATAAAGGATCTTCTACAAGAACCTTTTCTTGTAAAAGCTCCTCATAAGGATCCTTCTGGGCAAAGGAAGAAAATGTCAGTAGCAGTAAACCCGATATCAAAAGGAAAATCCTTTGCATTGTCATTTATTACAGTTTGACGGATGGGATCCCTGTTAGCGGTACCATCTTTGATTTGAGATCATGAGAGCTTCCTGAACTGTAATTCGTTTTCCGTTATGGTAGGCTGCAACAAAGGCATCGTTTATTGGTGTATTATTCCAGATCATGATTCTTTGGTCCCTTGCATCACGATATTCCTTAAACGATCCTACGGTGTATTTACGCCATCCTTCATGAAATTCAAATTTCACATTATCTTTAACGGCCAAACGGTTAAAGTACCTTGTGATGTTAACTGGTTTGTGTCCTGCTGCAAGTTGTACCCTGTAATATATGCCGTCTTCGGAACTCAGAAGAAAATTTTTCTCACCGCTGGAAACGGAAGGTTTAACAGCATCCTTTTTTTCTTCCTGAACAACAGGAGGTTTTTTCTCTTCCGTTTTAACTGGCTCAGGTTTTTCTACTTCTTCTATAACCGTAACATCCGCCAATTTACTCTCAATATCTTTTACCTCTGCAATATCAGGTTTTTTTTCAAGAATTTCAACAGTTCTTGTCTGATTTCCATTTATATATGAAAAAAAGCCTGTTATATTCAGGTCAGAAATAGTTTTTCCTCTTTCAGGGAAGAGTTTGTATTTTATTGTAAAATCTTGTTCTTCAGGAAGATTCATCCAAAGGATTCTGGCAATCCTGTTTTCAAAACTAAAGATACCTTTTTTGGAATCCATCTCACTTGCAATAAAGCCTTCCGGAATTTTTTCTTCAATCTTAGCAAATTTATCAAGATTGCCTTTATTAAGGTGAAGCTCAACAATTATTTCACGTGGACTATTCTGGATGGGAGTTCTCCTTGTGCATTGTATATCATCAGCTTTCTTCACTTCTTCAATATTTGTGAGCACATGTTCCTGAAAATCATTTATATCAATTTGAAGGGATTCAGCTATGTTTGGATTTGGGATGATAGTAATAACATTTTGTCCTTTAATCTGAATATTTCTACGTTCGTTCCCATCGATATATGAGAACTCAGCATTTGCAGTAAATTTTCCTTTAAGTCTTTCATCAACCTTAATTTTATAAACAGCTGTAACAGTTTTATCCTGGGGTAATTTAAGCCAGATTAGTCTTATACGCTGGTTTTCAAATGTAAAATCCGCATTAGCGGTTGATACCCTGACAGCAGTGAGTCCAAAGGGAAGATCCTGCTGAAAACGGGAAAAACTTTCGAGAGTACCCTTTGAAATAGTAACATTGACGGAAAATTCTTCTCCTGCTCTAACTTCCATAGGTGTATCCATTATAATCGATACCTCTTGTTTAATGGACAGCGAGAGGAAAAATACTCCGATAAGATTAATAAGTACTATAAAAATCTTAATCATAAGGCAGTCAATATTCTGTATGCAAATAAAACCTTATTAAATGAAAAAAGAACAGATTATTTCCTTAAAATATGAACAAATACATGGTATTATTAACACCGGTTTACCCCGGATATATTTTCTCCTACATATTATTTTCATTAACTAAATGTACCTGATATTTGAATAGATAATTTATGATTCGTATTTTTGCATATACATTTATTTTGTTCGGCGATAGGCATTCTAGGATAAGATAGAAGAAAAAAATGTAGCAGGACGACCTTAAAAAAAATAAGATTGTCTTATGGTTCTTAAAATGTAGAATTATGAAAGTAGCAAATTTAAACATAAACTTACCGCTTAATTTCAATCAGGTTGTTGAACTTGTAAGGCAATTACCTTATAAAGAAAAACTTAAATTAAGCGAAGTATTGAAAAAAGAGACAAAGCAAAAAAGGGAAAATGATAACATATTGACCCATTTTGCAAGTGAAAAAGTATTGGCCAAAGACTGGCTGTTACCTGAAGAAGATGAAGCATGGAAAGATTTGTAAAAGGTGATATTGTTGTACTCCCGTTCCCGTATTCCGATTTGTCAAGCTCTAAGAAAAGGCCAGCAATGGTTCTGGCTGACTTGAAGGGTGATGATATTATACTTTGCCAGATTACCAGCCAGTTTGTTAAAGATAATTATGCCATTGCCCTTGACAACTCTGATTTTAAAAAAGGTTCCCTGAATAAACCCAGTAACATTAGGCCGAACAGGTTGTTTACTGCCGAAAAAAGCATCATAACCCGTAAAATTGGAACAGTAAAACCCGAAGTATTTGAAAAAGTTGCCAATAAACTTTTTGAGATTATAAAGCATTAAAAAAGCCCGATTGCTCGGGCTTTTCTGTCTTGTTTTCTATTTCTTTTTTCTTTTCCTTATAAAAACACAATAGGTACAACTATTAATAAAACAATGATTATCAACATTGCGTAAGCTCTAACTGTCTTAACCCCCCAAATAGCTGGACAGAATTTGAAAAACAAATTAGGTCTAATTAAATTTGGGAACTATGACAACAGAAAGAAGAAAATTTACACCTGAAGAACGATTATCGATTCTTCAAGAAGGAGAAGTAGAAGGACAAGCTTCAACAATCAGAAAGTATCACCTTGCACCATCCTGGTATGCCAGATGGAAGCATAAATATCTCCAGGAAGGAATCCATGGCTTAAAGGACAAACACAAGAAAGTAGATCCTGAGCTCCGGGAGTTGGAAGTGGAGAATGAACGGCTAAAAAGGATTATTGCTAAACAAGCTTTAGAGATCGAAGTAAAATCCGAGCTTTTAAAAAAAACTCCTATCGGACCGAAGAAAAGATGAGCGGAATAGGTATTCCACAACTTACCCTGCCCACCCTGATCATCTGTAACAAATATAGCACATAATCCGGATGGGGAGGAAATATTATGATAGTTTTTTACGATACTGTTTTCATTTATTTTCTCGTTATCCCCGAAATAATGCTTGGTGCGCAGCACCTGGCCGGAGTCTTTGTATATCGACTTGAGTCGCAGGTCGTTCATACCATAGAATATCTCATACGAGAGTATTCGGCCTCCCTCAAGGGTGTCGGTGATGGAAGATACTTTGTTGAAGGTTGTATATTTAATTTCCTGTGGACCTTGCTTCCACCCTGGCCCAGGTTGGTTTACGGAGGTAAGGGCATGGGGGCAGGCACTGTTCTCCCCATAGGCAAATCCGCTGACTGTTCTTGTGATGGAGGGGATATTCCAGATCCCGCTGTTGTCATAGTAGCCCCCCACAAACATTTATTTGACTTTTTTAATTCATTTTTGAACAGTATCTTTGTTTTTAATGAATAATTAAGGAACAACAATGGAGATTTTTGGGATACTATCTTACACATCTAAAATTTAAACGATTATGAACTTACAATATATATCAGACAGCAAAGGGCAAACAACTGGCGTATTCATCCCGATAAATGAATGGAACGACCTTAAAAACAAATACAAGGATATTGAAAGGGAAGATATCGACATTCCGGAATGGCACAAAGATTTGGTAAGGCAACGCCTTGATGATTACAAGAAAAATCCTGGTTCTGCTATGGATTTTGATTCTGCTATGGACGATATCGAAAAAGAACTGTAATGTATAAAGCCATAATCCTACCTCTTGCAAAAGAAGATATCCGGGAAGCTGCCAAGTGGTACAATAAACGACAGATTGGACTTGGCAAAAGATTTACTGCAGAAGTCCGTGAAAAAGAACATTTTATCAGGCAAAACCCTAAAGCTTCAAATATCCGTTATAAAAACGTAAGAACTACAGTTTTAAACGTGTTCCCGTTTATGGTTCACTTTATAGTTGACGAAAAAAACAAAACCATAATCATTTCGGCCGTATTGCATACAAGTAGAGGCCCTGGGTTATGGATGAACAGATAAAGAAAAAGCCCGGACTTGCCGGGCTTTTTCTAGTTATAATTTTCCTTGATTTTGCAACATTTTAAGTATCCATCCAAGGTTAAATAATAAGAAAGCTATTAAAGGGAATAATATAGCACCAAGCCTTTTTCTTCCTGTTAATTCTTGCTCATACTTTTTCAGAATAACCTTATACTTTCCTTTATTGACTAATAACAAGTAAAACCAAATTATTAGAAAAAAGAATAGGAAAATAGATACATACTTGAAAATATTCATATTCAGCACTCCTTGAGGTATAAATAGAATACCCAAAAAGAATATGCTGAAATAGTACAACATAAAAGTAAATGCGATAATAAGCATAGAACTAAATGGGGCAACATCACGGTTTCCTACTCTGACTTGAAAACTATAATACTTAAAGTACAAATATTCTAAAAATTTCATTTTTTACGGTTTAATATTCTCCAAAATCGCCAAAACCTCCAGCTGCATCGACAATAAAATAAGTTGCACTTATACCAAAACCTATCGGGCCAAGAAAACCAACTCCAGTCATTATTACGTCAAGGGTAGCTTTTGCACCAACTTGCCAATCAGTCCCCCCATTATAATAATAAGAACCTGCATTGATAGCTGAATATGTTGTTGTTAATCCTGCACCAACATATCCTAATCCCTTCGCATATTTAAGATATTGCGCTCATGTTTTACCAAGAGTGTTTGTTGTTCTCCAAGCTTGTTGTGTAGGTCTTAATTTATTAAACTGACTGGCTGTTCGTGCAGATTTATAATTAGTTCTAACTGCGTAATTGAGCAATCCTGTCTTAGCTCCATTTCCAACCATAAAAGCATTTACTCCGGTATTCGCATCAGATGCCCAGTCAGGCATACCCCCTCCGTTTGCGGCTCTTATTATCGTCATCAAAGCTTTCACCCCGTCTTCCGTGTACCATGAGCCGCCACCAATAATATGAAACCCCCTGAAAAAAGCTACACCGTCACTACTACTAGTAATTACATTTTTTACTGGAACTACTCTGTAACCTCTCGTAGTTCGATAAGTCCCCGAGACCCAATCGTAGTATACCCCCTTATATCCTATTCCGTTTGTCTCTCCCTGATAATACTGACCAGGACGACCATAACTTCCACTACCTCCACCTCCAATTCCACCTCCACCACTACTAAATGCCGAAAAATCCTCCCACCAGAATCC
This sequence comes from uncultured Bacteroidaceae bacterium, assembly GCA_964526475.1. GTDB lineage: Bacteria > Bacteroidota > Bacteroidia > Bacteroidales > CAYVTV01. The sequence continues at coordinate 78,192 of CAZGKF010000009.1, forward strand.
AGGCCCATCTGAATGCCTGTGTTGTGCAAGTAGTCGCTTCATCCACCTGGGTGGACCATCTCCATCCCATACGCCATTTTCACTATACCCACCCGGATCAACAAACTTCAACGGATTATTCACACAGTAACTATACCTGTTAAAACTCTGCGTAAAAGACGGATCCTGCACAAACAGATCAGGACTTAAGAATCTTGCTGTGTGCGGGTCATACATGCGGCCGTTCCCACCTTCGCTTACGCTTCGGCGGGCAGGCATATTAATAAGTCCAAATTGACCCAGGTGCTCATGCCCCGTAAATCCCCGGTCAAACCGGTAATTTCCGCCTTCTATTATTTCAGCCCAGTCTTCGGGATTTCTCATCCTTTATTATTGTAAATATATTTTATGGAAAACCCTGATGGATAGATCAACAGGGAGTCTCTGCCATACCTGTCATATAAAAATGACTCTGTTAAATCCAGGCTGTCAATGCTCTCTGTTTTTGTGGCAAGCCTGCTCAGGGCATCATACGCAAAGTCCACCGTTACGCCTCCCGGGGAGCTTATCCCGGAAAGCCTGCCCAGCCCATTGTCTTTTGTATCGTATGTGAAAGTGGTTGTTCCTTCCGGTTCGGCAAGGCTAAGCACCCTGCCCAGTTCATCGTATGTAAGCTCTGTTATGGAATCGTTCGCATTTTGCAATACCATTTCACCGAAGGGATTGTATTCAAAAGTATAGATTCCGGCATTTGGTTCGCTTATTTTTGTCCGGTTACCCTGGTTGTCGAACTCCAGGGAGGTAACCAGTCCACCGGGTGAAGTCACGGTTTTGGGCAGCCCTGAACTGTAGTAGCTGTAGTTGACAGATCCTCCGGCATCAGTAACAGAAAGCAGCATCCCGGTCGGATCGATGGTTTTTGTAACCGACTGGTTGGGCGAGATTTTTTTTTGTTTTTAACTTTTAAATGAAGTATTTTTGGTCAATAATTGATTTTTATAGCATTTAAAGGCTTATAGGTAATGAAAATAGGAGATAAAATAAGTAGCTTGTAAAAGCAAAAGGGATTGAACCGGAACGACCTTGGTAAAATCCTGGGCACTTCCGGGGCATTAATAGGAAGATATGAAAGGGATGCGCAAATTAGTTACACACAACAAAAACTGGCTTAATTATGAATCTACAATACATATCAGACAACAAAGGAAAAACAACAGGTGTTTTTATCCCCATACAGAAATGGGAAGGCATGAACGGGATGAGATGCAGCCTAGCATAGAAGTTGTCAAAAAAAATGCAAAACTAATTGATACAACTGTGGTTACCTTCTTAGTGACACTGACCAGGAAAATATATTAAAAGACCCCGAGATGCTTAAGCGTCTCTCCGAAATTGAAAAAATGGAAGCTATTGACAAAGGGCATATCCTTTCGGTTATTGATGGGTTTATTAAATCAATAAAGCTTAAAAATATAGCAGCATTTTAAATTTAAAATGACAGTATCATGAAAACACAAGATATTATTGTACATCCATCAAACGCACAGGAAATGAGCGTTATCAAGGCTTTTTTTGAAGCTTTGAAGATTAAGTTCGAGGTTGCCAAAGATTCGCCTTACGACCCAGAGTTTGTAAACAAAATTGAAAAGAGCCGCAAACAGGCTGCCGAAGGCAAAACCGTTAAAATTGACCTTGACGATATAT
>CAZGKF010000010.1:0-79105 GCA_964526475.1 uncultured Bacteroidaceae bacterium
AGACATCCTCGGGGATATTGATGCTGTTAACCCGGGGCACAAGCGCCCCGGGCTATTCTAATTTCAACCCTCCGGGTTGTGTTGCTAAACGGTTACATATCATTAAACAGCACAAGCGGTTATATTATTATTTGCATAAAATATACATGTGCTAAACTTGAGTTTTTTATCATCAGGATTTCTGCTTGTACTACTATTATTTATATTCTTCCTAAGCCCAATCCTTATTTTTTTGTAATTTCGGGAATATAATTCGACAGATAACAGTATGATGGATACCAGGGAAAGAATTATCCGTGCCAGGAAAGTTACCCTTATCGGGTTCATTATGAACATTTTTCTGACCGCAGGGAAACTTTTTGCCGGTTATTTTGGGAAAAGTGCAGCATTGATAGCTGATGGTATCCATTCCCTTTCAGATTTACTGACTGATCTTATAGTGCTTGTTTTTATCGATGTTTCAGGGAAGGGAAAAGATAGTAATCATAAATACGGTCATGGGAAATTTGAAACCTTTGCCACCATGCTGGTAAGTTTTGCACTGATGATGGTGGGAATCGGTATTTTCTGGTCGGGATTGAAAAATATCATTCACACTGTTAAAGGTGAAATTATTGAACAGCCCGGGCTTATTGCTCTTATAGTTGCCGTAACATCAATAATTATTAAAGAAGTCTTATTCTGGTATACTTATAAAACGGGCGGAAGAATCAGCAGCAAGGTTATTATTGCAAATGCATGGCATCATCGTTCCGATGCATTATCTTCCATAGGTGTGACTCTGGGCGTTTCCTGTGCTATTTTTCTTGGAGAATCATGGCGCATTCTCGATCCGGTAGCAAGTATTTTAGTCAGTTTCTTTATTGTAAAAGTTGCATGGAACCTTGGAAAACCCAGTGTTGGTGAATTACTTGAAAGCTCCCTCCCTCCGGAAGAAGAAAACGAAATAAAATTTATCATTGAATCTGTACCAGGTGTGAAAAATCATCATAATTTAATGACAAGGAGGATTGGGAATATTATGGCAGTTGAGGTAAATGTTGAGGTAGATAAAAACCTTTCCGTTGAGGCTTCACACGAAATAGCAACAGAAATTGAAATGGCTTTGCGCAATAGGTATGGTAAACAAACACATATAGGGGTTCATATAGAGCCGTTTTATGAATGATAAAATAAAGGAATTACTCTTGTGTCAGACACCTTTTATATCAGACTTCCGGTAAACATACATGGATACAGCAAAGAGCCTGGCGACTCTTTGATTCATAGACTGGAGAAGGAAATTCTTTCAAATGGTTGTTTTATTACTGACTATTTCACATTTGCTCCTAATGAAGTTTCTCTTACAATGGAAGGCGAGCAGTCGTCTGTATTGAAAACGGTGCAGGCTTTCAGGGGTCTGGGGATACTATTTACCGAAAATTCCGAATTTGAGATAATGGAACTTCAAAGAAAAAAGGGAGATATCACTCTTATCCTTCATCTGGTAACCGGCAGAAAAAAAGATATAGGTAATATACTCGACGAGCGTTTTGATAATCAATAAAATACAGTTTTTTTTATTCTATAAGTGTACAAAATCCTCCGTTGGGCATCATTTTTACCGATAGGATATCACCCTTTTTAATTGTCTCTTTACGGACATTCAGATTAGTCATTTCCTCCCCCGGTTTATCCTCATAAATATCAATTATATAATTCCCGTTTTCGATAAAGCTCAATGGTATGTCAACTGCTCGTTCTCTTCCGGCGTTAATTCCTGCAATGAACCATTTATTATTTTTACGCCGGGCCAGGCAAACAAATTCCCCGGGATAACCGCTAATAAAGAGAGTCTCATCCCATGCAGCTTCAAATTTACTCAAAATGTCCTTTGCAGGAGAATTCAGATATGCTTCCGGACGGTCTGCCATAACGGACCAGGCTGATTCAAAAATGATTCCCAATGCAAGTTCATGTGCATAAGTTGTTTTGCGGGGATTTTCAGGTCTTATTGTAAAAGTAACCGGTGTGTAGTCCATTGCCCCAACTACATTGCGTGTAAACGGAAGGGTACAGTTATGTTCAGGTGTAGGAGCAGGACGATTTTTAAATGTGTAGTACTCTGCTCCCCGAACAGCCTCGAGTGTCATTGTATGGGGATAGGTGCGTCGCTGTCCCCGTGGCAGTGTTTCTCCGTGAAAACTTACCATCAAATCATATTTAGGAGCATCAAGAAGAGCATCATTCCGGAATTGCATTGCATATTGCTTGTCAGTATCGATATAATCAATTTTTATTCCTTTAATACCCAGTTCTTTGTATCTGCCATAAATATGATCACGCCCTTCAGGTGTATTGAGAACATTTATTTCATCCCAACCGTAAACATTTATCCCTTTTGATTTTGCGTATTCTGTAAACTCAGGCAGCCATCCGGTGTTTTCCCAGAGTTTGGCCGTTCGCCAGGGTGAACCAACCAGTGCCACATCGAACTCTATCCATTTCCAGTTCATCTCTGCAGCAAGATCCACATACATTTTAAGTGTATCAATATAGCTGTTGGCTAAATAATTACCCCACCAGGGAAAAACAGCCATTCCTGGTTCAATCCAGCTCATATCATCGTAAACAGAGGGAGGATTAAGGTTTTCAACCAGAACAGATTCCACAATAGTTCCCGGATTGTCTCCAAGGATGAAAGTCCTCCAGGGTGATTCCCATTTTGCTTCTACCGAATATTGTTCTTCCGGAAGTCTGATTTTTAGTTCATTGCCCTTACCTGTCTTAATAAAATGTGTAGCTGGCTGTTCATATACACAAGCCTCTGTGAACAGCATCCATACAACATCATTAATTTTCATTAATGCAGGATATGAAAGAGGTACAACTCCAATTGTATCCAGCATTCTTTCAGGATAAAAGTTCTCGTAATGGTGAACATAATTCATCATCCAGCTAAGAGTATTAGGTGGAATTGTAATACGTGTATCTTCACCCGTAATGGTAATCTCTCCCGGGTGTTCTATTATGTATCTGAAGGCAATGCCATCATTGTAAGCACGACATATAAGCTGTATGGATTTATCCGATTCATTATTAAATGTATAAGAGGTTTCGTTTGCATGATTTTTATATCTGTAGGTCTTACCGGTAGGTAGAGTATATGTTTCATCAATGACCAGTTTTTGGGAATTAAGGAAAGTTAATCCGGTATTGAAGTTTAAGGAAGGATCAGTGATATTTACTCCTAAGGATGACTTTTCAACTACCAGAGTTCCGTTGGAGATTATTGAATAATGGATTGTCCCGTTCTGGTCTAGTTCGAGAGATATACTATTTCTCTTATCCGGAGATTCTACAGTAAAATCCCTTGTACAGGATATAGCAATAAGGATTATTGGTAAAGAAAGAAACAGGAATGTGAGTTTTTTCATAATTATCTTATTTGTAAAATATTGCCGGTTAAGATAAATATTATTTTTGATACCCTGGCAGCTTTGCTGCGAAGTATTTCATTTTTTGCATTTCATGTAATCATAATCAATAAATTCTGTGATCTTCCATGTAATTCATTAAGTTTACATTTAATTTTGCCTCATTAGCTCAGTGGTAGAGCAGCTGATTCGTAATCAGCAGGTCGGGGGTTCAACTCCCCTGTGAGGCTCAATAAAGACAAGGGTTTCAGGGAAAAATAACAAAAGCCTTGGTTCGGCGGGGGTTTTTTACTTATGCTGTTTATAAAGGTTCAGGAACTCATCCAGTTCCAGTTCTAAATCTTCCCGCATTATTTTCCTAAGTAATCCTTTTGGCATGTCCTGGTTTTTGTGAACCGGAACTGTAGTAACCCGGCCATCAGAATGTTTTAACCTGTGGTGGGAGCCGTTAATGCGGACAACTACAAAGCCAATTTTTTGCAGAAATTTTAAAAATTCTTTTCCTGAAATAACCGGTAACTGTGGCATCGCATAAGATTTAAACCGCAGCGGTTTTGATTGCCACCTGTATTTCCCTGAAACCAATAAAGCGGTTGATCTGAGGAGCCTTTTCTTTCTCTTCCTCCATGCATATGTCAATGACTTCTTTAATATTGCTCAATGCCTCATCAATAGTAGCGCCGTAGGAATGGCATCCTCTAAATACCGGGCAGCTTACAATGTAGAAATTATCCTCGTCCTGCTCAACCAGGATAGGGAGGTGTAATACTTTAGTTTCTGACTCTTTCATTTTTTGAAAGTTTTTCAAAGCAAAGGTAAGGAAATAGGAATTATTCTCCATACTAATCTTATAATAATAAGCTATCTTACAAAAACCTTGCATGCTCTCCGACTCCTTATCGGAGCTTGCATTGGGGCTTACCTAAGCGTATAAATGCCGGGGCCTGTCATAATAAGCCGGTGAATTTTTCTTTTTCAACTGAGACTCCCGGAGGGAATTGAAATAATTTTGTCTGGAGATCACTAAACCGGTTTGTAATTGTAAATTTCCCTAAAAATCCTTCAAGTTTAAATCAAACAAGAATGTTTAAATATATTCTGTAGTAAAAAGGGGGTACTTACAATAAATCAAGACAATTTGATTTTCAGATTTATTCCAAAAACAAGAGTATAAGCTATTGCCGCAATCAAAATAACCCGGGAGAACCCTGCTTCAACAGCAATGATCGTTGCCAGAACAGTGCTGATGACAGATAAACAACCGTTTATACCCCATGCCCAGGGTAGTAGTTTTTCATTCTTTACTGCCAGTATGCGTAAGCCGAGGGGAAATGGCATGCCCATGAAAAATGCGGCCGGAAAGATAATAAGCAGTGAAAAAAGAATTTTTAAAAGAAGTGGGAGGTGAATGGTGGCACGCAAGACATAAGTAAGTGTGAAAATGTATAAAAGAATGAGAAGTATCACAAGGAACAACACCATTAACAGATTCTTTTTAATATTTTTTATGCGTGAAGAGACCAGGCTGCCTGTGCCTGAGCAGATCAGCATACTGCTCAGAACAGCAGATGCAGCATAAATAGGATTCCCGAAATACAGGATAAATTGCTGTATCAGCATGATCTCAATGAACATAAAACCTAATCCTATACCGCTGAAATGAATAATTGTGTATAGTTTTCCTTTCCCAACCCATCTAATTGCAAGGAGAGGGAGGATAATAAGTATTAATGCAGCCAGGCTTATCTGGACAAAAGTGAAAATTACCACGAGATACCCAATCTCAAGAAAAGGAACTGAAGATTCTCCAAAAATATCTTTAAGCTTAAAGTATCTTGCAGGTTTGAGAAATTGTGAAAAATATGGTCTGTCATCCGTAGAAGGACGAATATTGAAATCATAATCCTTATACAATGAATTCCTTTTACCTTCAATTATCATATCCGTTAAATCAAAAAAAGTGCTGTCCTGCAAGTTATTATATTTAGCTCGTTCGAATGGTTCTGATCCGGGAAGAAAAACCGGGTCGAAAAACATTTCTTCGCAGAAAGATCCAATTCTTTTTATTTCCCCTTCATTTAAACTCGATTTTTTCAGTAAGAAACTGATGGTTCCCCAACTTCGTATTATAGCCAGGTGTTGTTTTACCGGTGAGCTTGTTTTATTCTCGTGTGCTTCACATAATGTGGCCATCAATTTAAAAGGATTTCTTACCGGGTAGTCCATCCAGGAAGTAACGACAATCATCCCATCGTCTGCCAGTCTCTCCCACATATCATGAAAAGACTCCAGTGTAAGAATATATTGTTCACTTAGTGCGTTTATTCCTGATGTTCCCCCAAAAGTTTCAACGGTAGGCAGAATGATGAGATCATACTTGCTGGTATCCGATAAAAGATATGAACGGGAATTGATACCTGAGATTTTTAATTGAGGAAGGTGGTAAAGTGAGTCAGTTATTTTTGCCAGTTCATTTTTCAGGAGGTTAAGTGTAACAATATCCTGCCCAACAGCAGTAAGATTCTCAACACCATGGGTAATAGCATGGGCTGCGAATAAACCGGTACCAGCATCCAGAATAAGTGCCCTTTTTGGGAAGGAAATAACATAAGGAAGAGAACTTGTTGTATAATCGAGAAAATGACTTGTGTCGGTTTTTGACCATTCGGTAACAGGCCCGATCCAGTTTCCGTTATTAAAGATCACATCCCTTACCGGTATGTTACCAGTAAAAGAAAGACTTAAGCCCGGTGCATAACGAAGAGAATTGGAACTTACGACCTGAACGAGGCCGTGAGGACTTATTTTCTCATACGTAACTTCTGCCCCCGGCAGATTCATTGCTTTTGAAATGCTTTTATATTGGGAAACAGGCAATACCTGGGGTTTTATAATGAGATAAACCGGAGCTGCCAGAAACAGTAAAGCCGGAATAAATATTTTCTTCAGGACCCGTCCTGAAAGAACAAGAAAGCCTGCAATAAGAGGTAAAATAGAGATTACAGGGGGGAGAGCAGTGGGATACACCAACCATAAAATACCCATCATAACTAATCCACCTGTTCCTGAACCGAAAAGATCTGCAAAATATAGCTTACCTATATTTTTTACATATCTGACATAAACAAGTCCGATTGCAAGCCCCCCAAGAAAAAACGGGATGAAAAACACAAAATAGATAAAAAGGAGATAATACGCCTGGGAGAAATCCAGAAAAAGAAGATATGAGTCGAACTTTCCAAATATCCGGGAATGGAAAAGCATGATCGCACTCATCGAGGTGCCGCAGAGAATCATAAGCAAGGGCAGTATGACCTCAATCTGTCGCATAAACCAGCTTTTAGCAAGGGCAAGAAGGGTACCACTTGCTCCGAAACCTAACAGGGCAACAGAAATAACCATATATGCGAAGTGATTCCATTGAATTATAGAAAGGATCTGCATCAGGGAGATCTGAAATGCTATGATGGAGGAAGAAAGTATCCCAATTGCCCAATAGATTCTATTATTCATGCCAGCATCATTTAATTCTAAACTTTTATTCCTTACCTCTTGTAAAAGGTACAAATCTCACAGGCATAAGGCTTGAGGTAGTAATTTTACCATCCTTTTTTTCAATAAGCATTAGTGTCTGAACGAGGAAAGGTGAGCCAACAGGTATTATCATTTTACCTCCTTCTTTGAGTTGGTTTATAAGCGGGGGAGGTATATGCTCTGCTGCTGCGGTTACTACAATCGCGTCAAAAGGTGCATGTTCTTCAATCCCGTAGTATCCGTCGGCTGTTTTCACTTCCACATTATGATAATTTAAACTTTTCAGCCTCTCTCTGGCTTCTTTGCCCAGTTCAGGGATTATTTCAATGGTATAGACTTTTTCCACAATTTCTGCAAGGACAGCGGCCTGGTAACCTGATCCGGCTCCTATCTCAAGAACTTTGTCGTCCGGCTTTGGTTCGATAATCTGTGTCATAAATGCAACAATGTAGGGTTGTGAAATAGTTTGTCCGTATCCTATTGGCAGAGGGCCGTCATCATAGGATCTTCGCCGTAGATCAGCCGGAACGAACAAATGCCGCTCCACTTTTCGCATGGCCTCTAAGGTTGGATTATGATCAATATCCCTGGAGGCGATCTGGTAACGAACCATATTTTCACGAAGGCGCTCAAAGTTCTGCGCATTAATGTATAAACATATCAGGAGAAAAATTTTTAATAAGATGATACTTTTCATGATTTCCTGTTTTTTAATTGTTTAATACTATGAAGAAAAGTTGGACAGGTTACCGGGAATATATTTCTAACCACTCTGAGTTCATTTGAGTTAATCATGATCATTTCAACTCTCAGGTGGTTGATTAAAGATGATGTCTTAAAGGTACAAAAAAAATCAAATATTTCCTGAATTTAAGTTGCACCTGCGGCTATTATTATTGAACTCCTTTAAGCATTTATGAATTATATTTTATTATGATAGATATACCTGGTCGTTGAGGGATTATTTAGTTCTAAACTTTATATTAAAATAGAAAAAAAGTATCAATTGTTTTTGAATTATTTATATTTATGCATTATTTTATTGTTTTGCTGAGGTAAACAGATAGTCACTAAACATTTAGTTATAAATATGAAAAAAATTCTCATCTTCCTGTTAATTTGTTTTGGCAGCATATCAATTTCCATGTCCCAGGAAAAGCAATCTTTTGTTTTTCGTAATCAGTTAAGAGATACAACAAATCTTAATCTTGACTATTCACTTGTGAGATCTCATTTTCTTGGGTATTCGGTTGCCAGAAGGATGTTTAGATTTGAACGGACTTATACTTTTCAACTGGCGCCCACAGCTATGTCGCCCGGGACAAAAACAGTTGTCAATAAACCGACAATATACTATGCTGTTACCAGGGTAAATAAATATTTCAGAAAAGAAGTAAGGAGAAACCGGATAGAAACAGCTGATGCTGTTGCAAGAATGTCTGACATACTTGATCTGGCATTTGTTATTTATTCACAGGATACAGAAGAATTTGAGGCTCATCTTAAGAAAAATAAGTCTCCTGAATTCATCGAGAAGGCTTTTAGTATGATTGTGCTGAAATAATTTACCGGATATTACCCGCTGAAGCCAACGTAACGGGTGTATTTCTCCTGTGCATTTATATAATAGGCCTTATACTTAATATAGTGGTTCCCTTTTTTGTATTCAAACATAACCCCTTTGGCTTTAAATATCTTCCCAATACAGGCTTCAAATATCATTGTATAATGAATGCCGGTTACTGCTTCTGCTTCAAGGATTGATTTAAACTCAATACTTTTGTCGGCAAAATGTCCGATTACTGGAAGATGATATTTTTTTTGTTTTCGTTTCTTTATGTAAGCTTGTCTGACTGCTTCGGGATCAGTGAGTAAATGAGCCATGATTTTAAGTTTATTTTGGTATAAATTTATAAAATATCTTTCTAACTATGCAAGAATATTTAAAACAATTAACTAAATTGTTTTTTATTATTTTATTTTTAGTAAATTATTCGTCTCATAGTGAAATAAATAATTAATCCTGAATATTAAAAATCACTTAAGCTGCCTGTCAATTTAATCAGTTCGTTTTTAAGATTAATGATTCATCTGAGAGTGCATTTTGTTTAATTTGTTTCCTGAAGAACTAAACATTCTATTTTTTATTTTGTTACTTAGCTTGTTTAATATGTAATATCACAATCTTAAGCTATTGTTTAAATTAACATCGAATATTAAAATCAATGGTAAAGATTTCACGGAAAATATGAAATCTTATCAGAAAATAAGGGATGTATATAGATCTGTACTATTAAATGTTATGAAAGGGGGGACTGATAGTGCAGTTAAAAAACATAAAAGTCGTGGTAAATTGCTTGCCAGGGAGAGGATAGATTTGTTAACCGATCCCGGAACACCCTTTCTTGAGCTTTCCCCTCTTGCTGCATATGATCAGTATGATAATCAGTTTCCTTCAGCCGGAATAATTACCGGTATTGGAGTAATAAAGGGAAGGGAAGCGATTATTTTAGCAAATGATGCCACTGTTAAAGGGGGAACTTATATAAGGGAAACTATCCGAAAACACATCAGAGCGCAGGAAATTGCATTGGAAAACATGCTCCCTTGTGTTTATATGGTTGATTCCGGAGGTGTCTTTTTACCAAGGCAGGTAGAGGTTTTTCCTGACAGATTTGATTTTGGAAGAATATTTCGTAACCAGGCTCTTTTATCTTCCTCAGGGATCCCGCAGATATCAATTGTGATGGGCTCCTGCACTGCAGGAGGAGCCTATGTTCCTGCTATGAGTGATGAGACAATAATGGTAAAGGGACAGGGTACGATATTTCTTGGTGGTCCTCCTTTGGTGAAAGCTGCAACAGGTCAGGATGTTACTGCAGAAGAACTGGGGGGAGCTGATGTACATACTTCTGTTTCAGGAGTCTCCGATCATTATGCCGATAATGATCTGCATGCCATTCAGATTTGCAGGAATATTTTTGAAACCCTCCCGCTCCCGGAACGGCAACAGCTTGATATGAAAATAATTGAGAAACCTGAATATGATCCTGCTGAACTTTATGGAATTATTCCCTCAAATCCAAAACTTCCTATTGACATTTATGAAATTATAATGCGAATAACCGATGGCAGCCGTTTTCATGAGTTTAAGAAGCGATACGGAACATCAGTTGTTACAGGTTTCGCAAATATAATGGGATTTCCGGTTGGTATAATTGCTAATAACGGCATCCTTTTTTCGGAAAGCGCCCTCAAGGCAACACATTTCATAGAATTATGCAACTTTAGAAAGACCCCCATTGTTTTCCTTCAAAACATCACAGGTTTTATTGTTGGTAAAGAATTTGAACATAAGGGAATTACTAAGGACGGGGCGAAAATGGTTCATGCCGTAGCAACTTCTGTAGTTCCTAAGTTTACTGTAATAATTGGCAGTTCATATGGAGCGGGGAATTACGCCATGGCAGGTCGCGCATACGACCCCAGGTTTCTTTTTATGTGGCCTAATGCAAGAATAGCTGTAATGGGAGGGGAGCAGGCATCAGAAGTTCTTTTAACAGTAAAAAGAGATCAGATGAAGGATGCGGTTGATGAGGGGGAATTGAACGATCTTAAGAAAGAGATACTTGAAAGATATGAAGAAGAAAGTTCGGCATATTACAGCACTTCCAGATTGTGGGATGATGGAATCATTGATCCTGCCAATACACGCGAAATTCTGGGAATGGCAATATCTGTATCTCTGAACAGAAAGTTTCCGGAACCAAAAACAGGTATTTACCGGATGTAAAAAAATCTATGGCAAAATATAAACATATCGTTTTTTCTTCAGAAGATTGCACAGATACAATCTGGTTTAACAGGCCTGATGTGCACAATGCATTTAATCCACTTATGATTAAGGAAATTACTGCTCAGCTGAAAGTTTCTGTCGCCGATCCTCGTGTGAGGCTTATCATCATTAGAGGAAAGGGCATGTCTTTTTCAAGCGGAGCAGATATTAATTATATGCGTGAAATGAAAAACTTTTCTGCAAAGGATAATTTAGAGGATTCTCTAAAACTTGCAGATCTTTTTTATTCAATATACAGTTGTCCGAAACCTCTGCTCACAATTGCCCACGGGAATGTCACCGGTGGTGCTATTGGGATCGTTGCTGCTGCTGATTATGCATTATGTACAACTAATACAGTCTTTCGGTTCAGTGAAACAAAACTTGGGCTGGTCCCTGCAACCATTTCACCTTATATCATAAGACGAATAGGGGAATTCAGGGCTAAAGAACTTATACTTACAGGACGGCCTGTTTCCGGAGAAGAAGCGGAAAGATATAACCTTGTTAACAAATCAGTTCCGGAAAATGAAGTGGATAATTCATTAAAGGAGATTTCCGGTTTTTTTATGAGTTCAGCACCTAAGGCAACAATTGCTGCAAAGTCGCTTATAAACTCATTAGTTGAAAAGAATATTTCTTACGACACTGTGCGTATTACTGCAGGGATTATTGCTGAAACCCGTGTGTCCCCTGAAGCTCAGGAGGGCTTATCGGCTTTTCTCGGGAAAAGGAAACCCAATTGGACTGGAGTATGATATCGACAAAAAAAATATTTAATAAAGTTCTTGTTGCAAACCGTGGGGAAATAGCAGTCAGAATAATGCGTACACTCAGAGGATTGGGCATTTCCACAGTAGCAATATATACAGGTATTGAAAAGAATGCTCTCCATGTTATCCTGGCAGACGAAGGATATGAACTTTCCGGGATTTCTCTGTCAGAGACTTACCTTGACATAAATAAAATAATTAGCATAGCTGTTCATTCCGGATGTGATGCCATCCATCCCGGATATGGATTTCTAAGCGAAAATCCTTCATTCGCGGAAGCTGTTACCAATGCCGGCATAAATTTTATAGGCCCTCCTGCCGATATTATCAAAATAATGGGAAATAAGGTCATTGCAAGAAATCTGGTTGGGGGTATTAATGTTCCTGTCAGTATTGGTTTTGAAGGTACTGCCGGTGAATTAATAAGCAATTCGGCTAAACTGAGTTACCCCCTCTTGCTTAAGGCAGCTGCCGGAGGAGGAGGAAAAGCAATGAGGATAGTTAATTCCGCCCCGGAATTGAAATCTAATCTTGAATCGGTCGCCCGCGAGGCTATTAATTATTTTGGTGATGATTCTCTTTATGCTGAGAAATATTTTCATAATGCCAGACATATAGAGATACAGGTTATTGCGGATCATTATGGTGATATACTCATACTGGGAGAAAGAGATTGTTCCGTTCAAAGAAGATATCAGAAAGTTATAGAAGAGTCTCCTTCCTCTTTCATTACTGATGAAACAAGAGAGAAACTTTTTAATACAACCAGGGGTATTATAAAAAATATCTCGTATGTAAATGCCGGAACAATAGAATTTTTAGTGAATGAAAACCAGGAGTTCTTTTTTCTGGAGATGAATACCCGCATACAGGTCGAACATGGAGTTACAGAAATGATAACCGGTCTGGATATTGTTGAACTTCAGGTTTATGTGGCTGCTGGTAATCCTCTGGGAATCGGCCAGTATGATATCAGGTCTGGCGGGCATGCTATTGAAGCCCGGATATATGCAGAAGACCCGGCCAATAATTTTTCACCTTCGCCAGGTCCGGTATATATTTATAATGAACCCTCTTTACCCGGATTAAGAATAGACTCTTCCCTGAAAGGTGAATCATATATTCTTCCGGAATATGACCCAATGATCGCAAAGGTTATTTTTTACGGTTCTTCAAGGGATGAAGCCATTATGGGGCTCAGAAAGGCCCTTAGCGAATTTGTTATTCTCGGAACGAAAACAAACAGGGAATTTTTAATTGAACTGCTTGATAATAACGAATTTCTTGCAAACAGAATATCAATCAATTTTCTTGAGAGAGAAACCTTAAAAATTAATCAGTACCTCAGTGAATTAAAAGAAAGTATAGGTACAGTTAAAATCCTTGCTGCCTGGCTTGGCTGTATTTTTTTTGGTGTACCAGGAATCTCTGATTTCAGTATCTGGGAGTACATTGGAGAATGGAGGCATCTTTTACGAAAGTCTGTCTCGTTCAGAGGAAAGCAGTTTGATATTATGATTTCTTTGGTAAATGAGAGAAAACTGGTTTTCCGTATTGATGAAAATGAATATGAGCTTGCATTTAAAAGCAGGGATGAGAAAGGGATTATATTTGAATTTGAAGGAGACTGGTCTTTTACTTCTGTAGTGACAGGGAAATCATCTGCAGATATTGTTTTTATCGATGGATATGAGTTTGAACTTTACCCTATGGATTTCCTGGCAGAGTCTCCTCTTATAAATGAGGAAAATCCAGGCGGTGTCGAAGGACCAAAGATTATACGATCCCCTTTTCACGGAAAAATTATTAAAATTAGCGTGGAAGAATCATCGATGGTTAAAGAAGGAGATATTCTTTGTATCCTTGATGCTATGAAAATAGAAAATAAGATTCATTCTCCGGTAAATGGCTGTATCAAAGAGATCAGGATCAGTGAATCCGAACAGGTTGAAATACACCAGCAACTTTTTATAATAGATTCATGTATGTAATTAAATAAAACAATATGAGTACCTCAATGTATGAATCAGAACATCACATCTCCCTGAGAAAGAAAGTCAGGGAATTTGCCGAAAAAGAGATTAAACCGGTGATCCTTGAGTTGGATGAAAAAGAAGAGTTTTCGGTTCAACTTACTAAACGTATGGGGGAGTTAGGATTGTTTGGTATAAATTTACCACGGAAGTATGGCGGACAGGAGATGGATACACTTTCTTACATCATCGCAGTGGAAGAAATTGCCAGGATTGACGGCTCCCATGCTGCCACTCTTGCAGCGCATAATTCGCTGGGTATATATCCGATATACAGATTCGGAACAGAAGAGCAAAGACGAAAATATCTGCCTCCGCTTACAACCGGTGAGAAGCTTTGGGCATTCGGGTTAACAGAAATTAATGCAGGCTCTGATGCTCTTGCCACAGAAACAAATGCTGTACTTCAAAACGGTCAGTGGTTAATTAACGGAAACAAGCAGTATATTACAAACGGGTACACCGAAATGTCAGCCGGAATAACTTTACAGGTTATTACCGATGATCTTGAGGGGAAAAAGGAATTGTCAACAATACTTGTGGAAAGAGAGAGAGAAGGCTATATAGCTGAGAAGATGAGCAAAAAATTTATGTGGCGTGCTGCTGATACTGCAAGAATTTTATTTACTGATGTAAAAGTTCCTAAAGAAAACCTTCTGGGTGAAAGGGGCAGGGGCCCTAAGAATATTTTTGAGACTCTCGATGGAGGCAGACTTTCTATTGCCGCGATGGGTCTTGGTTGTGCACAGGGAGCTTTTGAATTGGCACTCAGATATAGTAAACAGCGTATTCAGTTTGGCAAACCTATTTCAAAAAATCAGTCCATCGCTTTTAAACTTGCAGATATGGCCATGAAGATTGAACTAGCCCGGAACATGCTTTATAATGTTTGCCGGATGAAAGATCAGAATTTTAAATATACAAAGGAAGCAGCTATGATTAAGCTCTATTGTTCAGAAATAGCAAGAGATGTAAGTAATGAAGCTATTCAGATATTTGGAGGCAATGGTTTGTTCAAGGAAAATGAGATTGAAAGATTCTACCGCGATCAGAGATTATTGCAAATTGGAGAAGGAACATCGGAAATTCTCAGGATCATTATATCCAGACAAATTGGATTATAACAAAAATTATGGAAGAGAGAAAGAAAGATCATATTGAACTTGCTTTTCAGTCGCAGATACTTAAAGAGGATATAGACAGGAGGTTTTATTACGAACCTATGCTTAATCCACATCCTGAAAATATTCCTGCAACATTTTTACTTGCAGGTAAAAAACAAAAATTTCCTCTGTGGGTATCCAGTATGACCGGCGGAACCCGGCTGGCAGGAAAAATTAACCATAATCTGGCCCGCGTTTGTAAAGAATTTGGTTTAGGGATGGGACTTGGGTCATGCAGGGTAATACTCGGTGATGATACCTACCTGAATGATTTTAATATGCGTAAAGTAATAGGAGATGAGCTCCCTTTCTTTGCAAATCTTGGTATAGCGCAGGTGGAGGATTTAACTGCGAAAGGTCAGATAGAAAAAATAAATGTTCTTATAAGAAAACTTAGCGCCGATGGACTCATAATTCATGTAAATCCTTTGCAGGAATGGTTTCAGCCGGAAGGAGACAGACTTAGGAAATCCCCGATTGAAACAATTAAACATATTATTGATAAGCTGGATTATCCACTTATTGTAAAGGAGGTTGGACAGGGTATGGGCTATTACAGCCTGAAGGAATTATTGCAGCTGCCACTTGAAGCTATTGAATTTGCAGCTTTTGGCGGTACCAATTTCGCAAAACTTGAGTTGATGAGGAGTACCGGCCCGGTAAGAGAACTTTTTGAACCACTTGCAAAGGTTGGTCATGATGCTTATGAAATGATGGAAATGGTTAACAGCATTGTTTCTGAAGGGAATATTAAATGCAGGTCAGTTATCGTTTCCGGAGGAATTAAAAATTTTCTTGATGGGTATTATTTAATACGGAAATCGAAACTTCCGGCAATTTATGGCCAGGCTTCCGGGTTTCTGAAATATGCCAAAGAAAGTTATGAGGAGCTCAGAGAGTATGTTCAATATCAGATAAACGGCCTTAAATTGTCATATACATATCTGAAAATAAAAGATGAATAGTATGGGCAGGGTGATAAAAAGCGGTTTTTCAAAGTTGCGTAAAGAGGAAAAGAGAAATATTGTAGCCGGAGAAACTGCCAAACCTCGCGATTTCATCCTGGATATAGAAAAAATGGATCACCCTGATCCTGAAATACAGGAACTTATTGATCAGTTTTCAGAGAACACCATCGCTAATTTTTACCTGCCTTTCGCTATTGCCCCAAACTTCCTTCTGAATGGTAATAACTACTATGTCCCGATGGTAACAGAGGAAAGTTCGGTAGTGGCAGCTTGCAGTGCTGCAGCAAAATTCTGGAGTATGAATGGAGGGTTCAGGGCAAAAGTAATCAATACAGCTAAAACCGGTCAGCTCCATTTTATATGGAATGGTGATAAAAATAATCTTCAATCTGCATTTCCTGAGTTAAAGACATTCCTTCTTCAGAAAACTGAAGGTATAACTGAAGGTATGCGCAAAAGGGGAGGTGGTATCCGGGATATTCATTTTGAAGATTTAACGGATAAAATATCTGGTTGTTACCAGTTGAAAGTAGAATTTGAGACCGTTGATTCAATGGGTGCAAATTTTATTAATACCTGTCTTGAGGAAATGGGAGTCCTGCTGAAAAGGTTTTTCTCAGGGAACAGGCTTTTTAATGATCAGCCATCGGATGTGGAGATCATCATGGCCATATTATCAAATTATAATCCTGAATGCCTTGTTGAATGTTATGTTGAGACTGATGTAAAAGCATTTGAAGATGTGGGATTTGGAATGACGGGGGCAGAATTTGCTGAGAAATTCAGGAAAGCAGTTGAAATAGCTCACTTCGACAGATACAGAGCGGTAACTCATAATAAAGGAATATTTAATGGGATTGATGCAGTTATAATAGCAACAGGAAACGATTTCCGGGCTGTTGAAGCCGGAGGACACGCATACGCATCGAGAGACGGGAATTATAGAGGTCTTTCCTATGTAATTATTGAAGAGAACAAGTTTCATTTTGGCCTGAAAATACCTCTTGCCGTTGGTACAGTGGGTGGATTAACGGGAATTCATCCTCTGGCCAGGTGGTCATTTGAGATACTTGCCAAACCTGATGCCAGGCAGTTGATGATGATTGCAGCAGCAGCCGGACTCGCGAACAACTATTCTGCAATTAAATCATTAATTACCACGGGAATACAAAGCGGGCATATGAAGATGCACCTTGGAAATATTCTTTCTTTTCTTCAGGCAACGGATGAACAAAAAAGACTTGCAACTGAATATTTCGAAGATAAAAAGGTTTCATACGACCTTGTCAGGAAATACCTCCATAGTAAAGGGAAATAATGCAAAAACAGAATAATCATAATCGTTTGTTTTTTGAAGCTTCCGGTAAGGTTCTTTTGTCGGGAGAATATCTCGTATTGCACGGAGCAGAAGCATTTTCCCTTCCTGTCCGTTTCGGACAAACTCTTATAATTGAAGAAAAGAAAGATAAAAATTCATTGTACTGGAAGACCATAATGAAAGGTGAACTTTGGTTTGAAACCCTGTTCAGTATGCCTGATCTGATGATAATCAATACTAGTGATTTAAGGATTGCGCGGGTTCTGAAAGAAATCTTACTTGCTGCCAGGGATTGTAATCCATTATTTCTTAATAAATCTAAGGGCTTTAATGTAATTTCAGAGCTGAATTACAATATACTATGGGGTTTGGGAAGCAGTTCGGGACTTACTGTAAATATTGCGCGATGGGCTGACATTGATCCCTTTAGTCTCCATTTTAAAACTTCAGCCGGCTCAGGTTATGATGTTGCAACTGCATTAGCCGCTAAACCTATATTATATAAACTTGAAAATAAAAATCCATCCTTTACAGAGATTCAGTTTTCCCCGGTCTTTAAAAACAACATTTGGTTTGTTTACCTCGGGAATAAACAAAAAAGTGCTGATGAAATTAAGAAATTTGAGAGAAATATAAAGCCTGATTTATCAAGGGAAATAAATGAGATCAGCGCAATATCACGAAGGATAACCATGACGAAAAATGTTAGGGATTTCATACGTTACCTTGATGCTCATGACAGAATAATTTCCCGCTTGAAGGGGGAAACTCCCTTGTCCGGAAATCTGTTTTCAGATTTTACTGGGTATGCAAAATACCTTGGTGCATGGGGAGGGGATTTTGCCATGCTTGTAAGTAGTGAGTGTTCAGAATACATCAGTAAATATCTCCGGAAGAAGGAGAAAAATACCTGGTTCAGTTTTGAGCAAATGATATTAAATTAGACTTCATACGATGAAACATCCCTCTAAAGATAATAAAGAGCTCCTCGGGTCGGCAGAATGGTCAAGTCCTTCAAATATTGCTTTTATTAAATACTGGGGAAAGAAGAATAATCAGATACCGGCAAATCCTTCCCTGAGCATGACCCTGAATAATGCTTATACACGAACCTCCGTAAGAGCATATAAAACCGGAATAGGTACAGGGCTGACATTCAAATTCTATTTTGAGAATAAGAAAGTTTTTTTCTTTGAAAAAAAAATAGCAACTTTTTTTGCTAAAATAAAAAAGGAAATGCGATTTCATGAAAATATTGAATTTGAGATAAGGAGTGTAAATTCTTTTCCGCACTCAGCTGGTATAGCAAGTTCAGCGAGTTCAATGAGTGCACTTGCATTGTGTTTGTTAAGCATAGAAGAACAGCTTCAACAGTTTAAATATGACACTAATGATTTTTTCCGGAAAGCATCCGGACTTTCCAGACTCGGTTCAGGTAGTGCCTGTCGGTCAGTTTATGGAGGGTTTAACTTGTGGGGTGATTCTCCCCTTGTAAAGAATTCCTCAGATGAATTTGCAATTCCTCTTGAAAAGATTCATCCTGTATTTGAAAATTTGCATGATACCATTTTAATTGTGGATAGCAGGGAAAAAGAGGTATCAAGTACTGCCGGACACCGGCTTATGAATAATCATCCTTTTGCTTCCATGAGATTCCTCCAGGCCAGTAATAATTTAGAAGGCTTGTTGAAATGTCTGGAAACCGGAAATTGGGAAGATTTTTCGAAAATAGTTGAAAATGAGGCGTTGACACTTCACAGCATGATGTTAACTTCCTCTCCCTGGTTTATTTTATTGAAGCCCGGAACAATCGATATAATTGAAAGGATTAAGAAATTCCGGCAGAAAACAAGTTTGCCGGTTACTTTTACGCTTGATGCAGGACCAAATATTCATCTGATTTATCCGTCTGAATATTTTGAAAAAATACAGCAATTCATTCATAATGAATTAATTATATTTTGTGAAAACCGCAAATTTATCAATGATTACACCGGACATGGACCTGTTAAGTTCTAAATGGAATGAGAAAGAAAAGTAAAATCTTTAATGCCAAGATATTATTATTTGGGGAATATACTGTTATTCTTGATTCAAAGGCATTAACAATACCCTACACCTATTTCACGGGGCGTTTGAGCTATATTGGGGATGATAAATATACCCGTTATGATCAGGCACAGAAATCAAACAGGGACTTGTTTTCTTACCTTGATTATCTTAAGTTACATCAGGAAAAAAAATCTGAGTATGAACAACTTGATCTTCCGCAATTAGAGAACGATCTGAAAGAAGGACTCCATTTTGAATCAAATATTCCACAGGGTTACGGAGTGGGAAGCTCAGGAGCACTTGTTGCAGCCATTTATATGAACTATGCACGTTTCAGGATTAAACCAGCAGACCGGTCATCCATATTGAAATTAAAAAAGATCTTTTCTGATATGGAAACATTTTTTCATGGCCGGAGTTCTGGGCTGGATCCGCTTAATTCTTATGTGGGGAAGCCTTTACTTATAAATACTGTTAACGATATCAGTATTGTGAGTATTCCAAATCAGACTAATAATGCCGATGGGGCTGTTTTTCTGATTAACACTGGGTCACCCTCCGATACTGAACCTCTGGTAAATTTGTTTATTGAAAAAACAAAGGATACTCCATACAGAAGAATACTTTCAGAATCATACATCCCCATAAATAACCATTGCATTGACCAGATATCGAATGGCGATATTATCGGTTTCTTTGAGAGCCTGAATAAACTCTCCGTTCTTCAACTAAAGATATTCAGTGAAATGATACCTGAAAGATTTGTTGAGATATGGAATTACGGACTTGAGAGTAAGGAATATATTATGAAATTGTGCGGATCGGGTGGAGGAGGATTTCTTCTGGGTTTTACACGGGATTATAAAAGTGTTGAAGAACAAATGAAAAATAGAGATATTGAAATAATCCCTGTATTTAAAAATTCGGTTTTCAGAAGAACTAATTAATTTATTTTTTGTTTTTAAGGTGATATTAGATTTTTTATTTATGTTTGAACCTTTAAAAAAAATAAATATGAAAGTTTGGCTGGCCCAAATAAGGGCTAATTTTCTCATTTTGTCAGTATTTCTGGTTTTAATCGGGTTGTCACTGGCTATTAAATACCCTTTTCATTCAGGTCATAGTTTAAGTTTGATTAACTCTTTCCTTCTTTTGATAGGAGTGGTATCTGCTCATATCAGTGTGAACTTATTCAATGAGTATTCTGATTTTATTACAAAGATTGACTTTAACACAATCCGGACCCCCTTTAGCGGAGGAAGCGGGATGGTGATTTCCGGAAAGAGTAAGCCATCAATGGTTATGCGTGTGGCAATCATTACCCTTCTTATTGCTTTGGGTATTGGCATCTATTTCAGCCTTACTGCTCATTGGTTAATCATATTTTTTGCTTTCATCGGAGCTTTCAGCATTATTTTCTACACCCCTGTACTATC
This sequence comes from uncultured Bacteroidaceae bacterium, assembly GCA_964526475.1. Lineage (GTDB taxonomy): Bacteria > Bacteroidota > Bacteroidia > Bacteroidales > CAYVTV01. The sequence goes on from CAZGKF010000010.1 coordinate 20,529, forward strand.
AAGATATATGTTGGGAGAACTCTTTGCAGGACTTTCACTTGGTACCCTGGTTGTTCTGGGAACATATATTGCTGCAAATGCTTATCCCGGAATGCCACTTTCTGAACTTATCCCTGTTGAAGTGGCATGGTTATCTGTTCCTCCCGGAATTCTTACTTCTCTTTTACTTCTAATTAATCAATTTCCGGATTTTCAGGCAGATAAAGCGGGTGGAAGAAATCATCTGGTAATACGACTGGGAAAGAGAAAAGCTGCATGGCTATATGCAGGTGGTATGTTCAGCAGCTTCGCAATTATCCTTTTATTGCCTTTATTTGGAATCTCAACATATTGGGTTTATCTGGCATTGATCCCAATCCCATTGGCTATTAAGGCATCTATTGCCGCCCTGAAATATGGGGAAGATATCCCGAAGCTGATCCCTGCATTGGGGAGTAATGTAATAACCATTCTTGCAACAGATTTGCTTCTGGCTGTTGCAATTTTTATTGAAGTGTTGTAATAAAGCTTTCTTGTACTGAAATTTCTTTTCAGATTTTTACTTATTACGAATTTTAAGTTTGCTTTTTTATTAACCCTCTTCAGGACATGATATTATTTCCTCCATTCCTTGATTCATCACTTCCGTACAGGAGATTTCATTTATCCATTCAACATAAATAATGCTATATTTGTAGTCGTAATAGTATAAATCATAAAGCATTTTTAGATTTCATATGATACTTTTTTTTAAGGGACTATTAAATAACTATTTCGTAGTTGACGCGCAGGAATCACTCTCTGAGAAGAATATTAATAAACTTTCATGGTTATTTGGAGGAGCTGAATTTACCGGCTTACAGCAGATTAATGCGTTTTTCACCGGCCCCCGCCGGGAAATGATAACTCCATGGAGCACAAATGCGGTCGAAATTGCTGGTAATATGGGTATCAGTGGACTGAACAGGATGGAAGAATTTATTCGTGTTGAGGGAAAAGATGCCTTACATGATCCAATGTTGCAGCGTATATATGATGGTATCGGACAGGATATCTTTTACATCGATCGAAGACCGGAACCAGTAGCATGGATTGATGACATTGCTCGCTACAACGAAAAGGAAGGTCTTGCATTGAGTCCTGAAGAGGTTTTGTACCTTGAAGAGCTTAGCAGGAGAATTGGAAGGAAACTAACAGATAGTGAAGTATTTGGCTTTTCTCAGGTTAACTCTGAACATTGCAGGCATAAAATATTCAATGGCACTTTTATAATTGATGGGGAAGAAATGCCATTATCCCTGTTTCAGCTCATCAGAAAAACAACAAACACCCATCCGAATCAGATCGTTTCCGCATACAGCGATAATTGTTCTTTTTCACAGGGCCCTGTTGTTGAGCAGTTTGCTCCTGCGACACAAGATAAACCTGATATCTTTGAAATAAATGAGATAGAAGCTGTAATCTCCCTTAAAGCTGAAACTCATAATTTCCCTACTACTGTAGAGCCTTTTTTTGGAGCCTCAACAGGTTCGGGAGGTGAGATCCGCGACAGGATAGGAGGAGGTAAGGGCGCTATTCCCCTTGCAGGTACAGCTGTGTATATGACATCCTATCCGCGCACAGAAGATGGCCGCGACTGGGAGAAGCTGACGGTTCCCCGTACATGGATATATCAGACACCTGAAAGCATTCTGATAAAAGCTTCCAACGGCGCATCCGATTTCGGCAACAAATTCGGACAACCCCTTATTTGCGGGAGTATGCTTACTTTTGAGCATTATGAAAATGAGATAAAATTCGGCTACGATAAAGTTATAATGCTCGCCGGAGGAATTGGCTTTGGAAAGAAGAAAGACAGTAAAAAAGATATTCCTGAGAAAGGAGATCTTATTGTTCTTCTTGGGGGTGATAATTACCGTATCGGTATGGGAGGAGGAGCTGTTTCTTCTGTAAATACCGGTGAATACGGTAATTCTATTGAGATGAATGCCGTACAAAGGGCAAATCCTGAGATGCAAAAACGTGTATATAATGTTATTCGCGCCCTTGCTGAAGCAGATGTTAATCCGGTTGTATCTCTTCATGACCACGGAGCAGGAGGACATCTTAATTGTCTTTCAGAACTGGTGGAAGCAACCGGAGGGAGAATTGATATATCTAAACTCCCTGTTGGTGATCCAACACTTTCTGCACGTGAATTAATAAGTAATGAGTCGCAGGAAAGGATGGGTCTTGTTTTAAAGAAAAAAGACTTAGATATTTTGCAGAAAATATCTGAAAGAGAAAGAGCCCCTTTCTATATTATCGGAGAGGTTACGGGAGATCAACACCTGCTTTTTCTGAATTCCCTTACCGGTGAAACACCTGTTAATTTGCCGTTAATTGATTTTTTCGGGAATCCACCGGTAACAGTTTTAAAGGATGCAATTCAACCTGCTATGTTCAGGAAAATGGAATATGATGTTTCAAAAGTGGAATATTATCTTGAACAGGTGTTGCAGTTGGAAAGCGTTGCATGTAAAGACTGGCTTACCAATAAGGTGGACAGGTCGGTTACCGGTAAAGTAGCAAAGCAACAATGTGCGGGGGAATTGCAGCTTCCCCTGAATGATACCGGAGTTATGGCACTCGATTATACAGGAAGGAGGGGAGTTGCAACTGCTATTGGTCATGCCCCGGTAGCAGGTATGGTTGACCCTGAGGCAGGATCAATTCTGTCAATCGCTGAGGCACTCACTAATATCATTTGGGCACCCTTAGAAGGTAAATTGTACAGCGTATCCCTTTCAGCCAACTGGATGTGGCCGGCAAAAAACAAAGGTGAAGATGCAAGATTATACAAGGCTGTTAAGGCAGCAAGTGATTTTGCAATAGCCCTGGGGATAAATATTCCTACAGGTAAGGATTCATTGTCAATGACACAGAAATATCCGGATGAGGTGGTTTATTCTCCCGGAACAGTTATTATTTCAGCTGCAGGAGAGGTATCTGACGTTCGGAAAATAGTGGAACCTGTACTTGTAAATGAACCCGATACCCGTGTTATATATATTGATTTTTCAGGTGACGAGAAAAAAACAGGAGGAAGCAGTCTTAGCCAGATTCTTGGAAATCCCGGTGATGAGGTACCAACAGTAAAAGACCCTGATGCTTTTATTCACGCATTTAATGTAATTCAAAACCTCATTGAAAATGAGCAGATGCTTTCCGGTCATGATATTTCTTCAGGGGGATTGATAGTAACACTTCTTGAAATGTGTTTTGCAACTCAGCAAGGTGGGATGAATATTGATCTGAATTCAACCGGTTTAAATGATCCTGTAAAGCTTTTATTCTCTGAAAATCCGGGTGTCATTATTCAGGTAAGGGAAGACGACGGTATTGAGGATATTTTGAGAAAGAATGGTTTAAGGTATTATTTCATCGGGAGGCCTTCTGCTGATAGATATCTTAATATAAGTATGATAGATCACTGCTATTCATTTGATATAGATTTTTATCGTGATAAATGGTACAGGTCTTCCTTCCTTCTCGACACAAAGCAATCCGGAGATAAAAATGCTGTGGGAAGGTATAATAACTATAAACTGCAGCCCGTTGTTTTTGATCTGAAAAATTTCAGGGGGACATTCAGCTCTTTGGGGATTGATCACATGCGCCGGAAAAGAACAGGAATTAATGCCGCTATTATTCGGGAGAAAGGAGTAAATGGTGACCGTGAAATGGCATATGCCCTGTATATGGCCGGCTTTGATGTAAAAGATGTTCATATGACCGACCTTATTTCAGGGCGGGAAAGTCTGAAAGATATTAATTTCCTGGTTTTTGTGGGAGGATTTTCCAATTCCGATGTTCTTGGTTCAGCAAAAGGATGGGCAGGGGCATTTAAATACAATGAAAAGGCACGACTTGCGCTGGAAAACTTTTACAGCAGGAGTGATACCTTAAGTCTTGGGATATGTAACGGATGCCAGCTGATGGTGGAACTCCATCTTATATACCCTGAGCAAAAGAACCATCCCATTATGCACTTTAACGAATCCCGTAAATTTGAATCTGCATTCCTGAATGTTATTATCAGGGAAAATAATTCAGTTATGCTGGGCTCTCTTTCCGGCTACCGTATGGGAGTATGGGTTGCACATGGTGAAGGTAGATTTAGCCTGCCTGGTGATGAAAAAGATTTTATGATCCCGGTTAAATATGCATATTCAGAATATCCGGGAAATCCAAACGGGTCGGATTTCGATGCGGCAGCTATTTGTTCAATTGACGGACGCCATCTTGCAATGATGCCACATCCTGAAAGAGCATATTTCCCATGGCAATGCGGGGTTTATCCTGAAGAAAGAAAAAAAGATGCAATAACACCATGGATGGAAGCTTTTGTAAATGCGAGGGGGTGGATTGAGGAAAACCAGGAGTAATCCAATTTATTCAGTTTCAATAAAATTAATTTTTATATCAAGAATTGAGGCATAATATTCTCCGCGTTCCAGGATATCGTCATCTCCCTCTTCGTAATACCAGTTTACAGAAATTTCCCTCCCATCCTGCAACAGTTTTTTCAGTGAGGTGAGAACTTCGAGAATATATTTTGAGGTACCGCTGTTAAGGTACTCAAAAGCAATATTAAGGGTTGTAAGTGGAACTGGTGAAGAAAGGTATTCTTCTATCCATTCAATTAACTGGCCATAAAAATTACGTGCGTCTTCCGGAATTGAACGACCTTCGATCCGAAGAATACCAGATGGTTCAAATAATACTGTAGGAGTTTTTCTTGTACCTTCAATAAATAGTTTATTCATCAGTAAAAAAGTTTAAAACCAAGATAAAGAGTTTTTCTGTTCTGTCAAAATAAAACTGATTAAAATTGGTAAATCATCTTATTTTTTAGATTAAAGTATTATGTAATATTTTAACTTTGCGCAGGGATAAAAAAGCAATTGATGGATTTTAAACTAGTTATCGAAGCGGCGGCTTTTGCGGCAGAAAAACATAAGTATCAGAGGAGGAAAGGCTTCAACCAGATTCCTTATATCAATCATCCTCTTAAAGTAGCCAGGCTTTTGATGGAATGTGGAGAAGATGATCACATGCTGCTATTAGGAGCTATCCTGCATGATGTAATTGAAGATTCAGATGCTTCAGCCGAAGACCTGACAGTTAAATTTGGTAAGGAGGTTTCCGATCTGGTAATGGAATTAACGGATGATAAAGAACTTCCATATGCAATAAGGAAAGAATTGCAGGTGAAAAATGCTCCCGGTCTTTCCATAAAAGCAAAAAAACTTAAAATAGCTGATAAGGTTTGTAATATTCAGGATATAGTGAATTATCCGCTAGACTGGTCTTCTGAAAGGAGATTAAGTTATTTGGAATGGGCAGGAGATGTTGTTGAGAGGTGCAGAGGTGTAAGCCCTGCTCTTGAAAAAGTTTTTGATGAAACTATGCGGGAAGGTTTGGAGAAGCTTCAGACGGATCTGTCATAATTCATTCTCGCAAGGGGGCTTACATCCAGACTGGTAAATGATCCGGATTTGTACTTATAAAACCCTGTAATAGCAATCATTGCAGCGTTATCAGTAGTATAGCTGACCTCTGGAATAAAAGTAGTCCAATTTCTTTTTACAGCCTCCTTTAAAACTGATTCCCGAAGTCCGGTATTGGCAGAAACCCCTCCGGCAAGCGCAATTTTTTTAATTCCTGTTTTTTTTGAGGCCTGGATTAGTTTCTTCAGGAGGATGTCGATTATTGTATTCTGCAGGGAGGCACAAAGATCTTCCTTGTTTTTTTCAATAAACGCAGGATCTTCAATTATTTTTTCTCTCAGGAAATAAAGAAATGATGTCTTCAACCCGCTAAAACTGTAATTCAGATCTGGTATTGATGGCTTACTGAATTTAAACTTATCCGGATTTCCTTTTGAAGCGTACTTATCTACCAGAGGACCTCCTGGATATGGAAGCCCCATAAGTTTGGCACATTTATCAAAGGCTTCACCTGCAGCATCATCAATAGTCTGGCCGATAATTTCCATATCAAGAAAGTCCTTTACTTTTATTAACTGGGTGTGACCACCTGAAACCAACAGACATAAAAACGGAAAATCAGTTGAGTGCTCCTGTTTATTAACAGACCTGATGAAATGAACCATAATATGCGCATGCAGATGGTGAACCTCAATAAGGGGAATATTCAATGCCAGGGAGAGCCCTTTGGCAAATGAAGTCCCAACAAGCAGTGAGCCCATTAACCCGGGCCCTCTTGTAAAAGCTATTGCACATAATTTCTCTAAGTGAATACCTGCATTTTTTAAAGCCATATCAACTACCGGTATAATATTTTGCTGATGCGCTCTTGAGGCAAGTTCAGGCACAACTCCTCCGTATGCTTTATGAATTTCCTGCCCTGATGTGATATTGGAAAGTAAAAACCCATCTTTAATAACAGCAGCAGCAGTATCATCACATGATGATTCTATCCCAAGAATAATAATACTCATTTTGTTTCTGATAAAATGATCTTTAAACTATTTTTGTAAATTATACGTTTAAACAGTAAATTAGGAAATCTTCAAAAAAATAACTAATATATTACTTATTATTGTTCTGGTGGTCTTTGCTATCCCTGCTACAGCTTTCATTTTCCTTCAAAACAGCCAGATACAAACTCTTGTCAGCAAACGTTTTGCAGATGAGTTGGCCTTACAACTTGGCACAAAGATAACATTTGATCAGGTTTCTGTCACACTAATTAACCGTGTTCAGATTAAAAATCTTTACGTGGAAGATCTTTACGGAGATACACTGCTTTTTGCTCCAAGGCTTAATGCCAATCTAAGGAAATTTAATTTTAGAAACAGGGAGATAGTATTCAGGAGATTAAATCTATATGATGCATATATTAATTTCACTACTGACTCAAAAGGAGTGATCAATCTAAGATTCATTATTGATCATTTTAAGGGTACCAAAGGAGCTGACGGAGCTTCGGATAAATGGAAAATCAGAATAAGAGATGTAAATGTAAATAACTCCCGTTTTCACTATTCCAAAGATATACTCAGGGAAATTGATTGGGGTGTTAATTTTACGGATATGGACATGAGGAATCTAAAGATTGATATAAAGGATTTTCTTCTTGAAAATGATACAATCTCAATGCAGATAAAAGATCTCAATACAAAAGAGAAAAGTGGATTTAGGCTCAGATCATTTTCATCTTTTTTAAGAATAAATAAAGATCATATGCATTTTGAGAATGTAACATGCAAAACTCCCTGGTCTGAAATAATAAGTCCTTATGTTATTTTTAATTTTACTGATTTTCAGGATTTCTCCGATGTGATTAATCTGGTTGATATCAAACTTAGTCTGGACCATTCCGAGATTAGTTTTGCTGATATCTCATATTTCGCTCCCAGCCTGAAGGATTATAGCGAAAAGTTCACCATTTCGGGATTATTAAGTGGTAAAGTATCTGATATGAAAGGAGATAATATTATTCTCCGGTATAATGCCAATACCTTGCTGGAAACTAATTTTAATGCGATTGGTCTTCCTGACTTTAAAAATACTTTTGCATACTTTGATATCCGGAAGTTCGTTACTACAACCGAGGATATGGAGTTATTTGAGATCCCGGGCAAACAGAAAAGAATTGAGTTACCTGAAAATTTCAGAGACCTTGGCGAGATTCATTATTCCGGTAAATACACCGGTTATCCCGGGGATTTTGTAGCTTATGGCTTGTTTAGTACCAATCTTGGGGAAGTGGCAACAGACTTACTCCTGAAACCCGACACATCAAATACCCTAAGGTTTATGGGAAGACTTGGCACAAAGGATTTCTTTATAGGGAAATTATTGAATCTCGAGAAGGAGGTTGATAAAATTAGTATGAATGGAAATATTAATGGCTATGCTTCCAAAGGACGCATACATGCCAGCGTAGAAAGTATGGTTGACAGTTTCCGGATTTCCGGATATAATTACAAAAATATCAATATTTCAGGGAATCTTTCTGAAACCAGTTTCAATGGTTCCTTTGCAGTTTCTGATCCTAATATAAGTCTAAATTTCTCAGGCAAAGCCGATTTCTCGAATGAAAATCCCGAGTATGCTTTCGTTGCTGATGTTGAGAGGATTCGCCCATATTATCTGAATATTTTAACAGAAGATACTTCCTTTTTTATGTCATTCCTATTGAAAACTAACTTTACCGGAAAAAAGATAGATGACTTTAATGGGGAAATAAGTCTCGTTAACTCTCTTTTTAGTAATAATGATCAGCAAATTCAGATATACGACTTTTCCCTTAATAATACCAAAACCCTTAATGATTCAAGTTCTTTCAATATCAGATCCGACATCCTTGACGGTGAAATTACAGGTATGTACAAATTCAGTACTCTTCCTCATTCTATAAAAAAGCTTATTAAGTTTTATATTCCTTCATTTATTTATAAAGAACCTTCCTTTGATCTGAGTGATGATATAAATAATTTCACATACAATTTCCGGCTTAAAAATATACATCCGGTTATTACCTTTTTCTTTCCGGATTATGATATAGGGAATAATGCAGTTTTTTCAGGTTTATATTATTCGGCTGATAATAAACTGGAGGTTAATGCTAATATGCCTCTTTTCTCTTTTAACGGAAATAGCTTAAAAGACATCATCTTAAAAACCTCCGGTTCTAATGGGAGATATCAGGTAGAAGGGAGTAGTAGCGGCCTGATAATGAAGAGTAATTTGAAAATAGAGAATCTTATTCTAAATGGATCTGTACAAAGTGATACCGCAAGCATAAAATTTTACTGGGATAATTTTGAAAAACCCAGATATAATGGAATGATAAACCTGATGACTGTTTTCGATGAAAATATTAATTCAGGGAAAACCCGAATGAACATTCATCCCAAACCCTCCTCATTTTATTTTAATGATACAATCTGGAATATTTCTGAGAGTATTATCGTAGTGGACAGTAATTCGGTGATGATAGATACTTTTGGAATAAGTAACCAGAATCAGGAGTTTTTTGTATTTGGAAGAATCTCAGATAATCCTTCTGACGAATTTTCTATGAGGTTCCAGGATATGGACCTGTCATTTATAAACGTATTTTCTTCAAAAGCAAAGTTAACGATGGCTGGTATTATTTCAGGTGAAGCTAACCTCCGTAATCCCAGGAATAAACCCTTGTTTGTTTCACAGCTTCAAATTGCAGATTTTCATTTAAATAATGAGGCACTTGGAAATGCAAACATAAGTGCGTTATGGAATAATGAAGAAAAGAAAATTGCCTTACTTGCAGAAACACAGAAAGGTGAAAATAAAAATATTACTATTATGGGGGATTATTTTCCCGAAACAAGTGATGTGGATCTCAAAATTGGTCTTGAGATGCTGAGAATTAAAATGTTTGAGCCTTTTCTTTCTGAACTTATTTCAGATTTAGAAGGATTGGGAAGCGGGGAACTAAGTCTTAAAGGAACTATTCAAAATCCTGACCTGAATGGTAATTTCCGTCTTCAGAAAACATCACTCCTGGTAAATTACCTTATGACCCGGTACAATTTTACCAATGATCTTCGTATTGTTCATAACAATATAATTATCAGAGATTTTGAGATTTTTGACGAGAAGGGTAGTAAAGCAGTCTGTCAAGGAACAATATCAACAAATAACCTTAAAAGTATAAGTCTGGATTTCATGCTTTCTGCAAATAATTTTTCATTTCTCAATACAACGGAGAAAGATAATGACCTTTTTTACGGAAGGGTCAATGCAGGAGGTATTATCCGTTTTACCGGTCCTGCCGATGATATGATGATGGACATAAATGCAAGGACTGATCGTAATAGTGTGTTTTATATACCCCTTTATGGAGCCGAAGAGATTTATGAACACGATTTCATCCAGTGGGTATCACATAAAAACGGTAAAGACGATCAGATTGAAATATTTGGGCCAGGTTATGAAGTTAAGCTTAAAGGCCTTAAAATGAATTTTAATCTTGAAGTAACACCTGATGCTGAGGTACAGCTTATTTTTGATCCGAAAATAGGCGATATATTGAGGGGAAGGGGAAGCGGAAATCTTAAACTTGTTATAAATACCCTTGGGAAATTCGAAATATATGGAGATATGATTATTGAAAGCGGAGATTATTTATTTACACTTAAAAATCTTATTAACAAAAGGTTTGAAGTAGAAAAAGGCGGAACTATCTCCTGGAATGGTGATCCATTAGATGCAAACATTAATATGAATGCTGTTTACAGATTGAAAACATCGGTTTATGCACTTTCCCCTGAGGAGTCATTAAGGAAACGTATTCCTGTTGAATGTCAGATTAAAATGACGGGAAAACTCATGAACCCTGCTCTTATTCCTGATATACAACTCCCAACATCAGATCAGCAAACAAGAAATATTGTACGGAACAGGATCAGCACAGATGAAGAAATGATGAAACAATTTCTTTCTCTTCTCGTGATGAATAACTTTTATTCCGATCTTAATACTCCGGGCCTGGGAGGGTCAGCAGGAAGAGGTTCAGGGATCGCAACCAGTGAACTTTTTACAAATCAGCTGAGTCGCTGGCTTTCCCAGATAAGTAATGATTTTGATATAGGATTGAATTACAGACCAGGAGATGAAGTTACTACCGATCAACTGGAAGTTGCTCTCAGTACTCAACTTATGAATGACCGTGTAAGAATAAATACAAATCTGGGTGTTGGAGGAATCCAGCCTGCCGCTGCACAAGTCTCAAATCCAAATAATATAGTCGGAGACTTTGATATTGATTTTCAGATTACAGAAGGAGGGAAACTACACATTAAAGCGTTTAACAGGACTAACGATAACCTTTTATTCAGGACTTCTCCCTACACACAGGGTGTGGGGATTACATACAGGGAAAATTTTAATAACCTGAGAGAATTAATTACAAGATATAAAGATGCAATCAGATCAATTTTCAATAAAGAAATGCGTAATAAAATGAAGGAAGAAGAAGATGAAGAAGAAGAAGAAGAGGCTCCCATCAGTAGTATAAGGTGATATTGGATTTTTATATTAAATATAGGTGATTATGAAAAGCTAACATATGTATTTCTCTTTATAGTGTTTGTTGATAATCTCTCAGAATTTTTAATAAGCCTTTGATACTACAAAGTTATTAACAAGCGTTTTTTTTATATATTCGCCAAAAAATATACTAAACATGAATATTTCAGCAATTTTACAGATCGTAACTACAGAAACTGCACCCCTTACAACAACAGGAACACAGGATGATACCTTTCTTTCACTTGCCATGAAAGGAGGTTGGGTAATGCTGCCTATAATATTTTTGTCTGTTGTTGCAATATATATTTTTGGGGAAAGATATTTTGCCATTAAAAAGATTCAAAAGATTGATTTGAATTTTATGAACCGTATCCGTGATTATATTATGGATGGAAAGATTGATTCTGCACGTGCTCTCTGTCAATCTACAGAGAACCCGGTGGCAAGGATGATCGAAAAAGGTATAAGCCGGATTGGCAGGCCTCTTAATGATGTGCATGCAGCAATTGAAAATGTAGGAAGGCTGGAGATATATAAACTTGAAAAAGGACTTCCCGCTCTTGCCACCGTTGCGGGAGGAGCACCTATGCTGGGATTTCTCGGGACAGTAATCGGGATGGTTCAGGCGTTCATAGAAATGTCGACTTCAGGAAACAATATTAACGTTAGCCTTCTCTCAACAGGTATTTATACTGCGCTTATTACTACCGTTGCAGGTTTGGTTGTAGGTATTATTGCATATTTTGCGTATAATATTCTTGTTGCAAAGGTTGAAAAAGTTGTAAATATTCTGGAGGCCAGCACAACGGAATTTATGGATCTGCTTAACGAACCCGTTAAATAAGAAATGAATTTAAGTTCCAGAAATAAGATAAGTACCAATTTCAGTATGTCGGGAATGACAGATATTGTTTTTCTGCTTTTGATATTTTTTATGCTGACATCCACCCTTTTAGCCCCCAATGCACTTAAACTATTACTGCCTCAGAGAGGACAGGATTTTATCAGCACCAATACTGTCCCTGAAATTATCCTAAGAGGAGATGGACGGGTTTCCCTGGATGGTAGAAATATTGTTTTTGAGCAACTTGAAATCTTGCTTTCGGACAGGGTTTCCGGTCAGGCAGATCCTGCTCTCCGGCTAATTACCACTCAGGGAGTTACGGTTAAAGAAACAGTCAGGGTAATGAATGTAGCAGCCAAACTGGACATCCAGGTAGTACTGACTAAACAGGAGTAAGAAATGTCCATATCTTCACGAAATAAACGAAGCATAAGTTTCAGCATGTCAGGAATGACAGATATTGTTTTCCTGCTACTGATTTTTTTTATGTTAACATCCACATTGATAATCCCAATTGCCATGGATGTTGTTTTACCGCAGAGTAATAATCAAACTGCAGCAACTGTTGTTCTGAATATTTCCATAACAAGGAATCTGGAATATTTTGTAAATGAAAAACCATGCAATCTGGCAGAAATGGAGCTTCAAATGAAAGCACTCATTTCAGATGCATCAGATCCTCCCATTGTCAGGCTTAATGCCGATGAGAACCTAAATATGAATGAGATATATGATTTTCTGGAAATAGCCAGAAGAAACAGCTTAAGGGTAATTTTGGGAACAAGGCCAATTTAAATAGTTTCACCATGAATTTAAGCAGAAGGGGAGTTATATGGACAACTGTATTTCATGCCATAATACTCTTCATTCTTATTTTTTTTGGATTCAGGTATCCACATCCTCCTCCTGAAGAAGAAGGTGTACTTGTTAACTTTGGTACAAGCGAAACCGGGTTTGGAGAAGTTGAACCTGCGGGTGATGAGTTTCATGGAGGAGAAGATCCTGCACCTGAAATATCTGAGGTTGCTGCTCCGGTTATTCCGCAAAAGCAGGTTCAGCCAACACAGGTAACCGAAAAGATAGTTCAGGAGCTTGAGGAAACACCTGTAAAAAAACTTAAGCCTACAGCTGAGGAGATCAGGCAAAAGGAACTTGAAAGACAAAAACAGGAAGAATTGCGTAAACAGAGAGAGGAAGAAGAAAAAAAACGACAGCAACAGGAACGCATACAGAACCTTGGTAAAAGCGCATTTGGTAATGCAGGAGTTGGGACTACTGAAGGCTCAGAGGGAATTACTACCGGTTCAGGAAACCAGGGAGTTGTTAGCGGTACTCCGGGCGCAGAAAGCTATGCTGATGGAGGAGGACTGGGCAGTGGGATATCTTATGGACTTGGGGACAGGAAAGTAAAAGGAAGGCTGCCTGAACCATTATTGAGTGGATGTATCGTAACAGATCGTATTGTTGTAAGAGTTCAGATTAATGTGGACCAGGAAGGGAATGTGGCTGGCTCCCCAAGAGTTATTGAATCTACATTCCAGGATGATTGCATATACCGGGCAGTAATTGAAGCGGCATCAGGAGCTAAGTTTAATCCGGATCCTTCAGCTGCATTCCGCCAGCAGGGATGGATCAGATACATTATTGTTCCGTAGAATCAATTCATCCTGTAAACTATTCCTCCGGATAACCAACGTCCAGGTAACATGGCACCTAGAAAGTCATTATATGAAGTATTGAGAACATTATCCATACGGAATTCCAAAAATAGATTTTCAGGAACAACAGCCATGGAGGCCCTTATATTGAAAAGCCAATAAGAAGGATTTAATGAAGAATTAATCATTTCAGCATATTCAGATTCCCTTTGCCTGAATATACCATTGAAAAACAGTCCGGTTCTCTTATATGATAAAACTGTATTAAACAGAAAAAGATTACGCGACATATTGGAAATATATTTTGATGTTTCGAGATTATCAGGGGAGGAATAATTTTGTAATGTGTAACCAAGGTTCATATAAAGATTTCCTTGCTTTCCAATTTTACGATCAAAGGACAGAATAGCTTCCAGACCATTAGTTGTCAGCTCATTAATGTTTTTTGCATACAAATACGCAGCATCAGGATTTAAAGGATGTTTGGAAGATATTTCTGATCCTTGTGTAGGTATGTAATCAATTAATTTATAACCATATCTGTTAAAAAGTGTTAGTTCGATTCTGACATCTTTTGTCAGATCTATGTCTGTCCCAGCTTCAAAACTCCACGATTGTTCAGATACCAGGTCAGAATTCCCGATATTTCTACCGGGGGCAAGAGATGTTAAATTTGTTGAAATATATTTTTCAGTAAAATCTGGTGTACGTATTGTTTTACCGGCAAGTCCCCTTATAGTAAATAAACCATGGTTCCATGATAAATTTACCTGTGGCAGTAGTTCAAAGTTGTCAACCGGATTGTATTCCATTCTGATACCTCCTGAAAGGACAGTGCTTTTTACAGGGGAAAAAGAAAAGAGGGAATATATTCCACCTGAATATTCCTTGTGATTTCCCCTGTCATTACTTTTCACTGTGCGGTAGTTGTACTGGAAGCCTGAAGCAATTCTCAAATTATGGAGAAGTTCCCTGTTATTTCTGATCTGAATTGTTGTACTCCCTGTATTATGTTTATTTGGAGGAGTCTGAAGATTAAAAAGAAATTCATCTTGTGTGCTTCTGTGCACTGCATCAATAGATGAAACAGATTTCTTACCATAGATCATTACATTCATGTGGTTCCACCAGGTACTGATATTTTCTCTGGCTGTATCGGCAGTACTAATTGTATAAAATCTTCTTGCGCTGAAGTCGCGGCTATCAATAGCTGTTCTGAAAGATAACCTGATCGTTTCTGAAGGTTTAAGTGACAATGCTATAGTGGCTGTTCTCAGATCAAAGTCGTTCCTAAATCCATCTTTTTCCGGAAATCCATCTGAAGATAATAGCTTAAAACCCCCACTGTATTTTATTTTTGCGGAGGAATTATTAAATCCGGCATCTGTATATTTTAACTGCTGCTGTCCGCCTCCGGCTTTAATATTAACAAGAAGTAAACTATCGCCTTTGTGGTAATGGTTGTGAGTAATAATATTTATTAATCCGCCCACTGCATCGGGTCCATACATTACTGAAGCAGGTCCTCTCACTACTTCAATCCTTGAAATTTCGGAAAGCGTAAGAGGTATGTAAGCTGAAAAATGTCCGGTGAGAGGGTCATTAAGACGCATACCATCAACCATTACCAGAACCTGATTAAAAGTACTTCCACGGATAGAGTAATCTGTCTGAACTCCGAAAAGATTTCTTGATTGGCTCTCCAGACCCGGAATATAACGGATAATTTCATCAATTGAATGTACAGGTAGTTGTTGGATCTGCTCAGAAGTAATGATAGTAAGTGACCTGCCCGATTGTTTTTTCCGGAGTTCAAGAACAGATGATGCTACTTCTATTTCCCCAAGCTGAATGGTATCGGGAAATTGTGCACTCGTAAATGAACCGGCAAACAAAATCAAAAAAATACCTGTTGTTAAGCGTACCACTATCGGTTTGATTTTGTGAATGTGATAAAGAAAGATGAATAATATTGCTGTTTATGTTAATAAACAAGATTATCAATCTGCAAACATAGGAAAGTCATACATGAGTTTGTTAACCTTTGCTTTTATTTTCTGCAATATTGATTCATTCTCAATATTAACAATTACTTCGTCAATCAGTTCAACAATGGTTGGTATAAGATTTTCCTTCACCCCGCGGGTAGTAATTGCGGGTGTTCCGACTCTTATCCCTGAAGTAAGAAAAGGAGATCTCGAGTCGAAGGGGACCATATTTTTATTCACAGTAATATCGGCTTTTACAAGTGTATTTTCAACCTGCTTACCTGTAATTTCAGGAAACTTTGGCCTGAGATCAATAAGCATGGAATGGTTGTCAGTACCTCCTGACACAACTTTATAACCGGAACTGATAAAAGCTTCTGCCATACATTGAGCATTTTTTATAACCTGTTTCTGATAGTTTTTGAACTCCGGAGTAAGAGCTTCTGCGAATGCCACAGCTTTGGCAGCGATAATATGCTCAAGCGGTCCTCCCTGTATTCCCGGAAATACTGCTGAATTGAGCAATGATGACATCAGTCTGACCTCACCTTTTTTAGTTGTTATACCCCAGGGATTTTCAAAATCTTTACCCATCAGAATTATCCCCCCTCTTGGTCCTCGAAGAGTTTTGTGTGTGGTAGATGTAACTATATGTGCATATTTAAGGGGATTTTTAAGCAGCCCTGCTGCAATAAGTCCTGCCGGATGTGCCATGTCAACTACAAAAATAGCCCCAATCATATCAGCAATTTTACGCATTCTTTCATAGTTCCATTCTCTTGAGTATGCTGATGCTCCACCTATCAGCAATTTTGGCTTCACCTGTATCGCAGTCTCTTCCATTTTATCATAATCGATTACCCCTGTATTCTGATCAAGCCCGTAGGAAATAGCATTATAAAGAATTCCGCTGCTGTTTACCGGTGATCCATGAGACAGATGACCTCCATGGGAGAGATCAAGACCCATAAAAGTGTCACCCGGCTGAAGTGCTATAAGAAACACTGCCATATTTGCCTGAGCGCCTGAATGTGGTTGGACATTTACATACTCTGCGTTATATAGTTCCTTGAGCCGGTCGATGGCAAGCTGTTCAGTCTTGTCAACAATTTCGCAGCCGCCGTAGTACCTGTTCCCCGGATATCCCTCAGCATATTTGTTCGTCAGACATGACCCCATAGCTTCCATAACCTGTTTGCTTACAAAATTTTCAGAGGCGATAAGTTCTATCCCTCTTTTCTGCCGTTCATATTCTTCTTCTATAAGATTAAAAATTTCTAAATCTTTTTTCATATACCTTGTTGTTAAATCTAAATTTATATCCTTTTCTTATTATTTCTTTTATTCTTCAGAGAACTGTACCAGTAATCTTCTGTATTGGTTGAATATTTTTGCTTTTGAGATAAAGCCGATATATTTCCCATCATCCACCACCGGTAGATTCCATGCACCTGTCTGTTCAAACTTCTGCATAACATTTTCCATTTTGTCATTTACTAAAACAATTGCGGGAGGTTCGGTTAATAAATCGGAAACAAATGTTGAGTCGTACATTTCCTGGTTAAAAATAATTTCTCTTATATGATCGAGGAGAATTATACCCTGAAAGACATTTTGGTCATCAATTACCGGGAAAATATTCCTCTTTGATCTGGATATTATTTTCACAAGATCTCCCAGGCTGGCATCCGGCTTAACTGTTTTCAGGTCGGTTTCCAGCACCTTATCAAGTTGCAGAAGTGTAAGTACGGCTTTGTCCTTATGATGCGTAATAAGATCTCCTTTTCTGGCAAGACGATCGGTATATATGGAATGTGGTTCAAAGTATATCGTTGTCAGATATGATACTGCAGCCGTCACGATCAAAGGTACAAAAAGGCCATACCCCCCTGTTAATTCTGCAATAAGAAAAATCGCTGTAAGCGGGGCGTGCATAACACCTGCCATAATTCCTGCCATTCCCACAAGAGTAAAATTTCTTTCCGAAACATTAAAGAAATTAAGACCGTTTATTACTCTGGAGACTATAAAACCGGTAATACCTCCCATAAACAAAGCGGGTGCAAATATTCCGCCTACACCTCCGCTCCCGGTGGTTGCTGAAACAGCAAGTACCTTAAATAATAAAATTCCCGTAAGGTATAAAAGAAATATCCAGTAAAAATCCTGGATACCATAGAAGAGGCTTCCTCCCACCAAATCAATGGAGCTTCCGCTCAGAAGAGCTTTGAGGGAATTATAACCTTCCCCGTATAAGGGGGGGAAGAAAAAAATCAGTAAGCCCAGAACAAGACCTCCAAATAGGACCTTGTTGTATTGATTTTTGATTCTGGAAGAATATCCTTCAAAAAATTTCACTCCTCTTGCAACGTAAACCGAAACAAGCCCACAAATAATACCAAGTAAAAGGTAGAAAGGAAAGTTTTTAAGAATAAAGGGATCCTGCAGGCTGAAAGAAAAAACTATTTCTTTCCCCATGAGAAAATATGAAACCATTGTTCCTGTCACAGCTGAGATCATCAGAGGAATGATGGAAGCCAATGTGAGATCCAGCATTAATACTTCCAGAGCAAAAATAATAGCCGCAACCGGAGCTTTAAAAATTCCGGCAATAGCCGCTGCAGCACCACAACCAAGTAAAAGGGTTGTGGACCTGTAATTCAGATGCATCAATCTGGAAATATTAGAACCAATTGCTGATCCGGTTAAAACAATTGGTGCTTCCAAACCTACTGAACCTCCAAATCCAACTGTCAGGGTACTTGCAACCAGAGAGGAATAGGTATTATGAGTTTTTATATTACTGTTCCGGCGTGAGATCGCAAAAAGTATCCTGCTGACTCCATGAGATATATTATCTTTAATTATATATCTTACAAAAAGCACAGTCAGTAAAATTCCTGTAAATGGTAATGCAAAGTAAAGAAAGTAGCCCTTATCCAATACCTGGTAATTTGTAAGAAGTGCCTGGGTGAGATGAACGATATTTTTAAGTAATACAGCTGCAAGCCCTCCCAGCAAACCCACAATAATACTGAGAATTATCATAAACCGCCGGTGCGTCAGGTAGCGGTCTCTCCATGTAATTAACCTTCTGAAATAATAACTATTCTTCATCGACATCAAAGGTAAAAAATATTTACTATTCCTGCTTATACAACTTAAATTGCAAACCGGGTATATGGTGAAAGAAGAAAAGAGATTTTTTTGTTTACTCCAACCCCATGAGGAACGGAGTACCCCGGCAGAGCCAGAATAAGTTCATGCCCTCCGGGGTCGGGGTAAGTAAATTGATTTTCAAACATCAAGGTATGTATTGTTAATAATTGCCGATAATCAATAAATGAAATCACTGTTGTCCGGTATAATATCAAAACATAACCAAAAATTATTTATTTTTATAGTTACTTTTATATTAGTATGATACCTGCAAAAATAAAATTTTCCTTCTTCCTTTGTACCTTGTGCGTTTATCCTTTTTTCACGATGCATTCACAGGATATTATTCCTCCCGAAAGGCCGTACATTACTTATGTAACCGTTGATACTGCCACAAATAATATGGATATCTTCTGGGATGAAAGTCCATCCGCTGATGTTGAGAAATACTATCTGTATTATGAGATTTTAACTGTGAATGGATTTGAAGGTGTGAAATTTGATTCAGTTTATGCTCCTGCCGACAGCTATGTTCATATTGACGCAGCTTCTCCTGCTAACATGTTGCTTTATAGTGTAACTGCTGTGGATTCATCTGGTAATGAAAGTATCAGGACTCCTGGTCTTCATCGGGCCGTACAGGTGAATACTGAATATGACTCCTGTTCTAACCGTATGAAAATTACATGGACTAAATATACCGGATGGGAAAATAATGTTTCGGGTTATCGGGTTTACTGTGCTGAAGACCAGTTGAATTATAATCTTCTTCGGGGAGTAGGTGCCTATGATACCATATATTATCAATATGATATTTCAGAAAATTCGCACTATTCATATTTTGTGGAGGCAGTGAAGAATGATGGCCTTGAATCAATGTCGAATATTTCTTTTAAGTATACCTACATGCCCGGACCTCCTGAGTCAATTGTGGCTGAATATGCAAGTGTGATTAATAAGAATGTTATTGATTTATCCTTTTCTGTTATTGATACTTCTTCCATTAATAATTATGCACTGCTCAGATCGAGTGATAAAACATCCGATTTCATGGTTCTTAAAACACTGAATTTTACCGGATCGGGAAGAATAGTAACACAGGATAGTATTATTACGGGCAGGGACAGGTTTTATTATAGACTTGGGGCTCTTAGTTCATGTAATAAAATATTAAAGGAGTCCAATCTTGCAGTAAATATCAGGCTTAATGGAACGGCATCCGGTAATAGCATTAGTCTGAACTGGAATCCTTACGAAGATTATCCGGATGGAATTGAAGAGTACATCATATACAGGAAGATAGAACAGGATTCCTTTATCCGGATTAACAGTTCTTCACCCGGTTTCACAAATTATAACGATGATATATCCATCTTAAACCTTAATTCAACAGCAGGGCAGGTAGAGTACCTTGTAAAGGCAGTAAGTAAGGAGCATGGTTATATTTCATTATCAAATGAAGTGTTTATTTCTGTTGATTCAGACATTCTTGTTCCGAATGCTTTTACTCCTGATGGTGACGGGATAAATGATATATTTTTCCCTGTGTTTAGTTTTATTCCTGAAGAATACCTGCTTATTATTTACGACAGGTACGGGATTCGGTTGTTTACTTCGCGTGATCCCTTTGAAGGTTGGGATGGGACTAAAAACGGTCACAAGCTGAGCGAAGGGATTTATTTGTATTACATAGAATATAAGTCATATAGTGGCAGGCGTAAAAGTATTACTGGTAACCTGACACTTTTTTACCCCCGGTGAGAATAACAGCAGGTCAATAATTGATTACATTTGTATTTGCTTAATAATTTATTACATTCATTGAAATGGCTGTACTTGAGAAGACAGAAATAGCGGAAATAAACAAGCAGTTCGATGATTTACTGAATAACTTTGTTAATTACAAAACAGAAGAAGGGAAACAGTTAATCATTAAAGCTTTTAACATTGCATCTGAAGCACATAGGGGAATGCGGCGTAAATCAGGTGATCCGTTCATTTTACATCCTATTTCAGTTGCGAAGATTGTAAGTAAAGAAATTGGTCTTGGTGTTACATCAGTAATATGTGCGCTTTTACATGATGTTGTTGAAGATACGGAGCTATCCAATAAAGATGTTGAAAATATGTTCGGACCGAAAGTATCTTTGATAGTAGATGGTCTGACGAAAATTTCCGGAGTGTTTGACACCAATTCTTCTTTTCAGGCAGAGAATTTCCGGAAAATGCTCCTCACTCTTTCTGAGGATGTAAGAGTTATTCTTATTAAACTTGCCGACCGGCTGCATAATATGCGAACCCTCGGCTCTCTGTCCCGGGAAAAGCAGATTAAGATTGCTAACGAAACAATTTACCTTTTTGCTCCTCTTGCTCATCGTCTCGGACTATATGCCATAAAAACAGAGATGGAGGATTTGAGTCTTAAATACAGATACCCGAAAGTATATGATGAGATTAATGAAAAATTAAAGGATACGGAAGAAAGGAGAGTTCACCTTATAAACAAGTTCTCTTTACCAATCATTGATAAGCTGGAAAATAACGGAATTAATTTTGATATAAGCGGGAGATCAAAATCAATATTTTCCATTTGGAATAAAATGCAGCAAAAGAATGTGAGTTTTGAGGAAATATATGATCTGCTTGCTATTCGCATTATCTTTGAAGCCCGGTCGGATATTCCTGAAAAAACGCAATGCTGGAATATTTATTCCATGATAACCGATATTTATCCTCCGAGACCTGATCGTATCCGTGACTGGGTCTCTACCCCTAAAGCCAACGGGTACGAAGCTCTGCATGCGACAGTCATGGGGCCTTACGGGAAATGGGTTGAAGTTCAGATACGAACAAACAGGATGGATGAAATAGCAGAAAGAGGTTTTGCCGCACACTGGAAATATAAAGAGCCGGGATCCGATGATTCCGAACTTGATAAATGGCTGAAAAGAATACGGGAACTTCTTGAAACTCCTAATATAGATGCTCTGGAGTTTCTCGATGAATTTAAACTTAACCTTTTTGCATCGGAGATATTTATTTTTACGCCAAAAGGGCACCTGAAGACCTTACCTCAGGGTTCAACAGCACTTGATTTTGCCTATGAGATACATTCGGAAATCGGGAATAAAGCTATTGGTGCCAAAATAAATCATCAACTTGTACCTTTAAATCATAAACTTCAGAGTGGTGACCAGATAGAGATCATTACCTCTGATAAACAAAAAATTGAAAGTGAAAGATTAAATTATGCTGTTACAGCTAAAGCAAAGAGTGCCATTAAAGCAGCCCTTAAATCTGAAACAAAGAACAGGATTGAGAAGGGGAAGAATATTCTGGAGGAAAAGTTGAAAAAGCTTAACCTTCTCCCCAGTTCAAGAATATTTAAAAAACTACTGCCTGCATACAGTGCAACATCAAAAGATGAGCTTTATTCTATGATTGGTACCGGTATAGTGACTCTCGATGATCTGAAGAAGGTACTTAAGAAAAACACAAGAAGCAAATGGATGAAATACTGGGAATTGTCGCTGGGAATTGCATCAAAAAACAAAGCAAAATCTGGCACAAGATCTTCCGATACCTTCGTCGCATCGGAAATAATTAATGATGATGAAAAACCATATATCCTGGCTCAGTGTTGCAATCCTATTCCAGGGGATGAAGTAATTGCTTACAGAGATTTCGATGATACAGTGACAATTCATCAATTACGATGTGAGGAGGCAGTTAAACTTATTTCAAGTCATGTTGAAAGAATTATTCCTGTTAAATGGACTAAGCATAAGGTGCTTTCATACCTGGTGAGGATTGAATTAAACGGGTATGACCATTTTGGTGTTTATAACAATATAACAACTGTTATCTCCAAAGAACTTAACGTAAATATAAGAACCATAAACCTTCATGGTCACGATGGAATTTTTGAAGGCACTATTGATCTTTATGTGCATAATACTTCCGACCTTAATAACCTGATCAAAAATTTATTGAAAGTAAAGGGTCTTGAGACTGTAAGAAGAATTGAAGTAAAAGAATAATTAATAAATTCAGATCTTTATAATCTGCTCCCTGTCAGGTCCTACCGAGATATAGGTAACAGGAACCTGTAATTCCCTTTCAAGAAAACTTACATAATCAAGAAATTCTTTGGGTAAATCTTTTTTTGAACGTACACCTGAAAGATCTTGTTTCCATCCTGGTATTTCCTTGTATACCGGCTCTATATCATCTGTAAGCTGAAAGGGGGAATGATGAATTATTGTCTGATTCTGTTTGTAAGAAGTTCCAACTTTGATTACATCGAAAGAATCAAGCACATCTGCTTTTGTCATAATAAGCTGACTGACACCATTCAGCATGATACTGTAACGGAGTGCCACAAGATCAACCCAACCGCAACGCCTTGGCCGGCCAGTAGTGGACCCGAACTCATTTCCTTTTTCCCTTAATTTATCACCTGTTTTATCATTAAGTTCAGTAGGAAAGGGGCCACTTCCCACCCGGGTGCAATATGCTTTAAAGATTCCTATAACCTCACCTATTGTTGAGGGAGCGACTCCCAGTCCGATGCAAACGCCGGCACATATTGTGTTGGATGAAGTCACAAATGGATATGAGCCAAAATCGACATCGAGCATAGTGCCCTGGGCACCTTCTGCAAGAACAGCCTGTTCTTCCTTTAAAAACTGATTTATATAGAATTCACTATCAATAAATGTAAAGCGTTTCATGACCTCGATACTTTCAAACCAGGTATCCTCTTCAGCTTCTATGTTGTAATCATAATCGTAGATCTGGAGAAGGCTTTTGTGTTTCTCAACAAGCATTTTATATTTTTCCCGCAGGTTAAGTTCAATATCTCCAACACGCAATCCATTCCTGCCGGTTTTATCCATATAGGTTGGTCCTATCCCCTTTAAAGTAGAACCAATTTTTTTACTGCCTTTGGCTTTTTCAGATGCAGCGTCGAGGATCCGGTGGGACGGAAGAATAAGATGTGCTTTCCTTGAAATATACAGATTGTTCGTAATATCTACCCCGAGTTTTTCAATTGCTTCTATTTCTCTTTTAAAGATCACAGGATCAAGTACAACTCCATTTCCAATAATATTGATAGTGTTATTCCTGAAAATACCTGAAGGAATATTATGAAGTATGTGCTTTATACCATTGAATTCGAGAGTGTGCCCGGCATTCGGCCCTCCCTGAAATCTTGCAATTACTTTATATTGAGGAGATAAAACGTCCACAATTTTCCCTTTTCCTTCATCTCCCCACTGGAGACCTAAAATGACATCAATCTTCATAAATACAATTTTTATGATCATAAAGATAAGAAAAACTGTGAAAGTAATTGCATCCCGGGTTTTGTTATACTGACAAATTTTTTAATTTCACGCAATGAATGCAAACATATTTCCTGAAAGCTTGTTTATAAGAAAATACTGTTATGAAGGGTCTTATCGTTTATGAAAGTTCGCACGGATGCACTGAAAAATGTGCCGGACTTTTAAAGAATAAATTAAAATTTGAGATGGATATATTAAGATTAAGAGATAATCCCACTCCTGATCTATCGGTATATGACATAGTTATAATAGGCGGTTCAATTCATGCAGGAATGATGAACAGCAGAATAAAGAAGTTCTGTGATGATTACAAAAATATTTTAAAATCGAAAATACTGGGACTATATTTATGTTGTATGCATGAAGGAGAAACAGGCCTTCAGCAGTTTGAAAACGGATTTCTGCCAGAGCTCAGGGAACATGCTCTGGCAAGGGGTCTTTTTGGAGGCGAATTTAACTTTAAGAAAATGAACTTTTTTGAGAAGGCTATAGTACGGAAAGTTGCAAAAGTTCAAAGTTCAGTGTCAAGAATCCATGAAGATGAGATTCAAATATTTGCTGAAAAAATTAATAAATCAGGCTGATAAGATTAACCACCGTAAAGATACCTCTTGATTTTGTTGGTTGGGGTCTTTTCAAACGGTACTGTTTGCAAAACTACCATCTGAATTCTTGAATATCTGTTCACTCTTTGATTAACAAAAGTCTGTATTTCAGAAAGCAGCTCATCTGCCGATTCGTTGCATATTTTTATTGCCTTATTGTTTAATTCTATAAATTTATTTTCCAATTCCTGAAGGTTGATATTGACATAAGCAACAAGTTTGTCTTTTTGCTTCACAACGAGAGACTCCTCTATGTATTCAATACTGTTAATGATGGATTCAATTTCTTCAGGGTATATATTTTCACCATTTGTACCAAGTATAAGGTTTTTTATTCTTCCTCTGATATAAAGGTTGCCCCTGGGATCAAGATACCCCAGGTCTCCGGTCCGGAACCACCCGTCAGGAGTTATTACCCGGGCAGTCGCTTCAGGATTTTTATAATATCCGGTCATAAGATTCGGCCCTTTTACCATAATTTCCCCTTCACCTGTTTCCGGGTCAGGGTTATCAATTTTCAATTCTACACCCTTTAATACTTTTCCTGTTGACTGCCATGCTGTATCAAATGGAGACGATCCGGCAAGAAGCGGAGAGGTTTCTGTAAGTCCATATCCAATAGCAAAAGGAAAACGGGCTTCAGAAAGATGCTTTTCGATCTTTCCATCTAGTTTAGCACCTCCTATACCAAAGAAAATCAACTTGCCACCGAAAGTTTTCATCAGTTTTTTCCCCGCAAGCCGGTTCAAAAGTACCCTGGTCGGACCAAATTTAAATAAGTTTCTCGTTACCTTGTTCTTGTTGAATTTTGGTATTATCTGCTTACGGTATATTTTTTCAATAATTAAAGGTACAGTAAGCAGATGAGTGGGTTTGACTTTACCCAGAGCTTCAACGAGCACACTTGGTGATATTTGCTTTTTCAGATAATAAACAGTTGCCCCGGTATATAATGGAAGAAGAAAACCAATTGAATTTTCATAAGTATGTGACATTGGCAGTATGGAAATAAAACGATGCCCTGCCCCGACATGCTGAATGGTGAGACATTGTTTAGTCATCCATGCCAGATTTTTATTGGTAAGCATAACTCCTTTTGAAGAACCTGTAGTGCCGGAAGTATATATGATGGTGGCAAGGTCATTCTCATCAGATACTTCCTCCATGTCTTTTAATGATAAACGGACAGGAGGAAAGGCTCCTTCAGGCTTAACGGAATCCAGCAGGGAAAGAGAATCAGCAACGATAATCTGGATAGGCCCGGAAACTATATTCTTTAGCCTCGAAATCTGTTTTTTGGAAGCAATTAAAACGGTTGAATCTGAATGATCAATTATGTTCTGCACCTCATTTTCATGGAAATCCGGTAGAAGAGGAACTGCTACTGCGCCCATGCTGATGACAGATAGAAAAGCAATTCCCCAGTTTGGCATGTTTTCACCTATAACAGCAATTTTATCTCCTTTCTTAACTCCCAGAATATCCAGGAGAGATACAAATCCTTCAATTTTTCTTCCGAGTTCCGCATACGAAATCCCTTCTTCATCAATAAATGATAGGGCAATATTGTTTTGAAAAGTTTCTGTAGAATTCCTTATAAAGGAAGGAATGGTGAATTTATTCATTACTACCAGGTTAACCGAGATATGTCTTCAGCAGTTTACTTCTTGAAGTATGGCGAAGTCTTCTTATAGCTTTCTCTTTGATCTGCCTGACCCTTTCACGTGTAAGACCAAATTTTTCACCGATCTCCTCAAGAGTCATCTCCTGATTGCTTATTCCGAAAAAATGTCTGAGAATTTCCCTCTCCCTTTCAGTAAGCGTTGATAGTGCTCTGTCAATTTCTTTAGCCAATGATTCTCTAATAAGATTTCTGTCGGCATTTGGTGAGTCATTATTCTGAAGAACGTCAAGGAGGCTGTTATCTTCACCTTCAATAAACGGTGCATCAACTGAAACATGCCTTCCTGAAACACGGAGAGTATCCGCTACCTTTTCCTTGGGTAATTCCAGGGCATCTGCAAGTTCTTCTGGTGAAGGAGTCCTTTCGTTCTCCTGCTCGAATTTGGAGAAAGCTTTATTTATCTTATTCAGTGAACCTACCTGGTTTAATGGTAGTCTGACAATTCTCGATTGTTCGGCCAGAGCCTGTAAAATGGATTGTCTTATCCACCATACAGCATAGGAGATAAATTTGAATCCTCTGGTTTCATCGAACTTCTCAGCAGCTTTAATCAATCCCAGATTCCCCTCATTGATAAGGTCGGGTAAACTTAATCCCTGATTCTGATATTGTTTTGCAACCGAAACAACAAATCGCAGATTTGCTCTCGTGAGTTTCTCTAAAGCGTGTCTGTCACCTTTTTTTATTCTTTGCGCCAGTTCAACTTCTTCCTCTACTGTTATCAATTCTTCTTTTCCTATTTCCTGCAGATACTTATCTAATGATGCACTTTCCCTGTTGGTAATAGATTTGGTGATCTTTAATTGTCTCATTATATCTTTATATCCTCTCTAAAAAATTTTTGCAAATTTAGTCTATTTTATATTCTGTGTCAATACTTTATTTATAAATAGATGTTAATAAAATGAAAATCCAACTATGTATTAAAAAAATAAAATTATTTATTATTCTGATATGAAGGCGATTGGAGTTTTACTTCTTGTCGTCTTATCGAAGAAATATTCTTCATTTTTATTAGGAATTTTACAAACCAAAAGCATAATAAGCTACAGTTCCGTCAGGATAAACACCTTCAATATAAATTCCTCCTCTTTTTACCTTGGATATCTCTGTTCGTATATCGTCAACAATTTTGATGGGTGAATTGTTTATTTTTACAATAATAAAACCTTCTTTTATACCAGATTGTGCCATTTTTCCCCTGCCAACAGTTGTTACTTTTACACCGTTTTTTAATTTCAGGTTTGCCAGTTCTTCTTCTGAAACGGGAGTAAAACTTGCACCAAGTGAGTCGATTATATAATCTCGCTGGACAACTTCTGTATTTCCTTCCATGTTACGTAATTCAACGTAAAAAAGTTTCTCTTTATTATTTCTTTGTATTAAAACATTAACTTTTTCACCCGGACGGTACCGGCTGATCTGCTCCTGCAGGGCTGAAGTGGTATTGGTTGGAATATTATTAATTGATATTACCACATCCCCCTCTTTTATACCGGCTTCTTCAGCTGCCCCATTTTCCCTTACACCCTGAATATATACTCCGTTAAGATTGCTGAGGTTATGTTTTTTTGCAAGCTCCTGGTCAATGTTCTGGATAGTAACTCCAAGTATGGCTCTCTGTACTGTACCAAATTCTTTTATATCGGCAATAACTTTTTTTGCAATACCAACCGGTATTGCAAAGGAGTAACCTGTAAATGCTCCTGTTCTGCTTGCAATAGCTGTATTGATTCCAACAAGTTCTCCAAAAGTGTTAACCAGAGCTCCTCCGCTGTTTCCGGGATTAACGGCAGCATCAGTTTGTATAAATGCCTCTATCCTAAGCTGATCCTGTAAAATATTGAGGTCTCTGGCTTTGGCACTCACAATGCCTGCTGTTACAGTTGAGGTGAGGTTATACGGATTCCCTACGGCCAGAACCCATTCTCCTAATTTTAAAATATCAGAATCTCCATATTTCAGAAAATGCAGATCATCCGCTTCTATTTTAAGAAGAGCCAGATCGGTACTCCTGTCAGTCCCGATTACCTCAGCAGTAAATGATCTCTTGTCATTAAGAACAACTTCAATTTCATCCATACCCTGTATTACATGGTTATTGGTTACGATATACCCATCACCTGAAACAATAACTCCTGATCCAAAACCCATTACAGGTTGAGGCTGACTCTGACCTTTTTCGCCAAAGAAAAATTCATAAAAAGGATTGTAAGAGTATGCTTCTCTCATAGCTTTGGTCTTAACATGCACTACTGCATGGACCGCTTTTTCTGCAGCCACCGTGAAATCAACAGATGTTTCGGGAGCATCCGGATTAAAGGTCAGCAGACTGGCCGGTTTTGATTCAACTTCAATTATTTTTATTT
This sequence comes from uncultured Bacteroidaceae bacterium, assembly GCA_964526475.1. GTDB lineage: Bacteria > Bacteroidota > Bacteroidia > Bacteroidales > CAYVTV01. The sequence goes on from CAZGKF010000010.1 coordinate 49,253, forward strand.
CAGGTTTTACAATAGTGGTAAATAACATTATAGCTATTACAGCACTTAGAATGGCTGCAAGTATTGTACCCGCAAATTTTTTGATTTTCATAATATTAGTATTTTTATTATTGTTTTTTAAAGCAAAAATTAGAGTTCAAATTTAATGCCTTAAAAAGTATTTCAGTAATATTGTAACATAATAACATTTAATTTTAACTGTTGTTTGGAAAAAATATTTCATTTTAAGAATTATTAACAGATGGGAAAGCAAATTTCATTCGATAAATACCAGGGTGCAGGAAATGATTTTATTATTGTTGATGCGAGACCGGCAGGTGATCAATTATTTAGCAAAGAGATTATAAAAAAGTTGTGTGACAGACATTTTGGCATAGGTGCTGACGGCTTTATTCTTCTCCTTGCTTCAGATGACAGGGACTTCTATATGAAATATTTCAATTCTGATGGCTTTGAGAGTTCCATGTGTGGGAATGGAGGCAGATGTATTGTTTCTTTTGCTAAAGATATTGGAATTACAGACAAGAAAGCATTTTTCAGCGGAATAGACGGAGATCATCTGGCATTCATTACCGGGAATGGGGATGTCAGTTTAAAAATGAAGGATGTTTCAGATATTATTTATTTTGAAGATGGTTTATTTCTCGATACCGGATCTCCTCATTTTGTTATTTTCAGCACAAAAATCGAAACAATGGATGTACCGGTTTTAGGTAAAGAAATTCGTTATCAGTCGCGGTTTTCCCCCGGAGGAACCAATGTGAATTTCGTGGAGTTTCTGGGAACAAATGATTTTGCAATTCGTACTTACGAGCGGGGTGTTGAAAATGAAACTCTCGCCTGCGGTACAGGTTCTGTAGCATCAGCAATAGCTTCATTCTCCATAAATAAACCGGAAACAGCTGAATATACTGTTCATGCTACCGGTGGAAATCTTCGGGTTAAGTTCACTCCCTTGTCTGAAAGAAGTTATACCGATATATGGCTCACAGGCCCCACTGAGTTTGTTTTCAGAGGGGAAATTGAAATTTAATAACCGTAAGATAAAGGTTTATTGTTGATATATACAGGTCTTTTGTTTATTCATTATTTGGTACCTTTACAAAAAATCCCGTAAATGAACAAACCATTCTTTTATATAGCATGCTTTCTGTTAATATTAAATATCTCTGTTAATGCCCGGAAAGACAAATTCACAATTGTGTTTTATAATGTTGAAAATCTACTCGATACTATTAATTCTCCAGGTATTGATGATGAGGATTTTACACCAAAAGGAGAGAAGAAATGGGATTCAGTTAAATATTATAAGAAACTGACTGATATTGCAAGGGTAATTGGATCTGTGGATCAGGAAAACCTTCCTGAAATAATCGGACTTGCAGAGATTGAAAACCGTTCGGTCTTAAAGGATCTTATCAATACCCCTACTCTGTCAAAAGGTAATTATGCAATAATCCACGAAGATGGACCTGATCCCAGAGGTGTTGATGTTGCTTTTCTTTACCGCCGGGATAGGTTTAAATATATTTCCCACAGATCCATCAGTATCACATTCCCTTTCGACTCAAACCTGAAAACAAGAGACATCCTGTATGTTTGTGGCACTGCACCTGACGGAAAGGATATGCATTTTTACGTCAATCACTGGAGTTCTAGACTAGGAGGTATCAGGGAAAGTGAAACTAAAAGAATGTTCTCAGCTGTGAACCTCAGGAGAGATATGGATATGCTTCTATCCAAAGATTCACGGAGCAGGATTATTATAATGGGTGATCTGAATGATGAACCTACAAATCAGAGTATTATGAATGTATTACATGCTTCCGGCAAGCGTAAAAACATCGGCCCTGCTGATCTTTATAATCTTTATTACGAGCAGCACAATCTCGGGCAGACAGGCAGCTATTATTACAGTGGAAGATGGAATATGCTGGATCAGATTATTGTTTCTTACAATCTTATCAGTCAGAAAGGAATGTATAGCTGCGGATATGAATCAGGCCAGGTATTTATGCAGGATTGGATGTTATATGAAAATAAAGATAAAGTGAAAATTCCTGCCCGCACCTACGGCGGACCTGTTTATTATGGTGGGGTAAGTGATCATCTCCCGGTATACCTTACCTTGACAAGATAACAGGCTCATGGATTTCATTCTGAGATCGGATTATAAGCCAACGGGGGATCAGCCGGAAGCAATAACACAGCTCACCGAAAGTCTGAATAGTGGAGATCCCTATCAGGTATTACTGGGCGTAACGGGTTCCGGGAAAACTTTTACTGTTGCGAATGTAATAGCAAATGTAAACAGACCTGCTCTTGTACTTAGCCATAACAAAACCCTGGCAGCACAGTTATATAGCGAGTTTCGCCAGTTTTTTCCTGATAATGCAGTGGAATATTTTGTTTCCTACTACGACTACTACCAGCCTGAAGCTTATCTCCCCGTAACCGATACTTATATTGAAAAAGATTTATCTATTAATGAAGAGATAGAAAAGTTGAGACTTCGTACAACTTCAAGCCTGCTATCCGGCAGGAGAGATATTGTTGTGGTTTCATCAGTATCATGTCTTTATGGAATCGGGAACCCGGACGACTTTCACAGTAACACTCTCTTTATAAAAAAAGGAGACAGGATTGGCAGGAATGTTATCCTGAGAAACCTCGTCGATAGCATGTATTCAAGGAATGAAACAGACCCCCGGCCAGGAACATTTCGCGTAAGGGGGGATACAGTGGATGTGTTTCTTGCATACAATGACCTCGTTTACAGGTTTGTATTTTTTGGCGACGAAATAGAGAGCATTACATCTGTCAATCCATCAACAGGACATACAATAAATGAGTTCGAAGAGGTTACTGTTTTTCCGGCTAATATTTTCGTGACCGTTAAATCCAGGCTTAAGAATGCTATTGAACAGATACAGGCAGATCTTATCCGACAGATGGAGTTTTTCAGGGAGATCGGTAAGCCGGCAGAAGCTGATCGATTGGAGGAAAGGGTGAATTATGATCTGGAAATGATAAGGGAACTTGGTTATTGTCCCGGTATTGAAAATTATTCAAGGTATTTCGACGGCAGAAAACCCGGAACCAGGCCTTTCTGTCTTCTTGATTATTTTCCTGAAGATTTTATCATGGTTATTGATGAATCTCACGTGACAATCCCCCAGATAAGAGCTATGCACGGAGGTGATTTCTCCAGGAAGCAGGTACTTGTTGAATATGGATTCCGTCTTCCTGCAGCTATTGATAACCGTCCTTTGAAATTTGATGAGTTTGAAGCCCTTGCAGGACAGACAATATGTGTTTCAGCTACCCCCGGGGATTATGAACTTACAAAAACCAATGGAATTATTGTGGAACAGGTCATCAGACCCACCGGTCTGTTGGACCCGGTTATTGAAGTAAGGAACAGCATGAACCAGATTGATCATCTTATTGGTGAAATTAGCAGGAGGGTTGACCTGAACGAAAGAGTTCTTGTAACCACTCTTACCAAACGCATGGCAGAAGAACTGGCAGCATACTTTACAAAACTACAGATCAGGTGCAGGTACATACATTCTGATATTGACACACTTGACAGAGTAGAAATAATGGAGGGGCTCAGGAAAGGATTATTTGATGTGCTTGTAGGTGTCAATCTTATCAGAGAAGGACTTGACTTGCCGGAAGTTTCTCTTGTAGCAATACTTGATGCAGATAAAGAAGGATTTCTTCGCTCTGATAAATCACTAACCCAGACCGCCGGAAGAGCAGCCCGAAATCTTAACGGAAAAGTGATCATGTATGCTGATAAAATTACAGGATCGATGCAGCGCACAATAGATGAGACAAACAGGAGACGTGAAAAACAGCTGAAGTACAATGAGGAAAAAGGTATTACACCCAGGCAGATAATAAAAGCAATGGTGTCAATGATGGGTAATATTAAAGAAAGTGCCGAAAAGACCGGGTTCTACAGTGGTAATGCAGATGCTGATGTGGCAGCTGATCCCATAGTAATGTATATGACACCTGAAGCACTTGAGAAAACTATTGGTAAAACCCGTAAGGATATGGAGAAAGCTGCAAAACAACTTGACTTTATTGAAGCAGCAAGACTTAGAGACGAATTGTATTCTCTGCAGAAATTGCTTGCGGAAAAGAAATCCGCTACCAGCGGATAATGCATCTTTTTACCATTCCTGAAGATGCCTCCCGGTTTTGACGCATGTATCAGTGTTTACAAAAATTTTACATATCTTAAGCATAAAATGTTATATTTACAATGAAGATGGTAAGTTTGAGAAAATATTACAGAGAAAATACACAACTTTTAATTTTTTGATAATATGGATGAAGGAAGCCATGATCTTCTTAAAAGGGTTTCAGGTCTGGTAAAGCAGATACAGGATGTTATTGAGGAAAATGAACGATTGAAGAAGTCGGTTCAGAAACTCAGTGAAGAGAATGAAGAGCAAAAAGCTTTGCTGGAGAAGGTCTCTCCCGAAATCATTGAAGAGGGGAAAAAATACATTGAAAGGCCATCAGCTCTCAGATTTGATATAGTTACAGTGTTATACGGGAATATTCATGGGTTCACTAATATTATAGGGCATGATAATTCTCAGATGTTTGTGGATGAACTGGATGATATTATGATATATTTTGACTCCATATTAAAGAAATACAATATCCACAAAATCAGAACTATTGGTGACACATATATGACAGCGGGAGGGATCCCTGTTAAGAATATTACAAATCCTATTCAGGTTGTAATGGCAGCCCTGGAGATGCAGAAACATCTGAATGACTTACCCTCGGAAACAGGTCGTGATCAGAAAATCTGGGACTTACGCCTGGGAATTCATACAGGACCGGTTACAGCTTCTATAAGCGGAAAGAAGAAGATATCCTATGATATTAAAGGTGATACTGTAAATATGGCCAGTCGCATGGAAGCATACAGTAAAGATGGAAAGGTGCTTATTTCCGGTATGACATATGAGCTTGTGAAAGAAATATTTAATTGTGTGTATTACGGGAAGATGCCGGTGAAATATAAAGCCGAACTGGACCTTTATGTTGTAGAAGGTTTAAAGCCTGAGTTCTCACTTGACAAAGAAGGTATTTCACCTAATGAATTGTTTCATACTAAATTCAAACTCGTTCAGTTTACAGATATACAGGAAATTATTCTTGAGAAACTGGAGAAGGGATTGCCATCGTATCTCTATTACCATAATGTTAAACATACCGTAGATGTGGTTACGGAGGTTGAACTGATAGGCTGGGCAGAAGGCCTCGACGATGAGGAAATATTGCTGTTAAAGACAGCAGCCTTATTTCATGATGCAGGGCATATAGTTGGATATGACGACCATGAATATCAGGGTACTCTGATGGCAAAAGAATTTCTTCCTGACTATGGCTATTCGGAGAAACAGATAAACCGGATTTGCGATATAATCATGGCTACCCGGATGCCTCCCAAACCTAAAGATCTGCTTCAGGAGATAATCTGTGACTCTGATCTTGATTATCTGGGCAGGTCTGATATGATCCCTGTTTCCAATACTTTGTACCGGGAACTGAAAGAACAGAACAAGATTGGAACACTTAAGGAATGGAATACCTTACAGCTGAAATTTCTTTCCGGGCATCAGTACTTTACAAAGACTGCTCAGGCACTGAGGGAGGTTAACAAGCGTACACAGATTGATCGTATCAGAAAGTTAATTGATGAGGATACCGGAGAGTAAGCTATTAAATCCTTCCCTGCAGCAAAGAATCACACACTTTCTTGTGTCTTTATATTTTTTAGCCCTGCATTAATTGCAGCATCAACAACTTCCCTGTACTCGTCCATTGTAATAGCTCTTGATACCTCTGAGCCTGTTCTTTTTACACTCTCGTGGACAAAGATCACAGGAAGACATCCTAGACCATAAATATTTCCAGCGTTTCTGCAATTCTCCATTGTGCGGTTTAATATGGAAGTCATCCTAACAAAAATAAATAATTGCTTAATCTAATACTACCCCTAAATCCCCTAGGGGACTTTACTCATAATACCCCTAAATCCCCCAAGGGGGACTTTTAAGCCGTTGTATAACAGCTACATGAATTTGATAATCACATTATCAATATAATTTTCAGCGAATTAATATAGAAGTCTATCCTTTGTTTAGTTCTCCCAATGTGGAGTAAGAGAGGGGAAAAAAGGCAGGTTAACTGTAATATTTGTTTTTTTAATTTATTCCTCAAAGCGCACAAGCAGTTTATTTAGTATTTCAAAAGCAGAAGTTCCGGTTGAAAGGGATAATAATAAATTTTTAGATATATTTATGATTGTTTAATTTATTTAATCTTAATTTCTCCTTTTCGAAGATGCGAAATATATTCATACAACTTCTATTGTTACTGAGTTATTCAGCATCAGCCGCAATTGCAGATTCAGCCGGACATATTTATTCAGGTTTTCAAATCCATTACGGCTTTATAATACCTCATTCAAAGGCCATACAGGATATTTCTGATACTAATCCAATAGGTTTTGAATTAAACAGGAGCAAACTGAGAACTTCATTAAGGGATTGGCAGGTTTTTAATGCTTACTGGATATCCGGTATGGAAGCAAGATATTTTAACTTCCAGAATCCTGAGATACTTGGAGGAGTATTCGATTTATCAGTGTTTGCCGAGCCTGTAATAAGGCATAGGAATAATTATCTGTTTACCATTCGCGGAGGGGCAGGGGTTTCCTACCATACAAAAATATACGATGAGTTGGAAAACCCATTGAATCAGTTTTTTAGTTCAAGGATTAGTTTTCCTCTTTTTGTGGATGCAAGGATTAAATACAGAGTCAGCAGCCAGACTTTTCTTACTCTTTCAGCCTGCTATAATCACATCTCAAACGGTGGGGTAAGACAGCCCAATAAGGGTATGAATTTCCCTACACTATCTGCCGGATTTGAGCGATATCATAAACCAATTCCTGTTTTAAATAATGATTTCATATCCATTGACAGGGAAAGCGAGTCTGCAACATTTTTTCTTTTTCAGGCTTTAGCGAGCATAAAAGTTTTAGGAGAAAAGAATGGGTATCCGGAAAAAGCCAGATTTATTTATGGTTTGCACAGCAGGATAATTGTTTGTTGATTGAATGGTTTTTTATACATTTGCAGTCCAAATACAAAGAAACGATCTTTCTTCGGCGTATCGTTCTGTAAGCTTGAAGGTCGGAGGTTCAAAGAGAGTGAAAAATAAATCGGGGTGTGGCGCAGTTGGCTAGCGTACTTGCATGGGGTGCAAGGGGTCGGAAGTTCGAGTCTTCTCACCCCGACAATATTATTATTGGTTCACAATAAGTTAGAGACATTTTTATGAACTTTTTATGAACCAACGAGATGAGAATAGATCAAATCCTGATGATTTATTCTCATAGTTTTTACAAATTGAACCCTCCATATAAATTGACCGATGGAGAGTTTTTTTATGCTGTAATTTGTTTTTGTTTCCATAATGCACTATATTTGATGCATAATAGAAATAAAATGAGTTTCATTGAATTCAGAAAGAGGTTTCTATCTCTGGTATGTTTTACCACAAACCAGGTGTATGCATCGTATCCTGCGTTTAACAGGAACAATCTGGTAAACTGGGTTAAGCAGGGTTACATCATCCGGCTTCGGCAAGGTTATTATGCCTTCCCTGAATACACGGAGTCAACAGATTTTGCACTCTATTTTGCTAACATAATTTACAAGCCCTCTTACATATCATTACATACGGCTTTGTCATTTTATGGGATTATCCCCGAGGCCATACCTTTTATTACAAGCGTGACAACTTTGAAGACAAAAACATTTAGCAATGATTTCGGTGAGTATTCATATAAAAATATCAAGCCTGAGATGATGTTCGGATATGATCTGAAGGAGTTGGAGGGTGGCAGACGGATAATGTTCGCCACACCGGAGAAGGCATTAATAGACTTGCTCTATCTTTATTCATTTTATAATACAGAACGTGAACTTGAAGAGCTACGTTTCGATGAATCATATATGGTGGATGATTTTAATGCGGAAAGATTAACGGAATTCTCTGATCGTATTGGTAGTAAAGCACTCAGTAATCGAATAGATATGCTAAGAAAAGTACATAACCTTTAGTAAGAATCATATGGTAGTCCTGAACTTAATAAAGAATTATTTTCCCGAGCAAATCAGGGGGAATACACTTCTTGGTAAAAGCATGATGAAAGAATATATTCAATTGTCAATTCTCGACTACCTGTCCACAACACAATACATCCGTAAGCTTATATTCATTGGCGGTACCAACCTTCGTCTGGTAAAGGGAATAGACAGATTCTCAGAAGATCTGGACTTTGACAGTAAGGAGATAAACAAAGATGAATTCATGCAAATGAGTGATGATGTCATGCATTTCCTCAAAAGAAACGGATATAAAGTAGAAACTAAGGACAAGGATAGTCCTAAACTTACGGCATTCAGAAGAAACATTTACTTTCCAAATTTCCTTTTTGATATAGGACTTTCAGGTCACAGAGATGAAAGGTTCCTTATAAAAATTGAAGCTCAGGATCAGGGAGTAACATATACCCGGGAAATAAAAAATATAAAGGGTTGCGGGTTTTACTTTCCATTCCCTGTACCTTCTGATGCTGTACTTTGTGCAATGAAAATGACAGCCCTTTTAGAAAGAGGAAAGGGTCGGGATTTCTACGACCTTATGTTTCTATTGGGTCAAACGAAGCCTGATTATAACTTCCTTGCAAAAAGGACCGGTATTAAAAATGCAGCTGAGTTAAAGGCTGAAGTTAAAAAGCGCATTAGGATTACTGACTTGAAAATCAAAACCAAAGATTTTGAACATCTACTGTTCAATAAAGAAAACAACAAACGCATACTCAGATTTGAAGAATTTTTTGAAGAGAGTATTCTGTCATCGAATGGGGGCATTACGATTTAAGGATAAATTTGATGGGTCATTCTTGAATGACAATAAAGATTTTTCTCCTCCCTGGACTTCAATACGAGAATTGGAGCAAATTAGCTTAAGGTTAGAAGATGATGATGCAATTGAATACTCTGAATATCTTAAATGGTTACTTGTATGTACCTTTGAATTCAGGTTCTCTTACCTACATATAGATTTATTAATATGGAAACTGTCACAAACCTTGATCTTCAGTTAGCCTTTGATTTTGTCCAATACACAAACCGGAATATCTTTCTTACTGGAAAAGCAGGTACGGGAAAAACCACCTTCCTGAAAGACCTGAGAAAAATATCACCGAAACGGATGATAGTTGTTGCCCCGACAGGTGTGGCTGCAATAAATGCGGGAGGTGTTACCATACATTCTTTCTTTCAGTTGCCGTTTCACCCTTACATTCCTGCGCTTTACCTGCCGGAAAAAAATCATACCGGCCAGGCAGATCAAAGTGAGCCGCCCGGATATAAAATGAGCCGCCAAAAGATTAACATAATCAAAAGCCTTGATCTGCTTGTTATTGATGAGATTAGTATGGTAAGGGCTGATACACTCGACGCTATTGATTCTGCATTGAGGAGATACAAGATCCGTAACCTGCCGTTTGGGGGTGTGCAGTTGCTGATGATAGGTGATCTTCAGCAACTTGCTCCGGTTGTTAAAGACGAAGACCGGGAAATAATCAGTAAATATTATGATTCTTATTTTTTCTTCGGAAGCAGAGCGCTTTGCAGCACCAATTATGTGACTATTGAGTTGAAACATATTTTCAGGCAGAATGATCATGTTTTTATTGACCTGCTTAATAAGATTCGCGACCATAATGTGGATCAGGCGGCATTGGCAGAACTTAATAAAAGATATATTCCTGATTTTGACCCTGACACAGGAGGTGGATATATCACCCTTACCACTCATAATTATCAGTCGCAAACAATTAATGATTCAAAGCTTGAGAAACTTCACGGCAGAATTCATTCATTTAAAGCCATAATTAAAGATGAATTTCCTGAACTTTCCTACCCCAATTCCAGTGAACTGATCCTGAAGGCCGGTGCTCAGGTTATGTTTGTAAAGAATGATCTGTCAGGTGATAAACTATTCTTTAACGGGAAAATAGGGAAGGTGATATCTTTTGAGGACAATATCATTGTTGTCAGGTGTCCTGACGACGATTTTCCCATAAGGGTGGAAATGACGGAATGGCAAAACATGAAATATACTCTTAATGAAGACACTAAAGAGATTGAGGAGACAGTGATCGGAACATTTACACAATATCCTCTCAAATTAGCCTGGGCAATAACAATTCATAAGAGTCAGGGACTTACTTTTGACAGGGCCGTAATTGATGCCTGCGATGCATTTGCCCATGGACAGGTGTATGTGGCTCTCAGCCGGTGCCGTACATTATACGGACTTGTGCTAAGCAGCCGGATCAACAGTCGAAGCTTTGTTGATAATCCGGCTGTATCCGGTTTTTTGAATGGTATGGCACAAAATCAACCTGACAGAAACCAGCTTGCAGAGTCGAGAAAAGCTTACCAGGGGCATTTGCTCTCAGAACTTTTCGATTTTTCTTCTCTTACAAATAAACTCAATTATTGTCTTAAGATTTTCTATGAACACAGAAGTGCCATTATTGGAAATCCAGGCAAAAGGCTTGAAAATATATTATCCGTCGTCAGGACAGACATTCTTAAAGTCTCCGAAAAATTTCAGCCTCAGCTGAAAATTCTTTTAAACGTGGAGACTGATGCTGAATCAAATATCCACCTGCAGGAAAGGGTAAGAAAGGCAGCCGTTTATTTTTCGGATAAGCTCGAAGCCAGCCTGAAAGAAATACTTTCCGGTTTTGCTGTTGAAACAGATAATAAAAAAGTTCGTAAATCGGTTACTGAGGCATTGGAGCGGGCAAGAAAGGAAGGAGCAACAAAGTTGGCCTGCCTTAATGCTGTCAAACCGGGTTTTGAGATCGGTAAATATCTTGATGCCAGGGCAAAATCGGCTATTGATATTCCTGCAGTCAGGTCTCATACCCTTAATTCAGTGGAAGATAGTTCCGGAGTTATTAAACAACCTGTTTTGTTAAACCGGCTTAAGGAATGGCGTAATAATAAAGCAAAGGAAACGGCCCTTCCCCATTACATGATACTGCATCAAAAAACTATGGTCACGCTGGCAAATTTTATGCCTCAGTCACTGCAAGCTCTTAAGCAGGTAAAGGGTATGGGCACAAAGAAATCAGAAAAATACGGTAAGGATATCTTAGACATTATTATTTCATATTGCACAAAAGAAAATATTGAACCGCCTGATGTAGTACTCACCGAGAAAAAGATCGTTAAAAAGGTAAGGAAGAATCCAGGAAAATAATCTTAATCGCATGGAAAAGACAGTTACAATATTTGATGAAATACTCATTCGGATGAGTCAGTTCTTAATAAGAATAGCTTGTGAAAAAATAGTTGAGAGATTAAGGAAGAAAAAAAATCAGGCTCTTATCTTACAACACTTTCATTTACTTCAAGCTTATATAAAGACAGGTCGAAGTAAGCCTTTAATTGCTCCATAAAGACTTTGTATTCTTCAAAAGAATAATGATGTGAAGATGAAATTGTGATACAGGATTCATCATAATTTACTGCATATTCAAAATCGGATTTACTCATAACTTAGAAATAATAAGCTCCAAAAGGATAACAACCTGAAAAAACTAATTATTAAACCTTAGATGGATGAATGTAACTTTTATTTTTTTGAATAAATTTAAAACTTTTTTCAGAGACAAAAAAAAAACTTTTCAACAGGTTTAAATCGTATTTTTGCATCCCATGATAAGGCGCTCCATGGAGTCAGTTATTCCCTCTGTTTGTGGATGGGGTAAATGAAAAAACTCAATTATGTTTCTTTTGCATTTTTCAATTTATTAGAAATTTGTACTATATTGTAATCTGAAAAAATTTAAATCAGGACATTATGAAAAACTTTTCTTTATTTATTATTACAATTTTAGCTTTTGCTTTGATAAGCACTTCCTGTCATAAGGAGCAGAAATGGCAATCACTTTTTAACGGAAATGACCTGGAAAACTGGGATATGCATCTTGGCACTTCGCTGGGCGCTGATTTCGATAGTCTGGCAGAGAATGCTACTGTCGAAAAAGTTTTTTCAGTTGTTGACGTTGATGGTGATAAGCTGATTTATATTTCAGGTGAAGTAAATGGTTCACTTGCAAGCAGGGAATCATTTGAAAACTATCACCTCAGGCTTGTGTTCAAATGGGGTGAGGTGGTTTACTCCCGCCAAAACAGTGGTTTATTATACCATAGTTTCGGGGATTTTGGTCTGGCACTGGGTACATGGATGCCTAATATTGAACTTCAGTTAATGCACCAAAACCTTGGTGATACCTACCTCATGGCTAATACATGCTGCGAGACGGCAGCAGTTAAGAACGAGGAGAAAAACCAGTTTTTCTATACTCCCGGAGCCGAACTGTTAATGTTCGGGGAACATGCAAATGGACGTTCTATAAAAAAAGGCAGCGATAATGAAAACGAGCCGGGTGAATGGAATACCGTAGATTTATATTGTTTTGAACGCACTGCTGTTCATGTAATTAACGGCCTTACCGTTATGGTAAACAATAATACCGGTGTATTTGAAGACGATGTTGTTAAACCTCTTAGTTCAGGTAAAATCCAGATTCAGTCGGAAGGTGCGGAATTTTTTATAAAGAGTATTGATCTGCGGCCTATCAGTAAGCTTCCTTCTGAGATAATACCTTAGATGCGTACCAGTTAGTATAATTATGCTTTTTTAACATCCACCGCATTCATCCCTTTAATTCCTTTTTCAAGGCGAAAGCTAACCTTATCTCCTTCAAAGATGTCTTCTAAATGCCCGTTGATATGTGAAAAAAAGCTTTTTTGTGTATCTTTCTCTTTAATAAATCCATACCCTTTGGAAGTATTAAAGAATGTTACTGTCCCTGTATGAAATTCATCTTCATAATCATCTTCATTTCTGGATGGAACAGCGATTTCAATATTTTCTGCAATAATTTTCTTCTTGTTGGCAGGATCCGGGGGTGTTGATGACAGATTGCCATCTTCATCAACATAAGCTATCATATCATCATAACTGCTTGAAGGATTGGATTTACGTTCTTCTTTTCTTTTTAGTTTTTCGTCTCTTTTTTTAATACGAAGTTTTTCTTTTTCTTTCTTGTTAAAAGATTGCTGAGATTTTGCCATTTAGGATTAAAAAATTAAAATTATATATACACCAGAAAGTATGATGTTATAATGAATAAATATTTTCGTAAAGATAAGGAATAAAAAGGAAAATTTAATTCTGGTTTTAATTCTCTGATAAAATTATTTGTATAAAACGGTTTAATCTGCATAAATGTAAGGTGGTTTAAGGTGCTGTTTCATTAAAAAGGAACTTATATGATCATACCTGCACCAACTGTATTATTTGTTCCTTCATCTATCAATATCAAGCTGCCTGTCTGCCGGTTAATCTTATAGGAGTCGTAGAACAGGGGTTTTGTTGTACGTATTTTTATTCTTCCTATTTCATTGGCATTCAAGGATTTGTCGTTATAGATTTTTTTCATGGTATTGATATCCATTTTAAAGAGAAATTCTTTGATAAGGCATTTGGAATCGTTACTGGTATGTTTCAGTGAGTATTTACCGTTAAGCACCATTGGATTTTCATTCAGCCAGCATACCATTAGTTCTATATCCTGCCCTACTTGTGGCTCACGATGGTTCAGGGTTATCATATCGCCCCTGCTTATATCGATGTCATCTGCAAGCTGGAGTGTCACCGACATGGGAGCAAATGCTGTTTCAAGTTCACCCTTAAGGGTATCAATAGACACTATACTGGTGGTAAGTCCTGCAGGAAAAACCTTAACTGTATCTCCTTTTTTAAATATCCCGCTTGCAATTCTTCCGGCATATCCTCTGTAGTCATGGAACTCATCTGCATGGGGGCGTATAACATACTGGACAGGGAATCTGTTATCAACAAAGTTGAGATCGCTGGCTATGTGTATTGTTTCCAAAAGGTACAGCAGTGTTGGCCCCTGATACCAATTCATATTTTTCGATCTGTCCACCACATTGTCACCTTTCAGGGCACTTATAGGAATAAACCGGACATCCTGTACATCGAGTTTAGCAGCAAATTCGTTGAAATGTTCTTTGATATTTTCAAAAATATTTTCATCATAGTTCACAAGATCCATTTTATTCACACAGATTACAATGTGGGGTATCCTGAGGAGGGAAGCGATGTAGGCGTGGCGTATAGTCTGCTCCAGCACACCGTTACGTGCATCGATAAGGATTATGGCCAGGTTTGCGGTAGAAGCTCCTGTAACCATATTTCTTGTGTACTGAATATGTCCGGGAGTATCGGCAATGATGAATTTTCTTTTTGGTGTGGCGAAATAACGGTAAGCAACATCTATGGTAATTCCCTGTTCCCGTTCAGCCCTTAGTCCATCAGTAAGAAGAGCCAGATTAACATGTTCTTCGCCACGTCTTTCACTTGCAAGTTTAACTGCTTCCAGTTGGTCTTCGAAAATTGATTTACTGTCATATAACAACCTTCCAATCAGTGTACTCTTTCCGTCATCTACACTTCCCGCAGTTGTAAACCTGAGCAATTGCATATCAAGGTATCCGGGTGTAGGGCTTTCTTTTTCGTTGATCATAGTTTATTGCTTTAATATCTATATACTTTGGAGCAGTTATATAAGGGATGTGGGTTGAAATTTTCTGAACGGTTAAAAATAACCTTCTTTTTTACGGTCTTCCATGGCTGCTTCAGATCTTTTATCATCATATCTGCCTCCTCTTTCAGTTATGCGGGAGGATGCAACTTCTATAATAATATCTTCAAGGGACCTTGCTTTTGACAAAGTGAGACCTGTGCAGGTAATATCTCCAATAGTCCGGCACCTGATATCGAGAACTTCCGGTTTTTCATTATTTTTTAACTGCATGAATGGTGCAGTAGCCAGATACACACCGTCTCTGAAAAAAACTTCTCTCTTGTGTGTGAAATACAATGAAGGGATTTCCACATCATCGAGGTAGATATATTGCCATATATCCATTTCTGTCCAGTTACTAAGGGGGAATACCCGGAAATGTTCGCCCAAACGCTTTTTCCCGTTAAAGATATTCCAGAGCTCTGGTCGTTGATTTTTGGGGTCCCACTGTCCGAATTCATCCCGGTGTGAGAAAAATCGTTCTTTGGCACGTGCTTTTTCCTCATCTCTTCTACCACCTCCAAGAGCTGCATCAAACTTAAATTCTTCAATTGCATCAAGAAGAGTTACAGTCTGCAAAACATTTCTGCTGGCATTCACTCCTTTTTCTTCTGCAACCCTGCCTGAATCTATTGTATCCTGAACAAGACGTGCAATGCATTTCCCCCCGGTTTTTTCCATTAACTGATCCCTGAATTCAAGTGTTTCCGGGAAATTATGTCCTGTATCAATATGCAGGCAGGGGAAAGGAACTTTTAGTGGCCAGAATGCTTTCCTTGCAAGATGGTACATTACAATAGAGTCTTTCCCTCCCGAAAATAACAGAGTGGGTTTCTCAAACTGGGCAGCGACTTCCCTTATTACATAGATAGATTCGGATTCAAGTTCTCTGATGTGTGTCAGTGTATATTTATCCATTTCTTATAATAGATCAATAACCTCAAATGAATGAAAGAAAAGCACAAATATATAAAAAATTCCAGCGAATGAGGGAGTACTGATATACAGGTTTAAATTTATTGATAATCCTGCATTAATGTTTTATCTGATATGCATAAAGGATAAAGGAAAGAAAGGATGTATATATTAATTATCCCTTTTTTCAAAATCTTCATTCTTCTTTTCTTTTAGTCTTTTAATAATAATAATAATAATAACTATTAAAAGCAGAAAAGGAAGGAGCTTGTAATATTCAGAAAACTCATACATAACAGCTTATTTTAATTTTACAGCAGTACCATAAACAAGAATTTCAGATGTAGCATGCATGATCATAGATGTGGAGAGTCGTATATTAATTACAGCATCTGCACCAAGATTTTTTGCATCTTTTATCATTCGGGAAATAGCTTCTTCACGGGCATCTGCCATAAGTTTGGTGTATTCCTTAATTTCACCTCCAACTAAATTTTTCAGGGCTGCAAAAATATCTTTCCCAATATGACGGGCCCTTATGGTGCTTCCGCGTGCAATGCCTATTATTTCAACGATCTCCCTGCCGGGAATGGTTTCAGTGGTAGATAGTATCATATCCTTTATATTTATTATTTATGAGGAAAAAAAGATGTTCTATAGTTCTCCAACAATACGTTTTATAGTTCTTAGTTCGTGCGTATATTTCTGGTTTTCAATACTTAAAATTCCTTGTTGGTCAATGGTATCAATCTTAACTTTTCCGGAAGCATGTATGATCTTATTGCTTCCGATATATATCCCCGTATGAGAAATATCTTCCCCTTTATTTCCAAAAAAAAGTATATCTCCGGGAAGTGCCTCCTCAAAAAGACTTATTGATTCTCCACAAATAGCCTGCTGCTTCGCATCTCTTGGAAGGGGTACCCCCACCTGCTTAAAAATGTTCTGTACAAAACCCGAACAATCAGTACCAAATGAACTTCTCCCTCCCCATAAATAAGGAATATTAATAAACTTTTTCGATGATGATAATATCTGTTCCCGCAGAGTTCGAGTAGGGGAGGTATGTATTAGCCCGGATATGGAAAAAGAATTCCCTTGTACATTTATACTTTGATTGTCAGATACATAAACCGTGCTTCCTGCTCCAAGGTAAAGTTTTGTAACTCCATCCCTGGCTTTTAATGAAGTAATAATGTCACGTGTAACAATCACCTTTTTTTCTGAGAGATGTTTGATTTCCGTTGGATTCAGAAAATAAAGCAGCTTTGTGGTGCACCAGGCTTCATAATCGTCGAAAGAATTTCTTATGTGGCTGTAACCTTTAACCTGATCAGTATTAAGGATTGTAACCTGTTCCCCAAATAAAACCTGACTAAGCATTTCACTTTTCTCAGAAGGTTCTGAGCGCATGGGGATAAAAGCGTAATAACAGATTGCCTGCTCCATATGTAACTAAAAATATTTCTTAAAAGGTCCCATTTACCATGTTAAAGGTAAATAAAAAATGACTAAGTACCAGCTCGCTGTGCGATTAAATTTTATTCGGTATTTATTGTTGACATTATGTTATTTATATGAGGTTGTCTAAAAAGACTAATCATTGAATTAATAGATTATAAATTGAAAGTGAATTCTAAAGTCATAAGGTTTTTTAGACAACCTCTTTTCTATCCTGGTGATCTGTATAATTATTTTTCGAACAATTTTACCCCTGAATCGTTAGGAAAACCAAATAACCGCATTCAGGGAGAGAATATTTTCTTAATTTAACGGTCTGAAATATTTTGCAATATGAAGTTGATTGGCAATAAAGTAATAAATGTAAATAAACTAAAGGTTTTCTTTATTTTTTTGACCGGGATACTGTTTATCCTTTTTTTGTTTCCCAGACAAGGTAAATTCAGATATGAATTCCAGAAGGGTAAACCCTGGAGGTATGAAGTTCTTGTGGCTCCTTTTGACGTGCCAATTTATAAATACGAATCTGTAATTCAGGCTGAACGTGACTCTGCTCTGAAATCGTTCATACCCTATTACAGGTTAGATACCTTGATAGTTACTTATGCAATGGAATCTTTCAGATCTTACTTTACGGAGGTTTGGGATGAATATGTTGCGGAAAGAAGGAGCGATAACACCTTTCCATATCGGGGGAGTACCAGCAGAATCAGGTCAGGATATTCCCAGGAAATATCAGCGCTGATCGAAGATGTTTATTCTAATGGTATAGTCTCAGATGCCCGACTATTTCATGATATACGGAATAACAGGGAATCAGTGAATGTTATCACAGGACAGGTTGTTGAGGAAAGATCAAAATCAAAAATATTCACACAAAGTACTGCATATGAGTATATTAAAAAGAACCTTGATGATATATCTATAAAAACAGAACCTAAAGCAATGGGGGGTAAAAGATTTACGGATTACCTGGATCCTGTCAGATTCATTAAGCCAAACCTGTTTTACGATGAAGAAACATCTGAAAAAATACGTACATCGATACTTTCAGAAATATCTGAAACACAGGGGATGATTCAGGCAGGTGAGAAGATCATTGCTCTTGGCGAAGTGATAAATGATGAAAAACAGCAGATACTTATTTCTCTGCGCCGTGAATATGAAACAAATCCGGACGTTATAAGAAACTTCAATGTTATTTTCCTTGGGCAGTTAATAATTGTTTGTTTTTCATTCCTTGTTTTATATCTTTTTCTTTTCCATTTCAGAAGGGAGGTGCTTCAAAGTGCGGGTAAAACCTTTTTCATTGTACTACTTGTACTTATAATGGCATTTCTTTCCAATATTACCATAAAAGCGCAATCCATAAGCTTGTTTGTGATGCCAATGGTAATACTGCCCATTATACTTAAAACTTTCTATGATGCAAGGATTGCATTATTTGTTCATATTATTACAATCCTTATAATAAGTTTCTGGGCACCAAACAGTTTTGAGTTTATATTTATGAACTTTATTGCTGGTGTAGTTGCTATTTTTACTTTGAGGAATCTATATAGAAGGGGCATACTATTTATTACTGCAGTTTTCACTTTTATTTCCTATAGCCTGATATATATTGGAATTAATATAATGCAGGACGGACAGTTTGAAAATCTTGATATGAGAAATTTTGCCTGGTTTGGAGGTAATGCATTACTGGTCCTTGCATCTTATCCGCTGATTTATATTTTTGAAAAAACTTTTGGATTTATTTCTGACGCCACCTTGCTGGAATTAAGTGATACCAATCAACCCTTACTTAGAAAACTCGCTGAGCTTGCACCCGGCACATTTCATCATTCCCTTCAGGTTGCCAATCTTGCAGAAGAAGCAGCTCTTCTGATTGGAGGTAATACTCTTCTTATAAGGACCGGCGCTTTATATCACGACATAGGTAAAATGGATGATCCTATGTATTTTATTGAAAATCTTACTTCCACATTCAATCCCCATGAAAATCTCGAATTTGAAGAAAGTGCTGAAAAAATTATTTCTCATGTTACAAAAGGTTATGAAATAGCAAAAAAACATAAACTACCCCAGGTGATAATCGATTTTATTCTCACCCACCATGGAACTTCAACAGTCCAGTACTTTTATAAGTCTTACTTAAAGGAGTTTCCGGGAACCGATATTGACAGGGACAAATTCAGTTATCCGGGGCCTGTTCCCTTTTCCAGGGAAACATCCATTTTAATGATGGCCGATTCCATTGAAGCTGCCTCCCGCAGTCTGAAAAAGATAAGCAGGGAAACTATAAGTGAACTGGTTGACCAGATCGTAAAATACCAGCTTGATGAGAAACAATTTACAAACACCAACCTAACATACAGGGATATAGAGAACATCAAGGAAGTTTTTAAAAATAAACTGCAGAATATTTATCATGCAAGGGTTGTATATCCTAAATAGGAAAATTATGTTTATTGTAATTATTGGATTTTTTTTATGTTTTAATTAGTCATTAACTAAAGTTTCGCAGATGCTCAACTTGTTGAAAAATGAATAAGAACCTTTAAAGCAATATTTATTGCGTATAACCATTTTAATATACATAATAGAAACAAGTGCGAAACTTCAATCATTAACTATACTCATTATTTATAATTAAATTATCAAATTATGAACTTTAGGCACACTGTCTTGTATTTTAATTTAACTATTTTATTGATTTTATCAGCTGGGATAAACATTAGCGCACAGGCGCAGGTTGACGATATTGTAAATGGAAAATTACGCATAGCTTCCTGCCAGTTCCCTGTATCTTCTGTAATTAAGGAAAATTTCCACTGGATAGAGAAACAGCTGGTAGAAGCAAAACTGAAAAAAGCTGATATTATTCATTTTCCGGAATGTGCATTATCAGGATATCCTGGTGTGGATATGCCTTCCCTTGATAATTTTAACTGGGATGATCTATTCTGGGCAACTGACTCTGTCATTTCTCTTGCTAAGGAGTTAAAGGTTTGGGTTGTACTAGGATCTATACATCAATTAAGTGGAAGTAATAAACCTCATAACAGCTTATATGTAATTAATCCTGACGGAGAGGTAGTTGACAGGTATGATAAGCGTTTCTGTACGCCGGGAGATTTAAAGCACTTTTCACCGGGTGATCATTTTGTGACATTTGATGTTAATGGAGTAAAATGCGGTTTACTAATATGTTATGATGTAAGGTTCCCGGAACTTTTCAGACAATACCGGAAACTGGATGCTGATGCTATCTTCCATTCATTTCATAATGCACGTCACAGAAAAGGGAGTATCCAACCTGTCATAATGCCTGTCACCGGACAGGCAATGGCAGGATCGAATTATTTTTTTATATCTTTCACCAATTCTTCAGCTCCTGAAAGCTGGCCCTGTGCTTTTATTACACCTGACGGGCTTATTCAGAACAGACTTTCTAAAAATGAACCAGGTGTCCTTATCTCTGATATGGATATTTCAAAAAGGTATTATGATGCCAGCAGACCCTACAGGCTGGATGCCATTAATGGTAAGCTTAACAGCGGTGAGATTGTTAAGGATCCCCGTTCTGTTGACAGGAAGAGTGTGTATTAGTATTTTCCGGCGTGGGTCATTATAAATTATCATTGTTGTCCGGTAAAATAATATTTCGTCCCTAACGACGTGATAGAATAAGGATTTGCGGAGTATTCATGATTTTTAATCGGACACCAATGATATATTATAAAAAGACTTTAAAGAGAAATAACCATGGGAATTGCATCTTAATCAGATGCTTTCAGCATGCTGCATTAGATATCTTTCAGCTTCCATGTTCCATAATCCCTTGTACTTACTGACCAGCTCACTCAATTTTGAGTAAAATGGGTCAGTTTTCCCAGGTTTTTCTAAATCATCAATTGCTGTGAGGGGCAATTTATAATTTGTGTAAATTAGTTTTTTTCCTCCCGGTATTTTTGGGAGGTGCAATGTTGTATCAATAACAGAATCCAGTCCTCCAATATGTGTTATCATTCCTGCCGGATTGATTTTTCCCGCGGACATCATTTCCAGGGCTTCTTTCATATCATCGGTATTCCCTCCGCTTGTTCCCACAATATGGGTAAAGTCGTAATGTACATTATAAAAATTAAACTCAGCTTTAAAGTTGGGATCGGATGGTCCGGCGAAGAAATTTAAACAACCATCAAATGCAAGTATCTTATCTGCCTGTTCAACAATTTGCTTAACGGGAGCAAAAACAAATACATCATCATAGCCTTTGCCCCCTGAAATGGAACGAAGGTATTCAACCGGATTATTTACCCGGGCAGTATTCACATATAATAGTTTAATACCCTGCTTCGCAGCTTCTTCAACCGTATGGAGACTGGCAGCACGGTCTATTCTGTTCTGGTCTATATCGGTAACAATCATGAAACCGGGCCTTCTGTCGGTATGAATTGCATAATCAATTGCTGCAAGTCCCATAGGACCGCAACCAGCAAGTATAGCAAGATTACCTCCTTCCTTTATACCCATCTGATGAACATAGGAGCCATATCTGGTGTGATAATTAGCGTGAAAAGCTCCTATTACACAACTCATGGGTTCGGCTAATGAGGCCAGGAAATAGGCATCCCCTGAATAGGGCAGGAGGCAATCCATTTCCATAACCTCATTGGGGATGATCACGTAAGTTGCGTTTCCTCCTATCCACCTGTAGGAATAACCGGGAGCATAAAGACTCCCTTTATAGTTCAAAGCAGGTTGAATCGAAAATTTATCACCCGGTTTAAATTGTTTTTCCCATTTCTTTCCCACCTGATGAATAATTCCACTGAATTCATGTCCGAGTATTGTCGGATGCAGATGGATATCATCAGGGATCCGTGGATGTTCCTTTCCCTGTAAAGCTGCCTTGTGGGATGACATACATATACTGTCGGAAATTACCCGGGCGAGTATTTCATCCTCTTTCATCACAGGAAGATCAAATTCTTCCAGTCTGAGATCATTTTTTCCGTATATCCTGACTGCTTTGGTTTTCATACTGCTTATCACTTAGTTAAAAATCTTGTTCTGTATTTTTTAATTAAAACGTTTTTATTTAACTCAAGTTACTCTTTATCAAATGAAAAATAAAGCGTTGAAAAAGTTGTTCCCGCAGATTTCGCAGATGAAAGCAGAAAAAACTGTCTTCCCGATCCCTTGCCCTAAGCCTCTTCCTGCTTATTGCCAGGCTGCTCTCACACCATTAAGGAGGGATTAGTTCATATGTACTTTTCAGTGCGCTGACGCTTCTGAAAAGTAAGATTCACTGAAACTGCCAACTACTACTGCCAACTATTATTTCCTCCCCGGCTTAAGCCTTTCCCTTGCCGGGGGAGTGGAACACATGGGTGGGACATGTAACTGTTTATATTAGATTTTATCATGTGTCTCATAATATTAGGTTGACGTAAAGTTATAAGAAGTAATTATTTTTTTTCATTGAAATAATTAATAACTATATGTGTTGACCTGCTCATATATTTACCGGAGAAAGTGGATAAACCTGTTCCTCTATTTATAGGCTTGAATTTTAATGGTAATCATACTATAACTACTGATACCGGTGTTTTTGTCACGGAAAGCTGGGTGAGAAACAATGAAAAATGGGGAATAACGGAAAACAGGACAATTGCGGATTTGCGAGGTTTAAGTGCTTCAAGGTGGCCGCTTGATATGATCCTTTCAAATGGCTTTGGTGTTGCTACCATGTATTGCGGAGATATTGATCCCGATTACGATGATGGATTTAAGAACGGTATTCATCGTTTGTTTTATACCCGGGAGGATTCTTCGAGAGACCTTTCTGACTGGGGTACGATTGCTGCATGGGCATATGGGCTTTCATCCGCCCTTGATTATCTTCAGACACTTCCTGAAGTGGATAATGATAAGATTATTGTCATTGGTCATTCCCGGCTGGGGAAAACGGCTCTCTGGGCAGGAGCAGTCGATGAGCGTTTTGCAATAACCATTTCCAACAATTCAGGATGCGGGGGAGCAGCTCTTTCACGACGCAGAGAAGGTGAGACAGTTGAAAGAATCAACACCCGTTTCCCACACTGGTTTTGTGAGAATTTCCGAAAATATAATGATAATGAAGATGCCCTTCCTGTGGATCAGCATATGCTTATAGCATTGATGGCTCCCAGACCTGTTTATGTGGCGAGCGCCGCAGAAGATCTTTGGGCAGATCCTGAAGGAGAATTTTTGGCAGCTTGTTATGCCGGAGATGTATATTCGCTGTATAACAAGAAAATCCTTCCGCCTGAAATTCCACCGGTGGATTCATCGTTGATTGAGGGGCATGTTGGGTACCATATACGCAGCGGAAAGCACGATGTCACACGGTACGACTGGGAAAAGTATATAAGGTTTGCTGAGGGACATTTTGATAAAGTGAAGAGTGAAAAGTGAAAAGTGAAAAGTGAAAAGTGAAGAATGAAAAGAAAGAATAAAAAGTGAAGAATGAAAAGTGAAGAATGAAAAATTTAGAATACAGAAAAAAAAAAATTGCACCCCAGGTATTATAACAACCTACCTGAGCCAATCCCCTTTATCATGGGACTGGAAGAATTTGATACACTGTTCGCAGGCTATAACCCTGGTTAGAGATCAACCGCTTTTTGATTGAAAACGCATTTGAAGGGTTAATCATCATTATACCGAGTAATTCCTTGTCAGAAAATACAACTCCTTTATGGGCAGGAATCAACTCCTCACAGATTTCAGTATGGGGTAAAAAGTTGACTCATCAGGCTTATCGGGTCATACCAAAACAAAACTATCTATATACCTAAAAATAGGTATTGGAAACCTGAATTCTCATTCTATCTTTGTCCTGAATTAATAATCGAAACAATTGACATCATTCAGGTCAGATAAAATAATTCAGATAACATCGTTTACCCTTGCAGGATTGTTTATGCTGATGGTTCTGAACAGATCAGCATTTCTCCATACACATACCTGCGAGAACGGCTTGAAGATAAGCCATTGTCATCCTTATCATAAAACGGATAAGGACGGAACAGCAAAAGATCATGACCATACCAAAGCCATCCTTGTTTTGATCTCCTGTCTTGACTCAGTTTTATACCTTCTGATTTTTCATGCAGCTCTGACCATCTCGTTTACCGCATTCAGAATAAATTGTCCTCATCCTCCATTTCTCCCTCTGTCAGAATTCATAAAAGGGAAATTTGCCAGGCCTCCGCCATGTTAGTATGCGGAAAGTTTTTTGAAACTTCAGCCATTTATCCTTCTGGATGAAAAATGCTTACTATAAATATCCAGAAAACAATTAAAACATTAACCATATCCATTCAGAAAAATCTGATGTCAGTACGTCAACGCATAAGAATAATATTCTATCTGACCGGTTAAAACACTTTAATCTTTTCAATTGCAGGGAAAAGTTTTTTCTGAGTGACAACAATATAAAAATGAAATATATATATTTAATTCTTATCTCCATACTTCTAAATACCCAGTTCTCATTTGCCCAGAGAGTAAAAACCGATGCTCATATTGTGGGGCACGTTGTGAGCGGATCAGAGCATTTGCCCTATGCAAATGTCAACATTAAAGGAACAACCATTGGTATTGCAGCCGACCAGACCGGGCATTTTCAGCTTTTGCATGTTCCGGTCGGTGAACTAAAGGTGGTAGCAAGTATGATAGGTTATAAAACCAGTGAAGTAACGGTTTTTATAAAGGAAGGAGAAACTTCAGAAATAAAATTTGAACTTGAACCCGATGTGCTGAGCTTGCAGGAAGTAGTTGTTTCTGCAGACAGAAATGCCAGAAAACGAAATGATGCTCCGGTTATTGTCAACACTATTACTCCTTCTCTTTTCAATTTTTCACAGTCGGTTACCCTTAGTGAAGGCCTGAATTTTTCTTCCGGTTTGCGAATGGAGAACAACTGTCAGAATTGCGGATTTAACCAGTTGCGTATGAATGGTATGGAAGGCCCCTATACGCAGATTCTTATTAACAGCCGCCCTGTATTCAGCGGTTTGGCCGGAGTATATGGGCTGGAGCTTATACCTTCAAATATGATCGAGAGAGTGGAAGTGGTTAGGGGAGGTGGCTCTGCCCTCTATGGAAGTAATGCTATTGCAGGCACAGTAAACCTTATACTCAAAGATCCTGTCTCCAATTCTTTCGAAGCAGGAGTAAGCTCCGGCCTTATCGGGATTGGGTTGAAAAATGCCGGTCAACCTGCTCCCGATCATACTGTAAGTTTTAACACGTCCATTGTCTCTGATGACCAGAAAACAGGTCTTGCTATATATGGATTTGCAAGGGATAAAAAAGTCTTTGATGCCAATGATGACGGGTTTTCAGAGATTGCTCCCCTCGCCAGTACTACTATTGGTTCCAGATTCTTTCATCGGGTTGGCTACAGGAGTAAACTTGCTGTTGATTATTTTAATATTAAAGAAGAAAGAGCAGGAGGGAACAGGCACGACTATCCATTGCATGAAAGGGATATTGCTGAATCGGTCAAACATGACCTTCATGCCGGGGCTATTACATATGATAATTTTTTCAGGGGAAACGACCTGCTCTCTGTATTTGCTTCTGTTCAGGGTCTGAAAAGAGATTCATACTACGGAGCAAACCGTTCACTGGGTGATTATGGAAAAACCAAAGACCTGACATATAACATTGGGGCCCAATATAAGATGTATATGGACAATTCCTCTGTCCTTACAGGAATAGAGACTACCAGGGGAGCACTCACCGATAGAAAACTGGGGTATCCCGATTATGATAATGCCGTAATTGTTGATGGTGAAATAGTGGAGGTTCCTCATCTTCCAAATATAACAGTAGCAAATCAGGTATCTCTTACAACAGGGATTTTTACCCAGTATGAGTTAGATATTGAAAAATTGAAAATAGCCCTTGGAGCAAGATATGATAACTACCGGATTGAAGACAAGCAGGTTGACGGCAGTGTGAAAACCGGTAATGTGTTCAGCCCGCGGATAAGTTTTCTTTATGATATCAGTCCGGGTTTAAAAGCACGCCTGAGTTATGCCAGTGGTTACCGCGCGCCCCAGATCTTCGATGAGGACTTGCATATCGAAACATCAGGATCACGCCAGGTAATAAATACAAATGATCCCGGACTTAAACAGGAAACAAGCCATAGCTTCACTTCATCTCTGGACATCAATCATACGCTCGGTGCAACAAATGTTGGACTGCTGGTGGAAGGATTTTACACAAAATTGGTAAATCCATTTGTAAATGAGATAGGGGAACCTGATGAAAACGGAACAGTCTTTTATACACGGGTGAATGCTGATGATGGTGCTGTGGTGAAAGGTGTTAACCTGGAGCTTAAACTAGTACCCGGTTCTGACTTCTTCATAACTTCAGGTTTCACATTTCAGCACTCGGATTATGATAATGAACAGGAATTTAATGAAAAGAGATTTTTCCGTTCTCCCGGGAGCTATGGCTTTTTTACCATCGAAAACGATTTATCAGAAAGCCTAAATCTTTCAGCTACAGGAACCTATACAGGAAAGATGCTGGTGCCTTATTTTGGTCCGGATACCGATCCTGATGAGGGGGAACTCCGAACTTCTGTTCCTTTCTTTGATCTTGGATTGAGGTTAAGTTATACCATAAAAATTAATGGTTCCAGGCTACAGGTTTATAGTGGTATTAAAAACATCTTCAATGCGTATCAGTCAGATTTCGATACAGGCATTAACCGCGACCCTGCTTATATTTATGGACCAACCCTGCCCAGGATGATTTATTTCGGTTTGAAAGTGGGAAACAATTTGAGGAATTAGTCGGGGAAAAGTTGGCAGAGGGCAGTTGGCAGTCGCAAAGTGAAAAAATTAGGGATGAAGCGCCAGTCAGCGTTATCAGCGGGAACTACTTTTTCATTATTTTTTCCCGCAGATACAGCATATGATATCAGAATAATCTGTATTAATCACCGTAAATCAGCGAAATCTGAGGTTTTTTTTCTTTCTTCTCAACTATTTATATGATTATTGTGTTTATAGATAAAGGAATACAAATTGTGATTGGCTATAGATCATATTATTATATATAACAACCATGAAAAAGATATTAATATTTATATTTCTTTTTTCAGTAGCAATTGATTTTACAAATGCTCAGAGATATCATACCGATGCAAATATCGTGGGACATGTTGTTTCAGGCGGAGAGCATATCCCTTTTGTAAACATTTCCGTTAAGGGTACCACTATTGGAAGTCTTACCGACAGGACAGGTCACTTCCATCTGGTAGATGTACCTTTAGGACAGATAACGGTGGTTGCCAGTTTTGTTGGGTATAAAACACAGGAGATAACCGTTCTGGCTGAAAAAGACAAAACCATTGAAGTTAAATTTGAACTTGAGCATGATATAATGGGATTGGAGGAAGTAGTTGTTTCCGGCAGCAGAATAACTCAGAAAAGATCTGAATCGGCTGTTATTGTTAATACCATCAGCCCAAAGATGTTTTCTATGGCTCAGGCAGTTACCCTTAGTGAGGGATTAAATTTTTCGCCTGGTTTACGAATGGAGACCAACTGCTCTAATTGTGGGTTTACCCAGGTACGCATGAATGGACTTGATGGGGCATATTCCCAGATACTTATTAATGGCAGACCTATTTTCAGTGGTCTGGCAGGAGTTTATGGCCTGGAGCTTATCCCCTCAAGTATGATTGAGAAAGTTGAAGTCGTGAGGGGAGGAGGTTCTGCCTTATTCGGAAGCAGTGCTATTGGAGGAACGATAAACCTGAAATTGAAAGATCAGCTTTCCGATTTTTATGAATATGGAGTTAATACAGGTATTATTGGAGTTGGAATGGATAATTCCGGAAGCCCGGCAAAGGATCATAGTATAAATTTTAACTCGTCTTTTGTTTCGGATGATCACAATACCGGGCTCTCAGTTTATGCTTTCCACCGGAACCGGCAGGCTTTCGATGCAAATGGGGATGATTTCTCCGAACTTACCCAACTAAAAAATACTACAATTGGTTCACGATTCTTCCACCGGTTTGGTTTCCGGAATAAATTGTCGGTCGACTTCTTCAATATTAACGAAAAACGCAGGGGTGGGAATCGTTTCGACTTCCCTGAGCATGAGGCTGATATTGCCGAATCTCTCAAACACAACATTTTAACAGGAGCACTAAGCTATGAGCAATTTTTCAGGGAATATGACCTTTTATCAGTTTATGCCTCCGGTCAGTATATAAACAGGGATTCATACTATGGGTCGGAGCGTTCTCTCAGTGATTACGGGCTAACGCGCGATTTCACTTATAACACCGGTTTGCAGTACAAGTACCTTGCCGGATTATCAACCATAATTGCAGGTTTGGAAAATACCGGAAGCTTTTTAATGGATAAGAAGCTTGGTTATCCGGATATGGCAAGAGCTGTTATTGTTGATAACGAAATTGTTTCCATTCCTCATGTTCCCAATACAATAGCTGCAAGACAGACTGTTAATACAACCGGGATTTTTACCCAGTACGAGAGAGATATTGATAATCTGAAAGTAAGTCTTGGCGGCAGGTTCGATTCATACCGTGTTCACGATAAGGAGAGTGAGGGAGAAACACTGACAGGTAATGTTTTCAGTCCGCGCATAAGTCTTTTGTATAATATTACATCATTTCTCCAGGCACGGGCAAGTTATTCCCGTGGATATCGTGCTCCGCAGATCTTTGATGAAGACCTGCACCTGGAAGTTTCAGGAAGCCGGAAAGTCGTTCACAAAAATGATCCTGATTTAAAGCAGGAAAGCAGCAACAGCTATATGTTGTCTCTGGATTTAAACAAAAGTCTGGGTAAGATATATTACGGGCTCCTGATGGAAGGTTTTTATACAGGATTGAAAAATCCCTTTGTAAGCGAATTCGGCACCCCCGATGAAGAAGGTCTGGTAGTTTATTCAAGAACAAATTCGGAAAGTGGAGCAATCATTAAGGGTATAAATCTGGAGTTAAATATAGTACCTGGCAATAACTTAAACATTTCGTCAGGTTTTACCATACAAACCAGTGCATACGATGAACCGCATGAGTTCAATGAGACCAGGTTTTTCCGTACTCCCGGGAATTATGGGTTTATTACCATGGATTGGATTTTGCCTCAAAATTACGGAATATCGGCTACCGGAAATTATACCGGTAAAATGCTGCTTCCCTATTTTGGCCCGGCCATTAATGATCCTGAGGAGGGAGAGCTGAGGGAAAGTAATCCTTTTTTCGATCTGGGTATAAAACTTAACCGTAATTTCAAATTTAACTATTCCAGGCTCGAAGTTTTTGCAGGTGTAAAGAATCTGTTCAATTCATGGCAAAAAGATTTCGATACCGGAGTAAACAAGGATCCCGGTTATGTTTACGGGCCTGCCCTGCCCAGAATGTTGTATATTGGAATTAAAATCGGAAATGTTTTATAAATTAACTAAAGTTTCGCACTTGTTTCTGTTATATACACAAAGGAGAGATCCCTCACTGGCGTTCGGGATGACACTCAGGTTTCGTGCCCGAAGGCTGTCCAAAAAGTGTTTCAAAATTATGATCCGCTTACAAATTGTAAATATGT
>CAZGKF010000011.1:0-63376 GCA_964526475.1 uncultured Bacteroidaceae bacterium
TTGAAATTTTCATTTTTTGCCTATAGTTTCTATCTGCTTTATATTACACACAACGCCCTTATATACTGAATAAAAGTAATATTATCCACCGTAAAATAAATGGATAACCTTACTTTTATGCTCTTTTATCAAATGTAAAAATTATTTTGTAATAATCAAACAGGAGGGAGGTTATTAAAAGCTTTACAAAATGCCGGTAAGCAGTGTGCTTCATCATTTTTATCCGCAAATATTCCTTGCATTACCCGATACTATTCAGCTCAGTTACTTTCCAGGATCCTGAAAAGTTCATCAAGCTTTGGAGTAAGGATGATCTCAGTTCTTCGGTTTTTACGACGGGCTTCCGGTGTCCTGGCAGGATCAACAGGCAGAAATTCGGCATGACCGGCAGCGGTGAGCCTTATTGGGTCAATACGCGTGCCGTTGAGTAAAATCCTGACTATGGAAGTTGCCCGCATTACACTGAGATCCCAGTTATCTTTTATGGCTGCACCCCTCCTGATCGGAACATCATCGGTATGTCCTTCAATCATTATGTTGATATCCGGATTTTGCTCAAGTACTCTGGCAAGCCGTTTTAAAGCATCAACCCCTCTGGCATCCACTTCTGTACTTCCCGATCTGAACAGGAGTTGCTCTTCCAGCGAAACATAAACCTTGCCGTTTTTAAGTTCTACAGTGAGCCCCTGGCCTTCGAAACCATATAATGCTTTTGAAACAATTTCCCTGAGCGCATTTACCGCTGAGTCTTTCCTGTTAAGGATACTCTCCAACTCAGCCATTCTTGCATTCCTCGCTTCAAGCTCAGAGCTCAACCGATTAAGATCTTTTCTTTCACCACTGAGAGTCTGTTCCAGTTCCCTGAGCCGATTCTCTTTTTTTTGCAGGTCTTCCTGGGTGGATTGCAGTTGGTTGAGAAGACGACGGGTTTCCCTTGCACTTCCCTGTAAAAGAGCCTCGTTGGCAGCCTGGAGTTCAGTATGCTTTTTATGGAGTCCTTTAAGATCTGATTGCAACTTTTCCATTTCCTCATACCTTTTCAGGCTGTCTTTTACAAACCGGGTTTTTTCCTGCTCAAAAAGAGACCTGTTAGCCTTCATTTCCGTATTTTCAACAGTGAGACGTTCATTTTCTGCCATAAGCTGATTTCTTTCTGTATCCAGTTTATTGCTCTTCTCACTCACTTCTCTGAACTGTTGTGCAGGAACACAGGAAGACACTGTCAGTATTAAGATTATAATGTAATTTCGCATATCTTAACTTTTACTTAAATAAACCTGAAAATTAACGAATTATTATAAAAGGCAGACGGGAAGATATTAACAGGAGTGACAAATTATATGATAGAAACCATATAAATAGTTTATAAAAGCCATTTTGACTGGTTTATTATTTTATATTATTTTTATTGATCTGATAGACGGCATAAAATTAATTTTTAATAATACTTAAAAGCTCATATAATGAAAAAAATAACACTTCTTGGAACCGGTCTGATCGGTATGTTCTACACCATGTCGCTTCATTCTCAGCGAAGGAAGGACCTAATCCATACTGTTTGTTCCGTTCCTGAGGAATCTGCCAGGGAGTTTGCAAAAAAATGGAATATCCCAAATTATACGACTGACATGAAAGAAGCGATTGAAGATCCGGAAACAGAGATTGTAATTGTAGGGCTTCCTAATCATTTGCATAAAAAAGCCATTCTTATGGCATGTGAAGCGAAGAAACATGTTTTATGCACCAAACCACTGGCATTAAATGCTCGTGAAGCAAAAGATATTCTGGATGCAGTGGAAAAGGCTGGTGTTTTTCACGGATACCTGGAAGATCTGGTTTACACTCCTAAAACATTAAAAGCTATTGAAATGGTTCAAAACGGAGCATGCGGGCGGATTTTATGGACGCGTTCGCGGGAAGCACATCCGGGTCCTCACAGCGACTGGTTCTGGAAAAAGGAGTTTTCCGGGGGAGGGGCGATGATTGATATGGGATGCCATTGTATTGAGATTGGAAGAAATTTTATTGGAAAGGATATAAAACCAGTGGAAGTTATATGCTGGGCTGAGACACAAATTAAACCTATTGAAGCGGAAGATCATGCTATCGCGCTAATAAAATATGAGAACGGAGCAATATCTCAGGTGGAGGCAAGCTGGAACTTCAGAGGAGGAATGGATTTGAGGGATGAAGTATCGGGGAGTGAAGGTGCCATAAGACTTGATCATTGGCTGAGAACAGGGTTTGAAGTATTTACTACCGGAAATACAAATAAATATGTTTCCGAAAAGTCGGAGAGTGATGCGGGATGGCTATTCCCGGTAGGCGACGAAGTTAATGCACTTGGGTATGACCATATGTTTACTGATATGCTCGACTCCCTGGAGCAAAATAAAGAGCCTATGGAAACATTCTATGACGGATATATCATTAATGCAATTATTGATGCATGTTACAAATCAGCAAAGTCAAAAAAATGGGAGCCTGTTGAACTGGAAGTATGGAGAGGGAAAGAAGGTGTTTCAGCGGGTGTGGAATTAACAGAATTTGACGAAAATCATTTTCTGATAAAAAGGGAAAAAATGCCTGATGGGAAGGTTAAGTGCATGTTAAAAGAGAAATCAACAGGAAATATCACAGAGAAAGTTATTTCCCTTTAGATTCATTTTTTTTCTTTTATGACAGGTATTATTCCAGAGTTTTCCTGACCCCCGTTATTCAGTAATTCAATAAGAAGTACATCAGCTTTTGTAAGGCTTTAGCCCTGTGGCTTATCCTGTTTTTTTCGGAGAGGGACATCTCTGCAAAGCTTGTATTGTATCCTTCAGGACAAAATACAGGGTCATAACCGAAACCATTATCGCCGGTTTTCTGAGTTAAAATTTCACCTTCAGCAATTCCCTCAAAAAGGTATTCTCTCCCGTCCATAATAAGACAAATTACTGTTCTGAACCTTGCTTTTCTGTTGGGTTTATTTTCGAGTTTCTCAAGAAGTTTTTTAATATTACCTTCTGTTACCGGCATATCAGGATAAACAGGCACTCCGGTTCTGGAGTATCTTGCAGACAACACCCCTGGTTCTCCTTTTAAGGTATCGGTTTCAAGTCCTGTATCATCAGCAAAACAGTTTTTTTCAAGTTTCTTATAGATGAACCAGGCTTTCTGGGAGGCATTTTCTTCAAGTGTATCGAAATCCTCAGGAATATCATCGGTAATGCCCGATTCTTCAAGGCCTTTTATTATGAATTTACTGCCGGCTAGCGCCCTGATCTCTTCAAGTTTGTGCAGGTTGTTCGATGCAAAGATAAGTTCCATCTATTATCCACCTGAAGCACTGAATCCGCCGGAAAGTTTTACAGGTCTCGGGTTGATGCACATTACAGGGAGCTTTTCAGGATTTGCCAGAATATATTGCTCTTTTGCCCCCAGTAAGTAATCCAGGAAGGTTATGTTTCTTGTGGTAATTACGAGGATCATATCCGCTTCCTTTTCCCTTGCAAAACTCACAACCTCATTTTCAAAACTTTTTTTTCCTTTGGCAACATGCAATTCGTATTCAATATTGTTGTTCTTAAAATATTTTTCCGTGAAATGAAGATTTGATGCCACACTTCTCCTGAATCCCTTGTCAGAAACTTTACTACGCAAAACAAGAATTTTTGGCTTGAAATGTTTTGACAAATAACCAACCCAGAAAACCTGTTCTTTCGTTTCACTTCTGAAATCAACAGGAAAAACAATAGTTCCGTAACCTGGTTTTTTGGGTTTATCCTGAACAACAACAAAAGGAACCTTTGAGTTTACAATTACTTTCAGGGCATAACTCCCGAAAAGTTTTTGTGCTCCCTTTCTTCCATGAGTTCCCATTACGATCATTTCCGCTTTAAGCTCATTTGCAGATTCGCCAATGGATGTAAAAATATTTCCGGTAGCAATTCGGGGTGAAGTATTTACCCCATATTCGACCCTAAGCTCAGCACATTTCTTTTGAAGCTTAAGGTTTGCTTCTTTAATGTTCTTATTGTCGGCGACAACATGAAGAAGAACTATCTCTTTCTTAAAAACATTTGCAATGATTAATGCATGTTCGAATGCATTTTCAGCAACCTGGGTATAATCCCATGGTACAATAATTGGCTTCTGGATGTTTTCCATAAATCGGGGATTTATAGATTAGTTTATAGTTTATAGAATATTTGATTAATTTTGGTTCAATAAAAAACTGAATTTCTTTGACCTCACAAGTTATGAATTTATTTAATGACTTGGTTAAAATAAGAATTATTTTTTTAATAGCAATTCTTCAATGTGTAACCGGAAGTCTCACATTTTCACAAACCAATCAGTTTATTGATCCTGTTTCAATTAGTCGGTCTGCTTTAGAGCTGATAGCGGATAGCATGCCTGTTAATATAAGGTTTACCAATAAGGGTTTTATTATTTTCCTATCCGGAAACTCGGTTATAGTTTCAGATAGTGACAACCGGGAACAATTTGTTTTTCACGAGAATCCATACCTTCTTGAAGGCAATACATATGTTTATTATTATACAAGCAGTGATGCCGGATACTTTTATTCTGACACTTTAAATAAGTTTGTTTGCAAATCATATCAGGATCATTTCCGTTTTCCATTTACCAGGATAAATGAGATGCATACTTTTAATGATGCATTATATTTAAAAGCAGATTCTTCATTATTTCAGATCAGAAATAAAAAGCTCCGGTTAATTGACCCTGAGTTCCAAAATGGCAGATTTCTTTCTTCCGAGAATCATTTATTTATTTTTAAACCCGGGTACGGCATTATTAGAGTTGATGATAATTTTCCCGGTTCAGAATATACTTCTTTAGGACGATTTATCCCCGATTTATTAATTCCTTTTCCGGAAGGATATATTCTCTATGCATCAGAAAATAATCGCTTTTTAATATTAAAGGAGAAAGAGAACTATAAAGTAAGACTTCCAGTATATAGAAAGTGGTGGTTTTTCACCCTGCTTATTGTGATTTCATTCCTCATTATGTTTATTGCATATAAGAGATTAATATATAAGTACTTGAGAATGCCACCTCCTGTACAGGAATATCCGGTCTCTGAGCTTGTAACAAAGGAGCTTCCAAAATCTGAATTGTTTTCACAGACTTTAAAACCTGTTCCGGCTGATAAATCCAAATGGGAAAAATACGAAGTAGCAACGGTTTTGTTTTCAGATATACAGGGTTTTACTAAAATTGCGGAACAAATGAACCCGGAGATGCTAATTGATGAGCTTGACAGGTTCTTCTTTCATTTTGATTCTGTATGTGAGAAATATGGTATCGAAAAAATTAAAACTATAGGGGATGCATATATGGCTGCAGGGGGCATACCTCAGCAAAGCAGTACCAATCCTGTTGAGGTTGTTCTTGCAGCATTGGAGATGCTGAATTATATGAAGCAATTAAAAAATTCAAAAACTGATATCTGGGATCTGAGAATTGGAATTCACTCCGGTCCGGTAATTGGAGGAATCATAGGTCATAAAAAAAGAAGTTATGATATATGGGGAGATACGGTTAATACCGCCAGCAGAATGGAATCATCAGGAGAACCAGGCAGGATAAATATCTCGGGTACTACATTTAATATAATTAAGGAGTTCTTCATTTGTGAATACAGAGGTAAACTTCCTGTCAAATACAAGGGGAATATAGATATGTATTTTGTCAAAGGACTTCGCCCGGAACTTTCTGTTAATCTCGGGTCTGTTCCTAACAGGATTTTTTATTTCAAGCTTCAGCAATTACGGCTAAATGACCTTGAGAATTTTATTTTTAACAGGCTTGAATCGGAAATGCCACGAAATTTATATTTTCATACTATCCAGTATATTAAGCATCTTTATTCTTATTCTGAATTATTATCAAAAGCTGAGAGTCTTAACCTGGAAGAGGAAATCATTATTAAAACTTCAGTACTATTTTTATTTACGGGACTTGCGGGTACATATCAGAGCTTTGAGAATAAATCGGCAGATTATGCAAGACAACTCCTTCCCGGTTATAAATTCAGTGATAAACAAATAAATAGTATTTATAACCTTATTCTCTTTTCAAAAATTCAGGAAGAGCCCCAAAATGTTCTGGAGAAGATTATGCATGATGTGGTAACTGAATTTTACGGCCGGGCTGATTATATTACTCTATATAAATTGTTGTTTCTTGAGGTAAATGAGAACACAGGCAAGTTGATAATTTCAAAATGGAAGGAACAGCAGATCAGAAAGTTAAAAGGGCATCAATACTACACTCTTTCAGGAAGACGCTTAAGGGAAATATCCGGTGAGCAGCAGATCAGTAATATTGAACTTGATGAGTGGCAATAAACAATTGTACAACATTATTTTTATTCTTGGCTCTGTTCGCTTTATTTCGTATTTTTGACTTTCTAAACAAATCATTCCACTTTTTAATATAGTTATATGGAAATTGAATGGGGACACCTGGGTTTTGGATACAGAAAAACCGATTATAATGCTCGTTGTTACCACCGAGACGGAAAATGGGGGGAACTGGAAATTACTTCTTCTGAATTCATTAATATTCATATTTCGGCCACATGTCTGCATTATGGGCAGGAGGCTTTTGAAGGCTTAAAAGCATATAAGGGGAAGGACGGGAAAGTCAGGATCTTCAGATGGCAGGAAAATTTAAAAAGAATGAAGACCTCGGCAGAAGGAATAATGATGGCTGAAGTCCCCGGGGAACTCTTTCATAAGGCCATTACCACTGTTATTCGTTATAATTACCATTATATTCCTCCTTACGGAACAGGAGCATCCTTATATATAAGGCCATTATTGCTTGGCGTAGGTCCGGAAATTGGTGTAAAACCCTCGAAAGACTATCTCTTTATTGTTTTTGTTATGCCTGTAGGGCCTTATTTCAAGGATGGATTTAAACCCGTTGATCTTATGATTTGCAGGGAATTCGACAGGGCAGCACCTTTGGGAACGGGAAGTATTAAGGTAGGGGGTAATTATGCAGCCAGCCTGAGATCTGTATTTAAAGCTCATGATTTAGGATATGCAACTGCCATGTATCTTGATGCAAAGGAAAAGAAATATATTGACGAATGTGGTCCTGCAAATTTTTATGGTATAAAAGGAAATACTTTTGTAACGCCAAAATCGGGTTCTATTCTTCCATCCGTTACAAATAAGAGTATACAGGAGCTTGCAGAGGATATGGGAATGAAGGTGGAAAGAAGGCCTGTTCCTGTTGAGGAACTGGCAGAATTCGATGAGGCGGGAACCTGTGGGACTGCAGCTGTTATCACTCCTATCAGAAAGATTGTTGATGTTGACAAAAATGTTATTTATGAAATAAGTAAGGATGGAAATCCCGGGCCTTTTTCAACCAGACTTTACGAAAAACTTGTTGCTATACAATATGGGGAAGAGCCTGATACGTTTGGCTGGACGGAGGTTATAAGTCCATAGATATATTTTACTTTTACTTTCAATTTTATTACCTTTGACGCTCGCATTAAGCTTTTCTCAATGAATAGTAAAGAAAATAAGCTTCAACGAAGGCGTCTTACCAGTTCATATATCACAACTGTAATCAGTATTTCGCTGGTTTTATTTCTTATAGGAATAGTCGGGTTTTTAATTCTTAATGCCCGTAGTCTTAGCATTCAGGTGAAAGAAAATATTGGGATTAATATTGAGTTAAAGGATAATTTAAGGGAAGCTGATGTACAACAAGTCAAGAAAATCCTTGACGCTAAAAGTTATGTGAGAAGCACCCTTTATGTTTCAAAAGAGCTGGCTGCGGCAGAAACACAGAAAGCTCTTGGGGAGGATTTCCTGGAATTTCTGGGATACAATCCATTGCCTGCATTAATAAAGGTGAAGCTTATAGCTCCTTATGCCAATCCTGACAGTATATTTAATATTGAAAAAGAAATCAGATCTTTCCCGCAGATACAGGATATATATTATAAAAAGACTCTTCTTCACGAAATAAATGATAATATCAGAAAGATAACTTTTGTGTTTCTTCTTTTTAGTCTTTTGCTTTTTATTATTTCTCTCACCCTCATCAATAATACAATCAGAATTTCAGTTTATTCAAAGCGATTTTTAATACATACCATGCAATTGGTTGGGGCAACAAAGGGTTTTATACGCAGACCTTTTATATTCGCCGGAATGTGGCATGGATTTTTATCGGCTCTTATTGCTTCTGGTTTACTAATTTTAAGTATTTACTTAGCACAAAAGCAAATATCTGATATAGCTGAACTTATCGATCCGGATATCCTTGGAATGTTGTTTTTGTTTATATTTTTACTCGGAATAATAATCACTACAGTTTCCACGTTTTTTGCAGTAAACAGATATTTAAACCTTGAAAAAGACAAATTGTATTTTTAAAGATTTCTATACAATATAAAAATATGAAAAAAGAGCCCTCAGTTAATAAACCGGATTTCCCTCTGACAAAGAAGAATTATAAACTGGTGATTATAGGATTCATAATAATTCTTCTCGGATACATCCTTATGATAGGAGGAGGATCTGATGACCCAAATATTTTTAAGGAAGAGGAATTATTTAGTTTCAGAAGGATAACCCTGGCTCCGATGTTAATACTATTCGGTTTTGCGTTTGAGTTCTATGCCATCCTGAAGAAAACAAAGGAGTAAATCCAGAGCATTTATATGAGTTTAGTGGAAGCAATTATACTTGGTATTCTGCAGGGCTTAACGGAATTTCTTCCTGTAAGCAGCAGCGGGCATCTGGAACTTGGAAAAGCTCTGCTTAACGTTGATTTAAAAGATGATATGACTTTCACTCTTTTGCTTCACGGAGCTACTGTAATAAGTACTTTATTTGTTTTTTCAGGTGAAATATTTGAACTCCTTAAAGAAAGTTTTCGCTTCAGATACAACGATTCTTTGATATATCTCCTGAAATTAATTGTTTCTATGATCCCTGTACTTTTGATAGGGATATTTCTGAAAGATTTTGTGGGATCATTTTTCACTGGAAGAATTGGTTTTGTCGGGTTTATGCTGCTCCTTACTGCTACTTTTCTTCTAGCTACG
The DNA here is from genome assembly GCA_964526475.1 of uncultured Bacteroidaceae bacterium. Classification (GTDB taxonomy): domain Bacteria; phylum Bacteroidota; class Bacteroidia; order Bacteroidales; genus CAYVTV01. The sequence goes on from CAZGKF010000011.1 coordinate 9,098, forward strand.
AAATTTATTAAAAAAGAAGGGATTAATAATATACCATATGTTCATGCTTTTATTATTGGCATAGCTCAGGCCTTAGCTGTACTTCCGGGAATTTCCAGATCAGGAATTACTATTTCTGCAGGTTTATTGCTTGGAAACAAGAGGGAGGAAGTTGCCCGGTTTTCTTTTCTTATGGTACTTGTTCCCATTATAGGGGCAAATTTGCTGGAGATATTCCGATCTGAAACGAATTTACAGACAGACTTTCCCATATATATTTATATAGCCGGATTTTCTGCTGCCTTATTTTCCGGCGTATTTGCCTGTAAGTGGATGATCAGTCTTGTTAAGAAAGGGAATTTGGTTTATTTTGCTGCATATTGTTTTATTATTGGTCTTATTTCTATTTTTTTTGCCTAATGAAGAAGAGTGAATGAATATCCGGGAAAAATTTTCTGAGGGAAAAGTACTGCTGGTCGACAAAGAATATGAATGGACATCTTTTGATGTTGTAAATAAAATACGTCTGATCCTTAGAAACCAACTGGGGATAAAAAAAATAAAAGTTGGCCATGCAGGAACTCTCGATCCGCTTGCAACAGGACTTATGATAGTTTGTACAGGAAAAGCTACAAAAACAATAGATAAATACCAGTCTTTAGATAAGGAATATATTTTCAGGATGAAACTCGGTGAAACCACCCCTTCATTTGATCTGGAAACAGAAGTGAGTTTTGTGAAGGATCCGGATTATGTCACTCTGGATATGATTAGCATTATTAAGAAGAATTTCACAGGAGAGATAATGCAGACCCCTCCGGTTTATTCAGCAAAGTATATTTCAGGAACACGTGCATATGAATATGCCCGCGAAGGTAAAAAGATTGAAATGATACCTGTACCTGTTACTGTTAAAGAACTGGAAATAATAGAATTCAATAAGCCCTTTTTAAACTGCAGGATTATTTGCAGCAAAGGCACTTATATAAGATCCCTGGTGAAGGATATCGGGGATGAACTGGGGTGTGGCGCATACCTTCAGTCACTGAGAAGAATGGCTATTGGAGAGTATAATGTAAGGCAGGCACTTATAATAAGCGATATTGAACAAAAAATTAACGATATTTGAAACTTTTCTGAAAATTTTACGTATAAGCCACCTTGCTTTTTATTTATATTTTCACATTGCGAATTGCGAACTCTGTTTCGGGAAATTAAGGAGGAGTTCAATACTATGATAATAAGTCATATAGATGTTTCGTGATGACACTTAATCAATTATTTAATTATGAAACTTTCACAATTCAGATTTATTTTACCAAATGAGTTAATTGCTATGTATCCATCTGCTGGCCGTGATGAATCGCGTCTTATGGTTGTGGACCGTATGAGTGGGGAGGTTGAACACAAGGGATTTAAGGATATTATCAATTATTTTAATAATAAGGATGTTATGGTGTTCAACAATACCAAGGTTTTTCCTGCCAGACTTTATGGGAATAAAGAAAAAACCGGTGCTGAGATAGAAGTATTCCTGCTTAGGGAGTTGAATCGTGAACAGCGATTATGGGATGTTCTGGTTGATCCCGCGAGAAAAATCAGAATAGGGAATAAGCTCTATTTTGGGGAAAACGATATGCTTGTTGCTGAGGTTATTGATAATACAACTTCCAGAGGGCGCACCCTAAGGTTTCTTTATGACGGTGACTATGAGGATTTTAAGGAGACTCTCTATAATCTGGGTGAAACACCGCTCCCAAAATTTATTAAAAGAAAAGTTGAGCCAGAGGATAAGGACCGTTATCAGACTATTTTTGCTACTCATGAAGGGGCTGTTGCCGCGCCTACTGCAGGACTGCATTTTAGCAGGGAATTAATGAAAAGACTGGAAATAAAGGGTATTGATTTCAGTTTTATTACCTTACATGTAGGCTTAGGAAATTTCCGTACGGTTGATGTTGAAGATCTGACAAAACATAAAACTGATTCAGAAAGAATTATTATAAGCCCTGAGGCAGTTGAAGTAATTAACTCCGCAAAGACAAGAAAAAATCATGTGTGTGCTGTTGGAACTACGGTACTCAGAACCCTTGAAAGTTCTGTGTCAACTGATGGTTATCTAAAAGAATTCGATGGATGGACTAATAAGTTTATTTTCCCTCCCTATGAATTCAGTGTTCCCGATTCTATGGTATCTAATTTTCATCTTCCTCTGTCAACCTTACTTATGACAGTATCTGCTTTTGCCGGCTTCGACCTGCTTATGAATGCATACAGGATAGCCATCAAAGAGAAGTACAGATTTGGGACCTATGGCGACGCCATGTTGATCATTTAGATGCTTTAACGACTGAATCCTCATGCCTATTATCAATTCTATCATTAATTGGTTAAATATAAAGAGAATATATAATATAGATCTCTTCAAAAGATATCCTTATAATGTTCAGAAGGAAACATTCACCAGGTTGGTTTCAAGAGCAATGGATACAAATTGGGGTAAAAAGTATGCTTACTCAGAGGGGATGAGGTTAGAAGAGTTTCAGAGAAATGTACCTCTTCAGAACTATGATCAGGCGAAGCCATGGATTGAACGTCTTATGAATGGAGAACAGAACCTCTTGTGGCCTACTGAAATAAAATGGTTTGCTAAATCATCCGGTACAACTGCTGATAAAAGCAAGTTTATCCCTGTCAGTACCGAAGCTCTTGAAGAATGCCATTTCCGGGGAGGAAAAGATGTAATTGCAATCTATAACGAAAATTGCCCTGAAACGGGTATTCTTAAAGGTAAAAGCTTAACTCTCGGAGGAAGTCATCAAATTAATAACATAAGTAACCAGTCTTTTTATGGTGATCTGTCTGCAATACTGATAGAAAATCTTCCCTTCTGGGGTACTTTCATTACTACACCTTCCAGCGAAATAGCTTTGATGTCGGAATGGGAAGAAAAGCTGGAGAAAATAGCTTTACATACTATTGAGGAAAATGTTACCAGTATTGCAGGTGTCCCTTCCTGGATGATGGTTTTGTTAAAATATATCCTTGATTTTACCGGTAAAAAAGACATTCTTGAAATATGGCCAAACCTTGAATTGTTTACTCATGGTGGTGTAAGTTTTAATCCTTACCGAAAAAGCTTTCAGAAAATTATCCCATCCCCGGAGATGCATTATATGGAAGTTTATAATGCATCGGAAGGATTTTTCGGGATACAGGATGATCCCGGCAAAGATGATATGCTGCTAATGCTCGATTACGGAGTTTTTTATGAATTTATTCCCCTGGAAAACATCAATGACCCAAATCCTCCGGTTTATACAGTGAAAGATGTAGAGATAAATCGTAATTATGCTCTGGTTATTTCAACTAATTCAGGATTGTGGAGGTATATTATCGGAGATACTGTTTATTTCACATCGCTTTTTCCCCATAAGATCAAAATTTCGGGCAGGACAAAACATTTTATGAACGCTTTTGGAGAAGAGATAATAATTGATAATGCAGAAAAAGCTCTGCTGATTGCATGTGAGAAAACTGGTTCGGTAATAAATGAATTCACGGCTGCACCCGTTTACATGAGTAATAGCGTTAAAGGAACTCATGAATGGCTGATAGAATTCATTAAGGAGCCGGAGTTTCCTGAAAAGTTTAATGCATTATTCGATGAGGCTCTCAAAAATATTAATTCCGATTATGAGGCGAAAAGATATAAGGATATAACACTTGACCCTCCTATTGTTAGAAGCATTCCAAAAGGAACATTTTACAAGTGGTTTGAATCCAAAGGGAAACTGGGTGGACAAAATAAAATGCCAAGACTTTCAAACGAAAGGAGATATGTGGAAGAAATACTCAGGCTTATTCAGTGAGTACGAGTTTTATCACAATATTTATATCTTTACTTAATTATTTCTTTAATATAATTTAATTCATTTTTCCATAAAGAGAACATTCTAACTTCTAATAAATACGTATGAATACCAATACAAAGAAGAAGAAAAACATGCATATAGCTGTTGCAGGTAATATTGGTTCAGGAAAGACAACACTGACCGGATTATTGGCAAAACATTACCGGTGGGAAGCCCAGTACGAAGATATCGACGACAATCCATATCTCAATGATTTTTATGAAGATATGCAGCGATGGTCATTTAACCTGCAGATATATTTTCTTAATAGCCGGTTTAGTCAGATTGTGCGTATCCGACAGTCTGATAAAACTGTAATTCAGGACAGAACAATTTACGAGGATTCATATATTTTTGCTCCTAACCTTCATTCTATGGGGCTTATGGGAACCCGTGATTTTGAAAATTATTTCGCTCTTTTTAATCTTATCAGTTCGCTTATTGAGCCTCCCGATCTCCTTATATACCTCAGAGCTTCTATTCCAACTTTAGTAAACCAGATTAACCGCAGGGGCAGGAAATTTGAAAACAATATCCGTCTGGACTATCTTAAGCGCTTGAATGAAAGATATGAAGCCTGGGTAGAAACCTATAATCTTGGAAGAATGCTTATCATTGATGCCGATAACTATAATTTCCCCGACCGGCCTGAAGACCTTAGTGCTGTTATTGACAAGATCAATGCAGAACTACACGGACTTTTTTAGTCTGCTATTACCTTTGCTGCATATGGACGTCCCGGAAACGGACACATCCGAATGATTTCGGCCCCAGGATTGGAAATAAATTATTTAATTAGTTGGAAAGACCCCGGTTAAGGGTGAAATGTTTATAGAAATGGACATCTGAGCATGATATCCTACCCCGGCCAGAGTCGCATTTTATCAACCCTTACATTCTTTTATTCGCTCCTCAGGTAGGACTTGAACCTACGACCTACGGATTAACAGTCCGCCGCTCTAACCAACTGAGCTACTGAGGAATTTTTTTCTTATCTGTCAAAACCGATACCTGTCGGGAACCGGTTTTAAATTGCCTCGCAAAACTAATTGCTTTTAGTCAATTAAACAATATATTTGTTTAATTTTTTTACTTTGTTCGTGAAACTCAAATTTCAAAAACGAAGTGAATTAAAATTTGCAATATAACAGGGAAGGCTTCACTTTTTTAAAAACATGTGGATTATGAAAATTCTGGGAATAGGGAATGCCCTGGTTGATATTCTTACTCAACTAAATGATGATTCACTGCTGGAAATATTTGGCTTCCCTAAAGGCAGTATGACATTGGTCGACCAGGAAATGTCGAATTTTATTCATGCAGAAACTGCAGGCTTACCTAAAAAGAAAGCTTCAGGGGGATCTGCCGCTAATACTATCCATGGACTGGCTCATATGGGGCTTACCTCTGCTTTTATTGGGAAAGTAGGCAATGATGATCTTGGAAAATTTTTCAGGAAAGATATGCAGGTTAACAGGATAAATTCCATTCTCTATAATTCAATTAATGACACCGGGCGTGCAGTCGCTCTTGTTAGCCCTGATTCTGAAAGGACTTTCGCTACATACCTCGGAGCAGCTGTCGAATTATCAGCTGAAGATCTTACAACTGATATTTTTGAAGAATACGATCTTTTTTATATAGAAGGATATCTCGTTCAGAATAGGAGGTTGATAGAAAAAGCATTGAGATTGGCGAAATCATCAGGACTTATCACTTGTCTTGATCTTGCAAGTTATAATGTTGTAAAGGATAATGCAGATTTTCTCGGGGAAATAATAGGGAAATATGTTGATATTCTGTTTGCTAATGAAGAAGAAACAAAAGCTTTGACAGGACTCGGAACTATGGAAGCTATTAAAGTACTTTCAGAAATATGTGATATAACTGTTATAAAAGCCGGACCTGAAGGTTCTTTCCTTATGCATAAAAACGAAATGATAAAAATTGATGCTGTAAGTTCTGATCCAATAGATACAACAGGTGCAGGAGATCTTTATGCATCCGGGTTCATTTATGGACTTTCCCAAAACGCGCGACTGGAAACATGTGGTAAAATTGGCGCTATCCTTGCAGGAAAGGTAATAGAAGTTTTAGGTGCTAAAATGGAAGAATCTACATGGGAAGTTCTGAGAAGAGAAATTAAAAAAGTACTTTAATAACCCAATATAATTTTGTAGATTTGAATACTGGTTTATCCGGAAAGTTTAAATCTTGTGCGGTTGCGAAATCCTGTTTCCCGTAGTTCTGCTGCGAAAACAAGGGTTCAGGGTTGTATCGGTGATGTGTCATAGCCAATATGGCGAGTTCCTTCGCCATAGGCTTCGGCCTCCGGCGAAAGGCATACCTTGAGGTTTATAACATTTATTATTAAGAAATAGCATGAAATTTATCGTATGAGTAAACTCATATTTTTTGTCGATGATGATAAGGTAATCCTCAACCTTCTGGAATACACGCTTAATAACAGATATGGATATGAGGTGAAAACATTTTTATCAGGTGAAGAGTGTTTGGAGAATCTTGGCTTGAAACCTGATCTTATTGTATTGGATCATATTTTCAGATCAGATAATTCATCAAATCTGGATGGATTGGAAATCTTAAAAAAGATAAAACAGATTAACAGGAATTTACCGGTTATTATTCTTACAGGTTTGGAGGATGATACAATTGCATCTGAATATATGAAACAGGGAGCTACACAATATATACCCAAGAACGATTATTTTGTTGACACTCTTATTCAATCCATAGATCAGCATATTTAATAAGATCACAATTTTCTGCCCCACTTGTATATTGTAGTTTGGATTTTTTCCATAAAATTTTTTCTCTTTTTTATTCAAATATAAATTTATACTTTTGCACGATTGAAAACTGAGGTATGGTGAAGAAGGTACAGGATTATTTAATTAACTTCAGCATATTGAATGAAGGCTTACATGCCTTTGATTTTGAGGCAGGGGATTCATTTTTTGAAGATTTTGGAAATCCTGATATAGCTGGAGGGAATATTAAAGTTCATATTAACTTTCATAAGAGTAATACCTGTCTGGAAATTGATTTTTATATTTCCGGGGCTCTTAAAATAGCATGTGACAGATGTCTTGAAGTATTTAGTGCAGAAGTTGATACAATTGAGAAGGTTTTTATAAGATTTGGCAACGAATATAATGAGTTGGAGGATAATGTACTTACAATACCCCATGAAGAAACAAAAATTGATGTTTCACGGTTTATTTATGAGTACGCCATTCTTTGTCTTCCAATTAAAAAAGTTCATCCCGATGCTACAGATGGGAAACCTGGTTGTGTTGAGGACATGCTGAGGATATTAGACGAATATTCAGGTAAAAAGAAAAAACAACCTGATCCTGTTTGGGAAAGGTTAAAAGATATCGTTAATTAAAAATTATTAATATGCCACATCCGAAGAGAAAAATATCAAAACAGAGAAGGGATAAAAGAAGGACTCATGATAAACTCACAGCCCCGACTTTATCTGTTTGTCCAACAACCGGCACAGTTCATGAAAGGCATAAAGCATATTATGTTGACGGAAACCTTTATCACAAAGGGAAGCTTGTTATTGATAAAGAGTCGGCCAGACAATAATTTCATTTCCCCCTGAGTTAAAACCTTGTTTAAATGAGAATTGGTGTTGATATTATGGGTGGTGACAATGCACCTGTTTCCACAGTTAAAGGTTCCTGTCTGGCTCACAATCAACTTTCAGATGATACTGAACTCGTTCTCTTCGGAGATAATGAATCTATTATCCGGGTTGCGGAGGATAATGGATTTGATATTGGTAGTATGGAGATTGTTCACTGCTCTGAGACTATAGGGATGAATGAACAACCATACAAAGCTTTTGGGAGTAAGGTCGATTCCAGTATAGTGAAGGGATTTCGCAGGCTGAAGTCAGGCGACATTGATGCATTCTGCAGTGCTGGCAGCACAGGTGCAGTTATGATTGGAGTTATCCAGGTTGTAAATTCCATACCTGGAATAATCAGACCTGCAGTTGCTGCTATATTACCGAATCTTGAAGGAGTGCCATCCATTTTGCTGGACGTTGGGTTAAATCCCGATAGCCGGCCTGATGTACTTTATCAGTATGGTATTCTGGGGGCTGCATATGCTACTGCTATAAATAAAATAGCAAAACCCAGAGTAGGGTTGATTAATATTGGGAGTGAAGAAGAAAAAGGAAGTATGATTGCTAAATCTGCCTACAACCTTATGAAGGATTCGATTGATTTTTCATTCTTTGGAAATGTTGAGGGGATGGATCTTTTTTATAACTCCGCAGCAGAGGTGCTGGTATGCGATGGTTTTGTTGGTAATGTTATTTTAAAGGAAGCAGAAGGTTTTTATCGCTTGATAAAAAAGCGCAATATTAAGGATGAATTTTTCGAAACATTTAATTTTGAAAATTTTGGAGGTACCCCGGTACTGGGTATTAATAAACCGGTTATTGTCGGTCATGGTATTTCAGGTGAGAAAGCTATTAAAAATATGATTATTCAGGCCGTGGAAGTAACAAAATCGAATTTGATTGATAACATTAAATCAGTCCTGGCTAATGGAAAAAATTAGAACAGCAATCACGGGTATACAGGGGTGGGTTCCGGAATACATTCTTACGAACGATGAGTTAAGCAGAATGGTGGACACTTCTGATGAATGGATAATGCAGCGTATTGGCATAAAAGAAAGAAGAATTCTAAAAGGTAAGAATAAAGCTACTTCAGATATGGGAGCCGAGGCTGTAAAAGCGTTGCTCCGAAAAACAAATACTGCTCCGGGAGAGATAGATTTATTGATTTGTGCTACTGTAACCCCTGATATGTCATTTCCGTCCACTTCCAACCTTATAAGCTATAAGGCCGGTCTGAACAATGCATGGGGTTATGATATTTCTGCAGCATGCTCCGGTTTCATCTTTGCCCTCGAAACAGGAAACCGTTTTATTCAATCCGGGGAATATAAAAAAGTTATCATCGTTGGCTCTGATAAAATGTCTTCAATAACAGATTATACCGACCGCACCACTTGTCCCCTCTTTGGTGATGCTGCCGCTGCAGTGCTCCTTGAACCCTCAGAGGACGAAAATGGCATTATCGATCATATTTATGGTGTTGATGGTTCCGGCTACAAACATTTACATCTTAAAGCAGGAGGGTCGCTGAATCCAGCATCTCATGATACTGTTGACAGAAAAGAACATTATCTCTACCAGGAAGGTCAAACAGTTTTTAAAGTTGCCGTTTCAAAAATGGCTGATATTTCTGTTGAAATAATGAAAAGAAACAGTCTTGGGACTGATGATATATCCTGGTTTGTACCTCACCAGGCCAATATGAGGATAATTGAAGCTACTGCCAACAGGATGAATCTTCCTAAAGAAAAGGTAATGATCAACATTCAAAAATATGGAAACACTACCGCAGCAACTATTCCTCTTTGTCTTTGGGAATGGGAAGACCAGCTTAAAAAAGGAGATAACATTATTTTATCTGCTTTCGGTGGTGGATTTACATGGGGATCAGTCTATCTGAAATGGGCGTATTGAAATAATTTATTCAGCTGATTTACAGTCGAAATACCACTTTCATTAATATCTAACCTTCCCGTTGATATACAGGTATTTACAACAGCTCCTTTTGATTTAAAACAAAGAGGGGAATTATCACTATAAATAAGATCAACAGTTGTTTCACCTGTTCCGTAAATCCTGCAGTTTATCATTTATTAAGTATTCACCTTTTTATCAGTTGTCCCAACTGTCGTAAACCAATACCCTTTCCCATAAGTCATGGCATTCTTCAATAAAAGCCTTATGTTTTTCGTGTTCCTGATAAATATCATGCCCTTCTTTGTTGTCGAAAATAACCAAAAGAGAAAACTGGTAAGTATTATCTATTACTTCCCTGCTAGTTTCAGCGGGTACCCCTATATGTTTAAAACGAATTGATTCTATGCTAACAAGCTTTTCAAGTTCCTTACGGCATTTATTTAAAGCTTCTTTATTATCCGGTGCTTTTAGCCAGAAAAAAACATGATGTACAAACATACTGGACAGATCAGGATTAATAGTTTTACAAGCTGCCATGGAAGAAGCTGAAAATCCACCCAGAGCCGTTGCAGAAAGGGATCTTTTCAGAAAATCTTTACGGGGAATATTTTTCATAGTAATAAAAATGAATTGTTTATCGTTATAAATATATGATTGCTCAAAATTATAAAGCTATTTCAATTATAAGAAATAATTTAATAATCCGGGTAATCTGTCTTCAGGTTGTTTTATAACAATTCTATTTTAGGATGTTACGGTCTGAAATTATTAATAGATATCAGATATAGATTAATTATCTGGTTATCAATGTTTAAAAACATAATTATTAACATTATACACTTGAATTTGTTTAAGAAATGTAATAATTTTGTAAATTATATAGTTCACTAATTTTAGAAAAAATGATAACAAGGAAAATAAAAATGATAATGATTTTAGCTGTAATGGTAATTTCTTTGTTCCCATACACAGCAAGTGCCATTTTGCCTGCACCCCGCCAAACCTTTGACAAAAATGTTAACGACACTGTATTTGTTGAATATTCAGGAATAATAATTGACAGATTAACAAAAAAGCCAATTGTTTTTGCCAGTATTATATTGTCCGGGACAAATATTGGCACTGTATCAAACACCGAAGGAGAATTTGTTTTTAAAGTTCCTCCTTTCTATGAAAATAAAGAACTGGAGATATCAAGCATTGGTTACAGAATGCTAAAGGTGCCGATAAAAAGTCTCAGCAAAACTGAAAATGAAATAAGTCTGGAACCTATTGCTTACCCCTTAGATGAAGTTGAGGTAAGAAAAATTGATCCGGTTAGCCTGATAAGGGAAGTGCTGAGAAATATTCCGAAAAATTACGGAAATCAACCAGGTATGCTTACAGCATTTTATCGCGAAACTATTAAACAAAACAGAAATTATGTTGCCGTTTCTGAAGCGGTATTTGATGTTTATAAATCAGGATATGGTAAAGCCTTTGATAATGATAGGGTAAGAATTCATAAAGGTAGAAAAAGTCAGGATGTGACAAGAATGGATACTGTTCTTTTTAAATTGCAGGGAGGGCCATATTATATTTTTCAGCTTGATATTGCAAAACACCCGGGAGATATTCTTTCAGGAGATATTCTCGATTATTATAATTTCAAAATGCTGGGAACTGTTAATATACAGGAAAGAAATTCGTATATTATTGAGTTTGATCAGAAACCAAATGTTGATTTGCCATTGTATAAGGGATTTATTTATATTGATGTTTTGAGCAAGGCCATTTCAGCAGTTGAATTCAGTTTAAGTGATAAAGGAATATCAAGGGCAGCAGAATTTATGATTGTAAAGAAGCCTGCCAATATGAGAGTTGATGTGCCGGAAACCAGTTACAGGGTAAACTACAGATATACTAATGGTAAATGGGTTCTTAATTATGCACGTGCTGAGGCCCACTTCAGATGCAGATGGGCACGCCGGTTATTCCGCTCAAATTATTATACTATGTCGGAAATGGCGGTTACTGATGTTGAATATGACAATGTCATCAAGCATAAAATCAGGGAATCTTCAAGACCGGGGGACATTCTGGTTGAGAAAATTTCAGATTTCGAAGACCCGGAATTCTGGGGGGATTATAACATCATCCAGCCCGAACAAACTATAGAGCAGGCAATTGAAAAATTGAGCAGGAGGCTGAGAAGAATATCAGATTAATAAAAAACTTATTCTTTAAGTCTTTTTATATACTCAGCAATCTTAATATGAGAGTTTTGCCGGGCGAAAATTTCAGCATCGTCTCCATCTTTGTCCTTTAGCTTTGGGTCTGCATTATTTGCCAGAAGTAATTTAACTACTTCCAGTTGACCTTCTGCAGCTGCAAACATAAGGGCGGTATAGCCTTCATCATTGTCTCTTATATTGGGATCAGCATTGTTTTGAAGAAGTATATCTACCGCCTCGGGGTTAGACCCGGTGGAAGCATAAATAAGTGCCGTCCTGCCTGAAAAATCAAGGGAATTAACTTCAGCCCCCTTTTCAATAAGCAGCGATATAATATTTGAATGACCATTATAAGCAGCCAGCATCAAAGCTGTCCGGTCTTCATTATCCGCTGCATTAATATTGATATCTTGTGAGATAAGAGTTTTAATTATCTCGTACCTGCCTTCAAAAGCTGCATCCCTGAGACGCTCTTCACCAGCAGCATCTGATTTTATTAACGGAGTCCCTGAAACAAGATCTGATTTTCCTGATTCTGCCCCGTTCTGAACTGACTGTGATTTCTTGTCTTTACAGGAAAAAATCAATAGTACAATCAGGCTAGAACATATCAGAATGAATTTTTGGTATTTCATAGCTAAGATTTTATTAAAGAACTAAAGTTTCGCAGATGTTTATATCATCCATATTAAAAGGGTTATACGCAATAAGCAATTCTTTAAATTTTGATATTCAGTTATTTAAAATTTCCATTTTCAAGAACAAAAATATTGCCTTAAAGATTCTTTTTTATTTTTAAACAAGTTGAGCATCCGCGAAACTTTAATAAATAAAAAACCTAAATTAAAAAAAGAATACTGAAAGGAAAAAAATTTTATTTCCTTAATGCCTGCACGGAATTGTAAAATAAAACTGTTATATCTTTTTATGTCTGGATTACAAATAGACACCTTCACCAACTCCAATCGGAAGGTTAAGCATATACCATGCAAAAACGAGTATAATCCAAAGGATAAAAAGTATAAGCGCATAAGGAATTAGTAATGAAACTATAGTTCCTATTCCGATATTTTTATTGTATTTATGGATCCAGCCCAGCAAGAGTGGAAAATAGACATAAAGTGGAGTTACGCAGTTTGTTATTGAATCTCCAACCCGGTACATAAGTTGAACGAAAGCCGGACTATATCCAAGTTGTGAAAGCATAGGAATAAATATAGGCGCAAAAATAGCCCATTTTGCGGAACCGCTCCCCAGGAAAATATTCAGCAGGGCTACTATTATCATAAACAATGTAAACATTAAAGGTCCGGTAAGTCCTGATGATTTAAGAAATTCTGCACCACTTATGGCCATTATCGTATCGAGCCGTGACCAACTGAATAAATTAATAAACTGTGCAACAACAAGCATCAGAACGATATAGCCTGACAACTCTTTCATACCATGTTCCATATGTTTAAGAACGTCATTTGATTTTTTTATAGTTCCTGTGGCTTTACCATAGAAATAACCGGGTATGGCAAAAAGAAAAAACAAAACGGGAATTAAACCTTTAAGAAATGGAGAAGGAACAATCCCTCCTGTTACCTGATTTCGAAGGGGAGCTGTGGAAGGTATTACCAGAAGCGAGATAATTATTGAATAGAAAAGGAGAGCAAGACCGGCATGGCGTAATCCTTTTTTTTCCTGAAGTGTAAGTTTGCCATCAGTTCCGGGAATAACTGCATCAGCATCCACAGGTATTTTGTTGCAACGGGGAATAGTATATTTTTTTACTATGAATGTTCCTCCAAAAGCAAGCAGGAACGTAGAAACGATCATAAAATACCAGTTTGCTGTAGCACTAACCTCCATGGGTGGAGACATTTGTGAACTTATTTCGGTGCTTATTCCTGCAAGCAAAACATCGGTGCCGGCAATAAAAAAATTTGCAGTAAAGCCGGCAGTTGCACCTGCATAACCTGCTATAAGCCCTGCTATTGGATTCAACCCTATTTGCATAAAGATGAGGGCTGCAATTGGAGGAACAATTACAACTCCTGCATCAGAACCAATATTACCGCATGCCCCAATAATAAAAATAACTGGCAGAACTACTTTTTTTGGAACGGAGAATGCAACTGTTCTCAATGCTACAGCAAGTAAACCGCTTCTTTCCGCAATAGATACTCCCATTAACATAACAAGCACAAGACCGAACGGGGTAAAATGTGCAAAGTTTGTTACCATTTCTTCCAGAAACCGCCTTAAGCCATCGCCTGAAAATAGATTTTCAGCCTTAACTAATTCCCCGGTGGATGGATTCACAGCATTGACTCCAATGGCTGAAGTTATTGCACTTAAAACAATTACTAAAATGCAGATCCATACAAAAATCCAGAATGGATGGGGCAGTTTATTCCCCATACGCTCAATCCAGCCTACTATTCCTTTTGATCTGATATCCGGCGGTATTAATGAATTATTCCGGACGGATTTTTCTTTGAATATATGCTGTTTTTCTGACTTAGCCATATCTTATAATTTATGTTATTATTCTATATTGTTTAATTATATCCAGTTGATATTTTTTCTTGATACATTACATTGAGAATTCGAATATATAATTTTTTTGTTTAAATGATCTTTTACGTAAATGAGTTCCTTTTTTTATAACAGAACTGACAAAAATTTATCGTTTAACTAATTCCCCGATCCATCAATTCTCCTATTATAAATATTTCCTACGATCGAAATGCTTCTTGTCAGAATCATCCAGGTAAATTTTTTCCAAAATGAGGTTAACTTTTTTGCTGTTTTATACTATCCATTTTTTATAAACTAATTTTTTTATATTTGCCCCTTAACATTTAATGATTGTTTTGCAATGAAATATTGTTTTTACCAATTTAACTGTTTATCCTTTTTATTAACAAATTCATATACTCATGAGTGATATTCCCAAAAAAACCTTGCGTGACATCCCCGCAATGCGCTGGCTTGTAATGTTTTTAGTTAGTGGCCTGATGTTTTCGACCTATTATTTTCAGGATTTTTATTCCGGATTGAAAGACCTTGTAGAAACTGATTTTGGGTTTACAAGTGAAGAGTTTGGCAGAATGATAGGTTTAACAACTATTGCCAATGTGTTTGGGATGATTATTGTCGGTGGGATTATACTTGATAAGTGGGGCATCCGGTTGGCAGGTATGGCATTTGGCGGGTTGGCTACTTTGGGAGGTCTTGTTTCAGCTCTTACTGCTGCCGGTTATTTTGGTGACGATAAGGCAACAATGCTTACCGGACTAATTATTGGCAGGGTAATGTTCGGATCAGGTCTTGAGGTTGTTTGTGTCGTTGTAATGAGAACCCTTGTTAAGTGGTTCAAGGGCTATGAGCTGGCCCTTGCAATGGCTATCAACATGGGTTTTGGCCGTCTGGGTTCTGCCCTGGCTATTGCTATTTCACTTGATATAGCGGGTACATCAGTATCACCTGCTGTTACTTTCGCTGCAGCATTAATTGGCCTGAGCCTCATTATGTTTATAATCTACATTTTTTTCGATCTTAAGATAGATAAGCAGACAGGTGCTAAAGAACTCAGAATGCAAAGTAAAGGGGAAGATGATTTCAAATTTTCTGACCTCGTTAAGCTGGCAACTAACAGATCCTTTATATTTATTAGTCTTCTTTGTGTGGCGTTCTATTCGGCTGTATTCCCTTTTATTCAATACGCACCTGACTTGTTGGTAAATAAGTTTGGGTTTAATTATGACCTTCCTGAAGGGGCATCTTTTGTGGTTTTTGGAAACGCTGTTCTGGGAAATGCCATAGTTTATATTATTATTTTCATTTTTGCCCTTTGCATAACACTTATCCCTAACTATCTCAAGAAGATGAGGGACAAGAATATACTTCGACTTATAATTCTGGGAGTTTTTGCCATTATCGTTTATTTTAACCTTGATGTTATCAAAATCTGGCTTGTTAATGGTCCGAAAACCGCCGGGCTAATCCCTCTTGGAACTATAATATTTACCCCAATTTTCGGGAGTTATGTTGATAAAAACGGGAAGGCTGCTTCACTTATGATTCTGGGATCATTTCTTTTGATTTTTGCACACATTTCTTTATCACTGACTAACAGTATTTTAATGGCATATCTGGGCCTTTTAAGTTTGGGAGTAGCGTTTTCCCTTGTGCCTGCAGCAATGTGGCCTTCCGTAGCTAAAATTGTTGCTGAGAACCGTCTTGGAACTGCATATGCTACCATGTTTACCGTTCAGAACTGGGGCCTGGGTTTATTCTTTTGGGGAATAGGGGCATTTCTTTATGCCGTTAATCCTAAGGTAGTTACCGCGATTTCGGAAACACGGGATCAACTTGCAGCTCAGGGAATGAGTAGTGGGGAGATTAGTAATCAGATTAAACTCATGCAATATGCAGGTGAATTGCCTTACTATAATTACTTATGGCCTATCCTTTCTCTGGTATTACTGGGTTTAATATCAATATACCTGGCATATAAATTAAAGCAGGCTGACAGGATTCAGGGATACGGACTGGAATTACCTTCTAACGGGTAAGCTAATCCGGCGGCATGTTTATTATCTTATGAACCTTCCCTCTGACCATGGAAGCATAAGCCCCAATGATGCACAGTACCGTGAAAATGGCAAAGGCAGTTTTTATGGCCTTTAGTAATTGATCAAGATTTGAAGGATTGATTTCTGTTTTACCAATATAAACAGTAAAAAGCATCATCACCACTCCCATGCTAAACATCTGTCCAACCATTCTCATTGTACCTAAAGAACCCGAAGCAATACCAAGATATTTTCTTTCAACGGAACTCATTATAGCATTTGTATTTGGAGAAGAGAAGAAAGCAAACCCTACCCCCATAAATAAAAGTATCAGAACCAGATGAAGAATTTCGGTTTCCGGAGACAGAAAAAATAACATCAGCAATCCCAGGGAAGAAATGAGCATGCCCGCAGAGGACAAAATACGGGGTTCAATTTTATCTGAAAGTTTTCCCGCAAGTGGTGATAACAAAGCCATTATTACAGGAGATGAAACAAGGATAAAACCACTTTCCTGTGCACTCAGATTTCTTATTTTCTGCAGGTAGAAGCTTAAAAGAAACCCGGTTGCAAATGTAGCACTGTAATTAATAAGAGCTGCCAGGTTTGAATAGCGGAAAGTTACATTATTTTTAAAAAGCCTCAGTTCAAATACCGGATATGCAATTCTGAGTTCCCAGAGAATAAAAAAGAGCAAAGCCGTTAATCCGCATACCAGATATAAAAAACCTGCCAAGTCAGGTAATATGGAAAAGCTGTAAATAATCAGGCTGAGCGATATGCCATACAATATGGAGCCAATCCAGTCGAATCTTTCACCCCTGGCTTCCGCCCATTCCCCCTGAAGTTTTTTAAATACAAAATAAATAACAATCATTCCCAGAGGTAATGTAAAAAAGAACACACTTCTCCAGCCTAATTGTTCAGTAAGGATTCCTCCGGCAAATGGACCTAAAGTGAGACCGGAATAAACAGACGCAACGGTAATTCCCATCGCCTTTCCTCTTTCCCTTAAGGGGAAGACAGAAGTAATTATTGCCATACCTGCACCAAAGATCATTGAACTGCCTATAGCCTGAATTATGCGGAACAGGATCAGTATTCCAACAGAATTGGCAAGTCCGCATAAGAAGGATGCTATGGTAAATATAATAATTCCCCAAAGGAAAATCTTTTTTCTTCCAAGTATATCTGCTGCCCTGCCAACAGGAATTAAAAACACTCCTGCTGCAAGTAAATATGAGGTTGCTATCCAACTTAGCAGGATTGCATCTGCCTCAAAATATGTTCCTATCGTTGGCAGAGCAACATTTATGGAAGATCCCATAAATGGAGTTAAAAAGGAAGCAATGGAAGCAACAAGCAATGCTGCGTTTTTCTCAGACCGGACAGATTCCTGCATTAAGACAATTTAATAAACGGTTTGAAGGCTTTAAAAACTTCAAAAATAGTTATTTTAAAAAGAACTTGTGCTTATTCCTCCAGATATCAGTGTTTACCGGATTCTTCAATACAACATTGAGTTCAATGGGCTCAACTGCTTTTATATAGGACGATTCCATTTTTGTGATAACAAGCATGGCCCCAACCTGGGAGAAAGTCCCCGGCAGTGTCCCCCTGTCAGAACACAACTGGTTTATTATCCGGAATCCTTAAGAGATTGAAGTTTTATTCTCATCTCCTATTGCTGATAAACGATAGTGTCATTATGGCATTATTTCTTTATTAATAATGCCATAATGTCTGTATTGCTCAACAGCCAGCTGAAAGATTTTTTATCAGCATAATTATAAAATTCAGAATATCAATTGAATAAGATTATTGTTTGAAAACCGGGCATTGTTTGGCATATTGATTGAAAATTATCTGTTGAAACATTACAATTAAGAATAGGATTTATGTTTAACTAAAAAAATGGAGGACACAACCATGACACTTGCAAGATTATCAGACAACATGTTTCCATCGACACCTTCATTTTTCGATAGAATGTTTGGAGGAGATCTGATGGACTGGAGTTTTTCAAACTTCGCCGGATCCAATTCAACCCTTCCTGCTGTTAATCTCTTGGAAAACGATAATGAGTTTCTGATTGAGTTAGCAGCACCGGGGATGAAGAGGGACGATTTTAAGATAAGCTTTGATAATGGTCGGCTAACCATTTCTTCAGAAAGGAAAGATGAACGCAAGGAGGGAGATGGAGAAAAATACAGCCGTCATGAGTTCACTTACAGCTCTTTTCAGCGTTCGTTCAGTGTGCCGGAAAGCACGGTTAATGCCGAAAAGATCGCAGCAAAGTATTCAAATGGCATTCTTTACATTACATTGCCAAAACGTGAAGAAGCCAAACCAAAACCATCAAGGGTAATTAAGATTTCATAATTGAAAAGGGCAGGATATTATTTGTCCTGCCCTGCTTTTTTTAACAAATTAAAAAATTTAAAAAACAGGAGGACAAAGCCATGACATTAACAAGATTTTCAAATCGGGTTCCATCTTTTTTCGACAGATTTTTAGAAGGAGATATGATGGATTGGGCAAACTCAAATTTTTCAACAACAAACACAAATTTGCCCGCAGTGAATATTAAAGAAAACAACGATGAATTTATAATTGAAGTAGCAGCACCCGGCATGAAGAAAGAAGACTTCAGGGTAAATTATGATAATGGGAGGTTGTCTATTTCTTCTGAGGTAAGAGAGGAAGTACAGGATGGAGAGAAATATACCCGGAGGGAGTTCAGCTACCAATCATTTCAACGGACTTTTGATATTTCACAGGAGTTAGTTGACGGGGATAAGATAAATGCTAAATATTCTGAAGGGATACTTCAGCTTTCACTTCCAAAGAGAGAAGAGATAAAGCCAAAACCAGCCCGGGAAATATCTATTTCATAAGTAAGTCTCTCTTTTTGATGCATCTACACCTAAAAAAATAATGATAATTATTCAACAACCGTTCTTATTGATTTTTAGTGAGAGCGGTTTTTCTTTTGGAACAAGTCCTGGAGTTCTTTAAAATCTGATAAAGAAATATTAAAGCCTTATGGGACGGGAAGTAAAATAAACTTTTTTCAAACTACAACTTCAGTTTTTTTTAAACCAGGATTAGCCCATGCAATAATGATACCGGCGGTCATAAACATGATAAGGCTGTAAATTGCAGGTGAGATAGCCATTATATCGTTATGAAGCAATGTGCTTGCAATAGTGATCCCAATAGCTGCAGCTTTTGGATACATGACTACTCTTTTAAAATCATCAGGCACAAGCGAAAGCCCCATCCCAAGCATAATAATGGCCAGTGAGAGAGGGAGCATAATGTCGGTCAGATAATTGGTTTCCATAAGGTGGATATTGATTTCGTAAATTTATAACAATTTCATAAAAAGACCTGTCAGGATTATTATTTTTGTCTGGATATAGTAATAGCGTGATGAGCCATAAGTCTTATGGCATTGATCTTAATAAATCCTTCACTGTCCTGCTGATTAAACCCTCCTTCAATATCCATGCTGGAGAGATCCTGGTTATAAAGGGAACTTGGCGATTCCCTGCCATCTATCATTACATTTCCTTTATAAAGTGTAATATAAACTATACCATCAATAAGTTCCTGGCTTTTGTTTATGGCGGCCATTAAGAATTCCATTTCAGGACTGAACCAGAATCCATTATAAACAAACTCAGCAAAAACCGGTGACAACATATTCCTTAGTCGCATAACCTCTCTGTCCATTGCTATACCTTCAATATCCATATGTGCCTTAAGCAGTATTTCTGCTCCGGGAGTCTCGTAAACCCCTCTTGACTTAATTCCAACATATCTGTTTTCTACCATATCAAGCAAGCCTATACCATTTTCTGCCCCAAGCTGGTTTACATACCTGAATAACGCCAGTGGTTTTGTTTTTACTGTGTTATCGTCAGTGTTAACAATTTTTACTGGTGTTCCATCCTTAAAATGAATGGCAATATGTGTTTCCTTATCAGGTGCATCCTGAGGTAATTTAATCCTTGAGATAATATCACGGCCGGCTTTAAATTTTGGATCTTCCAGTATGCCAGCCTCGTGACTGATATGCATAAGGTTATCATCTTCGCTGTATGGCTTTTTTAATGTGGCTTTTACAGGAATTCCATTTTCTTTTGCATAATTTAGCAGATCTGTCCTCCCCTTGAATTGGTCAAGAAACTCCTTGTTTTTCCATGGAGCAAATACCTTTATTTTTGGGTTTAGTGCGTAATACGTCAGCTCAAACCTTACCTGGTCATTTCCTTTCCCTGTGGCTCCATGAGAGACAATGCCCGCATTTTCGATCTTTGCTATCTCAATCTGCCTTTTGGCAATGATGGGTCTTGCAAGTGATGTACCCAGAAGATACCTGCCTTCGTAAACAGCATTAGCCTTAATTGCCGGAAAGATGTAATCTGATACAAACTCCGCCTTCAGATCTTCAATATAAACTTTTGAAGCACCAATAGTTAAAGCCTTTTCTCTTGCCCCGGTAAAATTATCATCCTGCCCAACATCAGCAATATATGCAACAACTTCATATCCTTTATCAATTAACCATTTCAGAATTACTGAAGTGTCTAGTCCCCCGCTGTAAGCAAGGACAATTTTTTTATCATTTTTATTCATGATCATAATAAATATTTTACGTATAAATATACAGTTAGGATGCAAATATATGCAAAAAATTTATCAGATTATTAGTTACTGTATTTATTTTAACATATAATAATCTTTAAAAAGATATTTTTTCACTGTTATACGGTAAAATATCAAAACGATAATAAAACTAATATTTGACTTCTTTCAAAAAAATATTGCTTTAAAGGTTCTTTTTCATTTTTCAACAAGTTGTGCATCTGTGAAACTTTAATTATTTATTTACTGCCATATATTCATGTTATTTTGCATGGTTTGATTTTTGAGAACTGTTTATTTTCATCTACTTTTGAATGCAGGTATATAATTATGAAAGATCAGGAAATAAATGTAAGATATGCTCAAATTTACAGCTACATAACTGCCAGAAAGCTGAAACCAGCGTTTGGCCTGATTGGAAAACTCATTTCGGAGAACGGTCTGGGAATATACTCTGACGAATACCGGAACCTTGAGGAGACTTATCATTATATGCTGAAATACACCGTGGAGGGCATTAATGATCCTGAGCGACAAAAAATTTACCGGAAACTTATTGTTTCAGTTTTTGATTTGGCCGACAAAGTGAACGAAGCAATACGACTCAGGTTTTCACAAACCGTAGAGTATGAAAAGAAAAGAAGTTTTAAGGATTCGGATATTGCAAACTTTGGAGCTTACCTGAAAGAACTGGAAAATTATTTCCTTCAGAACGAGGCATCAGGACAGGCTGACGAATCCTCTTCTGAGAACGGGCTTAAAGTATTTCTGCAAAATATCAGAAGATTGTTCTACTACATTTGGTTTAGAGATATTTTTACATCCGAAGAAACGAAAAAATTGTATAAATTTTTATTGAAGGCAGAAGTGCCGGTGCCATTTAAATCGTTTTTGCTTACGGCTTTTATGCTTAGTCTTCAGCGTTATTTCGACAAAGAAAAATTCATTATTTTATTTGATGCTCTCGGTTCTCAGGAGGCTGAAATTAATCAAAGGGCTTTGGTGGGTTTGCTTATCAACCTTTATAAGTACGATGCCAGAATGCCTTTTTACTCTGACCTCACCGGCAGATTGAAGATATTAAACGAAAATAATGACTTCAAACGCAGCCTGGAACGAATCATCCTTCAATTTATCAGAAGCAAAGAGACAGAAAAACTTCAACAGCGGATCAGGGACGAATTTCTTCCGGAGATGATAAAAATTAGCCCAAATCTGAGAAACAAAATCAATCTTGACAGTCTGATGGCTGAGGGGTTTTCGGAAGACAAAAACCCCGATTGGGAGGAAATTTTGAAAGATTCGCCCGGTTTACTTAGTAAGATAGAAGAATTTTCAGAGTTACAGATGAAGGGAGATGATGTGTTTATGGGGTCGTTTGCTATGCTGAAATCTTACCCTTTTTTCGGTGAATTAAGCAACTGGTTCATCCCTTTTTTTCCTGAAAATCCCGAAATTACTGATTTGCTGGATAAAACAGAGGAAGCTGCCGGGCGAGTGATACAAGCTATTGACCTGGTGCCCCTTTTATGCAATTCCGATAAATATTCATTTTGTTTAAGCATTCAGAAACTACCGAAAGAGAACCTTGAGTTTATGACACAGGCAATGAAAGCGGAGATGGAACAATTAAAAGAGGTCAGGGATGATGAAGAATTACTCGATCCCGGGCGTAAAGCAGAGTTTGTTTCCAATCAATATATTCAGGATCTGTACCGGTTTTATAAATTATTCCCCCGGAAAGGTGATTTCGAGGATATTTTCAACTGGCGGTTAGATTTTCATAACAAACTTACTCTGGGGAATATACTGAAAGAAGACCCGAAGGTACTGAGGAATATTGCAGAATATTATTTTGCCAGGAACGATCTTGGAGAAGCAGCAGAAATTTTCAGTTACCTCCTGGAACAGGGCAAAAATGGTGAATTATACCAGAAGAAAGCATATTGCCATCAAAAAATGGGTGAGTTCGAAGATGCACTTGATAATTACCTGAAAGCAGAATTATATGAAGTGAACCGGTTATGGAATCATAAAAAAATTGCCCTTTGTTACCGCAACCTAAAACAGCCGGACAAAGCACTTGAGTACTATCGGGCGGTTGAAAAACTCGAACCTGAGAATCTGAGCAATCATTTAAACATCGGGCATTGTCTTCTGGAATTGAGAGAATTCGATGAAGCTTTGAAATGCTATTTTAAGGTGGAGTACCTGGAACAAGGCAATAAAAAGGTCTGGCGTCCTATTGCATGGTGCTCATTTCTGACCGGTAAAAAGAAGCAGGCCGAAAAATATTTCCAGAAGCTGATAGAAGACGAACCCGGCAAGCACGATTTCATGAATATGGGCCATGTGCAGTGGAGTCTCGGAAACCGGAGGACCGCACTTGAATACTATAGGAAATCCATTTCCACTAACGGCTTTTCGGAAACGGAGTTTTCGGAAGTTTTCGAAGATGACCTGCCTCACCTTCTCAGACAAGGTATCGACCGCGATGATGTGCCGATCATGCTGGATCAGTTGAGGTATTTTCTGGAGGGGTAAACCTTTTGCTCAGCAAAAACCTGACTTCCTTTTATTCATGTTAATTCTTTCACAGTTCACTGAAACAAATTAAGAATTATAGTTTTAAGAAGACTCCCATAATTCCTCTAAGCCAATAAATTATTTACCTCGTTCTTATCGAAATATTCAGGATTAAATTCTTCTCCCAGCCATTCAATATAATTCTCATACTCCCCATGTTCAGGATCCCGTACAATTTCCAGCATATCTGAATAACCCCATATTCCGCCACAATCTTCCGGAGGACAACCCATTTCGCCATCAGTACAAACAGGGTATTTTATTTTATCATCGGAGAAAAGGATTTTTTCCAGAAATATGGTATGCATCCAGCCATCACCAAAGTCATATTCGTAAAGAATTCTTTCCTTCTCTTTGGCTAAAAGATCGGAAATCTTCATGTTTTTGTAATCAACATTATTCAGTTCATTCCAGAAATCATCATCAGCCATTCTGACCGTATAAAAAGTATTGTCTTTAATAAACTGATGCAAATGGGAATTTTCCCATCCCATAGTAGTCTGGATAATCTGATGAAAATCTGATAATTTAACATCCGGTGAGATTAATATCCTTCTCCAAATATTGGGTTTAGATCCGTTTAAAGATATTTTTATCTGGTAAATCTTTTTATTCATATTTTTTTTAATGTTTATAAAGTAGTTCAAATATAGCTTTTTGAGGGAAATAATCATAATTCCCATTTAATTAATAATCTCTGCTTAGACCAAATAATCATTTCTGCAATACCAAAATAATTTTTCCTTATTTCAACTTTTTTATTCTATAATAAGCGATTGGAGTTTATTATTGTAAATAAAAGATACAGTTGTAACAATAATTTAAGTAACAAATCATTAAGGTGTTTTATGGTACTGATAAATATCAGAAAGTTGATAGTTATAATAAATCTGATCAGGAAATCTCACTGAATTTTTTCCAGAAGAGGGAATAATTATTTTCTTTCCCCGATGCCAGTCTGGTGATGCTATCCCTGACTTCATCCATTGGGAAATCCTCAGAATGTTTTTCTGCCCAGTTAGCCCAGTTAGCTAAAAATATTTTTTTCCCTTCCAAAGTAGTTTCTATTAAATGGTCGGAGTAAATAGTTATTTCTGCGGCCGGAAAATTTCTGATATCGTCAGGCATATATATTCCTATTGCCTTAATCTCTGACAACAACTGGTTGGCATGGAAGAAATTATTAGCATGAAATACCGGAAGGTCAACAGCCGGAATGAATTTTTGTCCCATTCCTTCGGGAAATATTTCATCGAATGAAAAAACTTTTATAACATCCGAAAGCAAAAGACTATCTTTTTTTGACGAGCGGAATGAATCGCCTGCAGATGCCAGGATCTTAATGCATTGATCGATGCCTGCAAATCCCCTGATTGCCAACTCATGCTTCAGGGCAACAGCAAGGATTATATTACAGGACTCTACAAATAATTTGAAAGCCATACTACTCATTTCAGGCAGATTATTTTCAATGTAAAGAGGAGAGAAAATATAAATACGGTCGGATAATATCCTGATCTCAGGCTCTATGATTTTAAGACCAAGGTTGTATTTCTGCAAGCTTGAAAAATAAAATTCTTTAGCCAGCTCATTGAAAAACGATTGCAATTCGTGGAATTTATCGAGTTCCAGAAAATAATTATAATTCATGATCTCAATAACACCTGTCAGGGCTGAGCGGGGGGTGAGATTTTCGTCTTTTATATTTTCTTCATTGGAAAAATAGGGATCAGGCATTTTTTAATATTTTATTTGAAAATTTATACGTTAGAAATACTTTTTTGTTACACAGTATCTATGAGGCATTGGAAAATCCTTTTCACATTATGACATTGAAATCAGTAACCATGAAGTTGAGGAGAAGATCAAGAAAATAGTAATCGGAGAGTTTGTATGGTATTTTTCATTCTGAAAATGTTTAGAATGAAAAAAGATCTCAATCCTGATTTTTTATATGTTGTTCATTCATGGAATTTGTTTTTATCCCAACGGGCAGGATTATTAATGATGTAATTCCGTATTTTGAAAAATTCGGCAGGATTACGAATGATATGTTCGTAAAACCGTGATTGCCATGCAAAATCATTATACCCCAATTTTTTCGCCTGTGTTGTTACCGATGATTTAATACCACGAATAATGGATGCCAGATTTTTTGAGTGCGGCCTGAATTGATTGCCGGGGGTATTAATGGTATTGGTGGTATTGGTAGAGACGCAATGCATTGCGTCTGTACGATCCCCATCCCCATCCCGATCCCCATCCCCATCCCGATCCCGATCCCCATCCCGATCCCGGTCCCGATTTCCCATTCTCCTGTTCGAATTGTATTGATTTTCACCAATAATTATTATTCCGTGAATATGATTTGGCATTACCAAAAATGCGTCCAATTCTAAATTAATATCAGGTCGCAATTCAGGTGTTTTAATCCATTGCTGTTCTACAATTTCCCCGATTTCGGTTAATCGCATTTCGCCATTGGCAACATCCCCAAAAAAATGTTCTCTGTTTAAGGTGCAAATGGTAATAAAATATGCACCATTGCTCCCATAATCCCAGGTTTGCAATCGCGCAGACGGTATCCGGTATTTATTATTAAATTTTTCGGTCATCGCTAGTTTTTCCAGCGTTTCTTCTTTTATGGCTTCCAGATATTCCTGTCCCGTAAAAGTATCTTCAGAAATATTTAGATAGAGTATCTTGTCTGCCTTCGGTATCTCATTGGCGTAGATTTCAATTTTCTCCGACAGGTACTTATAAAAAATAAATCCGAGAATGTAATCTCTGAATTCATCGGGATCCATTTTACCACGGAGGGTATATCAACCTCAACCATAACAACCTCTTAATGAAAGAACCAAAAAGGGGTACAATTAAGGGGTACAAAAAAATAAAAACCCCTCATTCACAATTGAATAAGGGGAGTTTTAATAGGCCACGCTCCCACGGAAAAATAATATCAGCGTGAGATGCCCCTCACTCCCACTCTCACTCTGTTTCAGTAGCCCCACCAGGAATCGAACCTGGATTTACGGTTTAGGAAACCGCCGTTCTATCCATTGAACTATAGGGCCAATTATTTAGCAATCATTTTGCATCCGCCGTACATCTTCGCTAAAACTTCGGTGTACACGT
The DNA here is from genome assembly GCA_964526475.1 of uncultured Bacteroidaceae bacterium. Lineage (GTDB taxonomy): Bacteria > Bacteroidota > Bacteroidia > Bacteroidales > CAYVTV01. Next base: position 35,733 of record CAZGKF010000011.1, read on the forward strand.
AAGATTCAGCGAAGCTGGATGCACTGAACTACAGAACAAAAAAATTCCCGCAAATATAATCCTTTTTCGGCTTTATCGCAAAGTTTAAAGAATCATGTTGATGTCTGTGTCTTAGTTTCTTTTTCAACATGTTTGCATATCTTTTTTTTATTCATTCTTGATAATTCCTCAGAAAAGTGTGAACTTCATGCCCTGATATAATTATTGCACATGAGCTATCTGGATATTATTCTTGCCATACCTTTACTTTGGGCATTTTACAGGGGATTTTCCAAAGGTTTTGTTATTGCCGCAGCAGGTCTTGTGGCTCTTATTCTGGGGATTTATGGAGCCATCCATTTTTCAGGCATCACGGTATCTTTCTTATTGAATCATATGGAGAAGGACCCAAAAACTATAAGACTTATTGCTTTTGCAATTACCTTTATTGCAATAGTTTTAGCCGTTCACCTGATTGCGCGGCTTACTGATTCATTGGTCAGGGCTGTGGCCCTTGGTTTTGTCAACCGCATTGCCGGACTGGTTTTTAATGGTTTTAAAATGGCATTTATTATTAGTGTAATTATTGGTGTAATGCATTTTTTTGATCCGCGCTCAACAATTATTACTGATAATGATAAAAAGGAATCATTTCTGTATCATCCTTTATCAATTTTGGCACCTATGGTTTTCCCTTACCTGAGATTTGATAATTTTAAACCTGTTATTCCTGCGAAAAAGGCAGAACCGGTTTACAGGGAAACATAATTTAAACATTAAAAAATGAAAGAATCGGATAATCATATATTTGTGATCTTTGGAGCTTCCGGCGACCTGACAAAGAGAAAACTTTCCCCTGCTTTATATGCACTTTTTGTACAGGATTTGCTTCCCGGGAAATTTATCATTCTGGGTGTTTCCCGTTCAAAATTCAGCGATGAAGAGTTTCGCAGGGAGATAAAACAGGCCATCCTCGAATTTAATGAGATAGATAATACTAATAAAATTGATGAGTTTATTAAAAGAATCCGCTACCTGCCTTTACAGTATGATGACAAGGCCTCATACCTTTCACTAAAAAATCTTTTGGGAACAATGAGGAAAGAAGAAGGTATAGAGGGGAATACCTTATTTTATTTAGCTACTCCGGCATCTTTATATGGAATTATTCCCAAAAATCTGGTTTCGGCAGGTTTAAATACCCAGGAGGAAGGATGGAAAAGGCTTATCATTGAGAAACCATTTGGGTCTGACCTGAGTTCTGCAGTGGAGTTGAAAGATCAGCTTCTAAAGGACTGGAGTGAGGAACAAATTTACAGGATAGATCATTACCTGGGTAAGGAAACTGTACAGAATCTATTGGTTACAAGGTTTTCAAACGGAATATTTGAGCCACTCTGGAACAGAAATTTTATTCATCATGTTGAAATTACGTCAGTTGAAAGTATTGGGGTGGAAAAGAGGGGAGGATATTACGACAATTCCGGGGCTTTGCGTGATATGGTGCAGAATCATTTGCTTCAGGTGGCGGCACTTACCGCTATGGAATCCCCATCTTCCCTGGACCCGGTGTCCATGCGAAATGAGATATTAAAAGTATTTCAATCTTTAAGACCTGTTAAAGAGGAAGAAGTCAGGAATATTGCTATTCGTGGACAATATATGCCTTCAATTATTAAGGGTAAAGCCATTAAGGGATACCGCGAAGAAGAAGATGTTAAAACAAACTCCTCTACAGAAACTTTCACAGCTATGAAATTCTACATAGACAACTGGCGTTGGGGAGGTGTTCCTTTTTATATACGCACGGGAAAAAGGATGCCTGCCAGTGTTACAGAAGTTGTTATCCATTTCAAGCCAACGCCACACTTCCTGTTTTCTCAGAATGCAGCATGCCAATCATGCAACCAGTTGGTTATTAGAATTCAGCCCGATGAAGGTATCTTGCTGAAATTTGGAATGAAAATCCCCGGAGCCGGTTTCGATATACAGAATGTGAATATGGATTTTCATTACGCGGATTTGTCCCATCAACGAATACCTTCAGCTTATGAACGGCTTGTCAGCGATGCTATAAAAGGGGATACAACTTTGTTTGCACGGACTGAAGAAGTACTTGAAGCCTGGAAGTTCCTTACCCCGGTAATCAATTCATGGAATAACGATATAGATATTCCACTGTATGGTTATCCCGCAGGAACGTGGGGACCGGAAAAGGCTGATGAGCTGATTGAGGAGAAAGACATGACATGGCGTTATCCGTGTAAAAATCTCGCTGAAGACGGCATTTTTTGTGAACTTTAAATATGGAGCAATCAATAAGGGTATTTAATAATGCTGAACAGATAGCGCAATATTTTGCGACTAAGATAACTTCGCTTGTATCAGAAATCAAGGAAGGCAACTATCTTAACGTAGCATTATCGGGAGGATCAACACCCAAAGTTGTTTTCAACTGCATAAGTGAAGAATTCGGAGACCGGATAGACTGGAAAAAAGTTCTTATTTTCTGGGGAGATGAGAGATGTGTCTATCCTGAAAGTGAAGACAGTAATTTCAGAATGGCAAAAGAAAGTTTACTGGATCATATTTCCATCCCTTCCTCTAATGTTTTCAGGATAAGGGGAGAGATGGAACCTGTTTCCGAAGCTGAACGATATACAGAGGTCGTTAAGCAATATGTACCTGCAAAAAACCGCATTCCGGTGTTTGACATATTTATGTTGGGCTTGGGGGATGATGGCCATACTGTTTCTGTTTTTCCTTCAGACACCAGTCTGTTTACAAGCCATAAATTCTATGAAGCATCGCAAAACCCTTATACAAAACAAAAAAGAATTACTGCAACAGGAACGATTATTAATAATGCCCGGGAAGCCTTTTTTCTGGTAACGGGAGAATCGAAAGCAGAAATTGTCGCTGCGATCATTAACCGGAAACAGGGATGGGACAAACTTCCTGCTTCACTGGTAAATCCAAATCATGGTAAACTAACATGGTTACTGGATAAGCCGGCAGCCTGCAGGCTTGGTCATATTTGAAATTCAAGTCTTTGTGAAAATGAGCTTTAATTGATATATTTATGCTGAAATATATTATTTTTAATGGAGCCGGAATATAAAACAAATCTTTCAAAATGGGTTGAGGACTTCACCGGGGATCTTTTTTCATGGGCTTTACATAAGGTTTCCGATTCGGAATTGGCAAGGGACCTTGTGCAGGATACCTTCCTGGCAGCTGCTGAAAAAATCGAAGGGTTTCAGGGAAAGAGTTCTCCCAAGACCTGGTTGTTTTCCATTTTAAACCATAAAATTATCGATGTTTACAGAAAGAAAGTCAACCAGCCGCTAAATATAGAAGATCAGGTTGTTTCAAGGTTTTTCACTGAAGATGGGAGTTGGAAACCGGAAAAGCAACCGCATATATGGATCGAAAATGAGCAAAACCTTCTTGACAACCAGGAATTTCAGGCTGTGTTAAAGAAATGCATGGAAGCCTTGCCTGAAAAGTGGAGCACATGCATTAAGCTGAAATACCTGTTGAATAAAGATGGCGTTGAGATTTGTCAGGAACTGGAAATAAGTACGACTAATTTCTGGCAGATAGTTCACCGGGCCAAATTACAATTAAAAGATTGTTTGGACATGAACTGGTTTAATGATTAATAGTATGAAAAAGCTGAACCATATATTATTTCTCTCATGTTTGAAAGCCACTGAGCTAATTGAAAAGAAGTTTCATTTTAAACTTTCCTTCATTGAACGATTTCAATTAAAGATTCACAAGATGATGTGTGATGCATGCAGGCAGTATGAAAACCAAAGTTCGATAATTGAGAAGGGTATTGCATCAGGCCTTAAAGAAGAACATCCCTTGCCCGATCTGGAAAACATAAAGAAATATATCAATGAAAAACTTGCTGAAATCGGGAAGTGAAACTTATTTAATGTAAAAAGGTGGGGGTGCGAAGAGAAATATATAATTATTTTTTAAAGGCTACAGATCGTGCAATATTTATCCGGGCTTTAAGGGTCGCAATCCTGGTGGGGATTATATTGAATCTGATAAACCATCCTGAATTATTCTTTTCTTTATCTTTTGAGCAACTTAATCCAGGACAGGTTATACTGACCTTTCTTGTACCTTACTTCGTGTCAACATATTCATCCGTGCTTTCCGAAAGCAGTCTGAATCCAGGTATAATTTCTAACATGAATGCCAATTTATTGTATAAAAACCGGAATCTGTCAGATTTTACTATTAGCATCGGGGAGGAAGCAGAGAAATTCTCAGGTTGTAAAAATAAAACAACTTCCAGAATAAGGATAATTGAACCACATGAAGCCACTGGCAGGTTGAAGGAAATATATGATGATATTATAAAGAAAAGGGGTAAACTTGCCGATGTACACAAGATACAGAGTTTGCGACCTGAGAGTATCGTAAAGCACATGGACCTTTACATGGAGATCATGTTTTCCGGTTCGGAACTATCCAGGGCTGAACGGGAAATGATGGCAGTAGTCGTATCAGAAAGTAATGGATGTGAATATTGCAAAGCACATCATACGGAAGCATTAAACCATTACTGGAAAGATAATGAAAAAATAAACAGGCTAATTTATGATTTTCAACAAGCCGGATTGGATGAAAAAGAAACGGCCTTATGTAATTTTGCCGGAACCCTTACCTTGTTTCCTGAAAAATTCAAAGATGCGGAAATAACAGATCATTTGAAAGCAGTTGGTTTTAACGACAATGCTATACTGGATGCAACGCTTGTCATAGCCTACTTCAATTTTGTAAACCGGATAGTCCTTGCTTTAGGTTTAGAGATTAATAGTGAAGAGATTAGTGGCTTTAAGTATTAGGGACAAATAGAATTGCCAGTCCGGAAATAAATATCGAATTTATATCCAATATCTTTTTTGCAACTATGCAAGTACGTCTATTTATTTCTCGCTGATATGGTAAATCAGTATTTAAATTAGCACAAATCTGCGAGAACTTAAACGTATTTTATGTAAGCTTTATAGCCACGCTTTTGTAAAATAACCTGACAAGTCTGAAAAGTGTCAGGTTTTTGTTTTTTTACGACTATCTGTTCAAGAAAAGAAAAATTTTTAAAATGAACAGATATATTTTTATTATGATCATACTGGCCTCGATTATTAAAACGAATGCTCAATCGGGTAATTTCATACAAATGAGTTCTTCAGAATTCAACAAGCTTTTAAATAAAAAAGGCACTCTGCTGGATGTACGTACCCGGGGTGAATTTGCGAACGGACATATCCCGGGGGCAGGACAGTTAAATTATTACTCATTGGATTTCAGGCAAAAGCTTTTGCTGACTCCTAAAGATGAACCGGTTTACCTTTATTGCAATACCGGGTACAGAAGCCGTAAAGCTGCCGAAATACTTTCAGAGAATGGATACAGTAATGTATATAACCTTCAGCATGGAATTATGGAATGGGAACTTGTAAATCTTCCGGTGATAACAGAACCGGATGCACGGCCGGATCAGGAAAACAAAATGGAACCTGATGAGTTTGCCGCACTGCTGGAATCTGAAATCCCTGTATTCATTGATTTTTACGCCCCATGGTGCGGCCCCTGCAGACAAATGATGCCCATGATCGACAGCCTGACCGTTGAGTACAGGGAGAAAATAAAGATTGTGAAAATAAACGCCGATGCAAGCAAAAAACTGATCAGGGAACAACAGTTGATGGGAGTGCCATACCTGGTATTATATAAGAATGGTGAAAAAGTTTTCAGCCATACCGGTTTAATCCAAAGGGAGGAATTAATAAAGGTTTTTAACTTATCTCTTTAAATATCAAGGCCGTCTGATAGAAGTTGTCAGATATTTCTTATGTCTCATTAAACAAAGCAGGAAGAATACTAATAACCATGACAGACAGTTTTACGATGGATTACGCGGTTAGATTATATTGTAATAAGCCAGATCAGTCAGGCAACAGGAGGTATCATGAATAAGTCTGCATTTCTGTCAGGGTTCAGTAAACTTTCTACTATTCGTTATTATTGTTTCAGTAATAATTAGACATTAATTTCGGGGGGCAGGGGGCAAAACAACAGGAAATTGAAATTCAAGCTTTTCGGAGTTAACTCATGTATTAATCCTTTATACTATGAACATCAACATTAATGAAATTGCGGTAGTAAAAAACAATCTTCCAAGGGTGGTAATTATCGGGGCGGGGTTTGCCGGATTAAACCTGGTGAAGGCTCTTGAACACAAACCGGTGCAAATTATTTTAATTGACATGAACAACCACCACCAGTTTCAACCTCTTTTATATCAGGTGGCAATCAGCGGGTTGGAACCCGATTCTGTGGTAGCACCGGTAAGGAAACTGTTTAAGTCTTGTATCAATATGGTTTTCCGCATGGCTAAAGTAGAGTCAATTGATACCAATAATAACCGTGTTATAACGAATATCGGCTTTGTCAGATATGATTATCTGGTTATTGCTACCGGCAGCAGCACCAATTTTTACGGATCGAAAAATATTGAGCAAAACAGCATCGGGCTTAAAAGTATTAATGATGCCATAAACCTAAGAAGCTGGATTTTACAGAACCTTGAACGTGCTGTTGATGGAAGCAGCGAAGCAGAAAAGCAAAGACTTACGAAATTTGCTGTGGTTGGTGGAGGGCCGGCAGGAGTGGAAATGGCAGGAGCCCTTGCCGAGTTTAAAAAATATCTGCTAAATAGCGATTACCCCGAAATCGATAGCGAACTGATGAAGATATATCTTTTTCAGGCAGGAAACCGTTTGCTTCCAACCATGTCGCTGAGAGCATCGGAGCATGCACTCAGGACACTTATGGCACTTAATGTTGAAGTGATATTAAATGCAAGAGTTAAGGATTACGATGGTAGCATGTTATTTTTTGAAAATGGAAAAGGTATTGAAAAAATCCAGGCTGGAGTATTAGTCTGGACAGCCGGCGTTAAAGGCAATGCCCTGGAAGGAATCAATCCAGGAATAGTGCAAAGAGAAAACCGGATATTTGTAAATGAATATAATCAGGTGAAGGGTCTGCATAATGTTTTTGCAATCGGAGATATCTCACTTATGCAAACCGCTGCATACTCTAACGGACACCCAATGGTTGCACAAGTGGCCATTCAACAGGCACGCACCCTGGGCAAAAATATATTATCCCTGGTATTAAGCGGGAAAATGAGAACCGTATTTCATTATAAAAACAAAGGCTCCATGGCAATAATTGGCAAGAAAGATGCCGTTGCCGATATAAAAAGTATCTTCCTTAATGGGAAAATTGGTTGGTTGATTTGGTCTATGATACACCTTATTACTCTTACCGGATTTAAAAATAAAATCTCTGTAGCTTTAAACTGGATGATTAAATATTTCACATACGAAAAAGCTAATCAATTAATTATAAGAAAATATATGCCGGGAAAAAGTGAAATATCTGCATTAAGTTAAAATATTTATATAGCACTTCTGCATCACTAAAATATCAGACTTACTTTAATAAGAGGTAATTCTGATTACTAAAGGGTAGATATTTTTAGTATATCGTAAAAAGAAACACCTTAAGTATCTGTTTGTTTGATTGGACAGCCTTGCCTTAGGGTAGCTTCAGTCTTGCCTGATCAAGATAAGGCGAATGTTAAATACAAAGATCATAATACATTATTAAGATCTTAAATTCCTTGTCAGGATTCCAATTTTAGCCCGACTATTATAATGAATTTTAAAATATCAAACCATGAAAACAGGAACAATACTATTTGCAGTAATTCTTTTTTCAGTTTTTGCAAATGCTCACTCCCCGAAGTCTAATGATATTAATACAGACAATACCGGTATTGCTTTCCATCAGGGAAGCTGGGATGAAGCGCTGCAATTGGCAAAAAAAGAAGGTAAATCTGTTTTTACTTTCTTACGTTACAGAAAGCAATCCGAAGATTTAATCGATGGAGGTGTTTTCCCTTCATCCGGTGGTGAGTGGGTCTATGCCATACCGGGAGTGAATATTACCTTTTCACCCTGGCTGACATCCATATTATCAGCCGATTTTCCGTTGTATCGAAAACTGGAAGGGACACAACTTACAACATCCTATAAAATAACTGTGGCATTGTTGTTTAATATTCCTTTCAACAAAAACGAATTATACATATATTAAATACTTAAAGCCATGAAAAAAAGATATTTAACCTTATTGACTATATCAATATTTACATTAGCAAGCTGCCAGAAAAGCGAAATGGAAGGAAATTCTGACCCGGGAAAGGATGGTAAAGGAGAAAACACTTGGCTTATTCCTGCGAATGAAGTAAGAGACGGAGGCCCAGGGAAAGATGGTATTCCGGCATTAAGCAACCACTCTTTTATGAATGCAGGAGAAGTCTCTTACCTCTCCGACAACGATTTGGTACTGGGTTTTGCCGATGGCAGCGAAGTACGTGCTTATCCACATCCTATACTCGACTGGCACGAAATAATAAATGACGATACAGAAAACCATTCGCTGGCAATTATTTACTGCCCGCTTACCGGCACCGGAATTGGCTGGGATCGTATGATAAATGAAAAGAAAACTACCTTCGGTGTATCAGGGCTGCTTTATAATAACAACATTATTCCCTATGACCGGGAAACAAACAGTAACTGGTCGCAGCTTTTACTAAAAGCGGTGAACGGTAAGTTAATGGGCGAACAGGCGGCAACCTACAGCTTAGTTGAAACAAGCTGGGAAACATGGAAAGAAATGTTCCCTGCCTCAAAGGTGATTTCAACTCAAACAGGTTATAACCGTAATTATAGCCGATATCCCTATGGCAATTACAAAACAAATAATAGCCTCCTATTCCCTGTGAATAATAAAGACTCCAGATTTCATGAGAAAGAACGGGTATTGGCAGTATTTGATAAAGGAAATATAACAGTTTTTCGCTTCGATCAACTTGAAACTAACAATAACCTGATATTGAATGATTTTAGTGAGTATATGGAAAAAAAAATCGTAGTTACCGGGGATAAAAATGCAAATCTTATGGTAGCTTTTAACCGGTTGCTGCCTGATGGCAACGAATTAAATTTTGAAGTTGTTATGAATGAACTACCTGTTGTGTTAAAAGACAATGAAGGTACGAAATGGGATGTATTTGGAAGGGCCGTGAGCGGACCACGAAAAGGACAAAGACTGCAACCGGTTACTCAAATGATGGGGTATTGGTTTGCTTTTGCCGCATTTTATCCTGATCTGGAAATCGGTAGATATTAGAAATAACTGGGAGTTTTATTATAAGCACTGAATAATGATTGTGCCCTGCTTAATGTATAGTAAAGCAATGATAGCTATAAATAAATATATGTTAAATCAGCGTAAATCTGTGTTTAAATTTGCGCAAATCTGCGGAAACTATTAAATATTTCATTTTCCCTGAATAGTTACTTAAAAATTTGATTTCATGCCTGTGAACTATAATATTATAAAATTGGCCACTTTGTTTGGGTTAATACTATCTATTAATATATTTTCGTTTGCTTTTGAACCAGAAATTGGGGAGAATAACATCTTATTTAAAATTAGCCGTAGCAGGGATGCTAATGAAATTCATTACGAAGTAAAAACAACTGCTCAAGGCGCACTCGATTTGGAAGAACCTATAACAATCTATTGGATAAAGTACAACAAGCAAGGAACAGTTGAGCCATTGACCATAATTCAGCAAAAATTTGCCTATGGGTTGAAGTTTTTGGATGTAACTCCTGAAAAAGCCGATTTTCAGTTTGTATCTTATTCGAAGCGTACTTTATCGCTCCGGAAAACAGAAGAAGGTGATTTTGCTGTATTTGTCAGTATAGATGATAAAGAAGTAAAACTGGAGCGTGTATTCATTCAAATTGATGGCGGCACATTCTGGTTTCCGAAAATTTCGCGGGTTGAAGTTCACGCCAAAAAAGCTGAAGCGAATGAATTGGTGGTGGAAGTAATCAGGCCGTAAATGAAAACAAAACTAGTCCCTGCGCTTCTGCTGTTTTTACCTTTTTGGGGAATCGGACAGGAAGCCATTGAAAAGAAACCTGAACGCAAATCGCATTATGCTTTTGGCGTAATTCCATCGCTGACTTTCGATTCCGATTTGGGGCTGAAATATGGCGCAGTTTTCAACCTGTTTGATTACGGCGAAAACAACCTTCCACCGCATTACAAACAATATCTTTTTGTAAAACTTACCAATACCACCAAAGGAACCCTGAATTTACAGGCGCTGCTCGAAAGCGAAAAACTCATAAACAAGGCCAAAGTGTTGGCTGAAGCCAGTTACTTAATCGACAGAAAACTCGATTTTTTTGGGTTTAACGGAACCGATGCAACTTACCACAAAGCTTTCACAGAGCCGGAAAGGGGCGATTTTAAAAACAGCTTTTTTTATGCTCACCACCGCAGTTTTTTGCGCCTGCGGTTCGATGTGCAGAAATACCTTTCAGGCAGTAAACTGAGGCTGCTTACCGGAGTTACTTTTAAAAACTATTTCACATCCCCTGCACCAAAGGATAATAGCAGTAACAACGGCCTGGTATCTGGAGCTGTTGAGAAGCCAACATTATTTGAGAAATACATTGAATGGGGTGTAATTAATCCCAATGAAGCCAGAGGCGGAAATTTAGGTATGGTTTCACTGGGAATTGTTTACGACTCACGGAACGATCCTTGTTATTGTACCGATGGCAAATGGTTCGAATCGGTATTACTTTTTTCTCCGGGGATTATTTCCGGCCACAGTTTTAGCAAATTTATCCTGACTTACAGGCAACATGCCAGCTTTTGGAACGAAATAATCACGTTTTCATTTCGTTTCAGCAGTCAGCAGAAACTTTCCGGTAAAATACCCTTCTTTTATTTGCCCACTTTTTACGATACCCGATTGTCGCACGATGGCGTGGGCGGGGCATTTAACCTGCGTGGCGCCATGCGCAACCGAATTGCAGCCAACGGTTTTATAACCGGGAACTTCGAATTTAAATTCAAGACCCTTGAATTTAAATTGTTCAGGCAATATTTTTCCTCCAGTCTATCCGCTTTTTATGACAATGCGCTGGTAACGCAACATTGGAAAGTAAACCTTGAAAATGTGCCGGCCGGGCAGCGTGCCATTCATTTTACATCCGGAAAACAGAAACTGCATCACACCTATGGCTCAGGGCTCTACCTGGTGTTTAACCAAAACAATGTAATTACTGTCAATTACGGTATTCCTGTCGATAAACAAATGGGTCCGGGCGGACTCTATATCGGATCGAGTTTGTTGTTTTAATCCGGGGAAACCTGTTCCCGAATCCCGGAATTTTGTCGGATCATTAAAATCCAATTCCCATGTTCAACTCCTAACTTTGAGTTTCCAAAATCAAAGTTCTTTTTATTTTGACTTGGGAAAGTCAACCTCCCCGATAACTCCAGCCTTATAATTTCCTTTTCAAAATTGTCAGGTTTACCGATACTCTCGACTATACTATCAGTTAATTTAATAGATTACAAATTGAAAGTGAATTCTATAGTCATAAGGCTTTTTAGACAGCCCTAATGTTCTTTTGAGTTTGCCTATATTTGTAATATGAGTAAGTATAAGAAACTTTCGCATGTTATTTATAAATGTGATTACCACATTGTTTGGGTTCCCAAGTATCGATTTCGGATATTGACAGGACAGGTTAAATCGCTTTTAGAGGAAGAAATAAAGATGTTGTGTGAATGGAAGAAATGTGAGATTCATGAGATGAGTGTTCAAATTGATCACATTCACCTGGTGGTGTCTGTTCCTCCCCGCGTATCGATATATGAATTGATGGGAATATTGAAAGGGAAACTTGCTATAATGTTGTTCAAAAGCTATCCCAAGATGAAGCAAAAGCCTTATTGGGGCAATCATTTCCGGGCGCGCGGATACTTTGTTAGTACAGTTGGAACAGATGAAGACGTAAAAAAGCGATACGTCAAGCATCAAGAAAAAGAAGAAAAACTTGCAGAAGATCCCGCCGTTTCAGATGTAATTTACATTGAAAACCTGGTGGCGCCTTTTACGGTAAACACCATGCCAGAAAATACCCTGCTGGCTTTTGCCAATCATGGAAAAGTTGAACAATCAATGCCCTTTTCGTGCGACCTTACCAATAAATTACTCGACGATTTTAAAAACGAAGGTGTAAACATTGAAACGCTGGCCGGGCAATTACAAAACGAAGGCGCCGAATCATTTGTCGGTTCATGGAACCACTTGTTAAAAACCATCGGCGAAAAAAGAAAAAGTATTTAACAAATTATTATACTATTTACAAAATGACTTATCAAAAAATTGAGGATTACGGAATTGTTGGCAATATGCGGACAGCAGCACTAATTGGTTTAAATGGGTCCATTGACTGGATGTGTTATCCACATTTCGATTCACCAAGTATTTTTGGCCGTATATTGGACGAAAATAGAGGCGGTTATTTTCAAATTGCCCCGGTTAATGAAAATGTAACAAAAAAACAGTTTTACTGGCCAGAGACCAATGTGCTAATTTCCCGCTTTTTATGCAGCGATGGTGTTTGTGAAGTGGTAGATTATATGCCGGTGGGCGATACACAAATCGGGAATCACGAAAACCGGCTCGTGCGCTGGGTTAAAGCCATCAGGGGAAGCATGAAAATAAAACTTGAATGCCAACCTGCTTTTAACTATGCCCAGGATGAGCACAGAGTAGTGTTAAATAGTCATGGTGCTGGCTTCTATTCAAAGTCGTTGTCGATTGGACTGGCTACATCTATCCCACTGAAAAATGATGGTACCGGAGTGTTTGCCGAAATTGAAATGAAACAGGGCGATACCGCAAATTTTGTGGTGAGAGAATTGAAAGAACAAAACGGATGTGCACATTGTTATAGCGACACTTTGGCTTACGAAGGCCTTGTTAACACCATAGAGTATTGGAATCAATGGGTGAAAAAGTGTTCGTATAAAGGCCGGTGGCGTGAAATGATAATCCGCTCGGCGCTTACACTTAAATTACTCACATTTGAACCCACCGGTGCTATAGTGGCCGCACCCACCTGTAGTCTTCCTGAAGGAGTAGGCGGAGAAAGAAACTGGGATTACCGCTACACCTGGATACGCGATGCTGCATTTACAGTTTATGGCTTAATGCGCATAGGGTTTACCGATGAAGCTGAAAAATTTATGCAATGGATCGATGATCGCTGCCATGAACTCCGCCCCGATGGTTCCATGCAAATTATGTATGGCATAGATGGCAGGCACAAACTGGAAGAGGAAACAGTTCCCGGTTTGGAGGGGTATAAACAATCGTCGCCGGTGCGGATTGGCAATGGCGCTTACAATCAGCTTCAGCTTGATATTTACGGAGAATTACTTGACTCGGTTTACCTGTTTAACAAGTACGGAAGCCCTATATCTTACGACTTGTGGAAGCAATTAAGAAAACTTATTAACTGGGTGGCCCGCAACTGGCAAAAAAAAGATGAAGGAGTATGGGAAGTACGTGGCGGAAAACAGCATTTTGTCTATTCAAAGCTGATGTGTTGGGTGGCACTCGACCGTGGTATCCGGTTAGCCGATAAAAGATCATTTCCATCTGATAAAACATTATGGATAGAGGAACGTGACAAAATTTATGAAGAGATTATGGAAAAAGGCTGGAACGAAAAGATGAAAACATTCGTTCAGTCATACGGAAGCGAAACTCTCGATGCCGCAAATTTAATGATGCCACTTACGTTTTTTGTTTCTCCTTCTGATAAGCGAATTCTTAGTACCCTGGATGCAACCTTAAAAGATCCTGCTGAAGGCGGACTGGTTGCTGACAGCCTTGTTTACAGGTACAATATAAACCATCTGGATGACGGACTGGATGGTGAAGAGGGAACATTTAACATCTGTACATTCTGGATGGTGGAGGCACTAACACGTGCCGGCCATGTTCAACCAAAAAAACTGGAACAGGCCCGGCTCATGTTCGAGCGGATGCTCACTTACGCAAACCACCTCGGTTTATACGCCGAGGAAACAGGGAGCAGAGGGGAAGCGCTGGGTAATTTTCCTCAGGCTTTTACCCACTTGTCGTTAATCAGCGCCGCTTATAACCTCGACAAAGCCTTGAACCAATAAAGAAAAATATTAAAGTTGTCAATCAACAATAAATTTGAATCATGTTAGAATTAAACTTCAAAAATAGAAACTTATCAACCGAGTGGTTGGTAACCAACGGTATCGGAGGATATGCGTCATCCACAATCGCGGGGACAAACACGCGCCGCTACCACGGTTTGCTGGTGGCAGCACTTAATCCCCCGGTCGAACGCAAAGTAATGGTTTCAAAAGTGGAAGAGACAATTGTTACCGAAGACGGTAATTTTGAACTGGGCTCGAATTTTTATCCCGGCGTTATTTATCCGGAAGGGTATATAACCATTGAAAGTTTTGAACGAAATCCGCTTCCCAAGACACACTCCAAAAGCATTTTTACGAGGAAGATTGTATCCACGGTATTTCTGAAATATTCGATGGAAAAAATCCATCTCAGGGAAAAGGTGCAATTAATCAGGCATGGTCGGTTAGTTCAATGATACAGTTGATGGAAATGAATAATAAACCCACGCCAAGCCGCTAAGACGCCAAGAAATAATACAAATAAAAAAGCTTTGCGCCTTTGCGCCTTTGCGAGAAAATAAAATATTGATGAAATTCATTACTATCTTTCAAAAAAACTGGCGAACGTATTTAATTGAAGCCTGGGCATTAGGAATGTTCATGGTTTCGGCCAGTTTGTTTGTTATCCTGACTGAACACTCCTCACTGCCGATAAGGAATCTGGTTGAATCAGCCATCTTAAGGCGACTGATGGTTGGCCTTGCAATGGGAATAACTGCTGTGCTGCTTATTTATTCCAAATGGGGGAAACGTTCCGGCGCGCACATGAACCCCGCTGTAACCCTCACTTTTTACATGCTCCATCGTATTTCGTTCCCCGATATGTTTTGGTACATTCTTTTTCAATTTGTTGGCGGATATTTTGGGGTCGTTATTTTTAAGTGTTTTTTTTTCGCTTACATTTCAAATCCGGCAGTGAATTATGTTGTAACAATCCCGGGCGCTCATGGAAACGGGGTGGCTTTTTTCAACGAATTTATGCTCTCGCTGATTGTCATTGTTACCGTCCTGTTCAGTAGTAATTCAAAAAAATTAGCCCCATTTACGGGGTATTTCGTAGGAATTTTACTTACGCTTTATATCACTTTTACAGCGCCATTTTCGGGCATGAGCATAAACCCTGCCCGCACAGTGGCATCAGCGCTGGTTTCAGAGGAATGGCGCGGGTGGTGGATTTATTTTATCAGTCCGTTTTCGGCCATGCTTTTGGGAGGATATATTTACCGGTTTTTGTTCCGAAAAAGAAACAATGGCAGTTGCACTTCAATGAACATGCACCTTTCGGGATATAAGTATGATTGTGCAACTTACGATATTCTTGGTCCTTCTCAACTACCCGAAAAATGAAATTAAACCCAACTTGTCAGGAAACCAATTATTTCCGACAGTTAGTACGAATAATCTAAATAAAAAAAACAGAAAAATACATGCAGCATTACGACGTCATTATTATTGGAACCGGCGCCGGTGGCGGAACACTGGCACGGAAACTGGCTCCAACCGGGAAAAAGATACTTATCCTTGAACGTGGCGGTTACATCCCGCGTGAAAAGGAAAACTGGGATACCGAAGAAGTTTTTCTGAAAGCGCGTTACAAAGCCAAAGAAAACTGGACCGACAAAGATGGAAAATCATTTCATCCGGGAATTCATTACTGTGTTGGAGGAAATACCAAAGTGTATGGCGCCGCATTGTTGCGTATGCGGGAGCAGGATTTTGACATAGTAAAACACCACGGAGGAATATCTCCCGCCTGGGATATTAAATACAATGATTTGGCCCCTTATTACCTGGAAGCCGAAAAACTATATTCCGTGCATGGTTTGCGCGGCAGCGACCCGACCGAACCCACTGAAAAAAATCCGTATTCGCTGGCACCGCTGGAACATGAACCCCGCATCCAGGAACTTTTTGATGATATAAAAAAATTAGGGCTAAAACCTTTCCCTTTGCCCATTGGGTTCAGAAATGAAGAAAATCCGGGTGCATCGCCTGTAATATTAAACCGCTTCGACGGTTTTCCCGACCCCACCGAAAGCAAAGCCGATGCACATGTGGTGGGCATAAAAGAAGCGTTAAAATATAGCAACGTAACATTGGAAACCGACAGTTATGTTTCGCGCCTGATTACTGACAGTTCAGGAAAAAAGATTAAAAGTGTGGAAGCAAACCGCCAGGGACAAACGATAAGCTACTCAGCCAATATTGTGGTGGTCTCGGCAGGCGCCATCAACAGCGCGGCCTTGCTGCTACGTTCAGCCAACAATATGCATCCCAATGGTTTGGCCAATGGTTCCGATGTAGTTGGCCGGCATTATATGGCACACAACAACTCGGCCATGGTAGCGCTTTCAACCAAACCCAATCCCACCAAATTCGGAAAAACATTTGCCATCAACGATTTTTATTTTGGAGCTGAAGATTTCGATTTCCCCTTGGGCCATATCCAGATGTTGGGCAAGTCGGATGCATTAATGTTCCGCGAAGATGCCCCTTCGTTTGCCCCGGGGCTTACCCTGGAATATATGGCCAAACATGCACTTGATTTCTGGATGACTTCCGAAGATTTACCCCTGCCTGAAAACCGGGTAACACTGGATAAAAAGGGGAATATCGTGTTAAGCTATTCTGAAAATAACCTCGAAGGGCATAAACGCCTTCAAAAGAAATTGCGCTGGATACTGGAACATTCGGGCTGCGAAACGCACTTGCTGCCGAATAATATTTATCTCGGTAAAAAAATCCCCATTGCAGGTACAGCGCACCAATGCGGAACCATCCGGTTTGGAAATGACCCCAAAACATCGGCGCTCAACACCAATTGCAGGGCGCACGATGTGGAAAACCTTTACGTGGTGGATGGCAGCTTTTTCCCATCGAGCTCGGCAGTAAACCCCGGTTTGACAATCATAGCCAACGCGCTCAGGGTAGGCGAACACCTCATCGGCGAAGTATTTTAAACGAGTATTAAAAATGTAAAATATGAAGTTTTACCGAAGCTTTTTCCTTATAATACTGTTCTTTTTCTTTGGCACTGTCCACAGCAAGGCTCAAACAATCAATGAAATTAAGAGCGTTTCTTTTACCGTCTCCGATTTGAATGAGTCCATCGAATTTTACACGCAAACGCTTCCCTTTCAAGAAGACACTCTTTTTATTCTGAAAGGAGAAAATATTCAGCAACTTTTTAATGTGCAGGATACTACGCTGTTAGTGAAAGTGGCCCGCTTACGCCTCGGTAATGAACAAATAGAATTGATGGAGTTTCATTCGGTGGAAATTACAGGTCGCAAAATACCTGCCGACAGCCGTAGCAGCGACCTTTGGTTTCAGCACATTGCCATTGTTGTAAGCGATATGCAAAAAGCTTATCGGCAACTGGCCGACAATGAGATAACCCATGTTTCAACTTCTCCGCAAACTTTGCCGGATTATCTTCCGGCTGCCTCTGGTATTTCGGCCTTTTACTTCCGCGACCCGGACGGGCACAATCTTGAACTGATACACTTTCCGGCAGGAAAAGGAAATCCAAAGTGGAAGAATAGTGAAAACAAACTTTTTCTTGGAATTGACCATACTGCCATTGGAATTGAATCGACAAAGGCTTCACTTCAGTTTTACAAAGAAGTACTGAGATTGAGTATTGCCGGGGAAAGTGTAAATTATGGGACAGAACAGGAACATTTGAACCAGGTTTTTGGTGCACATTTAAAAATAACCAGCTTGCAAGCTGAATCGGGAATTGGGCTCGAATTTCTCGATTATATAGCGCCTCCCGGGGGACGACAATATCCTGTGGACACAAAAGCTACCGACCACTGGTATTGGCAAACTACATTTGAGGTATCTGACATTCACAAACTTTATAAAAAGTTAATGGAGCAAGGCTATTCGATAGTATCGGAAAATGTTGTCGAAATTAATTCTTCAGGCCGGGTTGGAAATTTGGGTTTTGTTGCCCGCGACCCGGATGGACATTTTCTCCTTTTTATTGAAAAATAGATTTGTCTAAACAATTAATAATCGAAAATATATGATGAAGGAAATCAGTTTAATGAAGAAAAACAGTCAGACATTCATTTTAATAATGATGTTATTAACATTATCAATTAGCGCTAATGCACAAAAGATATTGGTTAATACCGATGATGGTATCGCCTTGTCGGGATACGACCCGGTAGCATTTTTCACAGAAAAAAAACCAGTAACGGGTAAACCCGAAATCAAAAGCGTAAATAAAGGCGCTGTGTATCTGTATTCTTCCCCGGCGAACAAAATTAAATTCGACAATACCCCCGAAAACTATTTGCCTCAAAATGGCGGTTTTTGCACAGTTTCGGCATCAATGGGCAAAGTAGCAAAAATAGAGATAGATACCTGGTCGATAATTGGGAATAAGTTGTATTTGCAAAAAAATCAAAGCGCCAAACGGATGTGGGATAAAGACCCGCCAAACTACATCAAAAAGTCATCAGAAAAATGGCCGGGATTGGTAGAAAAATATGGTAAAACATTAAATTAAATAAGAAATGAGACAAAATCCACATCACCGGCTGGCAGGGCAAACCTGCATTGTAACCGGTGCAAATTCCGGAATAGGGAAAGAAGTAGCCCTCTCAATGGGGCGCGATTGTGCCAACGTGGTTGTAAATTACATAACCGACCCGGCTGCTGCCGGGGAAGTGGCACATGAGATAGAATTGAGCGACACAGTAGCAAAAGCCATTGCTGTTAAAGCCGACGTAAGCAAGGAAGACCAGGTGCAGGAAATGTTCCGCATAGCCAAACAACATTTTGGCACCGTTGACATTTTGGTTAATAACGCCGGGTTACAGCGCGATGCGGCATTTCAGGACATGACACTCGAACAATGGCAATTTGTGCTTGATGTTAACCTCACCGGGCAGTTTCTGTGTTCGCGGGAAGCAGCAAGAGAATTTTTGCAACGTGGCAAAACCGATTATTCATGCGCCGTAGGGAAAATTATTTGCATGAGTTCGGTGCATGAAATTATCCCGTGGGCAGGCCACGTAAATTATGCTGCTTCAAAAGGCGGCGTAATGCTGCTGATGAAATCGATGGCGCAGGAACTGGGTCACAAAGGAATCCGGGTGAACAGTATTGCGCCGGGCGCCATTCAAACCCCCATCAACCGCGATGCCTGGGAAACGCCCGAAGCGCTCGAAAAACTAAATAAACTCATTCCCTATAAACGAATCGGGCAAACCACTGATATTGGCGCCGCTGCCGTTTGGCTGGCATCCGACGAAGCCGATTACATTCACGGAACGACCATCGTGATAGATGGAGGAATGACGCTTTACCCAGGATTTACAGAAAACGGTTAAAAGGAAAGAAATCAATAAAATTAAATTGAGCATTTATTTTATACCAGTTGCGCTTTATAAACCCAGAGGGTTTGCATGTTTACAGAAAATATTTGGAACAAGGACACATTCGACCCCTAACGGAGTCGCACCTGTACCCACTTATTTGTTTCTATAAACATTCGATGCCTCCGGCATCTTATAATATTTTTTAAATGCCTGATT
The DNA here is from genome assembly GCA_964526475.1 of uncultured Bacteroidaceae bacterium. Lineage (GTDB taxonomy): Bacteria > Bacteroidota > Bacteroidia > Bacteroidales > CAYVTV01. Next base: position 55,490 of record CAZGKF010000011.1, read on the forward strand.
CATTAAAAATAAAAGAATAAAATGACTAAGAATAAAGAAAAATTACGCCTCAACGAACACTATTCAGGCAAAAAAAACTGGTTGAAATGGGGTCCGTACCTCAGCGAACGCCAGTGGGGCACGGTACGCGAAGATTACAGCGCCGATGGCAGCGCCTGGGACTTTTTCCCGCACGACCATGCCCGTAGCCGCGTTTACCGCTGGGGCGAAGATGGAATTGCCGGAATCAGCGACGAGTACGGAAATTTGTGTTTCTCGGTAGCTTTGTGGAATGGCAAAGACCCCATTATTAAAGAACGCCTGTTTGGGCTTACCGGTTCCGAGGGTAATCATGGAGAAGACGTGAAGGAACTGTACTATTATCTTGATTCAACCCCTACCCATTCCTACATGAAACACCTGTACAAATATTCGCAGGCTGAATTTCCGTACGAAAAATTAATCTCCGAAAACAGAAACCGATCGAAACACGAAGGTGAGTTTGAATTAACGGATACGGGCATTTTTAATGAAAATCGCTATTTTGATGTATTTACCGAATATGCCAAAGCCGATAACGAAGATATTTTAATCAAAATTACCATTCATAACCGCGCAAACGAAGAAGCCGCCGTTTCGGTGTTGCCAACACTTTGGTTCAGAAATTTATGGAGCTTTGGGCTGATTAAGGAAAAACCTCGTTTGGAACTGGCTGCCGAAAAGGATGCAAAATATGTAAGAGCTGTTCACCCAAAATTGGGGGAATATTATTTTTATTTTGGTGAAAATCCTCATACGCTGTTCACCGAAAACGAGACCAATGTAGAACGCTTATTTAACCTGCCTGTTCAAAGCCCGTTTGTTAAAGACGCCATAAACGATGCCGTTGTAAAACAAGACTTTAGCTTGTTGGAAGGGCTTGCTGAAGGCACTAAATTTTCGCCCGTTTACGAATTAAAGATCGCGGGGGGCGAGAATTATGAAATAAGATTGCGTTTATCGAAGCCGAAATTAAACGATAATGCGCTGACAGAAAGTTTTAATGTCCTTTTTGAGGAAAGGCAAAAGGAAGCCGATGCCTTTTACGACGAACTTTGTGTTGAGGATGAAGAACTGAAAAACATACAACGGCAGGCTTTTGCCGGAATGTTATGGAGTAAACAATATTACAATATTGATATTCCCCGCTGGCTCAATGGCGATCCGGGACAAACACCACCCCCGGAAAGCCGAAAAAAAGGGCGTAACCACGAGTGGGTCAGCCTCAATAATGAAGACATAATTTCGATGCCCGACAAATGGGAATACCCCTGGTACGCGGCCTGGGATCTGGCATTTCATTGTATTCCGCTGGCTATGGTTGACCCCGGTTTTGCGAAAAGCCAGCTTATACTTTTCCTGCGCGAATGGTACATGCGCCCCAACGGACAGCTGCCGGCTTACGAATGGTCGTTCAGAGATGTAAATCCACCTGTTCACGCCTGGGCCTGTCTTCAGGTTTACCGTATTGAAAAGAAAAACACAGGAATAGGTGATGTTGATTTTTTGAAAAAAACATTTCAGAAACTGCTGATCAATTTTACATGGTGGGTGAACCGAAAAGACCACAATGACAACAATGTCTTTGAGGGTGGTTTCCTGGGTTTGGATAACATTGGTGTGTTCGACCGCAGTTCGTTTATCCCCGGTGGCGGCCATCTTGAGCAGGCCGATGGCACAAGCTGGATGGCTATGTATTGCCTGAATATGCTCGACATGGCACTGGAAATAGCACAGACAGACGACACGTATGAAGATGTGGCTACAAAATTTTTTGAACATTTTGTGTATATAGCCGAATCTCTTAACCGCATGGGCGAAGACTGGACCGGCGCCTGGGACGAAAATGAAGGTTTCTTTTACGACATTCTGGCCAAACCCGACGGAACGTACATTCCGCTAAAAGTGCGCTCATTGGTTGGTCTCTCTTCCTTTTTTGCCACCCTGGTATTAGATCGCGAACGGCTCAAAAATGTCCCTGATTTTATGAAACGGCTCAGATGGTTCCGCAATTATCGGCTTGCAAACAACTCTTATCTGGCCATTGAAGAATTACACGATGGTGAAGATATTTTATTGTCGCTTACACCACGGAAACGGCTCGAAAAACTATTGAATGCACTGCTCAATCAGGATGAGTTCTTATCGCCACACGGCATCCGGAGTGTTTCCAAAACACATGAAAAACCTTATATGGTTAAGATCGATGGTACTGAATATGGGCTTCAATACGAACCCGGCGAAAGCTCTACTTCACTTTTTGGTGGTAACTCTAACTGGCGCGGCCCTGTTTGGATGCCCATGAATTACCTTTTAATACAATCTCTTCTGGAGTTATATAAATATTATGGTAATTCGGTAATTTCTGCCTGCCCGGCAGGATGCGACCGTTTGGTGAACCTCGACCAGATTGCTGAAGACATTTCAAAGAGTCTGATTTCAATTTTTCAATCCGATGCCAAAGGAAACCGTCCAGTTCACAGCAACAACATGCTTTACAGCAACGATCCACACTTTAAAGATTTAGTGCTGTTTTACGAATACTTTCATGGCGACACCGGGAGGGGAATCGGGGCCTCACACCAAACAGGCTGGACAGGTCTGGTGGCCGAGTTGATTCAAAGGATGTATAAGGGAAAACCATAATAATTATCAAAAAAGAAGAAAAAAAGTCAGGTTTGGAAAAGCGGACGACTATATGTTTAGAAAACGAATAAGAATTTTGTATTAATGTTAAATTTAACAATCAAAATCATGAAAACAATGAAAACAATTTTCGCAAGTGTTACATTCATCCTGCTTATATCTCTCCTTTCATTTGCAGGTAATGGAACAAAAGTAATAGCAGTAATTAACCATGCAAGCTGGTGTTCGACATGTCAAAACCATGGTGAAAGGGCGCAGGCTGCCTTTATGGAAAATAATAAAGATGAAACAATCTTGTTTATCGTTAATGATCTTTCCAACGAAGAAACCAAACTAAAATCAGCTGTAGAACTTAAAAATGCGGGTTTGGATAAGGTGATGGGAGATCGCAAGGCTACCGGTGTGGTATATTTTTTTAACGCGGAGACGAAAGAATTTATTACCTCGGTAAGCGTTGCAAAAAGTAACGGGGAGCTTGCTGAAGCACTGATTTTAGCAAAGAAAGGATTAAAATAGAGAATTTGTGATTTAGAAAAGAAGAGCGGGATCAATGTCCCGCTTTTATTACGCGTTTATTAGTGAATACTCACCGAAGATAGTCACTAACAACCCGTTGAATGCCTTTTTTAACACCTTCCCAGGTTTGCTTCTTAAAACTTACGGGAGTTTCACTTTCTTCCGCGTCAACAAAATAAGTGATTGCATTTGGAATACTAATGGCGAGCATTTGGCTTGGATATTTTTTATTGTGCCAGTCCATAATTTGTTGTAAGGAATAATGTTGTAATAATTCGTACAAATCCCAAAAGTCTTTTTTCTTTCCACGTCCCAGAATAGCCTGAATTTTCATGGCTGCGATGTCCTGACTACTATAAAGTCTTATGCCTTCAACCTCCTCGATAGTGGCAAGTAGCGGGAATGGGTAATAAACAATATCAACTTTGATTTTATTAATGTAACAGAATATTCCCAATTTTTTATGACCACTTTCATACTTATAACCACCTCCAAATTCATTTAAAAAGTCTTTTTCAATAAAAGAGTGTTCAAATTCTTCATGAAAAAATAAATCCAGATCAATCGAACTTCGGTGTCCGTAACGTAACGCCAATGCGGTTCCTCCAACCAGTGAAAATGTTTGCATGGAAGGGAGTGCCATTAACTTTTTTAGTAGGGAAAAAGTTCCGGGTTCAATTGTCTGAGTATGTAACATCTGAATTCATTTAATGGTTTCCCGGTTACAGCACTGGCAAGATGGATCCTGTGTTCTGGTAAATACTTTGCATTCAACAAGGCCCTGGTTACTTTTTCATCACCGTAATACCTCCGGCACTGACGAATATCTTCTACATCACCGCGCTCGAAAACCCGCTCAATAACGAAGTTGGCTTTGGCATCGTAGTCGATTTTCTCAAAGTTAACATCCCAGAAAATACACTTTTGAAATGCCGGTTTCTTTTTTGACTTCATACAGCGAAGATAAATAATTTGAATAAAAGATGAGATAAGGTTCTGTTTGAAATTTAAATCAAACAAAAGAAAAACCAATTACTGAAAATATAATAAGTAAATTAGGGATTAATTATATTACACCGGAGAATATTCAGGAAAAACCGGCCAACGAATGGGTGAAAGATTTTTTAAATATTTAAATATGACATTACAAGATAATTGGCAGTTTCATTTTCATGAGTTTAAACTGGAACAAGCTCTGGAACTGGAACAATTTCGGGAAATGGATTATTATGCAGTGGAAAATTATCAACTTTCCATTGAATTGATGATGGAAAATGCCGGATTACATTTAGCCCGTATCGTAAGTAAGGTTGCCGGTCCTTTGTCGATCATAAAAATCCTCTGGCATCTTCCTGCCCAAACGGAGATTTTTGTTGCCGATTTGGGAATTCCTGTCAAATTAATACGAAATATCGAAACTGATAAACTAATAGGTGCCAGGATAATAGCCCCGGAAGGTGGGGAACTTGTTCAGCAGTTAAGCATGGCCATCAAATATGGAATTACGATAAAAGACCTCGCCGAAAGTTTTTATCCTTACCTGACTTTGGGAGAAGGTATAAAACTTGCCGCTCTCACTTTCAACAAAGACATCTCAAAACTTAGTTGCTGCGCCACATAATCAATCAGCCAGGTGAATCTTTCCTTAAGATTGTTGCTTTCTCAATATTGGGAAAGTTGAGATATGTTTTCATGATCATTCATAAACGGAAAATATATAGTTATGAAATTGTCAGGTACCATGAATTTCCTCGTCTATTAAGTTAAATATATAAAATGGAAAAATATTCATTCACTTATTTTTTCATCGGAGCTTTCGCCTGCACCATTGGCGCCATCCCATTCGGGCTGGTCAACCTTTCGGTAGTGGAATCCACTCTGAAAACCAATACACGACGGGCTATGAACATAGCGCATGGTGCATCCCTGGTTGAAGTACTTTTTGCATTGGCATCTATCCTGGCAGGAGCATGGTTGTCGCACTACCTGAGCGGGAGTATTCATTTAAAATATATCGTATTCGCAGTTTTATTATTTTTTGGGATATGGTTTTGGTTTAAAAAAAATACAGCAATTAAATCCAATAAGGATAGTTCTATGGGGTTTTTTAAAGGCATTTTGTTAAATCTGTTAAGCGTTCAGGTACTTTTATTCTGGCTCTTTACGGTTACCATTCTATCTGCAAAACAACTATTGCCATCTACTCTTATTCAAATTTTGTTATTCATTTCCGGTGTCTGGTTGGCCAAAATGAGCGTTTTAAAATTGTATGCATTTTTGGCTGTTAAAGTAGTTTCCCGTGCCACTACCCTGTCATCTAATATTAACCGCATTATTGGAGCGGTATTGGTATCTGTCTCAATTTTACAATTAATAAAAATTTAGGAAAATGAAATCATTTAGTATTCACATATTTATCCTTTTTATTATGACAAGTGTATCAGCACAAAATTACCCCGGTTTTAAAGATACGCAAGGCTTGCAAGTGGGACAGCAGGCCCCGGATTTTTATCAGAAAGATGCAGGGGGAAGGATTTCAAGCATTCTGATGACAGTGAACGGCTTCCAATACCCGCTACCTATATAGTTGAATCCGGTGGAAAAATTGTATGGCGCCATTTCGATCCCGATTATAAAAAACGTTCCACCATGGAGGATATCATTTCATCCCTTGATGCCCTTGATACTCATTTTTAAAATAAGACGATATAATATTGCATACCATATTAATTACCATTATTTCTGTAATTGATAAAAATGGTTTTTATCTTATCTTTGAAAAAGAGTTTGTCAGGTTGAAATTATTACGAACATAAGATGTCGAAATATTTTGAAGTCAGCTATAATCAAAAAAAAGTAGTTGCCTGAAAAAAATGCTTTGCAAATATTTAAAATTATATCAAAATGAAAGCAATTTGGAATGGGAAAATCATTGCCGAAAGCGATGATATAGTCAACATAGAAGGTAACAGTTACTTCCCGCTTGACTCAGTAAACACAGAATACCTTAAAGATAGTGAAGCCCACACTGTTTGCCCCTGGAAGGGAACAGCTTCCTATTACAATCTGGAGGTCGATGGTAAAATTAATCACGATGCTGTTTGGTATTATCCCGAACCTTCACTTCTGGCGAAAAGTATTAAAAACCGGGTAGCATTCTGGAAGGGAGTTGAGGTGAAGTAATCGCTTCATAAGGTATTAACTATTAAAATTATATAATTGTGAAGCAATTGACAACCAATGATCTTATCGCATACCTAAAAAAAGGAAGTAAAATCATCGACTCTCGTCCCGTGGACGCATACAATGGCTGGCAGCTGAAAAATGAACCGCGTGGCGGACACATCGAAAACGCTAAAAGTCTGCCGGCAAAATGGCTTAAATACATTGATTGGATTGAAACAGTAGAGCATAAAAATATTAATCACCGGGACGAACTGATTGTATACGGGTATTCATATGAAGAGACTCTAAGCGTAGCTAAAAGATTTATGAAATCTGGTTATAGGAAAGTTTCCATTTACAATGAATTTTTGAATGAATGGACGACTAATCCAGAACTTCCTATGCAAAAACTCGAAAGGTTTAATCATCTTGTTCCGGCAGAGTGGGTAAACGAATTGATTTCGGGAGGCAACCCCGCTTACTATCACAACCAATCATTTTTAATCGTGCATTCTCATTATCGCAACCGCGACGCATACCTGAGCGGGCACATTCCGGGGGCTATTGACATGGACACTCTCGCACTGGAAGCACCGGAAACCTGGAACAGGCGCTCTCCTGCAGAGTTAAAAGAAGCTATGGAGAAGCACGGCATAACCGCGGATACTACTGTAGTTTTATATGGAAAATACATGGATCCCGACAATGCATCGGAATTTCCGGGAAGTGCTGCAGGCGATATCGGTGCCATACGGAATGCTTTTATCATGATGTATGCCGGTGTAAAAGATGTGCGGGTGCTGAACGGGGGATTTCAATCATGGATAGATGCAGGGTTTGAAATCTCCTGTACAGACGAACCCAAAAATCCGGTACCTGAATTTGGCACTCCCATCCCGACCCGTCCCGAACTGGCAGTAGATACCCCGGAAGCCAAACAAATGCTGGTATCCCCTTATGCTGAGCTGGTGTGTGTACGAAGCTGGCCGGAATACATCGGGGAAGTGAGCGGCTACAATTACATCGAGCCAAAAGGCCGCATTCCAGGTGCCTTGTTTGCCGACTGTGGAAGCGATGCTTACCATATGGAAAACTATCGCAATGTGGATCACTCAACACGTGAATATAACGAAATAGCAGATATATGGAGAAATAATGGTATCACACCCGATAAACATCTTGCGTTTTATTGTGGTACGGGATGGCGGGGCAGTGAAGCCTGGTTTAATGCCTGGCTGATGGGCTGGCCAAATGTTTCTGTTTACGATGGCGGCTGGTTCGAATGGAGTGGGGACCCTGCAAATTCTTATGAAAAGGGTATGCCGGGAAGAAAAAGCAGGCTGTTTCTGTGCCTTCTAATATAGTTGAGGGATGCGCACGTGAGTTCTAATAGTCTTCAGCCTTCAGTCTAAATAACCTGAATAGTTACAATAATTGATATTGAAAATTTTATAAAAGCATAAAGAAGTATTCTAATAATAAAACTTTAGCAGTAAAAATGGAACAACAAACGCTTCTGTCCGTTATAGCAACAGATACCTT
>CAZGKF010000011.1:63476-78470 GCA_964526475.1 uncultured Bacteroidaceae bacterium
TAGCAGTAAAAATGGAACAACAAACGCTTCTGTCCGTTATAGCAACAGATACCTTAAAAGGGCTTTCGTCTCAACCCAAATATTTGTTATCCAAATATTTTTATGATGATGTGGGGAGTGTCATTTTTCAGGATATCATGAAAATGCCGGAATACTACCTTACCGATTGTGAGTTTGAAATCTTTTCCAATCAAAAAAATGAAATCACTAAAGCATTTCTCCAGGGAGGCTCCACTTTTGATTTGATTGAACTCGGTCCGGGTGATGGGATGAAAACAAAAATCCTTTTGCAGCACATGGTGGAACAATCAATCGATTTTCGCTACATACCTTTTGATATCAGTCAAAAATCCAACATCGAACTGGTGAAAAGCCTTCATTCTGAATTGCCTGCACTTAAAGTGAATGCTAAAACAGGAGATTATTTTCAGGTAGCGAATAAGTTAAACAGATACACTGACTTGCGAAAGATCATTCTGTTTCTGGGTTCCAACATAGGAAATTTTTCAGATGATGAAATAAGCCGGTTTCTTACACAACTCTCCGGCATCTGCAATCAAGGGGATAAAACTCTTATTGGATTTGACTTGAAAAAATCCCCGAAAATCATCATGAATGCCTACAACGATCCGCATGGCCACACGCGACGCTTCACCCTGAACCATCTGGATCGTTTAAACCGGGAGTTAAATGCAGGTTTTAATCCGGAGACTTTTGAACATCATACCGAATATAATCCGGTAAGCGGGGCTGTAAAAAGCTTTCTGGTTTCGAAAACTGAGCAAAAAGTATTTATAGGGGCACTCGATACCTCTTTTCATTTCAAAAAATGGGAACCCGTATTCATGGAACTCTCCCGAAAATTTGACTTAGGCACAATAGGCCGGTTGGCTGAAAATTATGGATTTAAAATAGATTACCAGTTTACCGACAGCCGGAATTACTTTGTAGATTCTTTATGGATTAAATCATGACCATCTGAATAATAAGTTATTTAAAGTTTGTCAATAAAGTATTCAGGAAATTTAAATAAAAACATCAATCATCACCTGTTCCAAATGTGGACATTAAAAAAGTAAAATTATGAATCTTTCGATTAGTATTATTTACGGTTCAGTGCGAACCGACCGTCAGGGGATTAAAGCAGCAAAGTATCTGGAGAAAAAGCTCCTGGAACGTAATATCAGCCTTCATTTTATTGATCCCCTGAAATATCAGCTTCCTTTGTTAGACAAAATGTACAAGGAATACCAACCAGGGGAAGCCCCGGATGCCATGGAAAAACTTGCGCATCTATTTAAATCGTCTGACGGGTTTCTAATAGTTACCGGTGAATATAACCACAGCATACCTCCGGCATTGAAGAACCTGCTTGACCATTTTCAAAGCGAGTATTTTTTCAAGGCTTCGGCCATTGCCTCCTATTCAGCCGGCTCGTTTGGCGGTGTGAGGGCAGCCGTACACCTGCGTGTAATTTTGGGTGAACTCGGAATGCCTGCTATTTCGTCCATATTGCCGTTCCCAATAATTGGCGATTTATTTGACAGTAACCTAAAGCCTAAAAACGATAGAATAGAATCATCCACGACCAGATTCCTGGATGAATTTATATGGTATGTGGAAGCTTTTAAAAGGCAAAGAGATATTTCGGTGCCATATTAGTAAATAATTTTTCAAAAAAAATTAAACATTCCTGTCAGGTTTTACACTTTCCCCTACTAATAGTTAAATATAAATTTAACAGGTGCCTGTTCATTTTGTGCCCAGGCCTTTGGAGTCAAAAATGAAGTGGAAAAAGCAGGTAAATCCCTTATCAGTGAATATAAAGACCACCCGGGCATTTTAAATCTGGTCAATGAAGGATATCAGGTCTTAACGTTTTAAAAGCAATTCAAGATGAAAAGAAAAAAATTAATAAAGATCGCTGTAATCATACTGATAACAGGAATTATGGCAGTCGGGGGAATTGGATTTTATTTATTCAACATGCCCCACCGTGACGTTCAGTCAAGCAGCACAGACTATTCCTTAACCGGTTCTGAAATTGTTGAGGAATATCTTGAAGACAGGGTTGCGGCAAACAGAAAATACCTGTCGGCCGATGGCAATTCCAAAATACTCGAAATTACAGGCATAGTACAACAGATTACCGAGAATATGAACGGGCAGAAAGTAGTTCTGTTGAAAAGCCCTGAGGATAAAGCAGGCGTGAGTGCGACCTTAACGGAGGAAGCCAGCCATAAAGCCGGCAAACTTGAAACGGGATCTTTAGTGACAATCAAAGGAGTAATACGCTCAGGTGCGGGGTATGATGAAGATCTTGAACTATTCGAAAATGTAATAGTTGAAAAAAGTGACATTGTTGACAGTAAATAATTAATAACCAAATATTAAAAAGTAAAAAATCATGAAAAAGCAATTCTTAATTTTAGTAGCTATAAGCCTTTTGTTTAGCCTGAATGGCATTGGACAAACACCCGGAAGATTGGTAAGCTCCAAAACACATATTAAATTTTTCTCTTCCACACCTGCTGAAAATATCGAAGCAAATAATTTCAGTTCCACGAGTACTGTAAACAAAGTTACGGGCGAAGTGGTGTTTTCTGTTCCCATGCAGGGTTTCGAATTTGAAAAGGCCCTGATGCAGAAACATTTTAATAATAAAGATTTCCTTGATACATCAACCCATCCAAGGGCAAGATTTAAAGGGAAAATCACTAATATTGAAGAAATTGACTTCACGAAAGAAGGTAGTTATAAAGCGACTGTTGAAGGGGAGATGAGCATTAAGGAAGCAACAAAAACTCTGGAAGCAACAGGCACTATTATTGTTAAGGAGGAAATATTGGAAGCACAAAGCATATTTAACCTTACCCTTGCCGACTACGGGATAACATTCGTGAAAGGAAAGCCTTCTTCAAACATCGCCAAAACCGTTGAGGTCACTTTCCATGGGGAATATAAAAACGAAAAATAATTAAAATAATGAAATTTCTGCTTTTTTTAATACTTAGCTTTTTTATAATAGATTCCTCCGGGCAATTTTCAAGGAGTGTAGATGAAGCAAAAGGTTTAGCGGTTGGAACTAAAGCTCCCTTATTCATGGCTACGGATGGCGGTAATCAAACATTCATACTTGCATCAGCCTTAAAGAAGGGACCTGTGGTATTGATTTTCTACCGGGGACAGTGGTGCCCTGTATGTAATAAACATCTAAGTCAAATTCAGGATAGTCTTAAATTTATTACCAATAAAGGGGCAATGGTTGTAGCTGTTTCACCTGAGAAACCGGAATATTTGGAAAAAATGGCGGATAAAACCGGCGCGGAGTTCACTCTGATTTTTGATGAAGGTTATTCTATTGCCAATAGTTATGATGTAACATTTACACCAAAATCATCAGAACTGATCGTTTACAATACCATACTGAACGCAAAACTTAAAGAAGCTCATTCTGATGATTCACAACAGCTCCCCATACCTGCAACTTACATTATCGGGCAGGATGGAACTATTGTCTGGAGGCAGTTTAATCCTGACTATAAAAAGCGTTCTACAGTAAAAGAAATATTGAAAAATATCCCATAACACATATAGTTTTTTATCATAAGAAAATTTAATTTAATGAAAGAAGTAGCCAAAGAAAACCTGATGCAGTTAAAAGACCTGCTTGAGTGTATCCATGAAAATGACTATAATTCCCAACCCGAAATCCTCTCCGGGGCGTCCATAGGCCAACATATAAGGCATATCCTGGAATTTTACCTGTTGCTGGTTTCGGGGTCACAATCCGGAATAATTAATTATGATAGCCGGAAACGGGATACACGAATCGAAACCGACAGGAAATTTGCCATTGCAACCATGGATGGCTTAGTTACAGCCATTGATGCAATTGATGAATCTGCAGATGTGCAATTTGTAGCAAACTATACAAATGATGAAATTAATTCCAGGCAGATCAAAAGTTCGGTTGGAAGAGAACTGGCATATTGCATTGAACATAGTATTCATCATCAGGCTATTATCAGGGCAGGTTTGATCGCTCTTGATTTGAAAAAGCTCATAAATGAACATTTCGGGGTGGCTTATTCGACTCTGCGTTACCGGGAAAGTATATGTGCACAGTAACTTACATACCTACTTCAGACAGACATGGATTTGTATTGACATCAAACCGGGATGAGAAAGTTTACCGGCCATGCTTCCCACCGGAAATTCATGAAAATAATGGCATAAAGCTAATATACCCTAAAGACATTAAAGCAGGGGGCTCCTGGATAGCAGCGAACAGCAGGGAACGAATCACCTGCCTTTTAAACGGAGCATTTGAACCGCATCAAAAACAGGCATTTCATTCCATGAGCAGGGGCAGGGTATTAACGGATTTAACTGCTTCAGAAAAAGAACCGGTATCATATTTCAGAGACAAGGATTTAAGTAAGGTTGAACCCTTTACCATCATAGTGCTGGATCAGGAGCAAGGTGAGATAAGTAACTTCCTGGAGATAATATGGGATGGAAAAGAAAAGCATTTAAGGAAGCTGAATGAACAGGATCCATCCATATGGTCATCAGTTACATTATACAGCGATGAACAACGTGAACTCCGCAGAAAATGGTTCAAAAGGTTTTTACAAACCAACAATGAATATATTACCCCGGAAAATATTTTTTCTTTTCATTCAGGAAAACATATTTCAGATGACGCTGTTAATATTGTAATGAAAAGGGATGGCGGCCTGAAAACGGTGAGTATCACACAGGTTTTTCCGGTTAGAGGTAAAATTCAAATGAAGTATAATGATCTTATTTCCGGGATAAATAGTGCAATAGAGCTAAAATGAAAGTAAAAGACCATACCGGATTTGTCATTGCTCTGGCATGGCCTGAAACCTATTGTAAGCAGGCAGGTGCATGGTATGATGTGATCACAGGATGGCTTAACATTCATACAAATAATTACTATAAAGCCGGGCATGCAGCGCTGGTTCTGATCGATAAAAAGGACAAAAAATGCCATTACTTCGATTTTGGCAGATATCATGCACCTTTTCAGTTTGGCAGAGTACGAAGCGCTGAAACCGACCACGATCTTGAGATGAAAACCATTCCGCAAATCTCTGAGGATGGCACGGAAATCACTAACTTCAATGATATCCTGTATGAATTGCAGAATAACCCGGCTTGCCATGGGGAAGGAAAATTATATGCATCCTGGTGTAAGGTAAATTTTGACGCAGCTTTTATTAAGGCAGTAAATATGCAGGAAGCAGGCCCGATACCTTACGGCCCATTCAGATACAAGGGGAGTAATTGTTCGCGATTTGTCAATAAGGTGATCCTGGCAGGTAAACCCGCCTGGAGGCATGGTTTAAGACTCAGGTACCTTGTGCCTCTTACTCCTACCCCTATGAACAATGTCAACTCACTTCAGAATAAAACAGGCCTGCCAAAGTTGCTGAATAACATCCCTTTTTACCCGGTATTCAGACATGGGAAACACTTTTTATTATCAACCCTTCCTCCTCCCAGGCGAGAGAAACCAATCCCGGAAAATGCACATTGGCTCGCCGGAGAAGGTGCAGGTTCCTGGTTTTTCGTTGATGTAAAGGGTAAAACACTGGAAGTTACCAGATATTCACCGGAAGGTAGGATAGAATGTACAGGTATCTTTGAGAACCATAATCGGAGAACAGTAATAACTTCTCAGGATTCATTTGTTTTAACTTACCCCGCAAATTGCAGGGAGATAACTCTTATTGTAGAAGACGAAATTGTGCGTTTTACCAGGTTATTAGAAAAAAACCGGTCCCGAAAAACCTATTCCGGAAAGAAAGAGAGTTATGAATTGCGAAGGGCATGACCATATAATACCGCTTCTCTTTGGTTAACGGTTTGGAACATAATTAATTTATTTCCTAAAATTAAAAACATCATCACCACATTATCATATCACTTTTCACTTTTCACTTTTCACTTTAACCTGTATATTTACCTATCTTTGAAAAAAATTTTAATCAGAAAATGAACTATGTTGAAGAATTGAGATGGCGGGGCATGCTGCATGATGTTATGCCAGGTACTGACGAACAGTTGAGGAAAGAAATGACAATGGGATATCTCGGAATTGACCCGACTGCCGATTCACTTCATATCGGACATCTGGTTGGCATAATGCTATTAAAGCATTTTCAGGTAGCAGGTCACAAACCCATTGCCCTAATTGGGGGTGCCACGGGTATGATAGGCGATCCTTCAGGGAAATCACAGGAACGAAACCTGCTTACCGAAGAAACGCTGAGGCATAACCAGGAATGCCTGAAAAAACAACTTTCAGGTTTCCTTGATTTTGAATCGGATGTTCCTAATGTAGCTGTTATGGTTAATAACTACGACTGGATGAAAAATTATGGCTATCTGGATTTCATAAGGGATATTGGAAAGCATATCACCGTAAATTATATGATGGCAAAAGACTCTGTTAAGAAAAGGCTTGGTGATGAATCAAATTCCGGAATGTCATATACGGAATTCTCATACCAGCTTGTTCAGGGATACGATTTTCTTCATCTTTACAGAGAAATGGGGTGCAAAATACAGATGGGAGGATCTGATCAGTGGGGTAATATTGTTACCGGTACCGAGTTAATAAGGAGAATAGCCGGTGGGGAAGCATTTGCTCTCACCTGTCCGCTTATTACAAAAAATGACGGCGGAAAATTCGGTAAGACAGAAGAAGGGAATGTCTGGCTCGATCCGGCAAGGACATCTCCTTACAAGTTCTACCAATTCTGGCTGAATGTTTCGGATGAGGATGCGGCAAGATATATTAAAATTTTTACCCTGCTTACAAAAGAGCAGATTGATGCACTGGTAAATGAACAAAATGCAGCCCCGCATTTAAGGGTTTTACAAAAGGCCCTTGCGCAAGAAGTTACCATTTTGGTTCATGGGAAAGAAGATTACAAGGCTGCTGTGGAAGCTTCCGATATTTTATTCGGAAAAGGAACAACGGAAACACTGAGGAAAATGAAGGAAAACATTTTCCTGTCAGTGTTTGAAGGTGTCCCTCTGTTTGAGGTGGAGAGTAGTGATGTGAATATGAATATAGTTGATTTTCTTACCGGATATTCAGGTGTTTTTCAGTCAAAAGGAGAGTTAAGAAGGATTATCACTGGCGGAGGGTTAAGTATTAATAAGGAAAAAGTTGATAATGAGAATAGAAATATTACATCCGCTGATTTTATTAACGGAAAATATATATTAATACAAAGAGGAAAGAAAAATTATAATTTAGTAAAGGTTAAATAAAGAAGTCAACCTTATATAGGCATTAACTATTTGTCAACTGTGCCTTGATAACCACCAGCTAATATTTTATAGTGATACAACTGATTTTTCACCCTTATCAAACAAAATTTCAAAAAAATGGCAAAAGAAAAAAAACGCAAACTCAAATATGACTTTGCATCTGTTGACCTGCTTTTTTATATCCGGGAAAAGCGTATTCCACTAGGAATTATCACTGCTGCTGCTTTCATTATTTCCATTTTTATTTCCTTAACGATAACACCTTTGTTTAAAGCTTCTGTAGTTATGTTTCCGACAACAGGCGTTTCTGTTTCAAAAAGTCTTCTCGCTGATAATTATTCAGGAAGATATAGTATTTATGAAATAGGGGAGGAGGAGCAAGCCGAGAAAATGCTCCAGGTATTATATTCAGAAGAGATAAGGGAAAGGATAACACAGAAATATAAACTGATGGAGCATTACGGTATTGATGCTGAAACCAGGTTCCCGAAAACAAAATTATATGCTAAGTTTAAATCTAATATCCGGTTCAGGCGTACCCCATACATGTCAGTTATTATTGAAGTTATGGACAAGGATCCGCAAATGGCAGCCGATATTGCCAATGATATTTCCATGCTGATTGACACAGTCTTTAACAGGATGTTGAAGCAAAGATCCATTGAGGCATATCAGCTTGTTGAGAAGGAGTATAATGAATTGGAAGATAACATGAGGAAGATGCAGGATTCATTAGCTTTATTAAGAAAACTGGGGATAAATGATTACGAAACACAGGCGGAACGGTATCATGAAGCTTTAGGGAAAGCAATTCTTGAGGGAAATAACACTGCCGTGAGGCAACTTGAAGATAAGCTGAGACTTTTATCCAGATATGGGAGTCAGTATGTTTCTTTAAGAGATCAGCTTGAAAATGAAACTTTACGGTTGAGTAAAATGAAACAAAAATATACTGAGGCCAGACTTGAGGCAGAACAAACTCTTCCGAATAAATATATTATTGACAGTGCCTATAAAGCTGAGAAGAAGGCATATCCTAAAAAATCAATTATTGTGATTATCTCAACTATTTCTTCTTTCCTGGTGGGCTTGACAGGTTTAATAATAGCCGACAGGTTCCATAAGAAAATTGCCTGATCATGATTTCCGGAAGGCTGATTGAAAAGGAATATTTCCGGGTTTATATTGCAGCGATTGTTTTTATTGCCCTGAACAGTATTTTTACAGCCCTGGAGATATTTTACCTTCCTGTTTTACCTTTTGTTATTATCATTATACTTCTGGCTTTTACATCACTTGATAAACTGCTTCTTCTGACCGTATTCTTTGTTCCGTTCTCTGTTCAGTTATCCAGGTTAATTGGTAAAACAGGAGTTGACTTATCGCTTCCAACAGAGCCCATACTAACGGTAATACTGGTTATTTGTATTTTGAAATTTTTAAAAGGAGAGCGTATTGACAGGCGAATAATGCACCACCCGGTAACAATTGCTATTTACATTAACCTCGGATGGATTTTCATTTCAAGTATTACAAGTACAATGCCCTTTGTTTCATTTAAGTTTTTTCTTTCGAGGGTATGGTTTGTTATACCATTTTATTTTATAGCTGCCCAGATGTTTCAGGATCCGAAAAATATTAACAGGTATTTGTGGGCATATATTTTACCACTGGTAATTGTAATTATTTATGTAATTGTTCGCCATTCGGATTATGGATTAAATAATCAACAAGCTGCACATTTTGTAGTCAAGCCATTCTACAACGACCATACATCTTATGGTGCAGTACTTGCTATGTTACTTCCTGTATTAGCAGGCTTTTTCTTTGCGTATCCTCCTAATTCAAAGGGAATTAAATACCTTATCCTATTCCTTCTCATGTTTTTTTCAATCGCAATCATACTTTCCTATACCAGAGCAGCATGGGTAAGCCTGGTAGTTGGAGCATTGATCTGGTGTATTATTAAACTCAGGATACGATGGACATTTCTTATGGCTGGAACATTACTTATCTTCTTTGCAATATATTCATTCAGGACAGAGATTTATATGAAGCTGGAAAAGAATAAACAAGTTTCTTCCGGTAAGCTGACAGAACATGTGCTGTCAGTCATAAATATACGTAATGATGATTCTAACCTTGAAAGAATAAACAGATGGAGTTGTGCCTGGAGAATGTTTAAGGAAAAGCCATTTTTTGGTTGGGGGCCGGGGACTTATATGTTCCAGTATGCACCATTTCAGTTAACAGCTGAAAAAACCAGGATAAGTACCAATGCCGGGACTTTGGGGAATGCGCACAGCGAATACCTTGGTCCCCTCTCGGAATCAGGAGTATTTGGTGCTTTCAGTTTCATTGCCATTATTATTCTTAGCTTGAAAACTGGTATAAGAGTTTATTTCAAAACACAAAAAAGGCACATAAGGGTACTTACCCTGGCAATTCTTCTTGGGCTGGTTACCTATTACATACATGGAGTAATGAATAATTTTCTTGATACCGATAAAGTTTCTGCTCTATTCTGGGGGTTTACAGCCATATTAGTGGCGATGGACATCTATCAGAAGAAAAAGAATGAAGAAGAAATTTAGTCTCCGGAAAAATGGATTCCAAGTATGGAAATATCGTCGAAAATTGCTGCATTTCCTTCCATAATTCTGTGATGTGCAATCATATTCCTTATATTTTCAATAATGTGACTGGTGTTAGATATTTCCTGCTCTAAATAATGATAATCCGCGTCAATACCTTCTCCTTCAATTAATTCAACAAGTCCATCAGTATAACAAAGAAGTTTGGAAGGGCCGTTAATTTTAACAATATTTTTATTTATAAACGGAAGTTCATCCAGCATACCCATACCAACACATCCACTGCCAAGAGGTTTCAGGTTTTTTTCCTTAATTTCATAGAATAAAGCAGGATTATGTCCTGCATTAATATACTCCAGTTGTTTGTTTCTGGAGTTGTATTTGGCAATAAAAATAGTAATGAATTTCTCGCCTTTTGCACTTTCCATGACTCTTTCATTAAGTTTTTCCATCAGATATTCAAGGCTTATATCTCTGGTAAAGAGTGCGCGGAGATTGGCCTGGAAATTCGACATCAGTATGGCGGCAGAGATACCTTTACCTGAAACATCAGCAATGCAAAAACCAAATTCTTCTTCTGAAAGACGAATTACATCATAATAGTCTCCCCCAACTTCAAAATGGGGATGGTAAAAGGCCGTAAAGGAAACAGCCTCATCGGAAGGTAACTTATTGTTATCGGGAATAAGCATATTCTGCATTTTCGAAGCAAGTTCAAGCTCTCTTTTAATGGCCACCTGCTGAAGATTCTCAATATGAAGGCGCTGATTTTCAATAGCAACAACAATAATATTTGACAGAGTCTGAACAAACCTGAGATGTTTGAGTACGGGGCTCATTCCTTCACCTTCTTCTTCAATATCACCAATGAGAACATATGCAATTGGTTCCTCTTTATGGAAAACGGGAATTATAATATCAACTTCATCAGAGAAATTATCGGGAACAGAGCTGATATAGGAAATTTCGCGGATAGGAAGAAGGTATTTTCCAATATCGAGTTTGTCGAGATTTTTATGAAATCCCGAATTCAGTAAACATTCCCAGACGACATTATGTTTAAATACAATTACCTTCCCTATTTCCAGTTCGTCTTTTAATAATTTCTCGTACTTCATTAAAAGACCTTCAGTAGAAAGGTTTTCATTGATGGAAAGAGTTATTTCAAGCAGTGAATTCAGCTTGAAATTTGTTATTTCGCGGCGCTTGTTTGAAATTTGTTTCTTACTCATAATGAGACAAGACGGATACCTTTTAGATTATAAAGGTAAGGAAATTCATTCAAACTGGTATATTATTCTTTAACACGTTCATTATATGACCTGTCTCTGGTATCAACTTTTATCCTGTCGCCTTCATTCACGAAAATTGGCACCATAATATTTGCACCGGTTTCCAGCATAGCTGGTTTCAGTGCAGTGGACGATGAAGTGTCACCTTTGACACCAGGTTCAGAATAATTTACCTCCAGAACAACAAAAGGAGGAAGGTCACAGGTTAAAGGTGTTTCTGTGTCAGCATGATACACAATTTCAACATCCTGCCCCTCTTTCATTAAATCAGTATTTTCAAGGAGTTCTCTGTTAAGAGTTACTTGTTCGTATGTTTCATTGTGCATGAAATGGAATCCCAGATCATCAGAGTATAAGAATTGATATGGCCTTCTTTCGACCCTTGCCGTGTTAATTTTAACACCTGCATTAAAAGTATTTTCTATCACTTTCCCGGTTGTAAGGCTTTTCATTTTAGTCCTCACAAATGCTCCACCCTTACCGGGTTTTACATGCTGAAACTGGACAATTGTATAAAGATCATTATTATATTCAAGACATAAACCATTTCTGAAATCAGCTGTTGTCGCCATGTAAATATTAATTTTGGTATATTACTAATATAACCTTATTCAGGTTGAATGTGAGTTTTTTTACGGGTATAAAAATAAAAAAAAAAGTCGCTGTGTGAATAAATTATTAAAATCTCACAAGTGTTTGTTTAATATTTAAGACCGCTGAATTCTATTAGGTCGCATTTAACAGAGCCTACTTTAAGATCAAATCTAACCCTTATTGGTACCCGGTTCCGGTCATTTGAAATCCAGATTGTCATATCATCTTCCTTATTAAAGATCCTGCCAGGTTCTACGTATGGAACAAGTTTCACGCAGTTAAAGGTTCCCTTTCTTGTCTTTATGACTTCAGTTCCGCGATAGCGCATATCAAAAGGGAAGATTTCATCATCGAAGAAGGTGATTATTTTTATGAGATCGCCATCCTGTAATTTCGAAAAATCGATATTCCGCACATAGAAGAATACTGACACCATGTCTCTGGTATTCAAAGGGATATCAAATACTTCCCCTTTCAGGTTAAAAACTTTACTATTTTCATGATCATAATGATCGACCTGGTATCTTTTGTATCTCCCTTCACTAATATCACGAATAGCTTTCTGTGGGAGCAGAGTTTCAGGATGAAAAAAAGACTGGTACTCGTCTCTTATCCTGTATAATCTATCTGCCAGACCTGTTGTTTTTGCAAGCAGTTTGGAGTGATATATTTTATTCCCGTTATAAAATATTGTACTCAGTTCGGTTTCCACAATACCGGCATCAACAATACCATAGTAAATAACAAAACGAAGCTTTTCTCCGCTGGTAAAGTTGTTTTTATATGGCTGGGAAATAGCAGGAAGGTGACCTGCAAGAAAAAATATTATTGCTGAAAGTTTTATTATAATATATTTTTTTCGTAACATCCCTGTTAAAGTTTAATTAAATCCTTTATTACGAGGAACAGTTGCAACAAAATCTTTCAGATAGAAAGGTTCAAAATATGCAATATCTTCAAAATGCTGCAATTTATATGCCTGAAAGGATAAACCGGACATAAAATTTGCCTTTGGTGTCACTCCATCCAAAAAGATGGCATTTTTATGTTTTATCGTTTCCCTGCATTTAAAAGCACCATTCCCGAAAAAAACGATCCTGGATTTTTCAAGAATTTCTTTATAGCTTACTGCATCAATAATATCCGCTTTTATTTTGCTTTCAGGTTCCAAATGGGAAGAGAATAAGCATGTATATACCTCCATTCTTCTGGCGTCAATCATAGGGCAAATTTTGCAATCGGTTCCCCTGTATTCAGGGTAAATTTCCAAAAATGTATTTGCCATTAATTCAAGTGTATTTATTCCTATCAGAGGAATTTTAAGTGCATACGCAAGTCCTTTGGATGTGGAAACACCAATCCTGAGGCCTGTATATGACCCCGGCCCCTTACTTACGGCAATGGCATCAAGTTTTTCAGGAAGAATAGTATTCTCCTTTAATATACTATCGATAAATGGAGCAAGCATAGCAGCATGTGATCTCCCATCGGAATTTTCACGGGAGGAAATTGTACTTCCATTATCGGCCAGGGCAACTGAACAAACTGATGAAGATGTTTCTATATTGAGTATCAGGCTCATGTCCGGGGATTAAAAATTTATTTTCTTTTATTGTTTCCGAACAAATCTTTCATTTCAACAATCTCAATATTATTATTGTTTTCGAGTTTTTTTGAAACAGCTGAATAAGGAGCCGTTATTATTTCTTCTCCTTCCTCAACTCCGGAAATAATTTCGATATATTGATCATCCTGGATTCCGGATTCCACTTTCGTTAAAACTGCTTGATTATTTTTTGTCAAAAAAACAACAACTATTTGTTCTTTTCCTGATGAAACGACGTGATCGGGATTCTCACTAATATATGTCTTATCAATTATCTTTTGAACTGTATCAGGACGCACTGTAACTGCCTGAACAGGAACTGAGATTACATTAAATTTCTTTGAAGTCTGAATGCTTGCTGTAGCAGACATTCCGGGACGCAAGGGATGAGGATTTCTTTCTGTGATAAGATTGGAGTATGATTCTTTTAACATCTGTATTTTTACATTAAAATTAGCAACCTGATCTGTATTAGTACCAGTAATATTGGCTGAAACAGGTATTTCCGTTACCACTCCGGTAAATTTTTTTTCAGGATAGGCATCGATCTCAATAAAGGCGGTATCCATGAGGTGAACTCTCACAATATCATTTTCATTAACTTCCACCAGGACTTCCATTTTATCCATGTCGGCGATACGAAGAAGGGAAGTGCCGGTCATTAACTCAGTTCCAACTACCCTTTCACCTGGTTCAACCTCAAGTCTGGAAATAGTTCCGGAGATAGGTGCATAAATAGTTGTTTTCCTCAGGTTTTCTTCGGCTTCTTTTAAGGAAGCTTCTGCACTTTGAACAGAAAAAGCCGCTGCTTCCTTTTCAGCTTTTGCAGAATTATATGCAGTTAGAGCCTGCTCATATTCTGCTTCTGAGATGGCTTTTTGATTCCATAACCTGAGTTTTCTGTCGTATTCCAGTTTAGACTGTGCAAGTTGCGCTTCCGTCTGCTTCTGTCTGGCTTTAGTATTATTGAGTGTAGCTTCCACTCTGTTCCTGGCAGAGATATAGTTGTCGGGTTTTATTTTCAATATAAGGTCGCCCTTTTTTACAATGTCACCTTCCTTTACCTTCAATTCAATTATCTCACCCGAAACGTCAGGACTAAGTTTAACCTCCATCTGAGGCTGAACTTTCCCGTTGGAAGTTATAATTTCGATAATATCACGTCTTTCTGCCTTTTCAACTGCGACTTTAATGGTGAGACCTTTTCCAAACCATCTGTTTTTTTTACCAACAATAAGGAGGGCGATTGCGATAATAGCCAACACTATTATATACACGAAAAGCTTTTTTGATTTCATTAATAAAAAATTTAGGTTTTAAATTATATTTTAGTTACTCATTCCTACTTTTTTCTACCACAAAAAAGTAGGCAACCTGCCCGCCCTTTATGGCTCTTGCGCTTGGCAGGCGGGAAAGTCACCACGGATTCCAACAATTTCATTCCTACTTTTTTCTACCACAAAAAAGTAGGCAAAAAGTCACCACGGATTCCAACCTTCGGCTTTTTTTGTCGCACAATTCCCGCCCTGCCCCGGCCAAAAAGCCTCAGGTTCGCACAATCCGTGGACGTCCTGCGCACATAAGCTTTCTTTTT
>CAZGKF010000012.1:0-1580 GCA_964526475.1 uncultured Bacteroidaceae bacterium
AAAGCCTCAGGTTCGCACAATCCGTGGACGTCCTGCGCACATAAGCTTTCTTTTTTGCCTTTTGCCAACTATCCTTTTCCAGCCGACTAAGCTTTCCCCTCCCTCGCTGGGGGAGGGGATACAGGGGAGGGGCAGTTGACTATTTGTTTATTGAGGTATTGTTTTATAATGTTTGTATCGGTTCTTGCTTCTCAGGTCTCGCCCTTCTTACTTCTCAATTCTTCATTCCTTGTTCTGAAATCAAAAATGCACATCTCTTCTTAAGGCAGAACAAGGAACAAAAGAATGCAGAATGCAGAAAATTATTATTCTTGTCTAAACCTTTTCCCCCAATCCTTTGCCCTAAGCCTCTTCCTGCAATTGCTACTGCCAACTGCCAACTTTTTTCCTGTGCCCACCCCCTACCCCCTCAACGCGCTCATCCTCAGGTACTCTGTTGTTTTTCTCTTGCGTTCGAAATTCCTGTACAGTGCTTCGACCTTTTCCCCGGCTTCCCCCATTACTTCAGCAACTTCTTTGGCTGAGTAACCGTTTTCAAATCCATACCAGTACCTGTCCATCAGATCAAAAGGAAGCTGGTAGAAAAACTCCTCCTGGGTTTGTTCGGCTGAATAGGTATCTGTGGTAGGTATTCTTTCAATAATTTCCCGGGAGACACCAAGGTATTCTGCGAGTTGATAAACCTGGGTCTTGTAAAGATTACCTATGGGCATCACATCTGCTCCCCCGTCTCCGTATTTTACAAAGAAGCCCTGCTCCTGCTCATGTTTATTTGGGGTACCGATTACTGCATAGTGAAGTGACTCTGCGTGGTAATAAAGCATGGCCATTCTTGACCTTTGTTTGAAATTCGAGGCAGCCACGATCTGAAGATATTCCTGTACCGGTAATATCTGATCTTTTGCATTCCCCTTCTCATCAATAATGGTAAGGGAAAAAACCGGCGGGAGGTTAGTGTTCAGAACACTCTGTTTTATCCCTATCTTCATTTTATGTGTTTCCGGATCATATTCAGGAAAAATTCTCTTTACCGCTTCATCGCGTCTCTGGTAGCACCTGAAGCCTGTCAGGGCAGGAGTAATTTCTTCTTTTATTGTTTTCACTCCGTATTTCTCTGCCAGTGCTTCCGCTAAGACTTCACTGTCGGGGCTGGAATCTTTCTCGGGCATTAATACCCCCAGCACTTTTTCAGGTCCGAATGCTTTTACTGCAAGCGCCAGGCATACAGAAGAGTCAATGCCGCCGCTGATCCCTATTACTGCACCATTCCGTTTTAATACATGCAGAACATCATGACGAAGTTTTTCACTTATCTCATTTACTGTAATTTCTACATTTTCCAGAAGTACGATGTCTTTCGTATAAGGTTTTTTATTTGACATTTTTTATTAATATTTTAAAAGTATCTGTAATTAAGGTGTAACTAATAAAAATGGCTAAGATCTCTTATTTAACAAAGTTAATCAAAAAGACGCAAAAATCGTTGAATTGATTGTTTAATCGTTGAATCGCTATTAATTGTTTAATCGTTGAATCGCTGAATCGTTGAATCGCTATTAATTGTTGAATTGTTGAATTGT
>CAZGKF010000012.1:1680-19755 GCA_964526475.1 uncultured Bacteroidaceae bacterium
TGAATTGTTGAATCGTTGAATCGTTAAATCGTTAAATCGTTGGATCGTTGAATCGCTGAATCGTTGAATCGTTGAATCGTTGAATTGTTGAATTGTTGAATCGTTGAATCGTTAAATCGTTAAATCGTTGGATCGTTGAATCGTTGAATCGCTGAATCGTTGAATCGCTGAATCGTTGTCTTTGTATTCCACAATTACACAATTAAACGATTCCACATTTTCTAAACAATCCGCATATTCTTCAATTGCCCAACCATAAATTCTGAATTATTATTTTCAATGAATTGGTGATAAAGAAGATGAGTGGAAATAACCGCTGTTAGCAGCATATCGTCAACTTCCGATGTAATACCGGTTTTTTGAATCCTTGAAAGAACGGAGGTCAATGATTTATAATCAAACACGCCTGCCTTCCTGGTGAAAGATTCGGAAAGCATAAGTTTTACATACTCGGGAGGATCAGAGGATAAAAACACATTTCTTACAGGTGCCCTGTAAGGTTGTTTTGTCCGGTTTATAATATTTTCAGGGATTTTGTTTTTAAGGAGCTTTTTCAGCAGGTATTTTTCCGTCAATCCTTTAAGCTTATATTCCGCCGGCAGGCTGGCGCAATACTCTATTAAACGGTAATCGAGGAAGGGATATCTTCCTTCCACAGAGTTTGCCATACCCATTCTGTCACCCTGGGTGGACAGAAGGTATCCCGACATGAAAACAGTAGTTTCGAGCCACTGGGATTTTGCCAGGGAGTCCCATGAATCAAAATTCCCGGGTAATTCTCTCTCAAGCCTTGTTAAGGGTGAATAATTTATCAGACCTTCCCTGATATGATCCGCAAAATGTTTTTTTATATGATTGGAATTGTTCCATCTCAGGAGATGTGAGTAAAAGGGATTTTTCACATCTTCCAGTTTATAGCCAAAAAACATTTTAAGTACGTTTGTACCAGAATTACTTATTTGGGGGATATAGGGATATAATTTTTTCAGGAGCAGCGGACGGATTTTTGAGTTTGGCTGTGAGGCCCAGAATCTTCTTATAGCCATTTCCTTAAAGATATCGTAGCCGGCGAAAATCTCATCCGATCCTTCTCCTGTAATGACCACTTTAATCTGGTTCTCTCTCACCATTTTTGAAAGCAGAAGCATGGGGGCAGGAGCAGTCCGTGTCATGGGGGTCTCTGAGTGCCAGACTACTTTCGGGAATATTTCAGCTATTTCACGGGAAGTACATACATAAGATTTGTGTGTTGTTTTAAGGTATTTAACAGCTTCATCCTGATAATGACTCTCATCAAAATCCTTCTCATTAAACCCAACAGAAAAAGTATTAAGTACACCGGGTTCGATATTTTTTATGTATGCTGCAGTTGCACTTGAGTCTATTCCCCCGCTCAGATATGCTGCAACTTTAACATCTGCCCTTAAACGGATCCTGACGGCATCTGTAAATAATTCATTAACATGTTCAATGGCTTCAGGCAGGGAAATATAAGCAGCCTTATTATCAAAACGCAGATCCCAGTATTTTTCAGTTTTTAATCCTGATCGGTTAAAGACAGCACAATGTCCGGGAGAAAGCTCATATATGTCCTTAAACAAGGTATCAGGCGAGAGGGTTGTCCAGAAGGTTGTAACCTGGGCCAGGTTTTCCGGGCATAATTCCCGTGCAAGCCTTTTTTGTTGCAGCAAAGCTTTTATTTCTGATGCGAAGGAAAAGACCTTATCGTGAATATTATAATAAAGTGGACGAATTCCCACTCTGTCTCTGGCCAGGAATAATTCTTCCTTAAGTTTATCCCAGATAGCAAAAGCAAACTGTCCGTTTAATAAATCCAGGCATTTCTTTCCATACACTGCATAAAGCCGGATTAAGACTTCGGTATCGGATTTAGTCCTGAAAACAATTCCCTTTTTTTCAAGCTCCAGTCGAAGTTCCTTATAATTAAATATTTCACCATTAAAAACAATCCAGTACCTGCCTGAAGGATCAGAAAGAGGCTGTTGACCTCCGGAAATATCTATAATACTTAAGCGTACATTGCCTATCGTTGCGCAGGGGGAATGGTAAATCCCGCTCTCGTCGGGTCCGCGGTAATAAATAGCGCGGAGCATTGATTCAAGGGTATTTTTTTGATTTATCTTACTCTGGTAATCAATAATACCTGCTATTCCGCACATTATTAATTATTTATTTTCCTGGAGACGAATTCTGTGATTGCATTAACAGATTCAAAGTTTTCCTCGATCAGGTCAGCATCTGTGGTCTTAATCTTAAATTCTTCTTCAATAAATGCGATGAGCATCATGAAACCCATGGAATCGAAGTATCCTTCTTTAAAGATCAGTGAATCATCATGAATTTTTTCGATATCAACATGAACAGCTTCTTCAATATATGCTTTAACTTTTTCTTTAACCAGGGCAAGGGCAGGATCTGAATTCATAGGTAAAAAATATAATAACATCAGGCAGTTTCCTCTTTAACTTCTTTTATTTTTTTATTTGGGGATGTTTTCTGTTTCTCTCTGTTAAAATAATTATCATAATGTCCGTAATAGCTTTTCTTTATATTCAAATCATTAAATATAATATCAAAATTTTCAATATTATTAGTATTAAATCTATTAATAACATCATTAAATACATCTCTCCGGGTGTAATTATTCCTGCAAACAAGAAGTATCTGATTTACATATTTCATAAGTAGGGTAGCATCAGCAACGATACCCGCAGGAGTGGTATCAAGAATAATATATTCATATTTGTTTTTAAGAAATTCTATCAATTCATCTATTTTTCCTGATTCTATTAATTCAGAAGGATTTGGCAATAATGGTCCTGCTGGTATAAAAAACAGATCTTTAACGAATGTATTATGAACAATATCCTCCTTTGATGTATGATTTACCATAAAATTAGACAAACCCTGAAGATTATCTTTCCTGAATTTTGTATGCAGGGTAGGTCGTCGCAAATCACAGTCCATAATAATTGTTTTATAGCCAACTGCAGCAATGGAAGCTGCAAGGTTGAAAGAAACGAAGCTTTTACCGTCCTGTGGTTGAGAAGATGTGACTAAGATTATTTTATATGATTGCGAATCAAGCTTCAGAAATAAACTACTTCTAAGGTTTCTGAATGACTCTGCCAGGGAAGATGCCGGATGCTCAGCCACAACTGCTTCAGTTTTATAATAATTGCTATAAATTACACCTAAAACAGGTTTTTCTGTGAAATGCTTAATATCATTAATAGATGTAATCCTAATGTTAAAATATTTTTTTAGCAATATGAAAACAGAAGGAAGAACAAGCGCCATAAAAAGCGCAAATAACCAATTTACTTTTCTTTTTGGTGACAAAATGGCTCTGGATATCCTGCGTGCTGGTTCTAAAATTTCATAATCAGGATTATTGGAAGCCATTGTTATAGCTGCTTCAGATCTTTTTTGTAGCAGGAAAGTATAAATAGCATCACTAAGATTAAACTTCCTTTGCATACTTACCATATTGAGTTCTGTTCTTGGCAGGTTTGAAATTTCTCTGGAAAGTTTTTCAGCACGGTAATTCAATTCATTTTGAGTAAGGCTTACTGTATTCAGATTATTTGAAACATTTTCAATTATTGCTCTTTTTTGGAGCCTTATCTGGTTCTCAATTTGTCCGAGAAACAAATTCTTTTCAGTATTATTGCTTAAAATGTTGGACCTTTGAGCATTTAAAGAAAGGAGTTCCATAATCAATTGATTCATAATGGGATCAACCACATTAGCAGCAGATGGAGGAGCTAATCCAGCCATGTCTTCATTTTTGTTGAAATAGTCTAAAATATAGTTATAATACCTTTCCTGAATCTGCAACCTTGAACGTTCTGTTTCTATTTGTGTCATTTGTTCCAGAGCCTGCTGCCCCTGGTAACTTAAATCAGTAACCTGATAGGTTGACCGGAAGTCCTTAAGCTGTGATTCGGATAATAGAAGAGAATCAGATATCTCAGAAATCTGGGCATCAATAAAATTAATTGTATTATAGGCTATTTTGTTCTTTTTTGCAAGATTATCATTTAAGTAAGTACTAAGATATCTGTTTAAAAACGCAATACTTAAATTAAGATTTTCTCCCCGGAAATAAACATTAATTAAAGAAGATTTAACATTTGCAGGTTCAGCTATAAGCCTTTTAAGATATTGAAGAGTAAGTCTTTCAATATTATACAGCTCAAAATAGAAACCATCCATATTGATTTCATCCCCTATGTGTTCCCTGTTCAGAGAAATTGAAAACTTAAAATACTCATTATTGATGGTTTCACTGAAAGAATATATATCATCAATCATTAATACATCAAGTTCCCTTACAGTAATATTATCAACATAATTATAAAGTGGGACTTTCTCAGCAGAACATATTAATCTAAAAGTACTATCGCTTAGAATATTTACATAGAACCTGACATTAACAGGCTGAATATGAGATTTATCAACTGTTACTCTGACAGGAGCATAAGGATATAGCTGCTGGTCACGTTCCAAAAAATTCGTTCTTTCTCTATAATATCCTACCTCCATATTAAGATCATTCAAAGTAGTCCCTACAAGTGTAAAAGATTTAAGGCTTGCTATATCATTTGCCAGGTTTCTCGAATCAGAAAAAGCTCCTAATCCACCAAAAAGATTATTAGTTCCACGAAGTAGAGAAGAGCGCCGGTCATCAACCGGTCCAATTGTTGAATTCACTTCATATATTACTGTTGAATAATTGTTAACCATGTATGCAGTGAATAAACAAATAATAATACTGGCTATATATAAGTATTTATTTGCTAAAGCCAATAAAATGAATTCTTTAATATTTGAAGTTTCATTTATTGATTCGTAACGATTTAACATTTCGTTTATTTTAAAATTTAACCCCGGTAAAAAGCAGTATAGCTATCAGTGTTGTTATTGAACTCAAAAAAGTTGTATATGTTATATTTGAATAACTTGAAGATATAGCATTCAATGGTTCTACCACAATCACATCATTAGGGAGTATATAATAGTATTCTTTGTTAGTGATCTTTGAATCGGAGAGATTCAGGCGATAGTGCATGATCTTATCCCCTTCATTCCTGATCAGGATTATATTTTTCCGGTTACCGTATCTGGTTATCCCTCCTCCAAGACCTAATGCATCATAAATTGTAAGTTTATCCTGGGTAAACTGATAAACCCCTTGTCTCTGAACCTCACCCATAACCGTAACCTGATTATCAACATATTTAACAACAATGGAAGTATTGGCTACGTATGCACTCAATGCTTCCTGAATACTGTCAGAAGCTTCTGCTGTTGTAAGACCTCCAACATTTATATTTCCCACAAAGGGGAAATTAATATTTCCTGATTCATCAACAAGATATCCGATAATAGCATTACTGGTACCATATCTCATTTCCTCGGCAGCATTGAATATCTGATTAACCTGCGGATCTATACTCAGTACCCTGACATAAAGTTTATCAAAAGGCATTATAAGTTTCTGACTCCTCGGGTTAACAGCCGGTTCATCAATTTCGGAAAAGTCATTGAAATAACTTAAATTTTTCACCGGAACACATGACATAGTACTAGTAAAAACTAACACCAGATATATTAAATAATTATATGTTTTTTTTTGCAGCATTGTTATTTAAATTTAAATCAACGAAAATTTAAAGTAAAATATTTTTTAATCCAGGTATTTAATATTGAAGTTAAGAATTTTACGTATTATTATCGAAATTGTTACGTTAAAAATTAAAATTAATAAAATCAATTATTTATTAAGCGGATTAACAGATAAAAATATAAAATGAATCCTAATAGAAGTTGATTTTTCATAAAAACTTTTCCATGAATTATCTGTTTTGCCGGGCCAGCTTTTTTTTCCATTTTAACTCTTCAACTAACAAATATAATGTATTTTAACAAGAAAATCTGTGCCAGGGGAGCGAATTTGCTTGAAATATATGAGGAGTGGATACAGGAAAGTAAATACAGATATTTTCTGTTTGAATTTTTCAGTGATATTTATAATTGTACTTATGCTGTTAATCTTTTCCCTTATTACTGATATGCTTGCTGATATTGCTATTCAGATGGAAAAGCTCTTCAAAATACCTTTTACTTTGCAGGGATAAAAATCCCAGGCTGAAGAACTGGATGGCAAGAAGCAGGGTGAAGCCGCCGACAAAAAATGCATGCGGACGGTCATTAAAAACCTTTGCAACCGCCAGTGAAAAACGGTCATCAAAAAATTCGGGCTCAAGAACTATTTCAGGGATTACAGCAAAGGTATTAATTAACAGCCAGGCTATAATATACAGGGAAATAAGGAATAAAATACCTCCCACGCCGATAAAGAAAATATAAGGCCTGAAAATAAATCCACTCATCATGCCCGAGAAAACACCTCTTATAACCCTTATGCTTGAAGTGCGACTGGACTTTATTTTATTTAATTCAGTCCAGTCCAGGTGAGCCGGAACCTCAATGATCCTCGCCCTGAGGATCATTGCCTTGTATATGATCTCGGGATTAACTTCGTAGTCTTTGGTTTTAAGGTTAAGGTTTTGAATAAACTCTGACCTGTAGGCCCTCACCATCCCGGTGAAGGTATGATACTTTTCCTGGGAAGCCATCTTCATGAACCTGTTAACAAACCGGCTCATCATGGCTCTGAAGAAAGGGACAGCCGTACACCTGCCACCCCTCATATAGGGCGATGCTATTACCACATCTGCACAGGTTTCAAAAAGGGTATCGGCCATTCTTTCAATGTGATCAACTGAATAACTGAGATCAATATCCATCACAATGATACAATTTCCCCTGGCTAATTTAAATCCTGTCTGCAATGCCCTCCCAAGGTTCAGGTTTGCCGGATGGTGATATACCCTTATTCTTTCATCCACGGATGCAATTTTATCGGCAAGCTCCCCGGTATTATCCTTACTGCCATCATTAATAATCAGTATTTCCCAGCTGTATCTTCCCTCCAGTGAAATAAGGTATTCTATTATTCTATCCAGATTTTTTTCAATTATGGCAGATTCATTATATGCCGGTAAAAGAATAGTTAATAAAGGTTTAGTCTTCATCTCTGTTATTTATCATTTCCAAAAAATTATGAAATAAAACTCCAGCCACCACTTTGTGCCCCTCTTCATTCCAGTGCCAGGATTCAGGGAAATAAACCGGTTGAACAGTATGGTTTTTTAATGTTTCCGTAAGATCCAGAAATGGGATCTTATTAGCGGAACACATTTCCCTGATAATCCGGTTTGGCTTATCAAAGCTATATATAAGCGTATCATTAATATCAAACGAACCCGGAAAATATGCAATATCTGAAGGCTTCGAAACAGCAATCTGTCCGGGAACGAACATGATCATTATATCACTGTTATTTTTAACACAAAGATCTTTGGTTTTCTTTAAATATTCATCAATTTTTACAAGTACTGTATCTGAATACAGGGGGGAATCTTTTTCATACAGATATAATAATGACTTCCAGTAGTTGTAGGAAGAATTTTCATGCTTAAAGACTTTATGAATTATTTTTTCATAATAAGGAGGTAATTGCCTGTTCCGGAGAAAATAATTTTTTAATGATTCTTTAAGATGAAATCCAATCTGTTTATTTCTATCAAACAACTCCACATTAACTTCATCGAATTCATTGATAAAGAACTGTTTAATAACAAGGTCAGGCTTTATGATATTTATGTACTTTTCTAACTGGGCATAAAATTCATTTGGACCGAATCCGGTTACACCACCATTTATGACATTTATTATTCTGTCCGGGTATTTTTCCCTCAGACTTTTCTCAAGTAAATAAGGATATGATGCTTCATATTCCATCCCTTCGGGCATGGTAAAAGCATCACCTATAACAAATATCCGGAATTCATCAGGAGTTTTTTCAAGGTTTATTTCAGGAGAAGCCATCCCTAAAGAATTAATCCTTACTATGTAGTCGTAATTGTTGTACTTTAAACGAGTGGTTTTAGAGGGGATTAAAGAATAACCTGTCTTCTCATCAATCTGCAAAGCGGGCAACTCCCCCCATTGCATTACTTCCAATGGTTTGTTGTTTTTTAAAAAATTTTCTGTGCTAAGAACGCTCCCAATTATTATAAGAAATGTTAAACATATTGCCACAAAATAATTAAGTCTTAAAGTTATCACGGCCAGGAAAAACCCGAGTAATAATAAAACCCAGTATAAGGGTTGCCAGTTCATTGTAAGAACCAGGTAAATCAATGAAATGAAGAAAGTGATATCGAAAAACCTTGAAATAAGAAATTTCCTTTGAAAAATTTGTTTTTCCCTGAATATGTATATCAGAAACATTACCAGCAATAAAGCCAAATGCATGGAATACCTTTTAATTCCAAACCTGACATTAATAAAAGGAAGCATAAAACTGTACAATGAAACTGCCAGAAGTAAAAAAAGAATATGACCGGCACGTATCTTTCCGGCTATATATGTCCTTACTTTTTCAACCATTGCAAGGAAATATGGAGTTCCTGTATTAACTGTTTTTTCAATATAAAAACCCGCAAGAAATGAGATGATAACAATTAGCAGTAAAGCTAAAATAAGATTGCCTTTATCATAGATGGAGGAAGCATACATCATAAGAGGCTGGTGAATAAGGAATACACTGAATGAATTTCGCCCGGCCCGGGAAATTGCCTTTTTAAGCCGGTTATCAGATGAGCATACAGCATAATATATTGCATAAAAAATACCTGAAAGGCCAATTGTTATAAGAATATTTGATATCAAACTTCCCGCATAAGTCAGAGAACAAATAAATCCACATAAGTAAAGTACCAGGGAATAAAAGAATATTTTTGTTTTATCCGCCAATAGCATGTTAAATTTCTTATTCTGCTCATAAATCATTAAGCCTATAAACATACCTGCAGAAAATTCAAAGAGCCTCGTGCCTGCAAAAATTCCTGTCATCCAATAATACAATGAATCAGAATAGCTTACGCCCAGCAAACCTACCAGACGTGATATTAATGTAATGGCCAGTGTAACAAGAAGGAATGTTTTTATACCTCTTTTCTGAAGAAGAAGGAGTAAAAAAGGAAAAACGAAATACATCTGAAGAATTAACCAAATGAACCACCATGATGGATTAATATAGAAGAATAGGGAATCGATGAATCGTATCCCTCCCAGACTGAAAATATTCTTCAGAGATAAAATATTAATATTCCATCCAAAAATAAAAACAACCAGCAGGAGTATAATCAGGTGTATAGAAATATAAAGCGGATATATTCTGAGTGCTCTTTGTTTATAGAAATCAAGTATTCCGCGTTTTTTACTGTATGCAGAGAGGGTTAGTGTAAGTCCGCTTAGCATAATGAATACCCCCGGTCCCATATCACCGAGCCAACCGAGGAATATGAGCAGATTGGAAAAAATGTTTCCGGACGATGGAAACAGATCCTGTAATCGTTCAGATAATGGAGGCCAGTTATAGGAAGGATTGGAGAACCAGGGAAAAAATCCGAATGATTCTACAGAATGGTTTAAAAGAATGCCCAGAATGGCCAATGCTTTTAATCCATCAACCCAGTCTAATGTGATTTTCCTTGAGGTTTCCATAGTTTAGTACCTTACATCTAATATTCTTGTATTATTTGGCAAAAATTCCAAAAAACAAATTCCAAAAAACAAATAATAAACAATAACAAAATTATAAATAGAAGTTTTCTTGTATATAACCTTACTCGCTTTGCAAAATGAAAAGTTCGTTCTTCTAAATCATAAACCTGTTTTGTCATTTGTTGATTGAAATTTATTTGTTATTTGTTTTTTGAGATTTGTTATTTGTTTGGTTGTGGCTTGTCCACGTTAGGGGTCTTACCTTCTGAATAACTCCCTGTCCAGTGAACGGACACCGTTTTTAAAGGCTGCGACAAATGCATCAGGGTAACCGGAACGCCGGAAAATAAACTGCAGCTCCCTTGCCGGCTCCAGGGTACTGAATTCCCCTGCTGTATAGCGGTATTCCCCCTTATAGAAATACTCACTGGCACTATAGTTTTCCCTATCTACAGTAACCTGAAACCTCCCTTTCGATTTAACGGCTGAGAGAAATTGAACCTTATACACCACCGCGTCTTGTGTTGGTGTAACTTCCGGGGTAATGATTTTTTCAGGTTCAGAAGGAAGTACAGGTTTAGGGGGTTCCGCAGTAATTTTCTTCTCCGGAGGAGATGGTAAAACCGGTATTACTTTTACTTCTTCAGGTTTTTGTTCTGTCTCCGGCAGTTGTACTTTTTCTTCAGGTTGCTGTATTATCTCAGATATTACCTCTTTCTCCGGCAGGGTGCTGAATGTATCTTCCATTATCTCCAATGGTTCAGTTTCAATGAACTCTTCAACGGCAACAGGGGAAACGGGTGTTATCTCAACAGAACCAACCGGCTGTGTTATCACCAGGGGAGGAAAATCGTAATCGAGAAAAGCTTCCTTATATAAGGTTTCAGAGAAGGATATGGTATCAGTGATTTCATTCTGACTGCCTAAAGTGATCCTGTACAATTGTATATTGCTTTTATGAAAATTTTGTTTGGTTGAAAATAATGCAGATTTACCATCTTCTTTGTTGATAGTAAAAGCCACATCATTATGTTGGGAATTAATACGATAAGAAAGATTAATAGTTGTATCCCAGTAAACTCCATTGTATCTGCTCATAAAAATATCGTAACCCCCATATCCGGGTAAGCCGTCGGAAGAGAAAAAAAGGTTGTCAGCCGAATCCAGGAAAGGGAAAAGTTCATTCCCCACGGTATTTATCTCAGGACTGAAATTTTCAGGCTCAGACCATGAGCCTTCCTGCTTACGCGTGATGAATAAGTCCATTCCTCCTTCAGTACCGGGCATATCGGAAGCAAATATCATTATTTTTCCGTCAGCCGATAAGGCGGGATGTGTATACCTGTAACCCTCATAACAAAATTCCAGGGGTATTTTATCCATTAACCATGATGATTTTTTATTACCTGTATATTCTGCCTTAAAAATTTTCTCCTTATCATCATTTTTTGAAAGCT
This sequence comes from uncultured Bacteroidaceae bacterium, assembly GCA_964526475.1. GTDB lineage: Bacteria > Bacteroidota > Bacteroidia > Bacteroidales > CAYVTV01. The sequence continues at coordinate 12,801 of CAZGKF010000012.1, forward strand.
TTGTGAAAAACATTGTCTGGAAATCCTTACTGAAAGTGACTGCTTCGCAGGGATATGAAAAAGAAGCAGAAGAAGAAAATTCCACAGGTCTTCCCGGAATACTGTCAGAAAGATTCATGTAATATGCCTGAACAGAACCGAAGGAAATATGTTCGGGGACCATTCTTCGCCGGTTTTTAGAGGAAGAAAGGAAGATTATGCCATCCTTATAAAACCGGACACCTGTAGATGGCGGAAGAATATCGAGCTGGAATGAATCTATTTGTATAACAACATAAAATGATGTACTGTCAGAAGGTAATTCCTGGCCAGTATTCCCATAAACCCGATCCTCTGTGCAATCTGCAAATTCTGCTGACAACAGAAACACCATTAATGTTAAAATACATGACAATATGATGTGTCTTTTTATCATTTTCTTAGATGGTTCAATAAGAAACGGATCGTGTCAGTAATAAATTTCTGTGTAATTTAATAAGTTTTAGGTTTGGTTATGATTAATTTTATCAACATCCTTTGCAGATAATGCTTTGTAAGATTAAATTTCATTTAATAAAGTTAAGCTATTGATAAACCTGTCAGGGTTCGCAACCCCTGACAGGGTTGAAACACCAACGAATACCGATTACCGAATACATTTTTTTCACTCACCACCGGCTGCAGTCAATTATCCGGGTTTTTTTCTTTGCGATATTAAATCCCGCTGTTATCTCAATTAAGGGTTCTCTTAGATAATAAGGTGATTTTTTAGGTAATTCAAAGTAGGCTCCGAGATATAGCCGGGGATACCTGTACTGGAAAAAGAAAGAGAAATTACTTTTATCACTGTAATAATATCCAACGCAAAAATCCATCATATATAATTTTAAAATGGGGTGGATATTACTGGTTATTTCCCGGAAGTTCGAATCGTCTGCGTTTATTAAAACCGAAGGTTCCAAAACAACATTTGATGTTCTTCCAAGAAGTATTTTATATCCGGCATGTAAAAAATATTGTCTGGATACAGGTATCCCATACACTCCAAGACTATCGGGATCTTCCGGATTTCCTAAGAAGTTTGTGGCTGATATCCCTGCAAAAAGCTTGCTGTTATAATAATATATGCCCAGGTCCAGGTTAGGATAAAATGTTTCTTCCATTGAAGGAACAGGGAAAACAGAATCATTTACAGACGATCTTTCCGGATTATTATATACCCCTTTAACAGCAGCCCCGAAAGATAAAAAAGAAAGGTAATTTTTGTCCATCGGTATATGGTAAGCCATAGCGCCTATTGCACCAATATTTCTGGAATTCCCGTTTAAATCATTGAAAACAGTAAGGCCTGTACCGATATTCCGGAACCCTCTTCGGTCTTCAGATGAAAAATACCCGGGAATAGTTTTTGAAAGTCTCGTGTCTGCACTTATCAGCTGGGAGGAGGTGTTTTTGTATATTGAGGAGAGGAAATTAATACTGGAATAATCCTTACTTCCTGCAACTGCAGGGTTAAAAATAAAAGGACTGAAAAATTTGTAGGAAACCGGATTCAAAGGAACCTGTTGGCCATAAGATTTGAGAAAAAAAACTGTAAGAATAAAAATAAATGAAACAAGCTTTTTAACAGACATATTGATAATGAGGTATAAATAAAAAATACAAATTAAAACAGTAAGCTGAATGTTCGGCTTATAAATATAAATAATTTTATTTATCCAATTCCATCAAATTAATCTTTTTATTTTTCATTATCGATTTTGCAAATTCGTTCATTGAAAGCAGATGGAAATTCTGTTTTAATTTTTTCAACACATACTGAAAAGTGTCCACTTTTTGCTTTGTTGAGATATTCATTCCCGGGAAAAAGGCCAGGCTGGCAATCTGATCCCCGCCAATAAGATCGAGGGGGTGAAGCAGAAAACTAAGGGGTGTACGCGTGATCTTGCATAAGAATAACGCAAGATGCAAATATATTTTCATTAATGTTTCTGAAATATTACTCAGATAGAGCAAATAACTCAGATGAAAGGGAATTTTAAGTACTGGAAGAGTGGTGACCGGGATTTCGAGTATTTTTTTTTCATCTCCAAGGTTCCAGCAATAAGGTTTCAGTCTTCTGAAACCTTCACTGAATTTTCCAAAAAGTTCTTTTCGTGCTTTTTTCTCTTCACGGGAAAGGTCTGACTTCCAGAAGTAATACATTCTGGCCAGTGGTCCAAGATAAGTTGGGAAAGTGGAGGCATCAAAAAGATATCCCCTGGCTTCCAGTACTCTCAATAAATCACCACTCCAGCTAAAACCCGGCCCCCGGAATCCTTTTGGTCTTTGTTCTGTTGCCTTTTCTATCATCTCCTCTGCCTGTATTATCTCCTTTTCTATTTTTTCATAACTGTAGGTCTGAAGCCATGATTCATGATGGTAAGAATGATTTCCGACCTCATGTCCCCGCTCTGTAATCATCTTCAGGTATTTACGATTTTCTTCCGATTCCGCATCTTTTCCAACAATAAAAAAAGTGATCTTAAGATCCAGTTCATCCAGGACATCCAATACGTGCGGGATAAAAATGTTGAAGTATGACGGATAGGCATCCCAACCCTCATCACCATGGATTTTCATATACGACCATTGATTATCCATGTCGAGGGAGATACCTGCCAGGGGTTTATTTTTCATGCTCATATAGTATTTCCTTTAATTTCATTTCTGCAACCTGTATTGTTTCGTTCACATTCAATGTACCGTTTACGATCTGTGCTGAATTAACGATATAAAAATTATTTATCGATGTCTTAATACCCGGAAGATTTTCGGAATAATTTAATGTTGGCAGCGCGAAAACTATTCTCGCCTTTGATACCCCCCAGAATATAATATCCTCCGCTTTAATATATGGATACATCTTCAGTAATGCCCCGATAAAAATATCCTTAAGTTCCTCATCTTTTATATCAAATAAGGGGTCGTCAGGATTAACATACTTTGGGAGGTATATGAGATGATTTCCCTTCACTTCGTTTTTGTCAATTAAAGCTGTCATTTCGATAATTCCAGTAAAAGGAGGCCAGTTATCCGTAATATTGGTTACATAATATGGGGAGATCGCCTTTTTAAGCATAATTGACGGGCAAATCACACCAAGGTATTTAATTGCTTCATGCAACTGGCATTCTTTTGGATTCATACCTTCAGCGATTCCGGAGGATATTCCTGATGAAAGAGTAGATATCACAAAATCAAATGGTTCCGCTTGCTTATTTTCAATGATCACCTCCAGAAGTTTATTTCCGTTTCTTTTTATGGCACTTACAACCGCATTAAATCTGAATTCAACCCCCAGGTGTATCAGATGCTCTGTAAACTTTGATATTATTCTGTCATAACCACCGGTCACATATCCAAACATCTCTTTTTTCAACCCGCTTCTCCGGGCAGCATACATGCGCTGGATAGTAGTCCAGATAAAAGCAGCGGATGTAAAATGATAGTTGTCACCAAGTTTTGCTTTTAACAAAGGCAGCCATATCTTTTCAAACACTCTTTTTCCCGACCATCGTGTTAGCCATTTAGCCACAGGAATATTCTCAAGGCGTTTCCAGTTTTTAATTCTGGAAGCCACAAATATGGTAAGACCAAGTCTGAATTTATCTATAAGATTTATAGGAGGGAACTTAAAAAACTCGATCAGATTTGACATGGAATATAGTTTTCCATTCGAGTAAAAACCTGTTTTTGTCTCCACCCACCTGAGTTCATCTTTCAGCCCAATTTCCCTTAAAATTTTCCGTGTATTCAAATCGGACATGAGGATAACATGGTAGAAACGGTCCCACACAACTCCGTCCATTTCCCATGAACTTGCCAGTCCTCCGGTTTTTGCTGCCGACTCAAAGATGGTAACCTTATCTCCTTTCTGAGCCAGGCGAAGTGCTATTGTCATTCCCAGCATTCCGCCCCCGATAATTGCCCATGATTTTTTTTGATGCATATTTTTGTTTTTTTTCAAATATCAGGGAACTATTCCGGATTACCTCCCATCTGCTTATAATAATCTGAGAGCTTACTTTCGAATTCATAATCCCCTTATAAAATTATCAACTCAAATTTTATTCCCTCTATCCTATTGAATTCTTTTCCATAATATTTACCATCTTCACTGCCACATCCGATCCAAAAATCTCCTTCTGAAACTCCGGCACAGTAAATGAATTGATCTCACTTGCTATATCCTTATCGAGTGGATTTATCAGTAAGTTCCATCCTACCTTTACTGTTTCCACCCATTCAGTTTCCGTTCTTAAGGTTATACAGGGGCGTTTCAGGATATATGCTTCTTTCTGTATGCCTCCCGAATCGGTAATAATTCTTTTACAATGATATTCAAGGGCAATGAAATCAAGGTACCCGAAAGGTTCTGCAAGAAGAATATTTTCCGCCCGGAAGTTTGTGTCATTAAGGATTTTTCTTGTTCTTGGATGTACAGGGAAAATAATTAACTCGCCTGTATTTTCCAGTTGGTTAAGAATATTAAGAAGAATATCCGGTTGATCTACATTATAATTCCGGTGAAGGGTTAAAAGATTATACTCCTTCATTTCAGGATTCAGGTGAGCAAGAACAGAGGATTTCTCCAGGGCAATCTGAAGATTTGCCTTTAAAGTATCCACCATAATATCGCCGGTAAGGTATGTGATCTCTTTCAATCCTTCATTTTCGAGAATATTAACAGCAGTTTGGGTAGGTGCAAACAATAAAGATGACACATGATCGGTCACAATGCGATTGATCTCTTCAGGCATTTTTTTATTGTAACTTCTTAAACCGGCTTCGATGTGAACAATGGGGATATTTAGTTTTGAAGCTGCAAGTGCACCTGCAAGTGTTGAATTTGTATCCCCAAATACAATCACTTTATCAGGGCTTGTTTCGATCATCGAGGTCTCCAATGCCTTCATCATAGCAGCCGTTTGAGAGGCATGGCTCCCCGAACCTATCCCTAGGTGGATATCAGGTTTCCTTATCCCGAGGTCATTAAAAATCAGTTCCGACATAGCATAATCATAGTGCTGGCCGGTATGCACAATTATCTCCTCATGTTTTTCAGACAGTATTTTCGAAAGCGGACCCAATTTGATAAATTGAGGACGCGCACCTACTATGGAAAGAAATTTCATAATATAATGCTATAGGAGATTAGTCTTAAACCCTTTGTATTCAAAAATTTCATTTATTTCTCCCGGATTAGCAATCTCACATCCGGTAGAACATGTTTTCGCCAGCCTTTGTACCTCACTGAATTGAACTTTATTAAAGTCATCGAAAGCGAAATTTTTATTATAGAAATCTATCAACTCCATCAGTTCATTTGCCAAACCAGTTTCCATCGCACGGAAACTCCTATATACAAATTCAACAAATTCCTCATCCGGGTTCAGTTCCCCCCTGCCAATACCAAAGTAGCGGATAGTTTTCGATTTAAAATAATCAGAATGGTAAATGTTACAGGCATCCATGATTCCGTCAAGACTTTTGCTGTATGAAGTGATAGTATCGATATGGCCGATATATTCTTTATGGGCTGTACACATGAAAACATATTCTGCACCGGCAAGAGCTTCACGGAGATCACTGGTAAAATTATTATCCTGCCGGAATTTCAGGAGATTCTGATCCTCTTTCTTTACATAAGGGTCGTGCATAATATAATTTATCTCTTTTTCCCGCAGGAGATTTGCCAGCGCAATTGTGGGAGAATTCCGGGTATCTTCTGAGTTAAAACGGTAGGCTACTCCAAGTAAGGCAATTTTCTTATCTTTCAGACTCCCAAAATACTTTTCTGCCTGGCGGAAAGTTATTTCGGGTGACTCATCGTTAATTAAACGTGATTTCAGGATAAGACTCTTTGATGTGTCTGTGCCTGCTTCAATGTTCCGCCACCACAGGAGGATGCCATCTTTAGGCAGGCAATGCCCTCCTACACCAAGCATGGGAATGAGTATACCACCGCTGGGCACAGTATTTGGGTCGCCGGTAGCATAATCGGACTGCGAAAGTTTTGCATTCACTTTATCCCTTACCTGATAGAAATCAATGTTATGTTCATCGCAATATCTGACTATTTCTGAAGAGAATGCAATACGGACATCCCTGTATGCATTTTCCAGTGTTTTAACGATTTCAGCTGTAAGGCTGTTGGTTTGAAAAACATCTCCTGCCGTAACAATATTTTTGTAAAGATGGGCAATCAATTCAGGTGTTTCAGGGTGAAGTCCCCCTGCCAGTTTATCTGATTCACGTACTCTTTCCACCAGCCTCCCGGGCATCACGCGATTAGGGCTGTTACCCAGCAGGATGTCTTTACCCTCTTCGAGTCCATATTTTCTGAAATGTTCCCTGATAAGCGTATCCATTGTAGTCGGTGCCAGTGTAGATTCAAACACAATAAGCGGAATTTTATCAGAGGGCTTTTTTTGCAAAGCTTTTGCCAATTCTTCCAGTGCTCCGAACAAAGGTCCGTAATCAGGTGCAAAACCTTTTTTATCGGTTTGTACGGAAACAAGCACCACATCCGCATCCCTGAGATCAGAAAAATCGTGGCTGGCAGAGAGCATGCCTGCTTTGACAGCTTCAGCGGTAATTTCATCCAATTCCGGTTCAATCCCTCCGATAACTGATTTTCCATTATTTATAGCATCAACTTTCCAGCCGGAATTTACAGAGTTCCTTTGAACAACAATAACTTTTGCAGGTATTTCAGTACCTGTTTTTATTTTTGCCTGTGCGAGCATCCCTGCCATAGGCATTCCTACAATTCCGGGACCGATGACCCCTATTTTCTCTACTTTCCAGTTTTTCAGACTTAGAGGAAGCTTTGATTTTTCCATGAATTTATAAATATAAGTACTGTTCGATTGATTTTTAACTACTTCATTCCTCATTCTTCATTCTTCATTCCTTGTTCTCTCCCTTCTTA
>CAZGKF010000012.1:19855-72799 GCA_964526475.1 uncultured Bacteroidaceae bacterium
CTTCTGAATTCTGCATTCCATGTTCCTCCATTCTTTCTTCTTACTTCCTCATTCCTCATTCTTCATTCTTCATTCTTCATTCCTTGTTCTCTCCCTTCTTACTTCTGAATTCTGCATTCCATGTTCCTCCATTCTTTCTTCTTACTTCCTCATTCCCCCTTCCTCATTCCTCATTCTCCATTCCCCATTCCCCCTTCTTCATTCGTCATTCTATTTATCAATAAACTCCCTGAACCACAACTCCATACACAACAGTCCCCATAGCCCTCTGCCAAAAGGTTGTTCTTTCATTACAAGGTCTTCAACACAATCTGTATTTATAATGTTTCTTTCCCTGGCATTTTTTGACAAGAAGGTATCCAGGATAAAACTTTTCACTTTATTCTTTGACCAGATATGGAGAGGGACAGGAAAGCCCATTTTATCTTTTCTGTTCAGGATTTGCTCCGGGACAATATCCTTTACAGTTTTTTTAAGAAGGTACTTCATTTCTCCTCCTTTGAATTTCATTCCTGCAGGCATTCTTGATATCAGGTCAACAATTCGTCTGTCGAGAAGCGGAACACGCGATTCAATTGAGACAGCCATGCTCATCCGGTCTTCAACCTGCAGCAACCCAGGCAGGCTCCCGAACATGTCAAAGTGTGTCATTTTGTTAAAATAGCTCAGCGTATCCGAATGATTAAAATAGCCGGCAAATTTATTAAAGATTGAGCTTTCATCCCGGCCTTTAATAAAATCCGGATAGAGGTAAGAAGTAGTATCGCCCATTCTGTTAAGAAGGTTATAATATCTCTGGTCCATGGGTTCAAAAGCCCCGTCTTTCCAGAAATTTTTCATCATAGGGATGTACTGTCTGAGGTTTGGCAGATTTGGGAGGATAGAGCGGAGAGAGACAATATGTTCCCCTTCCTCATTTGTCTGACATATTGCTCCTTTAATGGCCTGCTCAAGGTAAGCTACCAGGTAACGGGCATATCCCCCGAAAATTTCATCCCCCCCCTGTCCACCAAGAATTACCTTAACATGTTGTGAAGCGAGTCTGGAGACAATAAATTGAGGGAATAGTCCCGGTCCGGCAACCGGTTCATCAAGATGATAGATCAATTTGGGCATCAGGTCAATAAATTCCTGTTCAGAAGGAAAAACCTCATACAGTTCTGCACCTCCGGCTTTTGCTGCAATCCTTGCATATTTAAGTTCGTTGAATTCAGGGCCTTCATGAAATGCTCCGGAGAAGGATTTTATGCGGTTTTTCAAAAATCCGGATGCCATTATAGTCACCAGTGAAGAATCAATCCCGCCACTGAGATAAGTCCCGAGTGGAACATCGCTTCGAAGTTGCTGGTAGATGGTTTCATCAAGGATTTTCCGGAGTTCAACAATAAAAAATTCTTCCGTATGGTAAGGATCAAGTTTAAAGTTGGGTTCCCAGTACTTAAAGGAGGAAAGTTTCCCTGAATCAGGGTCAAATGTCATATAATGCCCTGGAGGAACCTTGCAGATATTTCTGAACATGGTGCCTTCTCCCATAATGAACTGGAAAGTAAGGTATTCATAAAGCTTATCAATATCGGGGTCAGCAGAAATCTGAGGATGCGCAAGGAGAGCTTTGATCTCACTTCCAAAAACCAGTTTCCGATCATCGTGGTACCAGTAGAGGGGTTTAATACCAAAATGATCCCTTGCGATAAGGAATCTGTTTTTTCTCTTATCATAAATGATAAAAGCAAACATTCCGTTAAGTATATGAATAAAATCATCTCCCAGTTCAAGGTAAAGTCTGAGTATAACCTCAGTATCGGAAGTGGTATGAAAAATATGTCCTTTCCGGATTAAATCCTGCTTCAATTCAATATAATTATATATCTCACCATTGAAAACTATAGTGCAATCATCAAAAGTCATTGGCTGTTTCCCTGTTGAAAGGTCAATGATAGAAAGCCTTTTATGAAAAAACCCCACGGACCCGTCAGTAAACATGCCTTCTTCATCAGGTCCCCGGTGGTGGATAGTGGCTGCCATTTTCAGGAGAACAGAAGAGTCAACTGCCTGCTGGTTTTGATTTATGATTCCGACAAATCCGCACATGATAACAACTTTTAATAGTGTAAAATAAACAAGAAAAATTAGTATTCCTTTTATTTTGCAGATTATTTAGACCAAAGTACTAATTTGCAGAATGAACACTAAAAAATATGCAATGAACTACCTCACAAGCTGTCGGTGAATCATTTTTTTTTATTCCTGATGCATGTCAGATTATCAACTCCGGAAAAGCCGGATGAAACCTTCAAATTGATATGTAGTTATTTGTCGCTTTAAATTGATATGAAGCAATTTACCGGAAAATATCCGTTCAATCAGACACATTATTTCATGAATGTATTTTTAACTCATTGAACATTTAATTATAAATCAGACACTTAAATCCTAACTGGAATCTGTCTTTTATTTTTTATTTTCCCTAAATCGCCTAAATTTGTTTGTTTTGATGAAAAACATTATTAAATTTGTTTTTGAATAATTTAAAATGAATATTTAAATCTAATAACCAGAACATCATGAGAAAAATTAATTACTTAGCTCTCTTTATTATTGTAGCGATTGCACTAAGCAGTTGTGCCGGATTAAACAAAATGAAAGATAAAGCTTCAGATGTAAGCTACAATGTTACACCGGAAGTACTTGAATCACACGGTGACAAAGTGGCTGTTAAGATCGATGTCAGATACCCTGCAAAGTATTTTAACAAAAAAGCTACACTTACAGCTGTACCCGTCCTCAAATATGAAGGAGGGGAAACTGCATTTCCATCAAAAGTTCTTCAGGGAGAATCTGTTCAGGCCAATAACCAGGTTGTGAATTTTTCAACCGGAGGATCAGTTTCACACTCAGGCACAGTCGATTTCACAGATGAAATGATGAAATCGAAACTCGTTGTCAGGGCTACCGCTGAACTTAAAGGCAAAACTTTACAATTCGACGATTACCCCATTGCTGATGGCGTTATTGCCACACCAAAACTTGTGATGGTTGATCCGAAACCTGTAATGGTAGCAGATAAATTCAAGAGAATAGTTCCTGATTCATATACTGCAAGTATTCTTTACATTATCAACCGTTACGATATCAGAAAATCTGAACTGACAAAAGATGAAATAAAAATGCTAAGCGATTATATCGCCCAGGCCCAGGAAAATGAAAGAATTGATCTTAAAGGAGCAGCTATCTCAGCATATGCATCTCCTGACGGGCCTATCGATCTTAACAAAAAACTTTCTGTTAACCGTAAGGGATCTGCGGAGACTTTTTTTACAAAGGAATTAAAAGCTAAAAATGTTGATAATCCGGAAGGTATTATTGAAACAAAAAACACTCCTGAAGACTGGGAAGGTTTCAGGAATCTTATGGAAGAAAGTACTATTCAGGATAAAGAGCTCATACTGCGCGTTCTCTCCATGTATTCAGATCCTGTGGTTCGCGAAAAAGAAATAAAAAATATCTCTCAGGCATACGAAGTCATTGCGAACGAAATCCTTCCCCAGTTAAGGAGATCAAAATTTACCGTAAATGTTGAACTGATTGGTCTTTCCGATGATGAGCTGAAAGCTGCATGGAAAGGTGATCCTTCATCACTTAAACTGGAAGAAATTCTCTATACTGCCACTCTTTATGATGATTTGAGTGAAAAGCTCGCTATCTATAAAAAAGCCGGAGAACTTTATCCGGATTGTTTCAGAGCTTTCAATAACGAAGGGTATGTATATGTACTTATGGATGATGCTGCTAATGCTCAAAAAGCATTCGAAAAAGCAAAAGCACTAATTGATAACGACATAGTTAACAATAACCTGGGAGCATGCGCTCTCATGCTAGGAGATGTTGCCAAAGCTGAACAACTATTTACATCTTCCACAGGCGCAGGTGCTGTTGTTAATTACAACCTTGCCATCATAAAAATAATGCAGGGAGAATATGATGCCGCTGCAAGTTATCTTGGCAATAGCGATGAGTACAACACAGCTCTCGTAAAACTCCTTAAGAAGGATCTCGACGGCGCACTTGCTACAATTAACAGGGTGGAAAAGGATTTCGCAAAGAAATTCTATCTGAAAGCTGTTGTTGCTGCAAAACAAAATAAAGATGATCTTGTATTCGAAAGTTTAAGGCTGGCATTTGCAAAAGATGCAAAACTCAAAGACCACGCTAAGGTCGATATGGAATTTGCTAAATATTTTGAAAATACTGTTTTCACTGGTCTGGTTAACTAGGTATTATATATATATAAAAGGGGCTGTCCAAAAAGACAGCCTTTTTTTTTTCTTTTTCCCCAAACGGAGCCCCTTGCCGCTGCCGTGGAATCACTAACTTTATAATAGTTGTTGTTTCTGATAACCCTGACAGGGTTGCGAACCCTGTCAGGGTTTTTTTCAAAATAAAGCGTAGAGAAAGTTGTTCCCGCAGATTTCGCAGATGAACGCAGAAAGATGCCTTCCTAATCCTGCGCCCTATGCCCTGCGCCCTATGCCCTGCGCCCTGCGCCCTGTGCAACTATCACACAGGGGTGGGGCATTTGATTATTTGAAATCAAAATCATCCTTCTTAAAATTTCAACTCCCTGAAAAAATGCCATAAAAGAATCCCTGCACTCACAGATATATTTAAAGAGTGCTTTGTTCCAAACTGAGGTATCTCTATACAGGTATCACACTCTTCCAGAACAGACTGATCCACACCCTTCATTTCATGACCGAAAATTAAGGCATATTTCCTGTCGCTTTGTATTTTAAAATCCGGCAGGAGGATACTATTATCTGTTTGTTCAGCTGCTATAACGTAACAACCTTCTTCTTTCAACTTTATCAATGCATGGATAGTGTGATCAAAATATTCCCAGTTAACAGATTCGGTGGCACCTAAAGCAGTCTTATGTATTTCCTGGCTGGGAGGTCTGGATGTGATCCCACAGAGAACTAATCTTTCAATAAGAAATGCATCACAGGTGCGGAATACTGAACCTATATTATGCTGGCTGCGAACATTGTCGAGCACAACCACCAAAGGGATCTTTTCAGTACTGTGGAATTCTTCTGTTGAAAGTCTGTTCAGTTCTTCCATTGTAAGTTTTCTCATACTTTCTTTTCTTTTCCTACGAAATTATCAATTATACTCACTTAAGTGAAAAAAAATAGATATTTTCGTTTCGTAAATAGTAAAATTGATTTTATAAATGAATATTCACGAATACCAGGGTAAATTTTTACTTAAAAAATATGGGGTGTCCGTACCTGCAGGCTATGCAGTCGATTCACCAGAAGCAGCAGTTGATGCTGCGATAAAAATAAACAAATCCACCGAAACTAAAACATGGGCTGTTAAAGCACAAATCCATGCCGGAGGAAGAGGCAAGGGAGGAGGAGTGAAAATTGCAAAATCCCTTGAAGAAATAAGGGAATATGCCACAAAGATAATAGGGATGACTCTCGTAACACATCAGACCGGACCTGAAGGCAAAATTGTCAGAAAAGTACTTGTGGAACAGGGAATTTACTATCCGGGGGAAAGTGAGCCGTGCGAATTCTATTTAAGTATCCTGCTAAACCGAAAAACATCCAGGAATATAATCATTTACTCAACGGAAGGAGGAATGGATATCGAAAAAGTTTCGGAAGAAACACCTCATCTGATCTTTACGGAAGAAATAGATCCTTTGACGGGCCTTATGCCTTTCCAGGCCAGAAGAATTGCTTTTAATCTTGGCTTATCGGGAAATGCATTTAAGGAGATGGTGAAATTTATTACTGCTCTTTACGTTGCATACATAGAAACTGAGGCATCTCTTTTTGAAATCAATCCTGTTTTTAAAACCTCCGATAATCTTATTCTTGCTGCCGATTGCAAAATCAATCTTGAGGATAATGCATTATTCAGACATCCGGAATATCAGGAACTGATAGATTCTGATGAAGAAGATCCTGTTGAAACTGAAGCAGCAGGTTATGATCTCAATTTTATTAAACTTACCGGTAATGTAGGATGTATGGTTAATGGGGCAGGGCTTGCCATGGCAACTATGGATATCATTAAATTATCAGGAGGTGCCCCTGCCAATTTCCTCGATGTTGGAGGTACAGCAAACGCAGAAAGAGTGGAAAACGGATTCAGGATCATTTTGAAAGATCCTGCGGTTAAAACAATCCTTATAAATATTTTTGGAGGCATTGTCCGTTGCGACAGAGTTGCACAGGGTGTTGTTGAAGCTTATAAAAAGATCGGGAATATCCATGTTCCTGTAATCGTCAGATTGCAGGGAACAAATGCTGATGAAGGTAAAAAGATTATTGATCAGAGCGGACTCAAAGTCTTTTCTGCTCAATCTCTGCAGGATGCCGCTGATCTTGTTGGTCAACTGGTTCGGTAATTATACTGCCTGCTTATACCACACCCATTTTCGGCAGATAACTAAGCCAAAAAATACTACCTACTGCACATGTTCATGCAATGGCTGTTATAAGCCTTATTAATGCAAGCATTCGCCACCAGATATGAAAATAAATTTGCAATAACATTGCGATTGTCAGAAGTGTTAATCAATTGCTGATAAATAATGTTTAATTCATAATTTATTCCTGCAAAACTTTTTTATTATTGCCGGGAAATAAAAATTCTGTTTTGAATTATTTTTTTTACACATTTGATCTGATTGTTTTAATCGCTGCCGGTTTGTTTATACTTTCCTCGCTTGGAAGCATATTTTATTTTATTTTCTTTTTCAGTCTGACAGGTAGAAGAAAGAATAAAGGAGGAAAAGGGAAAAAATCATTACCTCCCGTTTCAGTCGTTATCTGTGCAAAAAATGAAGCAGGTAATTTATCGGATAATCTTCCTTTAATACTTGAGCAGGATTACCCTGAATTTGAAGTAGTTGTTGTAGATGATTGTTCTGAAGACAACACCCAGGAAATATTAAGAGAATTCAGTTTAAAATATCAAAATCTGAAATTTACTACCATTAAAAAGGATGCGAAATTTCAACACAGTAAGAAACTTGCCGTCACTATAGGCATTAAAGCTGCTTCCCATGAAATCCTCCTGCATACAGACGCCGATTGTAACCCGGTAAGTAATAAATGGATAAGAAATATCGCTGAGAATTACAAAAAAGGTATTGAGATTGTACTGGGGTACGGAGGTTATACAACATCTCCCGGCCTGCTTAATAAACTTATCAGGTACGAAGCCGTTTTCACTGCTATGCAATATATGGGGCTTGCTGAAAAACGCATTCCTTATATGGGGGTGGGAAGGAATCTTTCTTACCGCAAATCATTGTTCTTTCGCAACAAAGGTTTCGCTTCCCATACCGGATTAATTTCAGGTGACGATGATCTCTTTATAAGTGAAACAGCCAATTCTGAAAATACCTGTGTTGAAACTTCTCCTGATTCTTTTACTGTTTCGAAACCGGAAGACAAGTTCTCCGACTGGTTCAGACAAAGGAAAAGACATTTTGTAACCGGTAGCAGGTATAAATTAAAAATAAAATTTCTGCTTCTTACGGAATACAGTTTTCGAATAATTCAATTGTTTTCATTGATACTTCTTCTTTTTTATTCACCTCTTCTCATTTATACTCTTTCATTATACCTTATAACATTGATAACTAAAGGAATAATTTATAAAATTGTGCTCAATCGTTTGAATGAAAAGTTTTTATTTATATTTTCGCTAATTATTGAACCATTTATACCATTTATTTATTCGTTTATTCATTTTTCAAATTTTATAGAAAGAAAACGCTCACGATGGAACTGAATTCCAATTTATCGGAAAAAGCAAAACAGGACTGCATGCTTGTTGAACGTGCAAGAGATGGTGATCAGAAAGCATATGCTGAACTTATGGGCAAATACAGAGATGCAATTTATTATATGCTTTTAAAGATGGTTAACAATGCTACCGATGCTGAAGATCTCACTATTGAAGCTTTTGGAAAGGCCTTCAGGAATATTGGACAGTACACCCCGAGTTTTGCATTCAGCACATGGCTTTTTAAAATTGCAACAAATAATTGTATTGATTTTATAAGGAAAAAAAGAGGTAGCACCATATCACTCGATCAGTCAATTGATCAGAACGAAACAATTATTCCTTCTGACTCCATCAGAGCGGATACCATGGATCCTGAGATGAATATGATCAACCAGCAAAAAGTTAAAATGCTCCGCGATGTTGTTGCAAAAATGAAACCCCGTTACAGATTGCTGGTTGAATTGAGGTATTTTAATGAATATTCTTACGAAGAAATCTCCAAGGAACTAAATCTTCCTGTTGGAACAGTTAAAGCCCAGCTTTTCAGGGCACGTGAACTGCTGAATAATATTATCGGAAATATTGGTGAACATGTATAATGATGGAATGTATCCATAAATACTTTCCGGCACTCACACCGGACCAGTTCCGTAAATTTGAGTTTCTTTTTGATGTTTACAGCCATTGGAATAAAAAAATCAATATTATATCACGAAAGGACATTCAATTCTTTTACGAAAGACATGTGCTGCATTCGCTTTCCATTGCCCGTTTTATTCAGTTTCTACCCGGAACAAATATCGTTGACATAGGAACAGGAGGTGGATTCCCCGGAATTCCACTTGCAATTATCTTCCCTGATGTTAATTTTTTTCTCATCGATTCCATTGCAAAAAAAATTAAGATCGTTGATAAAGCTATAAGCTATACGGAACTAAAAAATGTAAAAACCATTGTTTCCCGTGCGGAATCGTTAGAATTGAAATCTGATTTTGTTGTTAGCAGGGCAGTAACACGCCTACCGGAATTCTGTAAAATCGCTGTCGGTCTGATAAGCAGGGATTCCTTCAATGTTATCCCAAATGGGATTATTTACCTTAAAGGAGGAGAATTTGAAGCGGAACTCAGATTACTGCCATTCAAAGCTGAATTAACCGAAATAAAAAATTACTTCGGTGAGCAATACTTCCTGACAAAAAAGATTGTTTACATATCTGTGCAATAAGTATTTCGTTTACTGCCTATTCTCCACTCTCCTCCGGAAACTTCATTCACCCATGCTGAAGCTAAGCAACAGGTTGCAAAGGTGCAGGCCATTGAGAACAAAAAAATCAATGTTTTTTACTATGCTTAGAAAATTATATCTTTAACAGGGTATAAAGTTTTTTCTTATTTTCTTTTCAGGGAATGATCCAAAATTCACTTATTGAATTTTAGATTTTCCTATAGATCATGAGGCTATACATTATTATGATGAACCAAATTATTATAAACCATAAAAACTACAAGTTATGAGCAGACCAGTTACATTATTTTCAGGACAATGGGCCGACCTTCCTTTTGAGACTTTATGTAAAAAAGCCAGATCTTTCGGATATGACGGACTGGAACTTGCATGCTGGGGTGATCATTTTGAAGTTGATAAAGCGGACGAAAAGTATTGCAAAGAAAAAAAAGAGATACTTGCCAGATATGGCCTTAAAGTATTTGCTATCTCCAGTCATCTTGTAGGTCAGGCTGTTGCAGACCGCATTGATGAAAGACATAAAAGTATTTTACCGGAATATGTCTGGCAGGATGGAAACCCGGAAGAAGTGCGGCAGCGTGCTGCGCAGGAAATGATAAAAACCGGGGAAGCAGCTTCCAGACTGGGGGTTTCTGTAGTTAATGGATTCACGGGGAGTCCGATCTGGCATCTTCTTTATTCTTTTCCACCTGCTTCAGCCACAATGATAGAAAATGGTTTTGCGGAGTTTGCATCCAGATGGAAACCCATATTGGATGCATATCAAAAAACAGGAATACGTTTTGCACTTGAAGTACATCCCACAGAAATAGCGTTTGACATTGCATCAGCTAAAAGAGCACTTAAACATCTTGATAACCATCCGGCATTTGGATTTAATTACGACCCGTCACACCTGGGTTACCAGGGAGTTGATTATGTTGAGTTTATTTATGCTTTTTCTGAAAAGATCTTTCATGTCCATATGAAAGATGCAAGCTGGTCAAAAGTTCCTGTAGAAGCAGGAGTTTTCGGAGGACATACTGAATTTGGGGCTAAGGGACGTTACTGGGATTTCAGAAGCCTGGGACACGGCAGTATTTGCTTTGAAGAGATAATCAGGGCACTGAATCGCATAGCTTATTCAGGACCTCTTTCTGTTGAGTGGGAAGATAGCGGAATGGACAGAGATCATGGTGCAAAAGAAGCTTGTGAATTTGTCCGCAAAATTGATTTCCCACCAAGTAAGCATGCTTTTGATGAAGCATTTAAAGAGTAAGCAGATGTGCGCAGGACGTCCACGGATTGTGCGAACCTGAGGTTTTTTGGCCAGGGCAGGGCGGGAATTGTGCGACAAAAAAAAGCCGAAGGTTGGAATCCGTGGTGACTTTTTGCCTACTTTTTTGTGGCAGAAAAAAGTAGGGAAGGTCATAGTTGGAATCCGTGGTGATTTTCCCGCCTGCCATGCGCTGGAGGCAGAAATGGCGGGCTGGTTACTTACTTTTTTATGGCAGAAAAAAGTAAGGAATGTAATTTAGCGATTTAACGTAAGAGGCAATGGATATCTGGCAAAAATATCAATGAATAAATTAAACTAAAAGAAATTTATACCAGGTTATAAGGTATAGGTAATTATAGGCTTCGCGCAATTGAATATATAGTAATACCTAAGATTTGTGCTTAGGTTCATCAGCAACAGTAAGTTTCTTTCTCCCTTTTGCCCTTCTGGCTGAAAGTATCCTGCGACCGTTGCTGGTTGCCATTCTTGACCTGAAGCCATGCTTGTTACTTCTTTTTCTTCTTGAAGGTTGAAATGTACGTTTCATTGTTTGGTAGTTGCTTCTTATTAACTCTTAAAAATAAAGATTGCAAAGATATTTTTTTTTTAGTTCAAAAAAAAGAAAAACCGGAAAAATGAATAATTTAAATAATGCATAATTAAGTCTAAAAAAATCACTAAAAATATTACCTTTGAAAATAAACCGTGAAAATATTAATTATTATGAAAAAGAACATTTCAGTAAGAACCACTTTGTTAATTGTATCAGCAATTCTTTCTATTTCACTGATAACAAATTGCACTTCCGAAAAAACTCTTGTTCCGGATCCGGGTGTTGTATCCTACTCTTTCAGGACTCAGTTCTCCGAAGATGTACCGGGCACGCTTGACCTTATAAAAGGTATGGGTATTACTAATATCGAATTTTCAAATCTCTTTGGTCAAACCGCGAAAGAACTCAGGGGAATGCTTGATGAAAGAGGTTTAATATGTACTTCTTTTGGAGTAAGTTACGACAGACTGGTAAATGACATTGAAGGGGTTGCAGATGATGCATTAATCCTCGGAGCAAAATATGTAAGGGTTGCCAGCATACCTCATGAAAGACCGGAATTCACTATTGATAATGCAAAAATGGCTGTAGAAGATTTTAATACCGCCGGAAAAATCCTTAAACAGAAAGGACTGTATTTTTGTTACCACAACCATGGATTCGAATTCAGACCATATGAAGACGGCACTCTTTTCGATTATATTGTGCAGAATACAGATTCTGAATATGTGAGTTTTGAGATCGATATACTATGGGTTGCTCATCCCGGGCATGATCCTGCAGCCCTTCTCGAAAAATACCCGGAAAGATTCCGGCTTATGCATCTTAAAGACCTTAAAAAAGGGGTTGTCGGAGATTACTCCGGATCTACGCCAAAAGAAAACGATGTTCCCCTCGGAACAGGACAGATTGACATTCCGGCAGTGCTTAAAGCAGCTCAGCATACCATTATTGAGTTTTACTATATTGAAGATGAAAGTCCGGATGTTGTAACAACTGTACCTCAAAGTATTGAATATGTGAAAAATATTAAAATTTGATAAGACTATAATTATATTGAATGACTTTTTTCTTGTTATAAAATAATCGTCCGGGATAAGAAAAATGATGAAAAACATGTGTTGCGCTCATATTATTATTGTTTTTATGTTTTACAAAACATGTGGATTTCATGTTAAAATCAAAAAATAGAAACAACCAAAATAAAAGAGAACAAACAAAACTTGGTTTTATTTTTATTTTGAATAAAAATAATAATGATACTTTAAATTTACTTTCTGAGAGTATCGTAAAGCTGAAAAAGGAATATCTTCCATTTTCAGCTTTTTTTTTAATATCTGCGGAAGCACACAATCTCAAAATAACTATCCCTCCCGATCTGAAGAATAATCTGCTTACACCATCTGAATGTTCCGATATCATAAGTAAAGAGAGGATAGATCTTTTTTATTTGTGTACCGACACCAGAAAATTAAATTCCACAATAAATTTTAACGATTTTTTCAGAAATGAACTTGATATTCCTGAGAAAAATGAATATGCTGTGGTATCATGGCTTAATCAGCCTTATAATATCTTCCCCGGATATTTATTAAATCCGGCAAGCATTTCTTACCTTCTTTCTCTTGCTGTATTCTCAAACACTAAATATCATTCCGATTTAGAATATTATATTCGTTCATTAAACCTGAAGAAAAAATCTGTAACTATAAATTCAGATTGCCCCTTTTCTCCGTTAAAAAAATTTTCTTTAGAAAACAATCTGACAGGATCAATAAGAAGATGCTTTTATTGGAATATTTCACTGCCATACCATGAAATCAGGAAAGAAAAATCATTCATATCTTCTCTGAATGGGACACCTGTATCCAGACTAATTTTTTCAGTTATCTCCATCCTGGTTTTCATTCTGCTTCCTGTAATAAGCTATAATGCTGGAATATCAGGTGATGAAGAGAAACATTATGTACATGCAGAAAAGGTTTATAATTATTTTGCAACAGCAGGCAAAGATAAGTCGGCTGTGGAGGAAACTAATCTTAAACTGAATTACTACGGGCAATCTTTTGATCTCCTCAGCTATCTGGTTATTAAAGTCATGAATACCGATAAGATATATGAAGTCAGGCATGTATTAAATGGTATTACAGGAGCTTTAACTATATTAACCGCAGGTCTTCTTGCCAGATTTGTCGCCGGTAACATCGCAGGTATCCTGACTATGTTATTTCTCTTTTTTTCCCCGCGGTTTCTTGGCCATTCCATGAACAATCCCATGGATATCCCTTTCGCTCTTGGATATGTATTCACGATTCTGCAGATCTTTCGTTTTCTGAAGCGGCTTCCCGTTTTTTCAAATAAAATAGCAGCTTTAATTATTCTCGGAATAGCCTTTACAATTTCCATTCGGATAGGAGGATTATTGTTAATACCCTACCTGTTTGTGTTCAGCGGATTATTTTTATTATTAAACCGCTGGCCATGGAAAATTTTTACTTCACAATGGAACAGGTTTGTCATAAAAGGTTTATTTGTTTTAATTTTTATATCAGCTTCAGGCTATTTTCTCAGTTTAATTCCCTGGCCTTATGGTCTTGAGAATCCCTTTAAAAATCCAATGGAAGCCCTCCGGATGATGGCAAACATTGAAGTATCCCTTAGAGTATTTTTCAATGGAGGTATTTATTGGTCTGATATGCTTCCCTGGTTCTACATACCAAAAAACATTCTTATTTCTGTTCCGGTCATCATTCTGGCAGGATTCTTCTTACTCACTCTTTTACTTCCCCTTTGGAAAAATATTACACAACCTTACTGGCTTTTAATTTTATTGTTTGCTACTGTATTCCCTGTATTATTTGTAATTTATAAAGAATCTAATGTCTATGGAGGATGGAGGCATCTTATCTTTATTTACCCGACCATGGTAGTAATGTCTGCTTCAGCATACAAGATGTTTATAAATATGTTTGAAAATAAATTTTTCAGGATAGCTGTGGTAAGTATAATTCTTTTATCGTTAACCGGTCCGGCTTTTCATATTATCAGGAATTATCCAAATCAATATATCTATTTCAATCAGCTTGCAGGTGGGGTTAAAAATGCATATAAAAAATATGAAACAGATTATTACCTCGTAAGTTTAAAAAACTCTGCCGACTGGTTAAAAGAAAATGTCCTTAAAGAAAAAAGAGCGCAGACGGAACATCCTCTGAGAATCACTTCCAATGCACCAACACTTATTATGGAATATTATTTCAAAGATTATAAAGAAGATGTGGAAATACTTTATACACGTTATTACGACAGGGGCATATCCGACTGGGATTATGCAGTTTTCTTCTGTAATTATATTGATCCATATCATATCAGAAAAGGTATCTGGCCGCCAAAAAACTCCATTTTTACAGCAGATGTTGACAATGTTCCGGTAGGAGCCGTTGTGGAACGGGTTAACCGGGATGATTTTGAAGGGATTTCTAAAACGAACCAGGGTATAAGAGAAAGAAATATGGACTTCATCTCAGAAGGAATTCAACAGCTTGAAAAAGCAATTGAATACGACCCCCATAATGAAATCGCATATTTAAATCTGGCGCAGGGATATATTTTAACACGCAGGTTTGATCTTGCCAGAAAAAAACTGGATCAGCTGTTGAATTTCTATCCCCATTACGATAAAGCAATAAACATGCTGGGATTCAGTTATCTCAGTGAAGGAGATTTATTTAGAGACAGGATGAAAGTTGAAAAATCCATCGCTTTTTTTAATGAGGTATTAAAAGTAAATTTCAAAAATTCAACTTCCTATTATAACCTTGGGCTTGCATATTATATTTTACAAGATCCGCAACGCTCACTGGAATACCTGCAGAAGGCAATTGACTTCAGCCCTTCTTATAAGGAACCTTATGCCCTGATAGCAACCATTTTCGAAGAAAGAGGAATGCATCAGGAGGCAGAACGATGGAGAGGGTATTTACAAAACTTGTAATCAATCTTTTTATTTCTAATTTTGTTCCTTTGATAAAACACATTGGATGAACGTAGCTGTTATTGGTGCCGGACCAGCAGGTATCACTGCCGGATATCAATTATCGAAAGAAATTGGAAAGGGAATTATCTCAAATGTAGATATTTATGAAATTTCCGGCAGCGCCGGGGGATTGGCCAAATCAATGATGATCTGGAATCAGAAAGTTGACCTGGGTCCCCACCGTTTTTTCAGTCACGACCCGAAAGTAAACAGTCTATGGCTTGAAGTTGTCGGAGATAAATACGACATTGTTAATCGCCAGACACGAATATATTACAATAATACATTTTTTGATTATCCGATAAAACCTTTTAATGCCCTGAAAGGCCTTGGCTTTTTAGAAGCTATACATTGTATTGCAAGCTATGCATTTCAGAGAATATTCCCCGCAAAAAATGAAGACAACTTTGAATCATGGGTAAGCAACCGTTTTGGAAAGCGTCTTTATAATATTTTTTTTAAAACATACAGTGAAAAGCTCTGGGGAATTAAATGCACGGAACTGGACTCAGATTTTGCATCTCAAAGAATAAAAAAACTTTCCCTCTATGAGGCAATAAAGAATGCTATAAGGGGAGGACAAAACAAGCAGCACAAAACATTGGTGGAGCAATTCGCATATCCACTGGGAGGAACAGGATCCGTTTACGAGACTATGGCAGAAAAAATTAAGACAAATGGTGGAAATATTTTTTTTAATACTCCTGTTGAAAAAGTAATTACTTCGGGAAGGAAAATAAAAGGGCTGGAACTTACCAGCGGCATTTTTAAAGAATACGATCATGTGATCTCTTCTATGCCTTTATCACTTCTTGTAACGCGTTTACCGGAGACACCATATAACATAAAAGAACTCGCCAATAAACTCAGATTCAGAAATACGGTTCTTATATATCTCCTGATAAACAAGGATTCCCTTTTCCCTGACCAATGGCTATATATTCATTCCGGGGAACTGAAGATGGGAAGGATATCCAACTTCCGGAACTGGGTTCCTGAGTTATATGGGAGTGAAAAAAACACCATATTATGTCTTGAATACTGGTTTAACTTTGAAGATCCGGAATGGCAGTATGAGGATGATAAACTGATTAATATGGGTAAGGAAGAAATCATCAGAACAGGCATTATAAGTGATGGCGAAATACTAGACGGTTCTGTGGTCAGGCTTCCCAGGTGTTATCCGGTTTATTTCAGGAAATATAAGGAAATAATAAGACCCGTGCAGGAATACCTTCAAAGTATTGAAAACTTACAGGCTATTGGAAGGTACGGTTCATATAAGTATAATAACCAGGACCATAGTATTCTAATGGGTATAATGGCAGCAGATAATATTACTGAAGGCAGGAATAATAATTTATGGAGTATCAATACTGATTATGAAGTTTACCAGGAAACAAGCATTATTACAAAAACAGGACTGGTTAATATGCCGTTCAATTGATTATATTTGCTTTGGATAATCTAATCGCATTACCATGGATTTTTTTAAATTCCTTTTTTCCAGGATTTTTTTTAAAAGCCTGCTGCTCGCAGTTTTAATTTTCGCTGTAATAATCATATCCAGTCTTATTTGGTTGAGAATATATACTCACCACGCTCAATCACTTACAGTTCCTGATTTTACCGGTTTATATCCTGATGAAGTAAATATTGTTGCAAGTTCAAAAAACCTCCGTATAGAAGTGGCTGATTCGAGTTTTTCGGACGATCTTCCAAAAGGCACTGTTATCCGTCAAAATCCTTTACCGGGATCAAAGGTTAAGGAAAACAGAAGAATTTATCTGACAATGAATGCTATAAATCCGGAAATGGTAATAATGCCGAATGTAACTGGTGTTTCCCTGAGGCAGGCAAAGGCTATACTGGAAACACACGGATTATTTGTAGGCAAAATATCATATAAACCTGATATTGCCGTTAATAATGTATTGGAACAAAAAATGAATGATACTTTGGTAACACCTGGTTATATGGTTATAAAAGGTTCACATGTTAACCTTTTGCTTGGAAAGGGACTGAGCGAGGAAAAAACCCAGGTTCCGGATCTTACGGGAATGAATTTTGAATCCGCAAAAGGCCTGCTGATTGACCGTTATTTAAATACGGGAGCAATAATTTATGACAATACTGTAAAAACTGCTGATGACAGTATTGTTGCATTTATATGGCGACAAAGACCTGATTTTACTGAAGGAAACAAATTGAATCTGGGGGCAAATGTGGATATATGGCTTTCTACCGATTCAACCAGGCTGCCGGTTCCTGAAGAATTAAA
Source organism: uncultured Bacteroidaceae bacterium (assembly GCA_964526475.1). Lineage (GTDB taxonomy): Bacteria > Bacteroidota > Bacteroidia > Bacteroidales > CAYVTV01. Next base: position 37,045 of record CAZGKF010000012.1, read on the forward strand.
TGAAAAAGAAGTAAATGAGAAGATCAATGAGGATTTTGAGTGGTAGTGTATTTTTTTTCTTTTCTTACATTACTTGCTTAAATGGTCAGGAAATAGTAACAGGCCTAAACGGGAATGCTGTTGCCAAAGATTATTACTATACCCGTGGCGCAGATAAAAAAGACGTTTCAACTGATACCCTCGAATTACCTTTTATTGATGACTTTTCATCATCTTTTATTGAACCGGACATTCGGCTGTGGGCAGATAATCATGCATTCATTAATTCCAGATATCCTGTTTCTCCAATAACTGTTGGAGTTGCCACACTTGATGCTCTTGACTTTGATGGTTCTCATTATCCTAATGCTTCTGAATTACCTTACGAAGCCGACAGGCTTACATCGCGGCCAATAAATCTTGCTTATCTGCCTTCTGATAATATATGGATGAGTTTTTTCTATCAACCTCAGGGCCTGGCAGAAAAACCTGATGAAAAGGATTCCTTATTACTGGATTTCTACTCGCCTGAAAATGAAACCTGGGAAAATGTATGGGCAATCGAAGGACATGCACTTAAACCTTTCGAACGCATAATGATACATATCAGTGAAGAACGCTTTCTTAAAAAGGGATTTCGTTTTCGTTTCAGGAATTTTGCAAGCCTCCCGGGAAATGATTTTGCCGATATGCGTGCAAACGTTGATCACTGGCATATCGATTATATTATCCTCGACAAAAACCGAAGCTCCTCCGATACTGTTCTCAGGGATGTTGCATTTACCAAATCCATACAAACTATTCTAATCGACTATGAATCAATACCATGGTCGCATTTTCAACAGGCCTATTTCACTCAAAGAAAACCCACTGTTGATGTAACATATTTTAACCACGATTCCATTACAAGGAATGTTACCCGAACACTGGAAATAACGGATAGATTTACCGGTTACAAGTATAATACAACACCTACGGCAAATGACATCTTATCAGGGGAAAGTATTTTGTATAAATATCCTTACGACTATCCATTTGATTTCTCCACTGGTGATTCAGCTGAATACGAACTGAATACTGTTTTAAGAACCGACGTTTTCGATTATAAACCAAATGATACTCTCAGGTATATTCAAAAATTTTATAATTATTATGCACTGGATGACGGAACACCTGAGGCAGGATACGGTTTAAGAGGGGAAGGGATGAAAAATGCATCATTTGCATTGAAATTTAATACATTTCGTCAGGACAGTCTCAGGGCCATCGACATATACTTCAACCAGGTCCCCGATAGCGGAAACCTTAGATATTATTTCAATCTAAGTGTATGGGGGAATAACAAAGGTAAACCGGGAATTTTGCAATACTCCCAGACGGATAATCACCCTGTTTATACAGGATCATTTACAGATTTTCACCGGTATTATCTTAATACCCCTGTTCTTGTCCAGGACACTTTTTTTATAGGATGGACACAGACTGTTGACAAATTTATAAACCTGGGATTAGATCTGAACAGAATAAATACAAACAGAATGTTCTATTTAAACGGAGGTACCTGGAATACTTCCGAGATTCCCGGAACGGTAATGATAAGGCCCGTAGTGAGTATGACAGATCTGGCTTTAACTTCCCCACACTTTGCTTCACCCGCTGAACTCAAAATATACCCTAATCCGGCATCAGCTTATCTGTATATTGAACTGAAATCAAATTCAGATTTTTCCGGGTATTATGTTAATATAATCGATATTTATGGAAGAACACTCCTTTATGAAAGATGGGAGGAAAATAGCCCTGTGAATATTCAGGGACTTAAAGGCGGATTATATTTTGTGAAAATGGAAAATACTGAAAAAAGAGTTCTTAGCATTCAAAAGCTGATTATTCACAGATAATATTACAAAACGGGATGTTAAAAGATACTGATGAAAATACCGAATTATATGAACATTTCCGTTTTGAAGCAGATAAGGGTCAGGGATTACTCAGAATTGACAAATTTCTATCTAACCGTCTTGAAAATAAATCGCGTTCACGTATTCAGGCTGCAGCCGATGCAGGGAATATTCTTGTAAACAACAAAGCTGTTAAGTCGAATTACAGAGTAAAACCCGGGGATATTATAAGCATAGTTCTTCCGGATCCTCCGCGTGAGATCGAATTGATCCCGGAAAATATTCCCCTGGATATCGTATTTGAAGACAATGACCTTATTATCGTAAATAAAAAACCCGGTATGGTTGTTCATCCTGGAGTCGGTAATTATTCCGGCACCCTGGTAAATGCACTTATGTTTCACCTTAAGGAAAATCCATTTTTCCATGATGGTGATATGCGCCCGGGCCTGGTTCACCGCATTGATAAAGAAACATCCGGATTACTGGTTGTGGCAAAAAACGAAATGTCCATGTACAAGCTGGCAAAGCAGTTCTATGAAAAAACCAGCAAAAGAACATATGTCGCATTAGTTTGGGGCAATATGGAAAATGATAATGGTATAATTGAGGGTAATATTGGCCGAAATCCAAAAGACAGGAAAAAGATGTATGTTTTTCCCGGCGGGAATAATGGGAAACCAGCTATCACCCACTATCGCGTTCTGGAAAAATTTGAATATGTTAACCTTGTAGAATGCCGGCTGGAGACGGGAAGAACTCATCAGATAAGGGTTCATTTTCAATATATCAGTCATCCCCTTTTCAATGACAGTGAATATGGCGGAAATAAGATACTGAGAGGAACAACTTTTACAAAATACAGGCAGTTCATTGAGAATTGTTTTAAAATACTTCCCCGGCAGGCTTTGCATGCCAAATCACTTGGATTTATTCACCCTTCAACGAATATTGAAATGCTTTTCGATAGCGAAATACCTGACGATATGATGCAGGTTATTGAGAAATGGAGAAGATATATCTCGGGAAGAGATACTCTTGAATAAAAGAGCGTATCATTTGCTATCTAATATTAATAAGCTTTGACTACTATCCAATTTATGTTATTTTTGCAGGTTTATTATTTTATCATAAATAAATGGATTACAGTATCGATGACCTGAAAGATGAAAAAAGATTCAAATTAGTTAAAGTGTTGAAATATGAAAAAATTGCTGAGTTCGTCTTCGAAAACATAAAAAAGCCTAATATTGCGTCAAGGCTTTATTTCATCTTTAACCTTTTTTTATTGGCTCTTATTTTTGGGTTTACAGTGGCTGGTTTCAGAAATGACATTTTTCGTTTTGGAGAATTCATAGTTTCATTCTTCTGGGGTCTTTTTGCGGGAAGCATATTTGTAATCCCCCTGCATGAATTAATGCACGGCCTTGCATATAAAATTAAAGGAGCCCCCAGGATCCATTTCGGCGCTGATCTTCGCCAGGCTATCTTTTATGTAGCAGCCGACAAATTTGTAGTTGGGAAAAATAAATTCCTTTTTGTTGCTCTTGCCCCATTTATAACTATAAATAGTGCTGCTGTTGTACTTTTACAATTTGCATCTCCCCTTCAGCTAATTCTGATACTCTTCTTTCTCCTCTTTCATAACATTATGTGTATTGGAGATTTTGCCATGATCAGCTTTTTCCTTGATAATAAAGGAAAAGAATTATACACTTTTGACGACCATCATGAAAAAACTTCATATTTATATGAGAGAATACAACAAGGTGATGGTAACAGCATCATTACAAGGCAGTAAGAGTAAGCTTATCAGAGCAAAGGGTTAATAGTGACCAGGTTCTATTTCATATCGTAGTCAATAGTATTCGGTAATCGGTATTCGGTAATCAGTGTGTCAATGCCTAAATCAGAATTGGATCCAAACAAATACCGAATACACTTCACTATGAACTGCGTTTAGTTAATGTTGATACTCTGGAGACGTACTTTTCAATTTTTGTCCCGCTGATCACGCTGATGTACGCAGAGGAGTGAACACAGTTGGATTCTTTTTGTTTTTCAGGGTTCAACGCTGTCAGGAACAACAACTATTATTTAAAGTATTAAAAATAAATCACCGATAATTCAATTATTTTTTCAGTTCTGTCAAGTTGAAAAGATGATTCCTTGAATCCCGGAGGGCCAATGCCTTTCACATTGTTGGAAACAGCATATCCTTCACGCGGCATTCCTAAAAAATTCTTGTCTAATTTCCCGTTATTGTTCCTGTCATGAATAATAGCAACTGCATATGTTCCATAAGGAATATCCCTGAAATAAAGAGTTTCTTTATCTGATGAAATCATTAATGAGACCGAAGCGATACTTTTCCTGGCATCCTCAGGAAACCCATTCTCCGTTGAAAACAAACCGGCCAATACCGCACCTTCCGAAGGGCGGATGCCGGAAACGGCAACTTCAATTGTTCCCTTCGGTTCTGTAGCGAGGGAGTTTATGTTAAATGCAATCAGCAGAAAAAAAGCAATCAGATACATCCGGTTATTTATTTTCGTATGTTTTCAAGTTTTAATAAAAAAGTATAGTCTCTGGCAATTTCCTTATATCTCTGATAACGTCCGGAAGCACCTCCATGTCCGGTATCCAGATTCGTATGAAGAAGCAGGATATTATTATCAGTTTTCATATCCCTTAGTTTAGCAACCCATTTGGCAGGCTCCCAGTATTGAACCTGGGAATCATGCAAACCTGTAGTTACAAGCATATTGGGGTATCTCTGTGGTTTAATATTGTCGTAAGGTGAATATGAAAGCATATAATCATAATACTCCCTGATATTTGGATTTCCCCACTCGTCATATTCTCCGGTGGTAAGGGGAATAGTTTCATCCAGCATTGTGGTAATAACATCAACAAATGGAACTGCTGCTACAATTCCATTGTAAAGTTCCGGTTCCATATTGATAACTGCTCCCATTAGAAGCCCTCCGGCACTACCCCCCATGGCATATAAATGTCGGGGTGAAGTATATTTTTCGCCGATAAGGAACCTTGCGCAATCATTGAAATCAGTAAATGTATTTTTTTTCTTCAACAGTTTTCCGTCCTCATACCACTGCCGTCCGTAAAGTTGCCCCCCTCTGATATGTGCAATTGCATAAATGAAACCCCGGTCAAGAAGGCTTAATCTTACAGAGCTGAAGGAAGGATCAATAGTTATTCCATAAGAACCATATCCATATAACAAAAGTGGATTTTTACCATTTTTTCGGGTACCTTTTTTATACACCACAGATATAGGTATCTGCGTACCATCATGAGCCGGGGCATATAAACGTTTTGTTTCATAATCTGAGGATGAAAACTTCCCGATTACCTCCTCTTGCTTAAGCAGAACCTGTTCCCGGGTTCTCATGTTGTAATCGTATATCGAACCGGGAGTTGTAAGTGAGGTGTATCCATATCTTAACAAGTCTGTATCGAACTCTCTGTTTGTACTGGTATAGGCCAGGTAAGCCTCTTCCCCGAAATGCACAAAATGTTCCTGGCTTTTATCCCAGGGAATTATACGAAGATCTATTAAACCGTTTTTTCTTTCAGTAACTACCAGGTATTCATTGAAAATATCAATCCCATCCAAAAAAATATCCTCACGATGCGGAATGATCTCCATCCAGTTTTCTTTACCGGGGTTTTCCACAGGAGCTTCCATAAGCCGGAAATTCTTTGCATCCAGGTTCGTGACAATATAAAACTTATCTCCATAATGATCTGCCTGGTATTCCAGTTCGCGTATCCTGGGTTGAATGACAGTAAACTCTTTATCCGGATTGTCGGCATCAAGATACCTGTATTCAGTTGTCAATGTTGAACCGCACACAATCATTATATACCTGCGTGATTTAGTTTTATATACCGCTGCATAAAAAGTTTCATCATCTTCCTGATAAATAAGTTTATCATCTGAGGTATCCGTTCCTACAATGTGTTTATATATCTGAAACGGACGCAATGTTGACTCATCTTTTTTGGAATAAAAAACTGTTTTATTATCATTAGCCCATGTCGCTCCTCCTGTTGTCATAGGAATTACATCCGTGAGGATCCGGTTGTTTTTAAGCTCTTTGAAATATATCGTATAATTCCTTCTTCCTGTTGTGTCTGCTCCATAAGCAATCATTTCATTGTCAGCACTTACAGCAATCCCTCCAATATGAAAATACGAGTAACTTTCTGCAAGATCATTAACATTGAGAAGTATTTCTTCTTCCGCCTCCAGATTTCCCTTCTTTCTGCAATATACCGGATATTCCTTACCCTCTTCGAATCTGGTATAGTAAAAATAACCTGACTGCAAGTAAGGTACCGACATATCCGTCTGCCTGATCCGGCCAATAATTTCCTCATAAAGATCATCCTTCAGTTTACTCTGATCCGCCATCACATGATCATGGTATGCATTTTCTTCCTCAAGGTATTTTATCACTTCCGGATTTTCACGATCGCGTAACCAGTAATAATTGTCAATACGTGTGTGACCATGAGTTGTAAGTTCAATTGGTTCTTTTTTAGCTATGGGAGCCTTCATCATTGATTCATTTTTACATGTAACAAGGGGGAAAAATACAATAATCAATACCACTTTCAATAAACTGAAATATCTGTTGAACATTTGATTATATGTTTATGTGCTTTTATAATTAAACTTACAAAAATAGCATTTTATCTGCAGTTTCAGATTTCAATACCTTTATTATGAATCTCCCCGTAAATCCTTTTATCTTCATTAACTTTTCCAAGTTTTATAGTATAAAACCGGTTTTTTTCAACATTTTTCTCAAGGAATACTACAGGTACATAATGCTCTCCATACCCGTAGGCAAAACCCTGTTCATCATTTTTCTCGACCAGAACCTTTTGATCCATCCCAATAAGCGATTTAAAATATTTATTTCTGTTATTTTCGGATATCTGTTGAATTACCTTACTCCTTTCCGCTTTAACAATTTCCGGGATCTGATCCTGCATTCCGGAGGCATGTGTACCTGCGCGTTTTGAGTACCTGAATGTGTGAATATGACTAAAAAGTGCTTCCTCAGCCACTTTGCAGCTAAGGGAAAAATCTGTTTCCGTTTCACCGGGAAAACCTGTAATTATATCAGTAGTAAAATTAAAGGAAGGAAAGATACTTCTGAAACTATGAATTATATCCATAAAACTTTTTACTGTATACATCCTTCGCATTTTCATCAGGATACTATCTGAACCACTCTGTAAACAAAGATGCAAATGAGGAGTAAGTTTCGGATGGGTGAAAAGATCACTAAAACGGCTTGTAATTGCATCAGGTTCAAGGGATGATATTCTGACTCTGAAATCTCCTTCCACCTGAAGGATCATACGAATTAAATCTTCAAAACCTGTTCCCTCATAATTATAGCGGCTGATGTTCACCCCTGTAATAATGACTTCCCGAAAGCCAACATCAATTATTTTTTTAAGATTATCAATGATATCTGTTGGTTTACGGCTTACAGCACCTCCCCTCACAGCAGGAACAATACAGTATGAACAAAAATTATCACACCCATCCTGTATTTTAAGGAAAGTACGTGTATGCTGACTTTCTTCAACTGCTTTGAACCCGAAAACATCATCCGGCAGACTATCAGGATTCAATATATCCCCATTAAAATGACTTTCTACTAATGAAAAAATACTACTTTTTCTTTTATTATCAACTACATAAGTAACATTTGCTTTTTTCAGAAGTAATTCCTTGTGGTTGTCCACCATACAACCTGCCACTATTATTACAGCGTCAGGATTTTGTGATATGGCCCTGTTAATTTCATATTTAGATTTTTTATCGCTTTGATGTGTAACAGTACAGGTATTAATTATCACCACATCAGCTTTTTCTTTTAAATCTACGATTTCATAACCGGCCTTATGAAACTGTGTAATAATAGAATCCGTTTCGAACTGGTTTAATCTGCAACCAAGTGTTTTAAATGCTATCTTTCTCCGGTCATCCACAAATGGGCTATTATTTAACATTTTAAAAATACACTTCTGTAAACATCTGAGAGTTGGAATACCCACGCATAGACAGAATATCCATTGCTTCAGTTATCATATTATTATTACCGCAAAAATAGATCATTACCTCCCTATCTATTTCTGCATGTTTAAGAAAACTGCTAAGCCTGCCATGGAAATCACCATCCGTATCACCTGAAGTACAGGTAATATACTTCCCAGGGCTGTAGTCTTCCTTGCCGTATGATTCCGATATTTTCCGGATCCCATGAATTATCCGGTAATCCGATCCCGGAAAGCTTTTTACAAAGGAATGAAAAGGAGCTATTCCTGTTCCACTCGCAATAAATATAAATTTCTTATACTCAAGCGGTAAGGAGTTATACATAAAAAATCCGAATGGTCCGTTTACCTCCACCTGATCTCCTGGTTTTATTCTCCTGAGCAAACTACTTAAACTTCCATTTTCGACCTCACGTACCAGTATCTCCAGGTAGTCATCTTGTACACCACTGAATATAGAGTATTCCCTGGCTTCCTTCCATCCGGGAATTCCTATAACGATATGCTGACCAGGTTTGAAGTCCAGTCCTTTACGTTCAAATCTTAAAATATATGAAGCCTCTGTAATATCTTCTACTTCCAGAACATTTAAAATATTCACCTTCCTTAAGATCTTGTTATCTGTTAAATTCTGCATTATTGTTTGTGTAAAGTTAGCTTACAATATCATTAAACCAATATATAGAGTAAATGTTTATTTTAGGAAACAGGAGACAGTAGGTTTTATAAACTTATTTTTTAGTAAATTTGAGTTTAATTAAAAATTAAGCTACTTGACAAAATGAAATTTAAAAACTACATCATCCCGTTATTATTAACTGCAGCAATGCTATCTTGTCAAAGTGACAAAAAATCACTGGATAACACTTTTTACGTTTTTAACAATGGTGTACGCACCTTGCTTAATTGTCCGGAAAGTTACGAAGGTCAGGCTGAACTGGTAAAAAGACTTGGATATAGCGGACTTGGTGGTCATAGTGCGGTTAATTATTACGAACTCAGGGCTGCACTTGACAAAGTGGAACTGGATATGCCTGACATATATTTTCCTATGAATATAGTAAATGGCGAAATTTCCTACGATAACGATTTGAAGAATATACTCCTTCATTCCCGTGATCGCAATTTATTGCTGGCGCTGCACCTTCATGCAGACACATCTGTTAAGAACAGGGATGAGGGTGATTCCCAGTTTGTTGAGGGCATTCGCAATCTGGCGGATTTTGTTAATTCTCTCAATATTGAGATAGCCATTTATCCTCATGTAAACTTCTATTGTGAGACGGTTGAACATGCATTAAACATTGCTCAAATGTGTGAAAGGGAAAATGTTGGAATAGTTTATAATTTATGTCATTTACTTAAAGCAGAAGGAGAGGAAGGATGGGAGCATAGTACCGATCTTATCTTCCTTCTGTAATGCTTTGTAGGCATAAGCCGGATTACAAGCGCCCAGAATTATATATTTACGAAAATCAACATTCAGTTTTTCTTTCAGTTTCTCCTGTAGATTTATTTCCGTAAGGACTCCAAAACCTTCGTTTTTCAATGATTGTGTTACAAGCTGAAGAGCATTATCGAAATCTGTGCTGATTGTTTTGCTGATGTAATACTTCATAATTTTATATTTTAATGATCAGTTACTCTATTAATTGGAAAAGGTACATTTGTAAACGGTATATTTCAGGACCAAATTCCCCCACTTTTTGTTTCAAAACAAAGTTAATACTTATTATTAATCAACCGTCCTTTTTCCAGGATTCCACTTAACCCATCCATTGATCCAGGATAGTATGAAGAAGGCTGACATAATGAGGGCAGCAAACAGAATAGACTTCCATATCCCCAGACCTATAACTATAAAAGGAGCGGTTGCAGTTATAAATCCCCCACCAAAAAAAGGTTCATACAGCATCTGTTTAAAGCCGAATGCCTGTGCAGTATCTGTTTTATATTCAGGGTCAACAAGCCTGAGCAATAATAAACCAATTGCTGTAACCCCTGTTTGCATGCCATACTCTGTAATGCCTCTTTCAAACCAGTTATAAGGGAGCATCCTGGGGGCAAGAAATGTAAGACAGAAGTATATCCATAATATTCCTGCAATCATTAAAACAATAAAGGGCCAGAAATTGGCAAGGAACAGGTCAAGCCTGAGGGAAGAAATTGCAGCCACAACCAGTATATCGAGCGATATGCCCAATATCCTGTCAAATGTTTGTTTGTCGTAATATTTGTCAGCATTTAAAGGTTTTGAAATTATCTGAACAATCATCCCCCCTATCATTGCAAGAGGGAAAAGCGGAAAACCCCCAAGTACCGGATGTATCTTCCTTACCCCGGTAAGCATTACCCATCCTGCAAGCACAGCAAGTGCAACTATTGCAAAATGAAACGCCAATGGTTCAATGGATTCTCCTGCAACTGTGGCTGTTGAAATAGAGTATCTATCTTCTTCATTTTTAATAAGCCCTGTTTTCTTATATTCAGGGATGCCCTTTGAAGCGTCAATATGTTTACAATAGCCTTTACGGATGGCAATATTAATATATATTATACCACCAACCACTGCAGTAATTATCCCAACAGTTGCCGACATATACGCCAGAGCAGATCCGGCAGGGAAACCAATTTTGTTAAACACCTCTTCCATTCCGGCAGCAGTGCCATGTCCGCCCGCGAAGCCAATTTCAAGAATGGTGCCGAAAGCATGTGGCACATTGAATAAGGGTGTAAGAACAAGAACAGTGACAAGCAATGCTACAAAATACTGCCCCGAGCCAATAATCATGCCGTAACAAAACTGGCTTCCCCCAAGTGTCCATAATGTTCTGATCCCGGGGATCATAACTCCGAGAAAAAGTGTTGCAAACACCACGCTGATCAGAATCCCGGGGATCTGTTGCCAGGTATTCATTATAAACTCAGGGATAATATCCAGTCCGAATGGCCCGCAGGCTAAACCCAGAAATCCCCCAATTATTGAAGCCGGGAGGAATATTCTCTGAAAAAGCCTGATCTTGACCCTGAGTACTTTACCAACAATAAGGAAGACGCACAGTATGCAAACGCTGAAAAAAACTGAAACTAAACCTGTCATATTTTACAGATTAAATAAGGAGCGGCAATTTAGTAAAAAGATGGCAATTAACTAACGAGTATGCTCTGTAAAGGGTGTAAGCTGCAGCTATTATTGTTCAACCCTGTCAGGGTTGCGAACCCTGACAGGGTTATCAGAAACAACAACTATTATAAAATATTAAACCTGGTATAAAATATTGTATTATATTTAAAAAATAATATTTCACAACACCATAAAATGAGAAAATTGCTATTCATTCCATTAATTTCCATCCTTTTAGCGGGATGCGGACAAGCACGGCCGGATAAAGAATGTACTACCTATTCTGAAGCTGCTGATCCTTCACCAGACATAGCAGCAGGATGGGATGAAATTAAACCCGGGTTGCATGCTGCCCTTGGGACAGTAAACCACAGGTATGCGAAAAGTTCTATTCCCGATGTTGCCAATATAAACAAATGGCTTGGCTCTGCATGGCGGGGAGAACGGATTTCGGCACAACTGGTACTCTGGAGTAGTGAAGCGGTCAGACAGATTGAATGTGAGTTTTCGGAATTCAATTCAGGGAGCGGCAAGTCTTTACCGGCATCTATCGCCCAGGCACGTTTTGTGAGGTATGTAATTACCGATGAGTTTGCTGACGCATGCGGTCACCGTAAACCTGAAAACTATGCAGCATCTTTAAACCCGGATGTACTCGATACACTGGATTGTTTCAATATGGAACCACAAACCTCCCGACCTGTCTGGATAAGCATTGATATTCCCGCTGATGCTGATCCCGGAACATATAATTCCACCATGACTCTGTATGCAGCCGGAAAAAAACACTCCACTTTTACATTCAATGTGGAAGTTTTTTCCCGTACACTTCCACCCGCTACGGAATGGAAATTTCATCTCGACCTTTGGCAAAATCCTTATGCTGTTGCACGCGTTCATAATGTTGAACCATGGTCTGACGATCATTGGGAAGCCCTGCGACCTTTGATGAGCATGTTGGCTGGTGCAGGACAAAAAGTAATTACAGCTACCCTTAATAAACGTCCCTGGGGAGGACAAACTGAAGATCATTTTGAGTCAATGATCGGGTGGACTAAGAAAGCCGATGGAAGCTGGCAATATGATTATACCATTTTCGATGAATGGGTACAGTTCATGATGGATCTGGGTATTAAGTCACAGATCAACTGCTATTCAATGGTTCCATGGGGGAATGAACTGTACTATTTCGATGAAAAAACAGCTAAGGAAGTAAAAATCAAAGCCGATCCCGGAACTAAAGAATATACTCGTTTATGGACTCCTTTCCTTCAGGATTTCACACGGCATCTTGAACAAAAAGGATGGAAGGAGATAACCCGGATCGCAATGGACGAAAGGGAAGCTGACGAGATGAAAGCCATGCTTAAATTTCTTAACGATACAGCACCCGGTTTGGGTATAGCTCAGGCCGATGATAAAAAAAACTACAAACTTTACATCGACCAGGTGCATGATCTTTGCGTTTTACATGATGCACCTGTGGATTTGGTTGACCTGGATTATCGCAGATCAAAAGGACTTATCACTACCTGGTATGTTTGCTGTGCAAACGAATTCCCGAATATTTTCACCTTTTCACCTCCTGCCGAAGGTGCCTTCATTGGCTGGTATACCATGGCCGCTGGTTATGATGGTTTTCTGCGATGGGCATATAACAGCTGGGTAAAGGAACCTTTGCTGGATTCCCGTTTCCGCAAATGGCCCGCCGGGGATACTTACGCTGTATATCCTGAAGCGCGCAGTTCCATCCGTTTTGAACGCTTGCTGGAGGGTATCCAGGATGCCGAGAAAATCAGGATACTCAGGGAAGAACTGGAAAAAGAAGGAACACCTGAAGCAGAAGAAAAACTAAATAAACTAAATGACACCGTAGCATTATTTGCCATCCTCAAAAATCCGGGAAATCTTGAAGAACTGATGGCTACCGGAAAAAAAGTTCTGGAGGAATTGTCAAGGTAAATACATTATAAAATATATCAGTACCCTATTAAACAAGGAATATAAATTAATGTAAATATAAATATCCTGACCACAAATCAAGCAAAAAGTCTCATAATTTACTATTAACGAGGAATGGTTTATAATGTGGGAACTGCTGGATTCGAACCAGCGACCCTCTGCTTGTAAGGCAGATGCTCTGAACCAACTGAGCTAAGCTCCCGAAAGCGGATGCAAATATAATCCAGATATTCTTATTGACAAAATGATTTCCACATCTTTTTCCATGTTTCTTTGTAAAAAAGAATGAACCTGTCCTTACAAATAATGTCAATGCACATATTTGAGAAGTTGCGAATATATATTCACTTTCAATACAATAACCCAAACAACCACAGCGGTATTACATTCCGGTACCCGGTTACAATATCATCGGCTCCGATAAATGCATTGCCTGAATGCCATATCTGCCTTGTTGTTTTATTTTTTCCGCCGACCTCAAACAAAATCCTGTTATCCACCATGAAATCACCTTCCGCCGGAATGGTTACCTGATGACCTGCCAAAAGTTGACCGGCAAAGAATGTTTCTCTCAATGTGCCTTTTTCCGGCTCTCTTCCGGGAGAGAGTGCATATAAAAGAGCCGTGTTATCAAGGTATATTTTTTCCGGTTTCGTGAGATAACCTGTGGGAGATGCATCCTGGCGGAGGAGCATAAGTATGCCGGATCTTTCCAGAAGGCTGATCAACTTTAGCAATACGTCCCTGGTAACACCTGATTTTCTGCTTAATTCCGAGATGTTGGGTTTGAAAGGTACTGCATCGGAAATCAGGGCAAGTATACGCTTCATGCTGATAATACTGGAGTAGGTGATTTTTTCAACTGCCGGTATATCCGTCTCAAGGATCACATTCACAGTACTCTGCAGTCTTTCAGGAAACTTCGCCTGTGATTCAGTAAAGAATGGATACGTACCCCCTTTCAGGTAACTGTTGAATAATGGCAATGGCTGAAATTTTGCAGTTAGTTCAGCAGCAAGTTCCTTGTGGTTTTCTAACAGGTATTCCAACGTGAAGGGCTTAAATTCTTTTTTTTCAGACAGTGCCAGGTATTCCCTGAATGACATTGTCCTGAGTTTGTAAATTGCCGTTCGGCGACTGAGATCAGCTTCTGCTTTCAGTATTTGTAAAGAAGAGGAACCTGAAAATACAATTTTCAATTCTCTGAAGATATCATAGATGTTTTTAATCTCTATAGCCCATGTGGGGTAGCGGTGTACCTCATCCAAAAATAGATGTCTGACTCCGTTATTGTATAAATCTTCGGCTATTTGCAGAAGGTTATTCTTTAAGAAATGAATATTGTCCAGTGAAAGATAAATTGCTTTTTCACTCAGTCCAAAATTTTTCTTCAGGTATTGCAGCATAAGGGTTGTTTTCCCTGTTCCCCGGGAACCGGTAATACCAATAAGACGGTGATTCCAATCTATTTCCTGCATCAGGTACCTGGAGAAATCCAGGGAGGTTTCGCTGATACGGTAGTGGGAATATCGGATGAGTTCGTTCATAAATGTTGTTTTGGAACAACAAATATATCAATAATATGTTGTATGTACACAACAGTTAAAGAAATAAACAATTTACTTTTTTAAAAATAATTCATGAATATCACTATTTTTTCGCCATCTCCAGTGCCTTGAGATTTGTGTAATATTTGGCTATCATATTGGGTACTTCCCATTCAGGCAATGCACCATCCTGCAAATATTGAAGGTACCTCTCTGTTACCTGACCAAAATGAGCTTCATGGCCAATCTTATACTTTTCAGGTATCTCTACTTTCCATTTGCCATCATCTAAAGGAATTAATTCTACACCAGGGTACGTTTCTCCGATAGTATTAATGGCTTTCTGCAGACTTAAAGCAAAAGCATCAAGGTTCTCAGTCTCTTTGGCTTCAACATATAATATTGGTTTGAAGTTTTCTTCTTTCCCCTGTTGAATTATCAAATCGGATTTTCCACCACGCATAATGGAATAATGTGTATCCCCTGTGCCCTCAGGAGCCTCAAAATTCCATATTACCAATGCTTTGGCATATTTGTCACGCAGCTTATAAATTATCTCTCCGTTAGCATAGACTTTCAAAATATCTCCTTCAACATATTTCTTTAAAAAATCGGGATATTCCTTTAACCGGGTAACTTTTTCAAATTGCTGTGGGGTAAGTTCTGTTTGCCATCTCCTGGCTGCAATCATCTCAATATCATTCTTGTAATCAATTATCTGACCGGGAAACACTGTCCACTGAATAAGATCTACAAGATGGGTAGTAACATCCACAATTCCCTCTCCCTGCTGTTCCACATCAAGGTACCATGCAGGCCGTTTGATCGGATTGCCGGCTATGTACTTAAAAAAGTGATGCACACTTTCCTTGGTAATAGCAGGTTCTTCAGGCGTCCCATTTATCAGTCCCCCGAAAACATCATCCATCATTGACAACTCACGTTGAATGATGGTTGTGATCTCAAACCGCTCTGTCATAATATCGTACAGCAATACATTATTTCTTTCCGCAGCTTCGAACGCTTGCAGGAGCATAGGGAATTTTTCAGGTGAGATAACCATAGGTTTATCAGCGAGAACATTAACTCCGGCTTCAATAAATTTAAGTATGTATTCCGTTTTATTGGCATTGTTCCCGGCAGTGATCATAACATTTCCGGATTTTTCAGCAAGACTTTTTTCAAGGAAATCGTCGCCGTAATAAACCTTTTGCACCCAGCTTGTTGGGTTTTCAGAACGGGTGTTAAAACCTTCAATTCTATTCAGATGATCTTCAACTTCAGGACCTGCCGGAGCATAAACATGAACAACAGGATCAACCTGATCGTACATTAACTTCTGGATCAAAGTTGCATGAAAATGACCCGGATTGAGGGTGATCAGCTTTACTTCATTTTTTGCTCCTGTAAACATCTTTTCCTTTTTTTTATCTCCGCAGGAAGAGATGATAAACAGAAATGCCAGGGAAAGCGCATAATAGATTGTTCTTTTTCTCATGATGATGTAAAATTAGTTTATGATGCATTTATAAAAATTTTTTGTGATACTTAATTACTGATCCTTTTCAATTATTGTTTTTGGATAAAAAAACAGCCGGTGGTTTTGGCTTCTTCTCCCGTTTGTCCTACCATAAAAAATCAAATGATAACAAAGCACATTAAATACCGGTCTGTTAAACGCCTCATTAAAGATAGTATTTAAGGTTCCAAAGATCAAAAAAAAAAATTATTATAACAACAAGAAGTTATAATCCTGTTTAATAATATATCATATCCTGAAACTATCAATTCTTTTATTCTTAGCAGTAATAATTCGACGGAAAGTAATATATTTGATATGAATGAATATTTTAAGCCGCATATTTAAAGAAAGATAATTTGGCATACTTTAAAACCCTCCTTCAGAATGTCAGGCTTGATTATTTCAGGCTTTTAACTTTATCCTGCAACAGGAAGATTTTGCGTAGCAAATTTCTTTTTATAGCTGGTATCAGCATGATAATCATGCTTTTTAACAATTGCCGGTCAGCCGGTCCCAGGGAAGACTCGATAATTACAGCCACTCTAAAGGGACCCGGGGGTATTGCAATGATAAAAATGATCGAAGAAAGACCGGTAATAAATATTTATAATACCAGTTTTATTCTGAAAAATGAACCCGGACAGGTAAGAGACCTGATGATCAGGGAGAAAATTGATATTGCAGTTCTTCCTTCCACTATGGCAGCTCTTCTCTATAATAAAGGATTGCCTTATATTCTGGCTGCAATTCCGGTATGGGGAACTCTTTACCTATTCGGGAGCGACCCTGACATAAGATCATGGGGAGATCTGAAGGGAAAAACTGTGAGTCTGATGGGAAAAGGCATGACACCTGATGTTTTGTTCCGGTATCTTGCTAAGGAGAATGGTCTTGAACCGGAAAGAGATATATTTGCAGATTATTCATTTCCCACACATATTGAACTTGCTAATGCCATAGCAGCAGGAGTGTCCAAACTTGGAGTAATCTCCGAACCTCAGGTAAGTATGGTTGTTCGTAAAAATCCTGATGTCAGGGTGATACTTGATCTTAACAGCGAATGGAAATTATTGTTTGGCGATTCCATCCCTTTTGCTCAAACAGCTCTCCTTGTGCATAAGGAATTGGCTGCAAGAAAACCGGAAATAATAAACTCTTACTGTAAGCACCTTGAAGAATCAATAAACTGGGTAAATGAAAATATCCCGGAAGCATCTTTACTTGTTGAAAAATACAAAATATTACCTGACAGACAAATTGCTGAATTCTCTATACCCAGGTGTAACCTGCGTTTCATGGAAGCATGGAAAGGTAGAAAAGGAATTGAGGAATATCTGAAAGTCTTTTATATATTTAACCCGCAAAGTATTGGAGGTAAACTTCCTGATGAATCCTTTTATTTCAAAAAACAGGCTGATTAGTATTCTTGCTATCGTCTTCCTTTTGGGTGTTTGGAAAGTGATATCATATCTGGCTGCTTCCGGGCAGATCTTTCCATCCCCCGAGCAAACAATGATTTCGTTTTTCAATATTGTAAGCACCAAACATTTTATGCTTTCGATATCTGCAACCGTTATCAGAGGTCTTACCGGTTTTTTCATTGCACTTCTCTTTGCCTTTCTATTGGGAATTCCTGCGGGAATGAGCAAGCCTGCATTTCTCTTTGTTAATCCCATCCTGGTCACTATCCGTTCGACTCCGGTAATATCCCTTATTCTACTGGCTATTATTTGGTTAGGAGGAGAGCTTGTGCCGGTTTTTATTGCTCTGCTTACCATGTTCCCTATTTTATGCGGAAATATTATTGAAGGTATCAGAAGCGTTGACAAAAGCCTCATCGAAATGGGAACTGTATATAATGTGAGTAAAAAGAGGATTTTATTTAACATTTCCATACCTTCTATTATCCCGTTTTTAACCAGCGGAATATCCAACGCAATGGGTTTTGGCTGGAGGGCTATAATTATTGGGGAAGTTCTTGCTCAACCGAGATTTGGGATTGGAACAAGGATGCAGGATGCACAAATATTTCTGATGGTAAGCGATTTAATTGCGTGGACAATAATGGCAATTATTATTAGCTACTTTTTTGAAACCATGGTACGCATAGCAGAGAAAAAAATCGTTATATGGAAATAAATGCCTCAACTGAAAAAAATATATAAATCCTACGGGAACCTTGAGATTCTGAATGATTTCAGTATTTCATTCATGAAAAATCAGATAAACTGTATCCTTGGTCCTTCAGGTTGCGGAAAAACCACTATTCTTAATATGCTGGCAGGAACTGTCCGGGCTGATAAAGGAACTATTACAGGGATGCCTTCAAGGATTTCATATGTCTTTCAGGAGCACAGGTTACTACCCTGGAAGACTGTTAAAAAGAATATCGAATTCATTTTAAGGGATCATCTGCCGGAAAATCTGATAAAGGAAAGAACGGAAAGGTACCTGGGAATTGTGGAAATGACAAAATTCGCAGATTATTATCCGCACCGGCTAAGCGGAGGTATGAAACAAAGAGTTTCTCTTGCCAGAGCTTTTTCATACGATTCAGAACTGATACTTATGGATGAACCTTTTAATTCACTTGATTATAAGCTTAAGAAAAACGTTGGCAAAGCCTTTGTCAGATTATGGGAAGAGGACAAAAGAACTGTGATATTTGTGACGCACGACATTGATGAAGCAGTAGAACTGGGTCATGCTATATTTGTCTTATCATTGCCTCCGGTAAAACTGCTTCGCACCTTTATAACATATCCTAATGAAAACAAATTGCTACTTAAAGAAGATATTATTAAACTGATATAATTCTACTATGACAGATTGGGGAAATCATTGAAAATGCTAATCTGTCAAAGTAAAATGAGATGAAAAAATATTTAAAAACCTATGCTTAAATACGATCATGAAATCCTGAAATCCTCACGTGTACATGAAAACTATGCTTCCTGGGGATATTTTGACTTCCGGAGAAAGGGGTAAGATTATGAAGAAGGTTTTCAAAGTGTTCCGGTGGACTGGAGAATTAATACCGAAAAAAAAAGCCTTCTTCAGTAAAATAAAAGAATGTCTTATTAAGTGCCCAGGACTGGACTCGAACCAGCACGCCCTTGCAAGCACCAGCCCCTCAAGCTGGCGTGTCTACCAATTTCACCACCTGGGCAATTAAATAAAAAGTTCACAAATATAAAAAGAAAAACATGAATCATCAATAAAACAAATACGAGAAGATCTGTTTTTTACAAGTCATATTGCCTTAGAGGGAAAAATATAAGGAATATGTTCGTCCAATCAACTGATTCAATGAAATTTGTTGCTTCTATGATATATTTACGGAAGGCCTGGTTTAATTAAGGTGATCATAAATTGTCACTTAGACAGATTTAACATAAAAATGATTTATTAGATTTTTATTTTCATTTTAGATTTACTATTTTTGCCCGCTGAAAATTCAGAATAAATGGAACGCGAAGGCGGATTAAACCCATTTCCAGACCCGGTTTATATACGAATTTGCCAGTCATTTGGGTTTTTTTAGTATTTTTGCAATCATTTTAAAACGTTTTTTTAGTAAGCTAATTATCAATATATTATTTTTTTATTCGTGAAACTCAAATTTCAAAAACGAAGTGAATTGAAACTTGCAGGTTTAACGTATCCCGGTTGCGGAGCGTATCGTGAATAAAAAAAATTGATGCCTCGTCAGCTTTGCTGCAAGGTAGTTCATATTATCCGGAAATATTTAAAAATTCTCACATAAGAAAAATCTATTAATATGGAAAACAAACTTCAGGAACTTACCGAAAAGATCTATGCTGAAGGAGTAGGCAAAGCAAGCAAAGAGGCAGAAACCATAATTGAAAAAGCCAAAGCTGAAGCTGGAAATCTGGAGAAACAAGCCAGAAAAGATGCAGCACAAATCCTGGAGAAAGCAGAAAAAGAAGCAATAGAATTAAAAAAGAATGTGGAATCTGAGGTCAGACTCTCTGCCCGCCAGGCGATATCAGCAATTAAACAGGAACTCAATAATCTGATCATCACCAGGGCTACGGAAAAAGTTGTGAAAGATGCATTTGATGATGATAAATTCATAAAACACATAATTGAAACTGCAATTAAAAACTGGAATCCTGGGGAATCGAAATCATTCGATGCAGTAATTCTTCTCCCGGAGAAAGATGAGAAAGAGCTACATGATTATTTTACGAAAAAACAGAAATCCCTTCTTGACTCCGGTCTTGAACTCAAATTTGATGAAAATCTGAAGTCTGGTTTTAAGATCGGGCCTAAAGACGATAGCTACCTGATTAGTTTTACTGAAGAAGATTTTGAAAATTTCTTTAAAAATTATTTACGTCCAAGAACAACTGAACTTCTTTATTCCAGTAAATAATGTTTAGAAGAAATTATTATTACCTGGTTGCAGGCCTCCCGGATATCTTACTTGATCAAAAAAAACTTAGTTTTACAATTGACGGGGTCAAAAAGGATATGCAATATCATTTGCATCCTGATGATTACAGACTTATTGAATTGCTCTTTTTACCCGTCGATAACCGTAACCTTCTGAATCTGGCACTTAAAACAGATAAGTCTTTTGAAGACCGTGGAAAATATAACATGGAAGAGCTTGAGCAGGAGATAAAGGAACCAGGACATTGCGAAAGCTACATACAGACTTTCATTACTGCCTTTAAATCTGATACTCCCATATTCGAAAAATTGTCGTGGGAAGATCAGCTTACATGGTTGTATTATGATTACGTGCGTAAATGCGACAATGATTATCTCCGCAAATGGTTCGATTTTGATCTTAATCTTAAAAATATTGTTGCAGGATTTAATGTTCGCAAGCATAAGCTAACAGGTGAGAGTATTTACATTGGCGACAGCTTTGTTGTACAGGCGGTAAAAAAGAGTACTTTAAAGGATTTTGGGCTAAGCAACGATTTTGAGTATATGGATAAACTTCTTAGTATTCAGGAGAATGATAATTTTCTTGAAAAGGAGAAAGCAATGGACATCCTGCGGTGGAATTTTCTTGATGAACAAAATACATTTAATTATTTTACCATTGAAGTTTTACTTGCATATATCATTAAACTGCACATGATAGAACGTTGGCTTGCTTTAGATAAGGAAACCGGAGAAAAAATGTTCAGGCAGTTACTAAATGATCTTGAAAAAAGTTATGTATTTCCTAAAGAATTTATGATAAATGAAAGAAGAAAAGAATCTAACCAGGGGTAAAGTAACCGGTGTTATTGCCAACCTGGTGATGGTAGATGTTGACGGTCCCATTTCTCAGAATGAAATCTGTTACATCCATCACAACGGAGTTATGCTAATGGCCGAAGTAATAAAAGTTTTGGAAAAGCGTGCTTATATTCAGGTTTTTGAAAGTACCAGGGGCTTGAAGATTGGTACTGAGGTAGAATTTTCAAAAGCGATGCTTGAAGTGACACTCGGACCCGGTTTGCTTTCAAAAAACTTTGATGGGCTTCAGCATGATCTTGACAAGATGGACGGTGTTTTTCTAAAAAGTGGTGATTATACCGAAGCTCTCGAATATGATAAGTTATGGCTGTTTAAACCCATTGCAAAAGCGGGAGATATTGTTGCGGCTGGCGACTGGCTCGGTGAGGTGAATGAAAACCATCAGAAACACAAGATCATGGTTCCGTTTAAATTCAACGGGAAATATAAAGTTAAAAGCATTACAGAGGAAGGTAAATATAAGGTAAAGGATACTGTGGCTGTCCTCCTTGACAGCAAAAACAACGAGGTTCCTTTAACAATGGTTCAAAACTGGCCTGTTAAATTACCCATTAAAGCATACAAAGAAAAACCACGTCCATTCAAATTACTCGAAACAGGAGTAAGAACTATCGATACTCTTAATCCAATTGTAGAAGGTGGAACAGGATTTATTCCCGGACCTTTCGGAAGTGGTAAAACCGTTTTACAGCATGCCATATCAAAGCAGGCAGAAGCTGACATTGTAATTGTCGCGGCCTGTGGAGAAAGAGCTAATGAGGTTGTTGAGATTTTTGCGGAGTTCCCTGAGATTGAAGATCCCAGAACCGGCCGTAAGCTGATGGAAAGAACCATCATCATTGCCAACACTTCCAACATGCCTGTTGCTGCCCGTGAAGCCTCTGTATATACAGCCATGACCCTTGCAGAGTATTATCGTGCCATGGGTCTTAAAGTTCTGTTACTTGCTGATTCCACATCACGTTGGGCACAGGCACTGAGGGAAATGTCAAACAGAATGGAAGAACTTCCCGGTCCGGATGCATTTCCCATGGACCTTCCGGCTATCATTTCCAATTTCTATTCAAGAGCCGGATACGTCTATCTGAACAACGAAGAAACAGGTTCCATCACCTTTATAGGTACGGTATCACCTGCCGGAGGTAACCTGAAGGAACCTGTAACTGAATCTACCAAAAAAGTTGCCCGCTGTTTCTACGCGCTTTCACAGCAGCGTGCAGACAGCAAAAGATATCCTGCTATTGATCCTATTGACAGCTATTCCAAGTATATTGAATATACCGAATTGCAGGAATACCTCAAAAAACAGATAAACGACAACTGGGTAGATAAAGTGCTTCTTGTAAAAAATATATTAATACGTGGTAAGGAAGCCTATGAACAAATCAATATTCTTGGTGATGACGGCGTACCTGTTTCATACCATATAGACTTCTGGAAATCTGAGGTTATAGATTTCGTAATACTTCAGCAGGATGCATTTGATCCTATTGATAGCTCAACTCCCATAAAGAGACAGGAAGTAATGCTTGATAAAATGCTGGATGTTTACAAAACCAATTTCAATTTTGAATCTTTTGATGAGGTCAATCCATATTTTAAGCGAATAATCAACGAGTTCAAGCAGATGAACTATTCTGAATTTGAATCAGAACAGTTCAAAAAACATGAAAAAGAATTGTCTAACATTATTGATGAAAGGAAAACAGCCTAATGGAAACCAGTGCTTTTCAGAAAATATACACAAAAATAACCCAGATTACCAAGGCAACCTGTTCTCTTAATGCAGCAGGTGTCGGGTACGAAGAACTCGCCTCCGTAAACGGACGTCTGGCTCAGGTGGTTAAGATTAAGGGAGAAGAAGTTACACTTCAGGTATATAGCGGTACAGAGGGGATACCTTCAAACGCAGAAGTTATTTTCTTTGGACGCCCTCCCGTGCTTAAGGTAAGCGATGATCTTGCCGGCAGATTTTTCAACTCCTTTGGTTTACCCATTGACGGAGGCCCTGAAGTTGAGGGTGAAGAATATGAGATCGGAGGGCCATCAGTCAATCCGGTACGTCGCAAGCAACCGTCAGAACTTATTGCTACTGGTATTGCCGGTATCGATCTTAACAATACCCTGGTAACCGGGCAGAAAATCCCGTTTTTTGCTGACCCCGACCAGCCCTTTAACCAGGTGATGGCAATGGTAGCTCTTCGGGCACAAGCTGATAAGATAATTCTTGGTGGGATGGGGCTTACAAATGATGATTATCTCTATTTTAAAAATGTATTTGATAACGCAGGAGCCTTGGACCGTATTGTGAGTTTTGTAAACACTACAGAAGACCCCCCTGTTGAGCGCTTACTCGTTCCCGACATGGCCCTTACTGCTGCTGAATATTTTGCAGTTGAGAAAAATGAAAGCGTTCTGGTTCTGCTTACTGACATGACACTTTATGCAGATGCCCTGAGTATTGTATCAAACCGCATGGATCAGATCCCATCCAAAGATAGTATGCCCGGGTCCCTTTACAGTGATCTTGCAAAGATATATGAAAAAGCTGTGCAGTTTCCCGCAGGAGGTTCTATTACCATTATTGCTGTCACCACACTTTCAGGTGGAGATATCACACATTCTATTCCGGACAATACAGGTTACATCACAGAGGGACAGTTGTTTCTCCGACGTGACACTGAAATAGGGAAGGTAATTATTGATCCCTTCAGAAGCTTATCACGACTTAAGCAACTTGTTATCGGGAAGAAAACACGTGAGGATCATCCACAGGTAATGAATACAGCTGTACGACTGTATGCTGATGCAGCGAACGCAAGGACAAAACTTGAGAATGGCTTTGACTTAACTGATTATGATGAGCGAACCCTCAATTTCGCAAAGGATTATTCCGAAAAATTACTGGCTATCGATGTTAACATTGATACCGATACCATGATGAATACTGGCTGGGAATTATTCAGCAAATATTTTACTCCGGCTGAAGTAGGTATCCGCGAGGAACTAGTTGATAAATACTGGCCTGATGAAAACTGATTCATTGAAATAATAAATAATTAGATTTTTTTGAATTAAAAAGAACAGATGGCAATAAAATTTCAATATAACAAAACATCGCTTCAGGATCTTAGTAAGCAACTTAATATCAGGGTCAGAGCATTGCCTACAATAAAAAATAAGGAAACTGCCCTTCGAATGGAAGTTAAAAAAGCTAAAGACGATGCCACATTACTGGATGAGAAATTGGAACAGAAAATCCGTTCATATGAGTATATGTCAAGGTTATGGGCTGAATTTGACAGGGACCTGATTACTATTAAAGATGTTGAACTTTCGGTTAAAAAAATTGCTGGTGTAAAGACTCCTGTTTTGGATAATATTATATTTGAGACAAAAGAATTCAGCCTTATTAACCAGCCCGACTGGTTTTATGATGGCATAGTGATTCTGGAAGAGCTTGCCAGGGTAGCCATTGAACGAGACTTTTTCTACCGCAAAATGAATCTTCTGGATTATGCAAGAAAAAAAACTACCCAGAAGGTAAACCTTTATGAAAAGATACAAATACCCGGTTATGAAGAGGCCATTCTGAAGATCAAGCGATTCCTTGAGGATGAAGCAAATCTCGATAAATCATCTCAAAAAATTGTAAAGAACCGGCAACAACAAGTGGAGGAAGCAGCATGATAACTCCTATGTCAAAATACTCATTCCTTGTTTATCATCATGAATATGTTGATTTTCTTGATAAGCTCAGAGAACTCGGTGTTGTGCATATCCTGGAGAAACAGGCGCAGATAACCGATGAGATACGGGAACAATACCAGCAAATTGATCGTGTTGACAAGGTGATACGATTTCTTAAAAACCGTGATATTGAAACTCAATCACCGTCTGAAGATATTTCAGGGGAGGATATCTATGAGGAGATTATTGCTTTACAACAGGAAGTTGATCAAAAAACGAATAAACTGAATTCCATTACAAAGGAAATTAATGAATTGAAGCCCTGGGGAGATTTTTCTATTGAAAAGATAAAGCAACTGGAAGAACATGACATTTTCGTCCGGTTCTTTATCACACAAACCAGAAAATTTAATCCTGAATGGAAAAACGAATATACCATCGAAGAAATAAACAATGTTAGCGGACATATTTATTTCGTGGTATTCCTGCGTAATGATGAGGAAATAAATATCCAGGCTGAAGAAATTAAACTACATACATATTCGCTGTCTTCATTAAATGTGGCCAAAGAAAAAATTAACAAGGAACTTGGTACTATTGATAAACGTTTCGACCATGTAGCAAAGACTGGCATTCCTGCATTGGAACAATATAAAAACTCCCTGATCCAGAAACTGGAATATGAAAAAGTTGTATATAATACTTCTGTTGAAGCAGAAGAGCGTTTAAGAATACTGGAAGGATGGGTACCAAGAGAATCCCGGGATCAGGTAAACAATTTTCTTGATAATACCGGAGCTGTATATATTTCCCGAAATCCCGGACCTGACGATAAAGTACCTATCTTGCTCAGGAACAAGAGATTTGCTGAAAAATTCGAAGTTCTGGGGGAATTGTATTCCCTTCCTAAATATACTGAACTTGATCTTACACCACATTTTGCTCCCTTTTATGCTTTGTTTTTCGGTTTTTGTCTGGGAGATGTCGGATATGGTATTCTTATGGCAATTGCTGCTCTTATTCTAAAAGGCAAAGTCAAGAAGGAGTTTAAACCGGTAACTATTCTTATCTTCTTTCTTGGACTTGCCACAGTCCTTTTCGGATTGATTGGAGGCACATTTTTCGGAATAAACTTATATCACACCAATCTACCGGTATACAGTACACTTCAGGCTAATTTCGAGGAAAAAGGAACTGATATCAACAGCTTTCTCTTCTATTTATCTCTTGTTTTCGGGGCAGTGCAAATACTATTCGGAATGATTATTAAAGCTGTAAATGAAATCAAACAGTACGGAATAAAACTTGCCCTGGGCACTATCGGATGGATCATTTTACTCATTGGGATGATCTCTGTATATGCTTTGAATAAATATGCAAACGTTTCCATGGAAATTCTCGATCCTGTTAAATATGGTATTTTGATTACCGGGGGAATTTTGATTCTGTTTCTTAACAATCTGAATCGAAATGTTTTCATGAATTTAGGCCTTGGTTTATGGAATACATATAACATGGTTACCGGTATCATTGGGGATTTACTTTCCTATATCCGTTTATTCGCCCTTGGAATTTCCAGTGCAATATTAGGTTTCGTTTTTAACAGCCTGGCCGTTTCAATGAGTGGGAATATACCTGTTTTAAGCATCCTTATTATGGTTGTGATCCTTGTAATAGGCCATGGAATTAATCTTTTTATGTCAGGTTTGGGAGCGTTTGTTCATCCGATGCGTCTCACTTTTGTTGAATTTTATAAAAACGCCGGTTTTACCGGTGGCGGAAGAAAATACAATCCTTTTAGAAAAATAATTTAACGTCTCACTTTAAATATTAATATTGTTATGGAACCGATTATTTTAGCTTACATTGGAGTTGGTCTTATGATAGGATTAGCCGGAATTGGGAGTGCCTTTGGGGTATCAATGGGAGGAAATGCTTCGATTGGTGCATTAAAAAAGAATGAAGAAGCTTTTGGTAATTATCTTGTATTAAGCGCATTGCCTGGCACACAGGGCCTTTACGGTTTTATGGGATATTTTATCCTTCAGGGAGTATTAACAGCCGACATTACCTGGTTGCAAGCAGGTGCAGTTTTTGGCGTAGGGTTTGCTCTCGGTCTGGTGGGATTATTATCCGCTATCAGGCAGGGACAGGTTTGCGCGAATGGAATTGCTGCAATTGGATCGGGTTATAACGTTTTCGGCAATACCCTTATCTTAGCTGTATTCCCTGAACTTTATGCTATTATTGCATTTGCGGCTACTTTCCTTGTAAGCGCTGCCATTTAATTAATTTTAGTAACTATTTGACTTGTTTTCATAGTGCTATCTAACTTCAATGGTTCATTTTGCCATTGTTTCCATCAGATTTGCTCTGATTAGAACGCGGATTTACACAGAGATAATATAAGCGTATCCGGTATTCTTCAGTGTTAATAAGCACTTCGCCGTCGGCAAGTTTTGCTCTTCTGACCACGTGCGATAAAGTTACTACGCCGCATCTTTCGCCGGAGGCCGAAGCCTATGGTGAAGGCACCCGGCGAGCCTTCCATCGGGAATGTATTCCATGAGTCAGTGAAAACGCTTAATTATTTTCCCGGCGAGCGATTCTCCGATTGCGAGTGATGAAGTTGCTGCAGGTGAAGGAGCATTCAACACGTGAAACGCATTTTCAGATTCAACGATTAAAAAATCATCCAGTAAATTACCTTTCCGGTCACATGCCTGTGCTCTTACACCTGCATTTCCCCTGACTAAATCTTCTTTTTTAATTTCAGGAATTAAGTATTGCAGATCTCTTACAAAAGCAAATTTACTGAAAGAACGATAATATTCTCTTAGACCGGCTTTCCAGTAACGACGCACTACCTTTCTGAAACCAGGCCAGGCTATAGTCTCAGCAAATTCATTAAATCCGAAGTCTGATCTTTTATATCCTTCTCTCTTAAATGCCCACACTGCATTTGGCCCTGCTTCAACTCCCCCGTTAATCATCCGCGTGAAATGAACACCAAGAAAAGGAAAAGCAGGATCAGGAACAGGATAAACAAGGTTTCTAACAAGATAGGCTCTTTCCTCTTTAAGCTTATAATATTCTCCCCTGAAAGGAATTATACGTGCAGATAATTTCTTCTCCGTCAGCTCTGCAATTTTATCAGAATAAAGTCCTGCTGTATTTACTATTAAACGACAATCAAAAGATCCACTATTTGTAACTACTGTGCATAATTGTCTTTTTCGTAAAATATTAGTAACCATGTTATTTGTCAATATTTCACCACCATATCGTTTAGTAAATATCTCAGCATATTTTCGACAAACTTCAGTATAGTCAGTTATTCCTGTGTAAGGAACATACAATGCGGATCTTCCGGCTGCGTGTGGTTCATATTTCCGGATCTCTCCGGGATGAACTCTAATTACCCTGTCAAGTCCGTTTGCCATGGATCTTTCATACAATCTTTCCAACTGCGGTATTTCTTCATCACTGATGGCAACAATAAGTTTACCGCACAATTCATATTTAATATTTTCCTTTTCGCAGAAATCGATCAGCATCTGATAGCCCTCACGGCAATTAAGAGCTTTAAAACTACCAGGTTTATAATATACACCTGCATGAATTACGCCACTGTTATGTCCTGTCTGGTGAGAGGCTATATCTTTCTCTTTTTCCAGCACCGCGATTTTCAGATCTTTTTTTTTCTCATTTAATTTTAAAGCAGTGGCTAAACCAATAATACCGGCACCAATAATAACAATATCATATTTCGCCATTAGATTTTAGTTTCTCAGGTAAAAATGCGAAATATCTTCAAATTTCCTGATTCAATATAATAAAAATGTGAATTTACGTTCCATATTTAATAAGCATCCAAATGTAATAAACCATTATATTATTTTTGTTCCGATCAAACACTCAAGACATTTTCGTGGCTTACAGTAATTCACGCTAAGATGGATAAGAGCCTGAGAATCGAAGGCGTTTTCAGGCTTTATACCCGCCTTTTCCCAAATACTAACATATACATTTTTTTCCGGAGGAAGTTCTTCCAGGTATCGTAATACTCTATCCTGCAATTCATTTCTCATTCTGTATTTCGCATATGCAAATAGTAAAGGCAGAACAGCATTTATGATAATAATATCAGTACTTCCTTTGCCCATCCGGTAAATCCTTCTCCTGTTTTTATTTCCAAAGAGCATATGGCTTTCCCAATATTTATCTGTTGTTATAGTAAAGATGTCTCTCAGTTCCTGCAGATTCTCACATTCTATAATATCAGCGAATAAAGGAAAGCTGTTTATTATAAGACTGGCAAACTGAGATATTCTGACTGTTGGGAAATTAGGAGGCCGGGATCGCATAAATTGCCAGGAATGTTTGTTGAGAGCACGGGAAGGGAGCATAGAATACACTCCTTCATATTCTCTTCTAAGTGCATCATAATAATTGTCGCCCGAAATTTTATCCTCAAGGAATCCTGCCTGACCAAATAATATAGCATTAATAGTCAATGATTTATCCCGAAATCTGAGAAGGGTTTTCAATGGTACCGTATTAACGAGCATACTGAAAGGAACGTTATTTATTCGAAAACCAAAGCTTTTCCCCAGAAATCTGTAGAAAGTTTCTTCCCAATCATATTTATTTTCCTCCAAAGTCTTAAAAACGAATGTTGTTTTATCCCTTAGGCGGTTAATCGTAAGCTTTGCCATCCAGTCATGCATATATATACTGTTGATGCTACATAATCTCTTGCTGCATGGTAATATTTCATTATTAAGTATAAGGTTTCGGTAATTCTCAAGGTGTGTTTCATTAAGCTCTATGGCAATTGCAGGAATGGGTTCTCCGTTCAGCCTGAAAATTTCCTTATCATTTTCCAGCACAACATGAAGGATTATACTGTCGTATGCAGGATCTTTATGATGTTCATGGCGGTACCAGTCAGAGGCTTTTAAGTGGACTTCCACATTTCCTGCCCAGGTAGTATTTCCAATTTTTATTCTGGCATTAAAGAAATCAGGTCCTGAGGATGAGTTTTGTTCCCCGGGGTCAATTATCTCTATAGTTTCCTTATTATAAAAAAGCTTATCTTTTCTGTAAAGCAGAAATTTCCAGGCAAACTGAACGTATTCCTCAGAAACTTTAAGCATGAAAAAAAAGAATTACATACTTAATGGAAATAATTTCCGATAATCTGCCTGTTAAAAAATTTTTATATTACTTTTCTTTTTCTAAGATAGAACTCCATTTCTTTCTGTATTTCAAGAGCTTTTTCCCTGGCAAAATAATCAAACTTGCTGGTCACATCTGCAAATATAATCGAACGGCTAACATTGACAAGGATGCCACATTGTCTGTTGAAACCGTATCTGGAAACCTCCTCAAGGCTGCCACCCTGGGCACCAACTCCCGGGATAAGAAGAAAATGATCAGGAATGATTTTCCTGATACGTTTTATCCATTCAGAACGTGTAGCTCCCACTACATACATCATATTATCTTTATTCCCCCAGTTTTTTGATACTTTTATAACCTGTTCAAACAAATAGTTCCGGTTGCTAAGTTTCAGCATCTGGAAGTCATCGGCTCCGGCATTTGATGTAAGTGCGAGTATTACAGCCCATTTCCCGGGACTATCGATAAAGGGATCAACACTATCTCTCCCCATATAAGGTGAAACTGTAACAGCATCAACATCCATGTTATGAAAAAAAGCAGACGCATACCTTCCGGAAGTATTTCCGATATCTCCTCTTTTGGCGTCGGCAATTATAAAAATCTCGGGATAATGACGTT
Source organism: uncultured Bacteroidaceae bacterium (assembly GCA_964526475.1). Lineage (GTDB taxonomy): Bacteria > Bacteroidota > Bacteroidia > Bacteroidales > CAYVTV01. Next base: position 67,963 of record CAZGKF010000012.1, read on the forward strand.
TGATGTAGCTAACTGTTAGTTCAAGACTCATCCAGCCGGCCACTCCAAGACATTCATAAAAAGCCAGATTAAGTTTGTAAGCTACTGCAATATCAGAAGTTGCTTTAACAATCTTTTTATTAAATTCATAGAGGGGATATTCTTTTTCAAGAAAGTAAGAAGGAATCTTGTTAAAATCCGAATCGAGTCCTATGCATAAGTATCCTGCTTTCTCCCGTATTTGCGTAAAAAGCTTCCTGGTCATTTTTTATATTTTATATTCCGCTATCCTTAAGTCTCTCTGCATTTTCAGCCATTTGAAGCTGAGAAATTATTTCGGATAACTCACCATCAAGAATAACAGGGAGATTATAAATTGTGAGGTTTATTCGATGATCAGTAAGTCTCCCCTGCGGATAATTATACGTTCTGATTTTTGCAGAACGGTCGCCGGTTGAAACCATAGTTTTCCTTTTGGAAGCTTCCGCATCCATTCTCTTCTGATATTCAAGATTATATAATCTTGTTCTAAGCTCTTTCATAGCTTTGTCAAGATTCTTGATCTGAGACTTCTCATCCTGGCATGAAACAACAATTCCCGAGGGAATATGTGTAAGTCTTATAGCCGAATAAGTTGTATTTACAGATTGTCCGCCCGGACCGGAAGAACAGAAAGTGTCCTTTCGGATATCATCGCTATTAAGTTCGACATCAAATTCATCGGCTTCAGGAAGTACGACAACGGAAGCTGCTGAAGTGTGTACCCTTCCCTGAGTTTCAGTTTGAGGAACTCTTTGAACGCGATGAACACCAGATTCATATTTCATTAATCCATAAACTCCCTCACCGTTTACATGCATTATAACTTCTTTAAAGCCACCTGCTGTGCCCTCAGAAGAACTGCTAACTTCATACTTCCAACCCTGGTTCTCAAAAAACTTGGTGTACATCCTGAAAAGATCACCGGCAAATATACTGGCCTCATCTCCACCTGTTCCAGCACGGATTTCAACTACAGCTTCTTTTTCATCTTCCGGATCGGAAGGAAGAATGAGAATTTTTATTTCATCTTCAAGAGGAAGTGTTTTTTCCTCCAGCTCCTCAAGTTCGATCTTAGCCATTTCTCTCATCTCTTCATCCTTTTCATCCTCTAAAATTTCTCTGGCTGACTCAATATTACTGACAATATTCCTGTATTCATCGAATTTCTCAACAATTGGTTCAAGCTGCCGAAATTCTTTATTTAACTGGATATACCTTTTCATATCAGATATAATTCCAGGTTCAGAGATTAGCTTTGAAACTTCATCAAATCTTTTTTTCACACCGGCAAGCTTCTCAAGTAATAATTTATTGCTCATAAATAGGAAAAATATTCGCCTGCAAAATTAATTATAATTCCGGGATATTGATCAGTATTGAAAAATTCCATTTTTTGTGCTAATAGTCAGCTTCTTACCTTGCCATCTTTCACAACGCCCAATAATTTTCCCTTCGATATTATAGTCAGCTGCGATATTAATAATCTGGTCAGCAATTTCTTCGGGAACATAAAACTCAAAGCGATGCCCCATATTAAACACCTGATACATTTCATCCCAGGATGTCCGGGAATTTTCATGAATCATACTGAAAAGCGGGGGTGTATCAAAAAGATTATCCTTTATAACATGAATGTCGCTAACAAAGTGCAATATTTTAGTCTGTGCTCCTCCTGTGCAGTGTATCATTCCATGAATTTTGTTCCTTAATTTTTCGAGAACTTTTTTAACTACAGGAGCATATGTTCTTGTAGGTGATAGTAATAATTTCCCTGCCTCTACACCAGTATCTTTAACTATGTCTGTAATTTTCATCTGACCGGAATAAACAAGGTTTGCAGGTATATTATAGTCGAAACTTTCCGGATATTTCTCAGCCAGCATATATGAAAAAACATCGTGCCTTGCAGATGTAAGTCCATTGCTTCCAATGCCTCCGTTATATTCATCTTCGTAAACTGATTTCCCGAATGAGGCGAGACCCACAATAACATCTCCCGGACGAATATTAATTTCAATTACCTTCTTACGCTCCATGCGGGCAGCTACAGTGGAGTCAACAATTACTGTTCTTACCAGATCTCCTACATCTGCTGTTTCACCGCCTGCAGAAAAAATGTTTATTCCAAGTGATCTAAGTTTATCAAGAAATTCTTCGGTACCGTTTATGATGGCAGAGATAACCTCTCCCGGTATTTTATGTTTATTTCTTCCTATTGTTGAAGATATCATTACATTATTTACCGCTCCGACACATATAAGATCGTCGAGGTTCATCACAATGGCATCCTGCGCTATTCCTTTCCATACAGACAGATCACCTGTTTCCTTCCAGTACACATATGCTAGAGAAGATTTAGTTCCTGCTCCGTCAGCATGCATTAGCATGCAATGTTGATCGCTACCTGTCAGAATATCAGGAACAATCTTACAGAAAGTATTTTTATATAAACCTTTTTCAATGTTCTTAATGGCATTATGCACATCTTCCTTTTGTGAAGAAACACCACGTAATGAATAACGCAATTTATCTGTCATAACGGATAATTAACTCATAAGGATACAGCAGCAATAAAAAAATAAGATCCTTATTTTTATGTTTCAAATACTAATTCTTAGGGACATAATCTGTTCTAAGCACTTTGAATTCTGTCCGTCTGTTAACCTGGTGGGCTTTTTCCTGTAGTTCGACAGTAGATAAGAAATTAATAAAATCTTCTGTTAATTCCTGACCAATGCTGAGGAAAGGATACTCCTGTAAAATTTTTTCATCCACAGTTTTTGGAACAGATTCACCATAGCCTTTTGCGGAGAGGCGGTCGGGTGATATTCCTTTTGAAATCAGGTAATCAACTACCGATTGAGCCCTGCGTTGTGAAAGAACAATGTTATCCTGCTCAGTACCCCTTGAGTCAGTATGAGACATAAGCTCAATAGTAACATTAGGATTATCATTGAGGGTTTCAACAAGTTTATCCAATGAAACCATAGATTCCGGTCTCAAATCCCATCTTGCAAAATCGTAAAAAATATTGGGCAACTCAATAACCTGGTCAACCGGAGAGAGGTATATTACTGTTGTAAAATCAGTACTTTTTTCGAGGCCTTTGGTTGTCTGTCTCTCTCTACCATTAAGATATCCATCTGAAGAAGCAATAAAAACATAATCTGTATTTGGATTAAGCATGAATCTGAAAGATCCCTCAGCACTTGTAATTGCATCGCTAGTAATACCGTCGCTTCCAATAGATTTAACGGAGGCACCCTCGATTATACTATTTGTTTTTTCATCCCTGACAATTCCGGAAATATTAAATCTGAGGGGAGGTAAATGAAATGAAAAAATCTCATCATTACCTCTGCCTTTTCTGTTGGAGGAAAAAAAACCTCTTTCTGCTTCTTGCTCAAAAGTAATCCCGAAATCATCTGAGGCGGAATTAATTGGATTTCTCATGTTTTCGACCAGCCATCTGCCACTTATTTCCTTAAGCGCTTTATATATATCAAGACCTCCAAGGCCCACTCTGCCATTTGAACTAAAATAAAGTGATCCATCCGAGTGAATGTAAGGGAACATTTCATCACCTGGTGTATTAATATCTTCACCAAGATTTACCGGGCTGCTCCATTCAGCTCCTTCATTTTCCCTTATGATAACCCATATATCCTTTCCACCATATCCCCCGGGCATGTCGGAAACAAAATACAGGGAAAGATCATCCGGTGAAATAGCAGGATGGGCAACTACAATACTATCGTCAGCGATTCTTACTTTTTCAGGTTTCTGCCATTCCAATCCGCTTTTTTTTGAGTGAAATATCTGGCAGCCCAGTTTCTCATTCTTCCCCTTTGGGCAACGTGTAAAATAGAGCATGGAAAAATCATGAGATACATTTGGAGTGCCGTCATCTGATTCAGAGCTTAGTTCTCCACCTATGGGAACAGGAATACTCCATTTCCCTTTCCGGTCCATTCTTGAAACAAAAACATCATTGAAACTCTCCCCTGTTGCAGAATGAACAGATTTGCCAGTTGCAGCATCCCGGGTAGAAGTAAATAAAACAGTTTTATAGTCATCTTCAGCAAAAGCAGGAGAAAAATCTCTTTGACGGGAATTAAAGAACCTCATTTCCTCCACTACATAGTTCGTCGGGTTTTCAATCCATTGTGCGGCTAACTGACTTGATCGTAAACCTGTTTCACCGCGTGGATCATCAGGAACAAGTTCTTTATATCGTTTAAACTGTTCAGCTGCTTCACCATAATTCTCTCTCATCATAAGCATTTCCGCATACCGAAGAAAGATAACCGGATCTTGCAGATCCCTGTTAATTACTTTTCTGTACCATATCTCTGCCTGCCTGGATTCTCCGATAATGCGGTAACATTCTGCGATTTTAAAAACAATTTCATTCCGCTTATTTCTGTCTTTGATCTTATTATATGCATTCTTATACAGGTCAATTGCCTCATAATAACCTCCGGCATTAAAAGTAGCCTCAGCTTTTTGAATTCTGTCGCGCTTTCTTTGAGCGTACAGGGATGAGGGATTAAGAGTTGAAGATATAAATATCAATAGGATTATTACATTTTTCATTTTTAATAAAATTATTATTATGTAAAAATAATTGATTTTACGGATAAAGGAAATATGTCATGATAATTTCTAAACGTAATCTGATTATGTTTGTTGTTTTCACAGGAACAGCCATAGCTTTTTAAGTATATTTAGAAATTGCATTTAGCCCGCGATCACCTTAATTATTTAGTACCTTACATCTAATATTCTTGTATTATTTGGCAAAAATTCCAAAAAA
>CAZGKF010000013.1:0-62056 GCA_964526475.1 uncultured Bacteroidaceae bacterium
TCAGGTAAGAACAAAAATATTGCCTTAAAGATTCTTTTTTATTTTTTAACAAGTTTAGCATCTGCGAAACTTTAGTAAGTAATAAATGTTTGTAAATAAAACACATAGAAGCTTGGTTTTATTCTAAGTTTTTCGTACATTTCACATTGATTACTATAACTGCCTTAGTAAATCATTGCGCAAATGGCTGATATTCAAATAATTTTATCCGAATGAAAGCATCATTCACAGATAAGATTATCAGTTATATTTGGGACAATTATTCCAAGGATTTATCTGTTTATAATCATTCTTTCCTCTCAAATACAATTAAACAAAGAGCAAGCTTTTTTTCATTTAAGGAACCAGAGCAATATTTCGATTATCTCATGAATTTTCCGGGTGAAGCCGGAATTCTGATCCTTCAGCTAAATAATTCCTATAGCGAGTTCTTTCGTAATCCTTTGACTTTTGCTTTGTTGGAAAGTGTTATATTTCCAAATCTGATTTTACAAGAACCCGATAAAAGACGGAATGAGCTCCGCATTTGGTCAACTGCCTGTGCTGCGGGGCAGGAAGCCTACAGTCTTGCAATCTTACTTGAAGAACTGAAGGCCGGAAGTGCTCTGAGATTTGATTACCGCATTTTTGCCACAGACATAAACCCTTCTTTGTTAGAGGCTGCGGAGAAAGGGGAATATGTTTCTGCTTCATTGAACAATGTGAGCATTAAGCGTGGTGATCAGTGGTTTAATAAACAGGGCGGACTTTATAAGGTTAAATCAGATTTGAAGTCAAACATAGATTTTTCGGAATTTGACCTGCTTCAAAAAGAATCCGGAAGTCCGGCTGCAAGTATCTATGGGGATTTTAATCTTATTATGTGTGCTAATATTCTGTTTTACTATAACAGCGAATTTCGTAAAAAAATTATTGAAAGGGCTAAGCTTTCTCTTGCTGAAGGGGGATACCTTGTTACAGGAGAAACTGAAAGGGATATATTATGGAGATATGATTTCCATGAAGTATTTCCCCATTCAGCAATATTCCAGTTAAACAAAAGAATGTCTTAGGAAAATTTATATGAAAAAAGAAGAACTGAATATGAAAAACCTCAGAATAAAAACACAAATGACACTTGGCCATCTTGCAGTGTTGTTTTTTGTAATTGTGATAGGAATAGTATCATACCTCCAGATCTCTAAAACACATCAGCAAGCTGAGACCTTGTATAACCATCCTCTTCAGGTAAGACGTGCTATAGGTGAATTACAATCTGATATATACATGATCCACTGGAGTATGGAAACCCTGTTCGAAATGGATGGAATGGATGAAATGAATCCTTACATTGAGCTTATCAGGGATTATGATACTAATGCGCAGGAGCAATTCAATATTCTGTTCAACAGATATCTGGGTTCTATGGGTGATGTTGAACATTTGTTTCATTTGTATTCTTCATGTAAAGCAAACAGGGATCAGGTTTTCAGTTTACTTAAGGATGAAGATTATGAGAAAGCCCTCCTTGTTAATATCCATAAACATGATGTGCTAAACAGCAGTCATCTGAGGGATTTAAAAGACAATATCAATAGAATTGACAATTTTGCGAGGAGTAAAGCTGATGAGGTTTTCATTAGTTCAGAGGCATTGAATAAAAGACTTTCCCGTGATCTGATCCTTCTCATTGCAGCCGTTTTACTGCTTTCATTCGGCATCAATTTTATCCTCTACCTTCATATCAGAGATCCGTTGGATATATTGACTGAAACTATCCATCTTATTAATAGCGGGAAGTTGAGTGCAAGAAGCAGGTATGGCAAAAGGAACGAATTCGGTATTTTGTCTGATGCATTCAATAACATGGCTGAAAATGTACAGGAAAATATTGAGCAGGGTGAAAAATTCAGCACGCTGGCAAGTCAGATGCTCAGCGAGGCTGATCCGGTAAGGTTCTTTAATGCTACCCTTAACACTCTCGCGAGTATGACAGGGGCACATATAGCCGCTGTTTACATCTTGAGTGAAGATAAAAAACGGTATGAACATTTCTATTCTATTGGTACAGATGGCAGCGTGAAAAATGCTTTTGAAGCTGAAATTAACGAAGGAGAATTCGGTACGGCTATTTCTTCAGGGAAAATACAGTATATTAAGGATATTCAGCCAGATGCCAGATTTCAGTTTCACACTGTTACCGGAAAATTTATGCCGCGGGAAATAATAACCATCCCGGTGTTTGCTCTCGATGATGTGATTGTACTTATCTCACTTGGAAGTATCAGTAAATTCAACCAGGGGACTTTGAAATTTCTTGAGAAGATGTTGGATACACTAAGTGCCCGCGTTGCAGGTGTTGTGGCTTACAGAAAGATTAAAGAACTTTCCGTACAGTTAAGTTTGCAAAATAATGAACTGGAAATGCAGAAAAAGGAACTTGCTGCGCAATCGTCAGAATTACTTGAGCAGAATACTGAACTGGAAATGCAAAAAGTTCAGTTGAATGAGGCCAACAGGTTAAAAACAATATTCCTTTCCAACATGAGCCATGAACTCCGGACACCGCTTAACTCAGTTATAGCTCTTTCAGGTGTTCTGTCACGACGGCTTGCAGGTAAAATTAATGAGGAGGAATACAGTTATCTTGAAGTTGTTGAGCGTAATGGAAAAAATCTGTTGGCACTCATAAATGATATTCTTAACATTTCACGTATTGAGGCAGGTAAAGAAGAAATCGAAGTTTCAGAATTCAATATCAATGATCTGATAACCGAGATTATTACTATCCTGGAACCACAGCTAAAGAATAAAAAAATTGAAATTATATTTTCCGGAAGTGATACAACGGTTAATGTGAGGAGTGATAATGGAAAATGCAGACATATTCTCCAGAATCTGATTGGAAATGCTGTTAAATTTACTGAAAAAGGGAAGGTGGAGATCATAGTAAAAGAGGAAGAGGAAGTTGTAGGGATAACTGTTATTGATACTGGTATAGGGATTTCGCATAAGCACCTCCCGCATATTTTTGATGAATTCAGACAGGCCGATAGCAGCGCATCACGAAGGTTCGGAGGCACCGGCCTTGGTCTTGCCATAGCGAAGAAATATGTTAATCTCCTTGGAGGCACTATAGAAGTAGAGAGTACCCCGGGAAAGGGATCGGAATTTACATTTACAATGCCGTTAGAGTATGATCCTCTGAACACCATAACGGAACACTATGCTTTTGCAGATGTTCAGCCGCGGAAATTTCAGGTTTCAGGTAGTTCAATACAGGGTACAAATGGAAAAACCCTTTTGCTGGTGGAAGATAACGAAGCTGCGATAATTCAGATTACTGATATTCTGGAAGATTCCGGCTATAAAATCCTCCTTGCCCGTGAGGGAAATGAGGCACTCTCCATTATTACCCACATAATTCCTGATGCTATTATTCTTGACCTGATGATGCCTGGTATGAACGGGTTTGATGTTCTTATAAAAATCCGTGAGGAAGATTCTACAGCGCATATTCCTGTTCTTATTCTAAGTGCTAAACATGTTACCAGTCAGGAACTTAGCTTATTAAAGAGAAACAACATATACCAGCTTATTCAGAAAGGAAATATAAATCCCGAAGAGCTGCGTAATGCAGTTGCTGAAATGGTCATGTCTCACGGTAAACAAACCAAACCATCCCGGCAGGGAATTAAGGACACAAAAGAAGAGGTGCTTGTACTTTTAGTGGAGGATAATCCTGACAATATGCTTACCTTAAAAGCACTCCTCCGCGATAAATACAGAATACTGGAAGCTGCCGATGGAAATGAAGCTGTAGCTATTACAAAAAAGCATCATCCGGATATAATACTAATGGATATTGCATTGCCGGAAATGGATGGGGTTGATGCACTTAAGGCTATCCGTGGCGATCCGAAATTGCCATACACAGTGGTTATAGCGCTCACCTCCAGCGTTATGGAAGGCGACCGTGAGACCATCCTTGCCTATGGCTTTGATGCCTACATTCCCAAACCTATTAATGAAAAAATTTTTTTCCAAACCATAAACCAGACTGTCTATGGAAAATGAGAAAATTAAGATCCTGGTAATTGACGATCTACAGGATAATCTGACCACCTTAAGAGCCATTATAAAAGAAACATTCCCTCTTGCAAAGGTTTATACTGCTCTAAATGGTAAAGAAGGAATTGATCTGGCAATTTCGGAAGATCCGGATGTGATCCTCCTTGACATTGTTATGCCTGATATTAATGGTTTTGAAGTATGCCGGAATCTCAAGGGGAAAGATAAACTCAAAGATATTCCGGTAGTTTTCATCACTGCTCTTAAAGGCGACAGGGAGAGCCGTATTCGTGCCCTTCAGGCGGGTGCAGAAGCGTTTCTTGCAAAACCTGTTGATGAGATCGAGCTGACTGCTCAGATAAGAGCTATGGCTAAAATTAAAAGGGCCAATATTGAAAAACGTAAAGAAAAGGAGAGACTTACCATTTTGGTTAAAGAAAGTACAGCAAAGCTGGAGAAGGAACTGGAAGAACGAAAGAAAGCGGAGAAAGAATTACGAGAAAGCGAGTTGTGCTTCAGAACTCTTGCAGATTCCGGACAGACACTGATATGGACTTCGGGCAAGGACAAAAAATGCGATTATTTTAATAAATCCTGGCTCGAATTTACAGGCAGGACATTAGAAGAGGAACTGGGTGACGGATGGACTGAAAATGTTCATCCTGACGACCTGGAACAATGTGTTCACATATACTCATCAGCATTTGATCATCGTGAAAAATTCAACGTGGAGTACCGTTTACAGCGGTTTGACGGACAGTATAGATGGGTAATTGACTATGGCTCTCCCAGGTTTAACACAAAGGGGGAGTTTATAGGTTATATCGGGCATTGCATAGATATTACCAATCAAAAAGAAAATGAAATACTGTTAAGGGAAAGTGAAGAGATTATGCGTTATATAGTAAAAAATGATCCGAATGCAATAGCTGTTTTCGATACCAATCTGAATTATATAGTCACAAGCGACAGGTATCTTCAGGATTACAATATAAATGCTGAAAGTATAATCGGGAAACATCATTATGAAGTCTTTCCAGAGATACCGCAAAGATGGAGGGATATTCATAAGCGATGTCTGGAAGGTGCTATTGAAAAGAATGATGACGATTCTTTTATACGGCAAGATGGTTCCACAACCTACAATCGATGGGAAGTACGACCATGGTACAAACCAGACGGCAGGATCGGTGGAATTATTACCTATACCGAAGTCACAACGGAACGAAAGCTTGCAGAAAAAGAGATTCTTAAACTTTCAACAGGAATGGAACAAAGTCCGGCCTCAGTGATAATTACCGATACTACCGGAATAATTGAATACAGTAATACGAAATTTACCGAAGTTTCAGGTTATTCAAAGGCTGAATTAAAAGGAAAGATGCTGCGGATACTTAAACCAGGGCATACAAATGACGCTGTATTCAACAAAATTTGGAGTAATTTAAACTCAGGAAAAGCATGGAGGGGTGAGCATAAAAACAGAAAAAAAAGCCAGGAAGAGTACTGGGAATCCGTTCTGATTGCTCCTATTAAAGATAATAATGAGGATATAATTAATTTTATCATTATTAGCGAAGATATTACCCCGCGTAAAGAGATGGAAGCAGAACTCCTCAGGGCAAAAGAAAAAGCCGAGGAGAACGACAGGCTTAAAACAGCTTTTCTTAATAATATTTCTCATGAGATAAGAACTCCTCTCAATGCCATTGTTGGGTTTACAGGATTTCTTACTGAACCCGGGTTATCTGTAGAGAAAATTGCATACTTCACCAATATTATTCAGGAAAGCAGTTCCCAGTTATTAGCTATAATTACTGATATTTTAAATATTTCTTCCATAGAAGCAGGGAATGTTAAATCATATGAAAAAAGATCGAACATAAACCATATATTTGAGAAGCTCTTTGATCAGTACATTGAGAAATTCAGGGAAAAAAATGTAAACTTCCGCTGTTCCCCGGCATTTAGTAATGAAGAAGCCGAAGTATTCACAGATGAAACAAAGTTAACTCAGATAATATCAAATCTTGTTTCAAATGCATTGAAGTTTACAAACACCGGAAGCGTGGAAATCGGGTATATATTACAGGGGGACATGCTCCATTTCTTTTGTAAAGATACAGGTATAGGCATCGCCCGGAAAGATCAGGATCTTATTTTCGAACGCTTCAGGCAGGTTGATTATTCAGATAGGAGGAATTATGGTGGCAGTGGATTGGGGCTTGCTATTGCACGTTCATACACTGAAATACTGGAAGGTCAGATGTGGCTCGACTCGGAACCCGGTGAAGGATCTGTTTTTTATTTCACAATACCCTTTAAACCGGTAAAACCATATGTGAAAGATGAAGTTGAAAAGGAGAAAACAATGGGAAGGAAGTTGCTTATTGTAGAGGATGAAGAAACAAATGCACTTTTACTGGAAGAATACCTTTCAGGACAGGATATTAATCTTTTATTCGCAAAAGATGGTGCCGAAGCCCTTGATATTTTCAAAAAGATTCCTGAAATAAACCTTATTTTAATGGATATTAAGATGCCGGTTATGGATGGGTTTGAGTCAATAAATCATATCAAAGCCTTAAACCCGGGTGTGAGTGTAATTGCTCAAACTGCTCTCGCCTTAACCGGAGACAGAGAAAAGATTTTAGCACATGGTTTTGATGATTATATTCCAAAACCAATAAAAAAAGAAAGTATTATTAGCTTGATAAACAAATATTTTTAATATTATCCTGATATTTTAGTTATGCAAAACTCGAATAAATGATTTGAAATTTTATTACTGTAATATCAGATAATAATATATTTTATAACTTGGAAAGTTTTATTTACTGCCTGCCGGATTCTCCGGAACTTATAATAATAAGTGATCAATGATAAAAAAGAACGATTTTTTTATGCTTATTTCATGATAAATTATAATATTGCAAACTAAAAAAAACAGGGAAATGCTCATAGTGCCATGAAATACAAGACGATAAGGTTAATAAATTTATACAAATTTTTAAAGATTGTAATGTCTTTTAAATTTAAATTAGTTTTACTCATTACAGGATGGAGTTTTCTTATTTATGGCAAAGTTCTTTCAAATAATTCCGTTCCCTATGAAAATACAGTAATCCTCGCAGGCTCTGAACCCTCCTATCCCCCCTATTGTTTTGTGAATGAAAAAGGTGAAGCCGATGGTTTTTCTGTTGAGGTTATGAAGGCTGCTGCTTCTGCTATGTCAATTGAATTGGATTTTAGGATTGATACCTGGAATCAATTAAAACAAGATCTGTCCATTGGGGAAATCGATGCCTTACCTTTGGTAGGGAGAACACCGGAAAGAGAATCTTTATATGATTTTTCTTTTCCCTATCTTACCATGCATGGAGCCATAATTGTAAGAAAAGGTAATACCGGCATTAATTCCCTTAGCGACCTTTCAGGAAGAGAGGTTGCCGTTATGAAAGGAGATAATGCCGAGGAATTCCTGCGCAGGTCGAATCTTAATATTAATATAGTCACTACCAATACTTTTGATATAGCACTCAGGGAGCTTGCTGATGGCCTACATGATGCTGTAGTTCTGCAAAAGCTTGTTGCTGTTCAGCTTATACGAAAAAATGAGTTAACCAATCTGGAATCTGTTAATATTCCGGCAAGTGCATTCAGACAGTCGTTTTGTTTTGCGGTTAAGAAAGGAAATACAAAACTTCTGAGTCTGCTGGAAGAAGGTTTGTCTATTATTATTACCGATGGTACCTACCGTGCATTACATGCTAAATGGTTTGCCCCGATTGAATCTATTGAACAACAACAACGAAGGATTATAGTAGGCGGAGATTCCTCCTATCCTCCAATGGAATTTCTGGATAATAACGGACAGCCGGCAGGTTTCAATGTTGATCTTACCCTTGCTGTTGCCAGAAAACAAGGCTTAACTGTCGATTTCAGACTTGGTCCATGGGATGAAATACTAAGGGCATTAGAGATGGGGGAAATAGATATAATACATGGTATGCTGTATTCCTATGACCGTGCCAGAACATTTTCACTTTCACAGGCTCATACATATCTTAACCAGGTTATTATTGTCAGAAAAGGATCAGAAATACCAAATAGTCTTGCAGACCTTTCAGGTAAAAGGATAGCTGTGCAAAATGGTGATCTGATGCACGAATTAGCTGTAAAAACTGGCTACGGCGATCAACTTATTCTTACAGACTCTCAGGAAGAAGCACTCCGGTTGCTTGCTGAGGGGAATTACGATTGTGTTCTTGGTTCGAAAATGACAGCATTATACTGGATTAATAATAATAAATGGAAAAATCTTCATGTCGGTGAAACGCCTGTTTTATCAGCTGAGCTTTGTTTTGCAGTTGCCAAAGGTAAAGAGAAACTTCTTGAACAGTTTTCTGAAGGTTTGGTTGCTGTTAATGCTTCAGGAGAATATCGTAAAATATATACAAAATGGTTTGGGATACTCGAAAATCCAAATCCCGGTATTTGGGAAATAGTCAGATTCTCACTTTTAGTTTTGCTGCCTCTTTTGTTTCTGCTGCTGGCTGTATTGGTGTGGACAAGGACCCTTCATGTGAGAATTAGTAAGCGTACTGCTAAACTTGAAGATGAGATAAGGGAACGAAAACTGGTTGAAAAAAAGTTATTGAAAAGTGAGAATCAACACCGGGAACTTATTGAGAATCTTCAGGAAGGAATAGGAATTGTTGACACACAGGAAAAATTTATTTTCTCAAATTCTGCTGCTGAAATGATAATGGGAGTGGGGAAGGGCAGACTTACAGGAAGAAGTCTCAGTGAGTTTATGAGCCGGAATGAATTTCAGAAAGTTCAGAAGCAGTCAGGTCTGCGAAAGAAGGGAGTAAAAAGCACCTATGAACTTCAGGTCAACACCAGTAAAGGCAGGCGTATTCTTCTTGTAACCGTTACCCCCCAGTATGATGATAAAGGAGTATTTAGAGGAACTTTCGGAATTTTTCGTGATATTACCGATCGGAAAAAAGCAGAACGGGATCTCAGAAAGAATGCAATTAAACTTCGGGAGCTAAATGCAACGAAAGATAAATTTTTTTCAATAATCGCACATGACCTGAAGAATCCGGTAAATGCCATTGTAGGATTCACAGATCTGTTATTAAAAAATTATAAAAACTACGATAGTAAAAAAACAGAGAAGTTTCTGTATATTACACATGAATCAGCAAAACAGGCATACACTCTTTTGGAAAACCTGTTGTTATGGTCACAATCACAGTCCAAAAGAATTCCATATAATCCAATTGTACTCGATATTGCCGGGGCTGTTGATGAAAACATAAGATTTACAGAATATTATGCATCAAAAAAGAAAATCCGGATTATTTCTTCAGTTCAGAAAGAGAGTTTTGTTTTCGGAGATGTTAATATGATAAATACCATCATCAGGAACCTCTTAACTAATGCAATAAAATACACAAACTCAGGAGGTGAGATCAAGCTATCAGCAATTTCTCTTAATGGACGCATTGATATCTCAGTAGCTGACAATGGTGTCGGGATAACCAAAAAGACAATGGATAATCTTTTTCGTATTGACAGCTCAGCTACCAGGCCGGGAACAGAAAATGAAAAGGGCACCGGATTGGGGTTAATACTCTGTAAGGAATTTGTTGAGAAACATGGAGGCCGGATACATGTTGAAAGTGAGCCTGGAAAGGGAAGTACTTTTAGTTTTTCCCTTCCTGTGCCGGAAAATAATATGTGAAAAAACTGAAGGCTTAAAGTATTGTACTGAATTTGAATAGGAGAAATGAAAAAACTCTGTAGTCAGAAACGCATTATTATTGTTTTAAACCAAAAATTCTAATAAAGATATTGTACCATTTAAATTCCCCGCTGATGAAACAAAAATACAATGTAGTGTTATACGTAGTAATTTTCTCATTGGTTTATTATCTTGCAGATGCAGTAGTTTTTTATCTGATTTCTGCTGATGATCAATCTTTTCTGAATGTTCTTGTCACTGATGTTACTGTTTATCAGTTATTTGTCAGGTTGTTGGCATTTGCCGGCTTTGCTCTTTTGGGTTTTCTCCTTACAGATAAAATAAACAGCCTGTATTTTGAGAACGAGACTCTTAAACTTCATTCAGGAAAATTATTATCAGGGAAATTCGATACAAATTTTCTTTCAAGTTTATCCTACCAGATAAGAATACCCTTAACAGCGATTACCGGATTTGCACAATTACTAAAAGATCCTGGTCTATCACCCGAAACAAGGGAATTATATATTCGTCATATTAATTCAAGTAGTAATTTCCTTTTGCTTCTTATAAATAATCTTTCTGATATTTCAAAAATCGAAGCAGATGAGTTAGAAATAGAACGGAAGGAATGTGAAATAAATAAGATACTGGATGAGATATTTGATAAATTTGAGCTGAGGAAAGTGGAATCAGGGAAATCTGATCTTCCGTTTATCCTGAAAAAAGGCCTGGAAAATGAGGAAATAAAGATACTTACTGATCCTGACAGATTCAGACAAGTTCTTACAAATCTTCTTGAAAATGCCTTAAAATTTACAAATGAGGGTTCTGTGGAATTCGGATATACAGTAAAAGATAATAGTTTTCTTGAGTTTTATGTTATGGATTCCGGTCATGGGTTTTCCGTGGAAAGAATGGAGGTTATATTTAACAGGTATAACAAATTATCGGATAATGAAAATCTTCCTTTCAATGGTTTTATATTAAGACTGGCAATTTCAAAAAGTCTTGTTAAATTGCTGGGAGGGGAGATACGGGCTGAATCTACTCCTGAAAACAACACGCTTATATATTTCACATTACCATACCTGGAGGCAGCTGAAACAACAAAAGTGCCGCTAAAAAAGGATGATCGTAAGGGAGATTCACAAGACTGGTCTGATCGCCACATACTTATTGCTGAAGATGTGGAATCAAACTTTATTTATTTACAGGAAATTTTGAAGCCTACTAAAATAAACATTATCTGGGCTAAAAATGGAAAGGAAGCTCTCGATGTTGTCAGGAAAAACCAGAAAATATGCCTTGTATTAATGGATATTCTAATGCCGGAGATGGACGGTTACGAAGCTACACGAGAAATAAAAAAGATTCGTAAAGATCTTCCTGTTATTGCTCAGACAGCCTTTTTATATGAGATGGCTGAAGGAGACCATGTGCAGTTTGATGAATATCTTACAAAACCTATTTGGTCACCACAGTTGATTTCAGCAGTAGGAAGGTACATATACAGTTAATTTAAATGCAGCCCCAGTGCAAAACCTGCCCGTATTGGATTAATTGCATTATTCCCCTCCTTATTAATATATCTCCAGCCCGCGGAATTAAGATTAATAATCTTTTCTTCAATTCGGGGGCCTGATAGATCGGTGTAAATAGTGAAATTGATGAGCTCTCTGGCCTTTGAATCTTTTAAAAGAAAATCGAATCCTGCCTGATATGTTAATCCTAAGGATAATTCCCGGTAAGGTTCAGGTGAAATTGTGTTTCCGGGGAAAGAAACAGTATTGGAAAATGTGCCTCCGGTAAGTCCTCCCCAAATACTGAAGAATTTAAAGGGGATCTTATATCGTATTGTTCCTCTGAAAGAAAGGACTTCATTGACCCGGTTAATATCATTTTCGGAAACCTCTGTAAAATAATCCAGCTTATTGTTCTGTTCATAAACCCATTCACTTGTAGATCTTTGTCCCGAATAAGCAACCGGCACTGTGCTTTTAAAGTAATCTGCCAGCAACCCGGCTTCGAACCGTGATTGGGTTTTTTTTATAATGCCTATCCCGGCAAACCATCCTGGAATATGCACTTCCATATCGCTTCTCTTATATAGTTCAGGAGAATTTTCAGGTGTCATGGGTACCATAGTCCACGCAGGAAACTGGTAACCGGTTGTAATGAAAATATAAGAGTTCTTTGTTTTTCCCGTTTTATCAATAATAACTTCTATCCCTTTCATACTTATTGGTTCATCCTGCGCGAAGAGTGATACGATGGAACAAAGCAGAAAGTAATGAATTGTCAGAAAAACCCGTGTTAACTTTTTATTAAATGAAAATTTTAAGATCATGACATATTATTTCGTAAAATAATTATTGTAATAAAAGTTATTATCTATTATTTACAAAGAAACTCAACAATTTTTATAATTGTTTCATATTAATTAATATTTTTAATGCTCATTTGTTTTCTTTTAATTTAGTAATTAAAATTGTTCTCAGTTAATTAAATACTCCTTATGAATCCAGACAAAAAAGCAAGACCAAACATTTTATATGTCGATGATATTGAAACGAACCTTATATTATTTGATTCGGCATTCCAGAATGATTATAATGTGTTTCTTGCCGGATCAGGGAAAGAAGCACTTGAATTATTAAGAAAGGAACAAATAGCAGTGATAATTACTGACCAGCGCATGCCTGAAATGTCAGGAACAGATCTGCTGGAGATCGTGCAGCAGGAGTTCCCCGCTATATTACGTTTTATGCTTACTGCATATTCCGATTATCAAACCGTAGTTGATTCTATTAATAAGGGACAGATATACGGCTTCTTTAACAAACCTTTTGATGTTAAAGATATGAAAGTGTCTCTTGATAAGGCTGTTGAAGTTTATAATTTGAGGGAGAGTAACAGACAAATGGTAATTGAGATTGAAAGGGTTAACAAGGATCTAAAAAGAATTGATAAATCGAAAACAGCATTCCTGAATATGATCACCGGCGAGCTCCGTACACCTATAAACAAAATTATGAGTGTGGTTCATATGCTTAAGGACAGTGTTGCTTCAACAGACCTTGCTGAGCTTGTAAATTATTTGGATACATCTGTTTCCAAACTGGAAAAGTTCGCAACAATTACCAACCAGCTGGCAAGACTGAATGATATTAAAGCTGCTGTGAAATGGATTGATGTATCTGTCAGGGAACTGATTGAAATAAGTATTCTTGAGAAAAAGGATTTATTAAATTCAACAGGAAAAGGTATCTATATGGAGAAATGCCCTACAGAACTGAGGATTAAAGGAGATTATGAACTATTATTAACTTGTTTGACAATATTACTGGATAATTCAATAAGTCACGCAGAAAAGGATAGTAAATTGAATATTTCTTGCGGGGAAAATGATGTGGAGAGGTTTATCCGGATTGATTTTAAAGAAAATTTTACAGAAAAGATGCTGCAAAATATTTTAAATCACTTTAATGAAGAGGAGAATCCGGAGGATTATCATGTGGGAGTTGAACTGATGCTTGCAAAACAGATCATGACAGCACATAATGGAAGAATTCAGGTAAACCATAGGGAGGAGGGAAGTATTTCCTTATGTATGGCTTTTCCACCCGATAATATGAAACCGGATAATTAACCATGCAGTAATTATTCCTGTTCACATTACTATGGAACTTGCATTTATAACGGATTATAAATATATATATATAGTATGACCGAGTCAATGTTAACGGCTTTGATGAAGTTATTTGCTATTCTTGCAAATTTAAACAGAGATGTTGCCTGGCTTTTCTCCCGTAATTTCGTTGAATCATACCTTAAAACCCAGTTCACAGGAAGAATTGTAGAGCATTCCCTGGTAATTTTTGATAAAGAGGCAAAAAATATTGCAGGTCTGGAAGGGCTGAAAGAAACAAAAAGGATATCTGCCTTGTCTGTAAAGATACTCGCTATATGTAATCAGATAAACAATGAACTGCATGTAAAAAATAAATTTTTAATAGTACTCAGTCTTATAAAATTCCTTAAGTTTTTTGATGAACAGATAGAACCGGATGATGATTTCAGGCAAACACTTTCCGACGCTGTATTAACTATTTCTGAATATTTACAGATCAGTAAAGAGGATTATGAGAACTGCAGAATGTTTACCCTTGAAAAATTTTACAAAGTACCCGGAAAAGATAATCTATTGGTAATAAGCGATATCGATTCATTTAGTTTTACGGCAATAAATCACCTTCAGAAGGAGAAACTAAACGGTCAGTTGTTTTTCCTTAAAATCCAGCAGGCAGGTTTAATTATTTTCTACTATAGCGGTAAAGAATCGCTTGAATTGACAGGTAAATATATATTTCCCCATCATATCTATATTCTTCCAAAAGGGGCTTCCCTGAAAGGAGGGGGCATTACTCCGGTTTATTACAGCGATGTTGAAGCCGGCTTTCTCAGAAGAAAAGCATTTGAAAAAATTTCTTTTTTAGTAAGAGACATAGAGTTCAGATTCCCTCAAAGTGATAACGGAATACACAAAATGAGCTTTGGTGCTGAATCAGGCGACCTGATGGGGATCATGGGAGGAAGCGGGGTAGGGAAGTCAACTTTGATTAAAGTTCTGAACGGGATTTACAAAACAGAAAATGGAAATATCTTCATCAACGGACATGATATTGATTCCGGAAAAAATCAATTAAAGGGAATGATTGGTTATGTTCCTCAGGATGATTTATTAATAGAGGAGTTAACCGTTTATCAGAACCTGTATTATAAGGCCCGCTTATGTCTCGGGAATATGAATGAATCACAGATCCATAAAACAGTATTGAGAATACTGAATGATCTGGACTTGTTTTACATTAAGGACCTCATTGTGGGAAGCCCGCTTAATAAGTTAATTAGTGGCGGACAGAGAAAGCGACTTAATATAGCCCTGGAACTGGTTATGGAACCCTATATTTTATTTGCAGATGAGCCAACATCGGGTTTGTCCTCCACAGACGCAGGGAATGTGATGCAATTACTCAACGAACTCACCCTTCAGGGTAAGATTGTCTTCGTCAACATACATCAGCCTTCATCGGAGCTTTTTAAGATGCTCGATAAAATTATTGTTCTCGATAAAGGGGGTTTCCCGGTTTATATCGGGAACCCCCTTGATTCATTTTCTTATTTAATTAATATTACGAAACGCGTTGATCCCGGTGATATTGAATGTGCATTTTGCGGAAATGTCCAGCCTGATGAAATACTTGAAATTATTGAAGCAAAACAGGTAAATGAACTTGGGGAATTTACCGGTGAAAGGCTCATCCCTCCTGAAAAATGGTATGAATATTTCCTGGATAATATTCAGAACAAGCAGGTAATTAATGATATTCAGAAAACGAAGATACCTGCTTTAAAATTTAAACTACCGGGGTTCTTCAGCCAGTTTCTTACCTACAGTGAGAGAAATTTGTTTACTAAGATTACCGACAGACAGTTTATTTTTCTTGCCATACTAATTGCCCCTGTCCTTGCCTTTATTGTCAGTACTTTTTCAAAATATTTCAGCAGATACGCTTCGGGAACACCAATGTATGTATTCGGTGAAAATGTTAATATGCCTGCGTATATTTTTATGAGCGTAATTGTTGCTTTATTTATAGGCCTTATTATAAGTGCGGAAGAGATCATTAAAGATAAAAAGACGCTTGAAAGAG
The DNA here is from genome assembly GCA_964526475.1 of uncultured Bacteroidaceae bacterium. GTDB lineage: Bacteria > Bacteroidota > Bacteroidia > Bacteroidales > CAYVTV01. The sequence goes on from CAZGKF010000013.1 coordinate 15,523, forward strand.
AAAAATTTCTTGATCTTAGTAGGGCTTCTTATCTCAACTCGAAGCTTGTATTCCTGTTTTTACTTTCAGCCTTTCAAATGCTGGTATATGTAATAGTTGGTAATCATATTCTGGAAATAAAAGGTCTGACATTTCATTACTGGCTGGTATTATTTTCAACTTCCTGTTTTGCAATTATGCTGGGATTGAATATTTCTTCAGCTTTTAAATCAATAGTTTCTATTTATATCAATATTCCTTTTATTCTGGTTCCATTAATATTATTGGCAGGAGTTATTGTGAAATATGATAAATTACATTATCGCCTGGCTTCAACTGAACACGTTCCCGTAGCAGGTGACTTAATGGCTTCCAGATGGGCGTACGAAGCCCTGATGGTTACCCAATTCAGAGATAATAAATACCAGAAGCAGTTTTTCCCTATTGACAGAGACCTGGCAAATGTGTCCTGGGAATTGAACTTTCTGATCCCTGCATTAAATAATAAGGTAAATGATTATGAGAGATTTATTTCCAGGGAACAGGACACTGATAAGACAAAGGATATTTCTGCAAAGATACTGAGGACAGTAAAAACCATCAGCGATATGAACGACTCTGAATTCTCTGATTTTACAGAAAAACTATCTTCTCACCCACTCAATGTTGCTATGATAAAAGCCTTTACAGCTGACAGGAGGTCACGGCTTATCGCAAGATCAAATGAATTAGTAAAGCAAAAGGATAAAGTATTTGCGAAACTAAGGTTGCAGGGTATGTCCAGTGAGGATATTGCAGATATGAAAGGGAAGTATTATAATCAAAGCGTTGCAGACCTGGTTCTGAATCTGAATGAAATGGCGAAAATAGTTGAAGTTGAAGATCGCTTTATAAGGAAGGACACTCCGGTTTACCAGTTTCCGGTATCGAAATATGGCAGGGCTCATTTTTATTCGGGTACCAGGAGAATCGGACCATGGATAATAGACACCCTTTGGTTCAATGTTTCTGTATTATGGCTGATGACAGGGATGTTGTTTCTAAATCTTCTTTTTGATTTATCCGGAAGACTTTCCAGGATATCCTTATCTATAAAAAAGAAATGAATTTTATAAAATTGTATGCTTACATATACGCCAAATAAAATTAATTTTTAATTTTACCCTGATTAATGTAATATACTGATGGCGTATTATTAAAATATGTAGTAGTTCATTTGTCAGAAAATTTATTCATCTTTAAAGTAAAACTAAAATGACCGGTAAGAATAATATTATTTTGTTAATAATAATAACCGGAATCATCATCTTAAACTCCTGTACATGTGTACAGTCTGAGAAGAGTGATCAGAACAGCGGAAGCAATGAATCTGCATCTCTTAGTCTTTATGATGGCGAATCTGTTATTTATCTTATTCCTCCACCCGGTGAGATCCTTGATAGATTTCATGGCGCCGGTATTGGGTACAATCAGGAATTTCTGAATCCTGTCAGCCAAAAGGACAGGTATATAGGATCAATGGCGCAGTCATTAAATCTTGGAGTTTATATTGCTGATATGGCATATCTCTCTTTGTTTGAAAGATATAACGAAAGTGTTGAATACCTTGAAGTAATTCAGTCATTGAGCTACGAGGTTGGAATTTCTTCAGGTGTTTTTGAGTCATTAATTACCAGAGCAAAGGCAAATGCCGGGGTAGTGGATTCACTTTTCAACATTTCCAATGAAGCTTTTGCAGATTTACTGGAGTTTCTGGAGGAAGGAGGTAAAGAAAATACCATCGCCCTCATTTCTGCCGGAGCATATATTGAAAGCCTGTACCTTGCTTTGCAATCAGCAGGTGAGTATTCGGAAGAAAATACAATTCTGCAAATGATAAGCGACATGATGTTTCCTTTAAACAATATTATGGACAGAGCCAGAGAAGTAAGGGATGATGAAAATATTGCAGGTATTGTTAAAGTTCTCGATGGTATTGCTGAAGTATTCACTAAACTGGAAACAGGGGACACCGGTATAAAAGTGGAAGAAAGCGAAGAAGGGGTAATATCGATTCTTGGCAAGGGTAAAATGACAATAAATGAGGAAAACTTCTATGAACTGAAGAACAGAATATCTGAAATCAGAAATAACATTGTGAGTAATTAGGATAATTTGAAAATACACGATATGAAAAGAAATATTTTTGTTATTATATCAGTCTTTCTAAGTCTGTTTATATGGTTGGATATGAACGGACAGAATTGCAGAAAATTCCATTTATACGGTAAGTGTATGCAGTATCCGGGTGCCAATTATAAGATTGAAGGGCAATCGCGTAGTAATATAATTGGTATTGGAGACAAACTTATTTATAATGTGATTTTGTATGGAGGAAGAAACTACAAGCTGTTTTTTTGTACATCTGATCTTTTTTATCCTATGCATTTTCTTCTGAAGGATGATCTCACCAAAGAGTTGATCTATGACAGTAAGAAAGACAATTATCCGGAAAATGTTGAAATAAGCATTGATAATACAAGGAGAGTGTTAATAGAGATCTCAGTATTGGCTAGCAGCAAAGATCCGGCGCTCGCTGAGAACTATCTTGGATGTCTTGGGTTTTTAATGCACTGGAAACCTGAAGTAAAATAATTTATTTTCCTGTTCTGCGGATTTCTTTATATTCTCCCCAGTTAAATTTTTCATTGAAGTCTAATCCTATTCTGACTCCTAAGGTGAAATGTAATATTTGTTCTTCCTTGCTCATATTGAAGTTCAACCAGTTGAATTCATTGTCCGCATCGATACGGCAGATCAGTTTGCTGCAGTCAGGGTTTTTTAAAAGGAAATCGTAATCATGTATCTGCCTCATGGTACTTACCATGGCCCGCTGAGCCCGAATACCGTCCTGAACCAGATCAACATATTGATTCCTCTCAGCATCTTCTAAGTCAGAAAAACGTTTCTTTTTAATTTTGAGTTGATTAGCCTTTTCAACAAGTTCAACCACCTCAGGATTTTGCATGAAGTCAGTTATCATAGTTATCGCTCGCTCCATTTTTCTTGCATTGACTAGTCGCCCCATTTTTAAAAATAAATATATCCATCACGCTGATTTTTCCCCTATTCCACCATTAAAAGGAAAAATCAGGGAAAAAGATCAGGTAATTTCGGTAATAACACTAATAATTTAAGGATTTCCTCGGGATAGATAAATAACTTTTCAGTTAAGCAATTATTTTACGGAATATAAGATTTGGCTCAAGTTTATTGCCAGAAATAATTGATAATTATTTAGATAATAACTTATCAAATAATTGTGATAACTTTTCTTTTGTAGATCATTAAAATGTATCCTCTTTTTTTAATTTTGTCATAAAACTGAAAGATGGTAATGAAAGTAAAAGAACCTTTATATGATTTCATTAATCCATTGATAAACTATCAAATTAGACAAGGTGACAGTTACAATGTGCTTAAAGAAATAGAAGACAGGAAATTTGACCTGATTATTACATCTCCACCTTATAACATTGGAAAATCTTATGAGACAAAGACAAGTATTGAGAAATACCTTGAAGCACAGGAAGAAATAATTTTTGAGTTAATAAGGACATTGTCTGAAAAGGGGAATTTATGCTGGCAGGTTGGGAATTATGTGGACAAGGGTGAGATTTTCCCGCTTGATATTTATTATTATCAAATATTTAAGAAATACGGACTAAAACTTCGTAATAGGATTATCTGGCATTTTGGGCATGGTCTGCATGCAAGTAATCGTTTCAGTGGGCGTTATGAAACTATTTTATGGTTTAGTAAAAATGATGAGTACATTTTTAACCTTGATAATGTAAGAGTTCCCGCAAAATATCCTGGTAAAAGGCATTTTAAGGGGCCAAACAAAGGATTGCCTTCCGGTAATCCGCTTGGAAAAAATCCAAGTGATATTTGGGAAATTGTATTAAGAGACTGGGATGCTGAGTTATGGAATATTCCAAACGTAAAATCTAATCATCCCGAAAAAACCGAACATCCATGTCAGTTCCCGATAGAGTTAGTAGAAAGATGTATATTGGCATTGACCAATGAAAATAGTTGGGTATTAGATCCTTTTGCAGGAGTCGGTTCCACAATTATTGCATCCATAAAAAATAACCGTAATTCAATAGGTATTGAAAAAGAGGAATTGTATTGCAATATTACTAAACAACGAATAAAAGCTTTTAGCGAAGGTGAATTAAAAATACGACCGATAAATAAACCCATCCATTTACCATCCGGAAGAGATAAAGTTTCTCAAGTGCCAGCTGAATGGAATGAATTCGAGTTCACTACTGGAGATGGAAGATGAACATAACTAAATCAATAAATTGAGAATAGCTCAAAAATACTCACATCTGAACGGTGAAGAATATCTGATTGTTCATCATAAGAAACTCTATAAGGAAATCACTAGTACTATACAAAGTATTGATGGAAAGAAGTTTATGACCAAAGAAAGCAAGGAAAAAACCATGCCGGGTAAAATGCTCTATAGTCCCATTCAGATTAATAAAGTATTTAACGAAAAATTTAATAAACTTGGCTGGGTTGAAAGACGCTATCAATATTACATTACGACTGACCAAAAAATATTACCTGAATTAATTACCTTGCCATATGATCAACAAAAGACTTTTCTTATATCCAAAGGAATAGATGAACCAATATCCTCATATAAACAAACAGATTTTGTTAAAGACCAAATAGCTGTTGAAGTTCAGTTCGGAAAATATGCTTTTGTTGCATTTGATTTATTTGTAAAGCATTTACTGTTTTATTCGGGTGGAGTTATTAATCTTGGGATAGAGGTATTACCAACAAAAAAAATGCAGTCACAAATGAGTAGTGGAGTTGCATATTTTGAAGGTGAGGTTTATAATGTTTTAAGACATGGTAGAAACAACCCTCCTGTACCATTGATGATATTAGGAATAGAGCCGTAAAATATTTACAAATAAAAAACTGGCCAGTATAATATTTTATTTATTTCCGGAGATTAAGCCTTATGGCATACAAGCACACATGCGGTTTAAATTGAAGTTCTTTGTGATTCCGGCAGGATTAGTTCGCTGCGCTCCGTCAGGCGCACCGGCTGCTCATGATCCTGCCTGGTTTATTGTTAATCCGAAATAATGAGCTGATGGATGTAAAAAGGCATAAGATTATGTGATTCCGGCAGGATTCGAACCTGCGACCCACGGCTTAGAAGGCCGTTGCTCTGTCCAACTGAGCTACGGAACCATAAAACTGGACGCAAAGATAAAAAAAATACCCTTTATTTTATATATTTGAAAATAGTTTTGAGTTATATACAGGATGTTTTCTTATACACTGCCTGAGAATGAAAAAAAAATACAGAATTCTTTATGTTGAGGATAATCCTGTTGAATTTGAAATGGTCAGAGCTTTCCTTGAAAATGCCGACCTGATAGAATCATTCACTGTAGTGGAGAGAAAAAGGGAATTTCTCCGGGAAATAAAAAGAGAGAAATATGATCTCATACTTACGGACTTTGCACTGGAATCATTCCATGGGTTTGAAGTACTTCAACTGGTTAAGAAAGATATCCCAGGAACCCCTGTAATTTTCATTACAGGATCCTTACCCGATGAAATTGCTGTGGAAGTAATTAAAAAAGGTGCTGCCGATTATATCCTGCTCCAGAATATTTACCGGCTGATACCTGCAGTGCATTCCGTTGTGGAGAAGAAAAGAATTAAGGATGAAAAAGATTCGGCAATAAAAAGACTGCTGGAAAGTGAGGAAAATTACCGTATACTAGCTGAATCCTCCCCTTTTGGAATTATTGTTCATAGCAATGGTAAACTGAAATATTATAATAAACAAGCTGTTAAGTTTTTCGCGGCAGAAGGTAGTGACAATTACCATGATCTTGATATACTCAGTTTTATTCATCCAGACTACCACCAGATTGCTAATGAAAGGGCAGCAAATCTATACTCGGGAGTGAGTTATCCCGATTTTTCCGAGCTTATCCTTCTTAACCGAAAAGGAGAACCTATCCAGGTTGAAGTAGCTTCAGCAAGTATCACCTACAACGGAATTCCTTCCGCTCAGGTTATATTCAGAGATATTGCAGAAAGAAAAAGAATTGAAACGGAGATTATAAAAGCTAAAGAGAAAGCAGAGGAATCCGATCGCCTGAAAACTGCTTTCCTCGAAAATATGAGCCATGAAATACGGACTCCCCTGAATGGTATTATTGGTTTTTCAACTCTCCTTAAATTCAAAGAACTGCAAAACCCGGAGCGCTTGAAATACCTTGAGATTATTGAGCAATCAGGTAAACATCTTCTGAATATTATCAATGACCTTATTGAGATATCGAGGATAGAATCAGGTCATGTCGAACTGAGAAATGAACAGGTAAATCTTAACAGTTTGCTGAGGGATGTCTATACTTTCTTCAGCAAAAGTTTAAGAATGAAGGAACTTCCTGTTGAAATTTATTTGCATAATGAAGTAGCTGATAATGATTCGTTTGTGATAACGGATCCTTCGCGCCTGAAACAGGTACTCATTAATCTTTTAAATAATGCACTGAAGTTTACCGCCAGGGGAAGAATAGATTTTGGTTATGAAAGACCTGATAAGGGGTTCGTGAGATTTTTTGTTAAAGATACCGGCATTGGGATACCAGAAAAATCAAAGGAAATTGTTTTTGAGCGTTTCCGTCAGGCAGATGATGAAGCGACTATGAAAGAATTCGGAGGAACAGGATTGGGTCTGACAATTTCTAAGGGACTGATTGAAAAGATGGAAGGGGGTATTTGGTTTGACTCTGTTTATGGTGAAGGGACAAATTTCTATTTCTCACTTCCTTTGAAACTTTTTACTTCAGAGGAAGAAGGTATGGGAGCGATGGATGATATTACATATGAAGGAGCTTGGAAAAGTAAAAACCTATTAATTGCTGAGGATGAACAGTCAAATTTTGTACTTCTGAAACACATGCTGAAAAATACAGGAATTGCTATCGAGAGGGCATCAACCGGTAAGACAGTTCTTGAAATGCTGGGGAAAAGCCAGGGAAAATATGATGTTATCCTTATGGATATTAAGATGCCTGAGATGGACGGACTGGAGGTAATAAGGGAAATCCGTAATAATAAATTAAGTATTCCTGTGATAGCTCAGACAGCTTATGCAATGACTGACGACCGGCAGAAATGTATCAATGCCGGGTTTAATGAATATATTACCAAACCCATAAAAACAAAAGAACTCTTGAATAAGATCAACCTGATGTTAATAAAGGGAAGTGCCGGAAAATAATAGAATTTATTGTAGCAAAAAAAAAGCTGCTCCCGAAAAAGGAGCAGCATACAATTAAAAGGCTAACCCTAAATTAACCTGGTGATTGATGAAAGCATGAGCAATATACAATAAATATTGTACATAGAATATTTTTTTAATAATCTATTAGATTAAAGTGCTCTACAGCATATATTTTCAGCCTTAATCCTGCTCAGCTCAATTCCCAGACTGCTGTAAAAGAGATTGCAGGTGAGTATTACATCCTTTCCTATTTACTCTTGCCTTTTAATAGCTCTGTATTGTCCTTCCTTTCAGTGTTACTATCCTTAATTAATCAGATAATTGCGTATAATAAATTCCTTAAGTTAACGCCTATGCCTTTCAGGGTTCTGTTGGGTGTGTGTGAATCCTTATCTTACCTTAGGTTGCACCTATTGGTTATTTTTCAACCCCGATTTTTTTTCATTTCAAATTGCAGATCGCATCTTTCTCTCTTCATTTTTCAACATAAACTTATCAATTCATCCATCTGCGAACATCAGCGTGATCTGCGGGACAAAATAAAGCGTAGAAAAAGTTGTTCCTGATGACAACTTCTGAGCCATCTGTGGTAGTTTGAATCGGACCCACCCCTTGAAAATGAGGGGGGGGAGTTTGTAAATCTAAATTTTTTTCTCTTTTCCATCCCTAATTCTGCATTCCTTCTTACTTCTGAATTCTGCATTCTATGTTCCCCCATTCTTTCTTCTTATTTCTTCGTTCTTCATTCCTTGTTCTGAAATCAAAAAAGCGTGTCTCTTCTTCAGACAGAACGAGGAACACTAGAGGGCAAAATTCAAAAGTGAAATGCAGAACAAGGAACAAAAGAAGTCAGAATTCAGAAGTTTATTATTCTTGTCTAAAACCTTTATTTTCACTCATTAGCAAACTTGCTTTTGGGAATATCAAATGATATCCAATCGCAAAAAAATCGGGTCATACAAGGATGAAAACAGGAGTTGTGTATTAAGAGTAGCTCAATAAGGAGGGATCACAGGGGTGGGGCATTTGATTGTTTCATTGAAAGTTGAAAGCAAGATTAGATAGATTTCCTCAGGATCATAGAATCCTTGATGGCCCAGCGTACATTTCTCAGCTTAACTCAGCGGGAAATTATTTTGGTGTAAAAGATTGGATATTATAATTGTTTTTTTATAATTTTAAAAACCAGTTGTATTTCAATTCTTTTATATATCTGTTAACCAGTATTATTAAATTAATCATTAAAAGTCATGAAAAAAATTATTTCATTATCATCTGCTTTATTTCTTTTTGCTTTTACAGTGATTTTTCTTTTTTCCTGTAAAACAAAAACAGCTCCCGATACTTCTGAAACAGAACAGCCTGTTGCTGAGGAAGGCTGGGTAGTATTGTTTGATGGCACCGGCACTGAGGGCTGGAGAAGTTATGCTAAAGAGACATTTCCTGAAGAGGGCTGGGTTATGGAAGATGGGACTCTGAGATGTATTGGTTCCGGCGCGGGTGAAGCAGGAGGAAAAGGAGGAGACATCATTTACAATCAGAAATTCAAGGATTTCCACCTCAAACTTGAATGGAAAATTTCAGAAGGAGGGAATAGCGGCATCTTCTATCTGGCTCAGGAAATTTCCGGCGAACCAATTTGGAAATCAGCTCCTGAAATGCAGATACTTGACAATGAACGGCATCTGGATGCTAAACTGGGAAAAGACGGTAACCGTCAAGCCGGATCACTCTATGATCTTATCCCTGCTGTTCCTCAAAACGCAAAACCTGCGGGTGAATGGAACGAGGCTGAAATTATGATATACCAGGGAACAGTAGTTCATAAAATGAACGGCGAGGTTGTTCTTGAATATCATCTGGGAACTACAGACTGGGATAATATGATTGCTAACAGCAAGTTTGAAACTTTCCCGGAGTTCGGCAAATACAGGGATGGTTATATAGGTCTTCAGGATCACGGCAATGACGTGTGGTTCAGGAATATTATGATCAAGGAATTATAGAATAATCCTTATTCTTCATAAATTCCTCAATGTTTGCTGCAAGCCTGTCAATTAATTTCTGACGGGCTTCAATGCTTGTCCATGCCATATGTGGAGTGAGCAATATTTTGTCTTTATTTATTACCCTTAAAAGAGGATTATCCTTGCTTACAGGCTCTTCCTCATATACATCAAATGCAGCGGATCCTATAAGATTTTCATTTAAAGCACGCATTAAATCCCGTTCAACTACAATCCCCCCTCTTCCGGTATTAATAAGGATGGAACATGATTTCATCAGTTTAAGTTTTTCATAATTTATAAGCCCTCTGGTTGTTTCTGTAAGCGGAGCGTGAATGCTTACAACATCGGAAGTACTTAGTAATGTGTTAAGATCGAATCTTTTATAATTTATATTATTATTTCTTCCAGTTGTAGAATAAAAAACAACTTCCATACCAAAAGCCTGTGCAATCTGAGCCACTCTTCTTCCTATTGTTCCAAGACCAATAATTCCCATTCGTTTTCCATAAAGTTCCCAGGAAGGTTTTTCAAAATGTGTGAAAGAATCACTGCTGGCATAAGCCCCTGATTTAACATAAACATCATAATAGGATAAGTTGTTAATCAGGAAAAGCAACATGGCAAATGTAGTCTGGGCGACCGATTCTGTTGAATAGTCTGTGACATTCTTCACCTGAATACCCTTTTTCTGAGCATATTCCAGATCAATATTATTAATACCTGTAGCTGCTACACAGACCAACCTGAGATCAGGCAATGAATCTATAATATTCCTGGTTATCGGGACTTTATTAACGATAACAACTTCTTTTCCTTTACATCTTTCAACAACAAGATGATCAGGCGTTTTATCGTATATCTCAATGTCACCCTGCTTCTCAAGTATCCTGAAATTTGGACCCTCCCCGACAGTTTTCGCGTCAAGAAAAACTATATTGATCTTTTTATCTGTTTTTTTTACACCTTTCATCCTAAAAAAAGCTTCATTATTATTTTCTGCGTTTTCTCAGCGAGAAATAAAATATTTTATATACCTGAAAAGTTACAATTTCTGTAATATGGATAATTTAATAAAATAAAACTTACAAATAAACAATTTCTGTTAAAAAAAGTTTAAATAATACCAACTGACTTATGAAGTAAAATGGCCATATTTGTTTTATCTATTCCAGATTTTCATCAATCATGTAAGTTCTGAGCCGACTAACTGAAAGAGCAGTATTCAGAAAAACTCTACTATGGTCTTCTGTCTCCTGCCTTCTGTCTCCTATCTTCTATATTCTGCCTACTTCATTCTGCATTCCGCCTTCTGCCTTCTGCATTCTACCTTTTTAATTCTGTATTCTGTATTCTGCCTTCTGCATTCTACCTTTTATCTTTTATCTTCTATCTTCTATCTTCATCCTGATACCTGATCTGATAATCTTAATTTTGGTTAGAAACTTTAGAAGTTGTACTTTTGCAAAGTTATGGACAACTAATTTATATCCGGTTTATAAATTCTTCATTTCGATTCAGCATTCAGGACAAACACTGCTCAATTGATTTTTACGCATTCTTGACTTCTTTCAATCGCAAATAATATAAGATACATTCCTTGTGTTTAATTATGAATGAAACTTACTAACAAGTAAGCTGTATATGTTTTAAAATAATATTAAGATGATCTATAATAACTTACAGCAGAAAATTGCAAAAAAAATTCATCCTCAAACAACTTTATCTAATTGGAAAGATTGGAAATGGCATGTAAGAAATAGCATCCGTACAATAAGTCAGTTTGAACATCTTACCGGAATTCATTTTGATGATGACGAGAGACAACTATTAGCTGAAACAGTCAAGAAGTTTCCATTTATGACAACTCCTTATTATCTCTCTTTGATAGACCGCTCAAATTATCGTAATGATCCTGTTTTCCGACAAGCCATGCCCGATAGCAGAGAACTGTTAATTGAAAATTACGAAATGAAGGATCCTTTGTCGGAAGAGAAGGATAGCCCTGTTGAGGGAATTACTCACCGTTATCCCGACAGGGTTTTGTTTCACGTAAGTAATACCTGTGCAATGTATTGCAGACACTGTACAAGGAAAAGAAAAGTCGGTGATAAAGATTTTATCCCCGGGCGTGAACAAATGAACAAAGGAGTAGATTACATTAAGCAACATAAGGAAATTAGAGATGTATTGCTTTCAGGTGGAGACCCCTTCTTAATGCCGGATCATCATTTGGAAGAATTGCTAAAGGATATAAGGAGCATAGAGCATGTTGAAATAATTCGCATTGGTACAAGAACTCCGGTTGTCCTGCCATACAGAATTACAGACGAGCTTACAGAGATGTTAAAAAAGTATCACCCTGTTTGGGTAAATACTCATTTTAATCACCCACGTGAAATTACTACCTCATCCAAACAAGCTCTTGCAAAACTTGCAGATGCAGGAATACCGCTGGGAAACCAAACTGTCCTGCTCGCCGAAGTAAATGATTGCCCGCGGATAATGAAGAGTCTTGTGCATAAGCTTGTTCAGAATCGTGTCAGGCCTTATTATTTATATCAATGTGATCTTGCAGAGGGCTTATCCCATTTCAGAACGCCCGTTGGTAAAGGAATAGAGATCATCGAATCTCTTATAGGTCACACTAGCGGGTTAGCCATTCCGACGTACGTTATTGATGCTCCCGGTGGGGGTGGTAAAATACCTGTAATGCCTAACTATATTATTTCATGGTCAGCCAATAAGGTGGTTCTCAGAAATTTCGAGGGAGTGATAACAGCCTATAAAGAACCTGAAAATTATAAAAATGATTTTTGTGACCGGGAATGCCAGAATTGCGTAATGGATGTTAACTTAAACGAAGGCCAGGAGATTAATCCTCAGGGAATTGAAAAACTTCTTTCTGAATATGACGATTCAATCTCTTTAATACCTGTTGAAAATGAAAGATTTAAAAGACGGAATAATACATGATAAATTCGAAAAAATTGGAAATAGCCTTATTCAACATGGAAAATTGAATAATAGAATTTATCTTATGAAGTATGGTGGTGATGAACCAGCAAGTTTACTAAGTGAATTAGAAGATTTAGCACTTAAGGAAAATTATTCCAAGATTTTCATGAAAATTCCGGCATCGAATGCTCCTGTATTTTTATCCGGTGATTATAAAGTGGAAGCATTTATACCCCGGTTTTTCAATTTTATCGAAGATGCTTTCTTCCTTTCAAAATTTCTTGATCCTTTAAGGGATAAACCTCCTATTAATAAACTTCTTAAGCTAAGTGAAATTTTATCACGGGATTATAAATATGAAAAGCCTAAAGTTAATAAAAGATTTATTATTAAGGAGTTGGATTCCGGCGATGCAGGAGTAATAAGTGCTCTTTACAGTAAAGTGTTTATGTCATATCCGTTTCCGGTATATGATAAAAATTATATCTTAAAGACAATGCGAGAAAATTTCATTTATTTTGGAGTTTTTTCTGAAGGCCAACTGGTTGGCGTTTCTTCATCCGAAATTTATCTCGATTCAGTCAATGCCGAAATGACAGATTTTGCAGTAATACCGGAAATGCGTGGCAACAGACTGGCTTTGCTTTTGTTGGCAAATATGGAGCAAAAGATGCGTGAACAAGGTATCAAAACGGTATATACTATTGCCAGGTTGAATTCAATTCCTATGAATGTTACTTTTCTAAAGAGAGGTTACAGGTATGGTGGAACCCTCATTAATAACACAAATATTTCAGGTAAAATTGAAAGCATGAATGTGCTTTACAAATATTTATCAGAAGAATAATGCATATTATTGATATTCTTATTTTCATCTCCTATCTTCTTGTATTACTTGGTGTAGGTTTATTCTTTTTTAAGAGAAACAAATCTGCAGATGACTATTTTGTTGGAGGTAGAAGAATGAATAGTTTACACATCGGATTATCTGTTGTTGCTACTGATGTTGGCGGAGGTTTTTCTATTGGATTAGGTGGGTTGGGTTTTCTCATGGGACTTTCCGGCAGCTGGTTATTATTCACCGGCTTAATAGGGGCATGGCTCAGCGGAGTGTTCCTTATTCCAAAGGTGTTAAGGCACGATAAAGAAAAGAACCTGCTCACTTTTCCGCAATTTCTTGAGAGTGTATTTGATAAAAGGGTGGCATTATTTGCCGGCGTGATCTCGGCTATAGGTTACTTAGGATTTACCAGTTCGCAAATTCTTGCAGGTGCAAAATTGGCTTCATCAACTTTCTCGGGTTTGACAATGAACAATGCATTATTGATAATGGGAATTATAGCTGTTTTATATACCGGATTAGGTGGAATGAAGGCGGTAATATATACAGATACCATCCAATGGATTGTTCTGATGACAGGATTAATATTTGTAGCGATTCCATTCGCGTATATAAGGATTGGTGGCATTAATGTAATCAGAGATACACTTCCTTCAGAGTTTCTTTCCTTACAAAATATTTCCTGGCAGCAATTTGTAAATTGGCTGTTCACTATCATCCCTATATGGTTTATTGGAATGACTCTCTACCAAAGAATTTATGCCTCAAAAGATAAAAAAACAGCTCAAAAAGCATGGTTTATTGCCGGATTATTTGAATTCCCTGTCATGGCATTTACAGGAGTTATTTTAGGAATGTTCGCACGTGTGGCTATTGAAAATAGCATGATACCAGGATTTACAACAGTTAATATTGATGCGGAAATGGGTTTGCCTTTACTTTTAAAAACAATTTTACCGGTAGGTTTTCTGGGGATTGTATTATCAGCATATTTTTCAGCAATTATGTCTACAGCCGATAGTTGTTTGATGGCTTCATCAGGAAATATTTTAACCGATATAATAAAAAAACATAATGATAAAAGTAGTTTAAAAATCTCCCAGATAATTACTCTGGTTATCGGGAGCTTAGCATTATTACTCGCTCTAAAAATGGAAAATGTACTGGAACTAATGTTGCATTCCTATTCATTTATGGTGTCCGGAATGATCATTCCAGTGGCTGCTGCATTATTTTCCAGGAACCCTGATCCATTAGCTGCATTAACTTCAATGATAACAGGAGGCACAACTACTTTATGCCTTATTTTGTTAAACACCAATCTTCCATTCGGACTTGATGCTAATATATTTGGCATATCCTTTTCGGGGATATCTTATTGCTTAGTCCATTTATCAACCTGCAAAAAAAGTAAAGCTTAAGTTCTTTTCTCATTTATTTTCATAATCTTTTTTTGACTTCTCATTGTACCCGGAATCCAAATGCCCTTAGCCATTCATCATCAGGTCTCACCATTTTTCGCTTTTCAAGATTAAATAAAGCAGCTGTGAATACAGCTTTACTTGCAATCTCCTTTTTTTCATTGATCATTATCTGATCAAAAAAGAAAATCAAATCGTTTTTTCTCCTGCTGGTTGTTTCTATGATAATTCTCTGACCGGCTAAAAGTTCCTTGCTGAATCTGACTGTTACCTCCAGTATGACAGGTCCTGTCTTGTTTTCCCTTATAACATCATATCCCTTTCCGCTTGATTTCAGTATGTTCCATCTTGCCTTTTCATAGAGCATAAGATAATTCGCATTATTCACATGACCATACTCATCGAGCAAATCTTCCTCAACTACAAATTCAAAAATAAATTTTTTATCTGAACTCATCTGGCTGGTGTTTTTACCAGAGTATCGGAAACTACAAAGAATCCTGCTTTCACAAGTTTTTTAAGCTCAGGTAGTGTCGGATTTAGAATGTAATCTTTCGATTCCGACTCCTTTGAATCGATATAACTGATTTCTGTTAATTCCCGAAAATCTTCCAGGTTTCCTTCTTCAAGGGAAGAGTTTTTCAAAAACAACATTTTCCCTCTCACTGAAAGAAGATATAAATGCCAGAGTTCATTATCCTGGTTTTTTATATTAATATAATAATCTCCGCGGAATTTTCTGGCTATCATATTATCGTTCATGGAAAGTTTCAGTTCCTTTTCTTCCTCAAGAAATACATTAATATAATCTTTATGAATCTCAAATAATGTATTCTGGTCGGAGATATTCTGGTACGTACCCCTCAGCTTGCCGGGAAATTCTGTCAGGTTTTTTTTTTCGGCCGGTTGCGGTTGTTCAAAATAAACAACTGTACATGATGCTGATAAAAAGCATAGACATATAATTAAGAATGTGGTTCTCATAATAGTTTATTTAAATTGCAACGACCTCAATATGTATTAAGGTATTAATGGCATGCTTCATTTCATGGCTCAGAATAAGCCTTAATCCTGTTTCTATGTCAAAAAATTATCAAAACAAAGTTAAAATAACAAAATGAATTCTACTAAATTAACATTTATTAGTTTGTCAATAAGATTATTAAAGTTTCGCAGATGTTTAAATCATGCATACATTTTAAACCTGACCCACCCACCTTCGCCTTGCCAGGGCAGAGCAAGGCCTCCCTTGAATCCCCTTTTTTTTCAACTACTCTTTATAGATAAGTCCGTTGCTGAATAAATCAAAAAAGATTGTGTATATTATGTTGCTTCAAAACATAAAATGAAACCAATAATCTGTTTTTAAATTAAAAATAATTTTGTATATTTGATAATTCTTAGATAAGAACAATTCCTAAATAAGAGTTCTGGTAAATGGAATCAATGGATATAAGGGATACTTTGCTGAAGAATGGTTTAAAAATTACTCCACAGCGGATAGTTGTTATGGAAGCATTGCATAAACTAAAAGATCATCCTACTACAGAATGTATTATTGATTTCATAAAACAGAATCACCCAAATATAGCAACAGGAACGATTTATAAGATACTTGAAACTTTTGTTGAAAAAAAGATCATACAGAAAGTAAAAACAGATAAGGATATAATGCGTTATGATGCGGTTAAAGAGAACCACCATCATCTTTACTGTGCAAAATCTGATCGGATAGAAGACTTTTTTGATGAAGACCTTGACCAGCTGATTGCTCAGTATTTTGAAAAAAAGAAGATTAAGGATTTCAGAATTGATGAAATTAAACTTCAGATACTTGGGGTATTTAATGAAAAGAGAAAGAATCAATAAATAAACACAGATAATTAAAATATTAAACTAATGAAAGAAAAAAGCATTGAATTACTCAACAAAGCTGTTTCCGATGAACTAACAGCTGTTCACCAGTACATGTATTTCCATTTTCATTGTGATGACCAGGGCTATGACCTTCTTGCAGGTCTTTTCAAACGCACTGCTATTGAAGAAATGATGCATATTGAAAAACTTGCTGAAAGGATACTCTTTCTTAAAGGGGAGGTTGATATAAAAGCCTCATCTGAGGTAGAAAGAGTGCATGATACAAAGAAAATGCTCGAAATGGCTGCGGAAATGGAAACTCAAAGCGCAAATGATTATAATGTTTGGGCAAATGAGTGTGCGAAAAATGCCGACTCAGTGTCAAAGAAATTGTTTGAGACACTCGTAGAGGATGAAGAACGACACTTTGACCAGTTTGATGTTGAAATGGAGAATTTGAAAAAATTCGGAGATAATTATCTTGCTTTGCAGTCAATTGAAAGAAGTAAGAATATTTCAGCAGGAACAAAAACCGAATGAAGAGTAAGGAATATCAGTATGGTATTTTGTTATTAGTTTCTGATATAATAATTATTTGATTGTTCACCAGAACATCAGAAGATGACAGGATATCTTAAAACATATTTCCCCGTTAACTTAATTAATAACTTAAAATTTTAAATAAAATGGAAGAAAATCAAATGATCTCAATGCCAAGGATAGGGGATAAAGCCCCTGAATTTAAAGCAGTTACAACACAGGGAAATATTAATTTCCCGTCTGATTACAAAGGAAACTGGGTAATACTTTTCAGTCATCCGGCTGATTTTACTCCGGTTTGCACCTCTGAATTTATGACTTTTGCCAGTATGGAGAAACAGTTTGAGGATGCAAATTGTAAACTGGTTGGTCTTTCTGTTGATGGATTATACAGTCATATAGCATGGCTCCGTACCATTAAAGAAAAGATTGAATACAAGGGGATGAAGAATATAGAAGTAAATTTTCCCCTTATTGAGGATATTACCATGGAAGTTTCCAAAAAATACGGGATGATCCAACCCGGGGAAAGCAGCACAAAAGCTGTAAGAGCAGTTTTTTTTATAGACCCGGCAGGAATTATCCGCACTATTATTTATTACCCCTTGAGCCTGGGTCGTAATTTTGACGAATTATACAGGGTCATCATTGCATTGCAGACTGCTGATGCTTTCTCTATTGCAACTCCTGCCGACTGGCGTCCCGGAGATGATGTTATCGTTCCTCCGGCCGGATCTTGCGGCGTCGCTAAATCACGAATGGATGGCAAAGAGGAAATGCATTGTTACGATTGGTTCTTCTGCACCAAAAAACTGGACAAGGAAAAAGTATTGAAAACAGTTTTAAAAAAATAAATTTCTGATAGAGATTTTATATAGAATATTGTTTTTAAGAATTGGTGACTTTCCATACGGTAGTCACCAATTTTTTTGATTTTAATTCTAAAGTAACTAAAGTTGAGCATGTGCGAAACTTTAGCAAAAAATTAATCAGCTTTTTATTGAACAAAAGTCTTAATTATTGTTTATAGCATAAGCAAGAATACAGATTATATATCTAATTATAACTTTGCAAAATAAATTCAGAATCCTTTAAACTAATTCAATTATGCCTATAAATGTCCCAAATAACCTGCCTGCAATTAATGTGCTGAAAGATGAGAATATATTTGTCATGGAAGAAAACCGGGCGATCCACCAGGATATACGTCCTCTTCGCATTGCACTTCTCAATCTTATGCCGGTAAAAATTGTTGTGGAAACAGATTTGATCCGGATATTGTCAAATACTTCTTTGCAGGTTGAACTGGATCTTTTTTTCATGAATGTTCATGAATCAAAGAATACGCCAGGAGAACATCTGAAGGTTTTTTACAAGACATTTGATCAGATTAAACACAGGAGATACGATGGTCTGATAATTACCGGAGCCCCTGTGGAATTGCTTGAATTTGAGGAAGTGGACTACTGGGATTCATTATGTGAAGTAATGGAATGGAGTAGAACCAATGTTACCAATACTTTCCATATTTGCTGGGGTGCTCAGGCTGGATTGTATTTTCACTACGGGATAAAGAAATATACTCTCCCTGAAAAAGTATTTGGTATATTCGATCATGTCATTACAGACTCCAAAATCCCTCTTGTTCGTGGTTTTGATGACGTGTTTCCTGCACCTCATTCAAGATATACGGAAAATCGTATTGGAGATATCAGGAAACATCCGGATATTTTTTTACTTGCTTATTCAGAAAAAGTCGGGTCAAATATTGCAGTTTCAAAAGATGGAAGACAGATATTTATTGCGGGACACCTGGAATACAACCCCCTTACACTTAAAAATGAGTATGAAAGAGATATTTCCAGGGGACTTACTACTAAGGTGCCTGAAAATTATTTTCCCGGTGATAATCCTGAATTGCCCCCCATAACACGTTGGAGGGCGCATGCAAATCTGCTTTTCTCTAACTGGCTCAATTATTATGTTTACCAGGAAACTCCATACGACTGGAGATGATCTGTTAAGCGTACCGGAGAACTCTCTTATAAACTCATCGATATGCGGTAATGACCCCGGAATTTTAAAAATCCTCACCATTTTCTGTCTTCGACACTTTTCTCCATCAGATTTTATATTCTCACCTTTTCAGGTTAATAAGATTTTAAGATGATAATTTGGGTGTCCCTCTGAGGTGTCAGAAAAAGAAGTTAAAAAAATGTTATGAATTCTAATTGACTAATTTTTTCCTAAAATATTTAACTATTTTAGCATGCTGTATAAAGTCAATTATATTTAACAGGCATCAACTTAATAAATGACTGAAATAAATATATAATAGTTTTAAATTATTATAATAAATGCATTCAATGTTTTGAATTATAAAAAAATGACCTTATATTTGTACATTATTTTACTGCTATGATGAATCTGAAACATGTGTATAATCACTTTCATCTTGCTTCCGGGAGGAGGTTACGGTTCTCATGAGGAGGGTTTCTTTTTGTCTGTAAAGAGGTTAACCGTTCTCATTTAATGAAGAGCGGTTTTTTTTTTAATAATAGTAATAGCAAGAAAAAAGTTTTGAATTATGAAAGATATAGATCAGCCCGGAGGCTTATACAATTCTGAATTTGAACATGATTCATGTGGAATTGGCTTCGTTGCGCAAATAAAAGGCAAGAAATCCCATGAAATAATCAGGAAGGGAATAGAGGTGCTTGAAAACATGAAACACCGGGGAGCAGAGAGTGCCGATAGTAAATCAGGTGATGGGGCGGGAATACTTATACAGGTACCAAGGGATTATTACCTGATGCAAGGTTATTCTCTGCCACCTGAAGGTCAGTTTGGAACAGGGATTTTATTTCTTCCACCTGACAGAGCTGAAGCTGCAAAATGTGAGGAAATACTGGTAAGCCTCGCTTTAAAAGAAAAAATGGAGCTTATTGGTTTCAGAGATCTCCCGGTCGATAGTTCTTCACTTGGTGAAATAGCAAGATCAACAGAGCCTGCTATGAGGCAGATACTTCTGGGATCAGAAGAGGAGCAGGAGGTTATTGAAAGAAAACTTTTTTTAATAAGAAAAAAGGCTGAGCGGATCATACAAAACTCTGAGCTTAAACAAAAAAATTATTTCTATATACCATCATTATCAACAAGGGTGTTGATATACAAAGGAATGTTCACTTCTGAACAACTTAATGAATACTATCTTGATCTGAGTGACAGTAAGCTGCAAAGTGCTATAGCTCTCGTTCATTCCCGCTTCAGTACCAATACCTTTCCTACATGGGATCTGGCACAGCCATTCCGGATGCTGGCACATAACGGAGAAATTAATACGATTAAAGGTAACCGGGTGTGGATGAAAGCAAGAGAGTCGATACTGAAATCTCCTGTTCTGGGAGATCTTAATGACTTATATCCCATAATTGAACCTGGGAAAAGTGACTCGGCTTCACTCGATAATGTACTTGAATTTCTCTGTATGAGCGGGAAATCAATGCCGCATGCACTCGCTATGCTTATACCTGAATCATGGAATGCGAAAAACCCTATTAGCAGTGAATTAAGAGCTTTTTATGAATATTACTCTACGATCATGGAACCTTGGGACGGGCCTGCTTCTCTTGTTTTTACCGATGGAAGATACATTGGTGGCATGCTCGATAGAAATGGATTAAGACCTTCACGATATTTCATAACAAATAATGATATAATTGTAATGGGTTCTGAAACCGGTGTTCAGCAGGTTGAAATTACTGATATCAGGGAAAAGGGAAAGCTGAAACCAGGCAAAATGCTACTTATTGATACGCAGGAAGGAAAAGTGTACAGTGATGATGAGCTGAAAGCAAGGCTTTCATCACAAAATCCATATTCCGAATGGCTTGAAAGAAACCGTGTTACACTACATGAAATAGAAGCAGGTCAAAAAGCAGAGGTAGGTCTGGGTGATGAATATCAGCTCTATTTAAAAACTTTTGCTTATACTACCGAAGATAATGACCAGATTATCAGGCCTATGGCGGAGACGGGAAATGAACCTGTAGGCTCAATGGGAAACGATACTCCTCTTGCTGCCATTTCCGTTAAACCGCAACGTCTGTTTAATTATTTTAAACAGTTATTTGCACAGGTCACCAATCCTGCCATTGACCCTATACGTGAGGAACTGGTGATGAGTCTTACCGGATTTATTGGTTCCCTTCAACAGAATCTTCTTGATGAAATGCCGGATCACTGTAAAATGGTAAAATGCATTTCCCCCATAGTAAATAATACATATTTTCATGTTATAAAAAATCTCAGATATAAAGGTTTCAGCACTGAGGTATTAACAATGCATTTCCCTGCCTCTGAGGGAGGGAAAGGGCTGGAAAAAGCTCTGGATTCTCTTTGCCGGAATGCTGAAAAAGCTGTGGATGAAGGCAGGAATTATATTATCCTTTCCGACAGAGGAGTAAATCCTGATTTTGCTCCTATTCCTGTTTTACTTGCTGTATCTGCAGTTCATCATTATCTTATCGGGAAAAGAAAAAGAATGCAGATTGATATAGTTGTTGAAACGGCAGACGCGAGGGAAGTACATCATTTTGCATTATTATTTGGATATGGAGCATCCATAATAAATCCATATCTCGTTTTCTCCGTTATTGAAAAAATGGTTAAGGAAAAAGCTGTACAGTTAGACTTTCAGAAAGCGGAGGATAATTATATCAAAGCGGCCAATAAGGGTCTGCTGAAGATACTTTCTAAAATGGGTATTTCTACCCTTCGCAGTTATCGTGCAGCCCAGATCTTTGAAGTCCTGGGTGTCGATAATGATGTCGTGGATAAGTATTTTACCGGTACTGTTTCAAGGATTGGAGGTATTGGACTGGATGAAATTGCGGCTGAAACTATTGCCTCACATGAACAAGCTTTTAACCCCAAACCATCTGAAGAATCAGACGCTGCAGGCATTTATGCGTACCGGAGGTTTGGGGAGCATCATGCATGGAACCCCGATACAGTAGCTTTGCTGCAATGGAGTACAAAAACCGGGGATTATTCAAAGTTTAAGGAATATTCTGCCCTTGTTGACGAACAAACCCGTAAACCCGGGTTCCTAAGGGGGTTTTTTAATATTAAAAGGAATCCTGTCAGCCTGTCAGAGGTAGAACCTGCTGAAAGTATTATGAAACGGTTTGTTACGGGCGCCATGTCGTATGGGTCCATCAGCAGGGAAGCCCATGAAACTCTTGCTATTGCTATGAACCGTATTGGAGGGAGAAGTAATACGGGTGAAGGAGGCGAGGATCCTGAAAGATTCAAACCTCAGGATGACGGGCAGATAAAACGAAGTGCTATAAAACAGATTGCTTCCGGTCGATTTGGGGTAAACACCAATTACCTTGTAAATGCCGATGAGATACAGATAAAAATTGCCCAGGGGGCAAAACCTGGTGAGGGAGGTCAGCTCCCGGGACATAAGGTAGACAGGATCATTGCAAAAACGCGTCATTCAATTCCGGGAATCACTTTAATTTCGCCTCCCCCGCACCACGATATATATTCAATAGAAGATCTCTCCCAGTTAATCTTTGACCTGAAAAATGTAAATCCTGAAGCTAAAATAAGTGTTAAACTGGTTTCTGAAACCGGTGTGGGAACTATTGCTGCAGGGGTTGCCAAAGCGAAAGCCGATCTTATTACCATTAGCGGAATGGAAGGTGGTACAGGTGCCAGCCCTGTAAGTTCTATCAAACACGCAGGCCTGCCACTTGAAATGGGACTTGCTGAAACACACCAGACACTGGTTATAAATAACCTGAGAAGAAATGTGGTGCTTCAGACAGATGGACAGCTTAAGACTGGCAGAGATGTCATGATAGCCGGCCTGCTGGGAGCAGAAGAGTTTGGATTTGCTACCAGTGCACTTGTTGTTCTGGGATGTATCCTGATGAGAAAGTGTCACCTGAACACCTGCCCGGTTGGAGTAGCAACACAGGATCCGGAATTGAGAAAAAAATTCACTGGGAAAGCCGGCTACCTTCAGAATTTCTTTGGATTTATCGCTGAGGAAGTAAGAGAACTACTCGCTGAATCCGGTTTCAGGTCCTTTGATGAGATAATAGGAAGAGCTGACCTTCTTGAATTCAGGAAAGACATCAAAAACCCAAAAGCAGCTAAGCTTGATTTGTCATTAATAAATCATACTCCGGCTGAAGCTGATATTTACGACACCCGCTTCACAACTCCTCAGTATCACAAAATTGATAATGTTCTTGATATTGAACTTATTCAGAAAGCAAAACCTGCTATCGAAAACGGTGAATTCGTATCTATTTCTGAATTAATAAGAAACACCGATAGAACAACAGGAGCAATGCTTTCCGGAAGGATTGCTCTTAAATACGGGGAGGAAGGTCTGCCTGATGGTACTATTAAATGTCATTTTAAAGGTTCTGCTGGTCAAAGTTTCGGCGCTTTTCTCGCTCATGGACTGGAATTCTGTCTGGAAGGAGATGCAAATGATTACCTTGGAAAGGGTTTGTCAGGTGGCCGCATTATCGTAATGCCACCTGATGGGTTCACCTTTGCACCGGAAGAAAACATAATTATAGGTAATACGGTTCTTTACGGAGCAACGAGCGGTGAAGTCTTCGTGAATGGTGTAGCCGGAGAAAGATTCTGTGTAAGAAACAGTGGTGCAATAGCTGTGGTTGAAGGGGTAGGAGACCATTGCTGTGAATATATGACGGGAGGTGTTACTGTAGTATTGGGGAAGACAGGAAAAAATTTTGCTGCCGGAATGAGTGGTGGTATTGCATTCGTACTGAATGAAGAAGGAAATTTTGATTATTTCTGCAACATGGGAATGGTTGAGTTATCTCTGGTAGAAGATCTGCATGACATAAGAGAGCTAAAGGCACTGGTATCTCGTCACTTGTTTTTTACAAGAAGTCCGGTAGCTGAAAAAATTCTTAATAACTGGGATGAATATCTGACAAAATTTATTAAGATAATACCTTTTGAATATAAAAAAGTGCTGCAGGAACAAAAGATTGAAGCTCTCAAATTAAAGATTGCTGAGATGGATACTGATGTTGAAATAAGAATTTAATTATTTTGAAATTTAAAGTTAAACAATGGGAGACCCAAGAGGATTTCTGAAAATCAGGAAAAAAGACGCAGGCAACAGACCTTTAAAAGAACGGATTTATGATTTCAGTGAGGTTGAACAGGTGCTGAACTCGGAAGACAGAAAATTACAGGCGGCAAGGTGTATGGATTGTGGCATTCCATTTTGTCATTGGGGATGCCCTGTTGATAACCTTATCCCTGAATGGAACAATCTTTTGTACAAGGGGGAATGGAAAAAAGCTGCAGAGGCTCTCCTTTCAACCAATAACTTCCCGGAATTTACCGGAAGAATATGTCCTGCTCCCTGTGAACATTCATGTGTTCTTACCTTGCACGGTGAACCTGTAACCATAAGAGAGAATGAAGTGGCTATAATTGAGCACGCTTTTGCGGAAGAGTATATTAAACCTCAGCCTCCAAAATACAGAACAGACAGTAAGGTAGCAGTTATTGGATCCGGGCCTGCTGGTATGGCTTGTGCCGATTTACTGAATAAATGGGGACATAGGGTAACACTTTTTGAGAAGGATAATATGGCTGGCGGATTACTACAATACGGAATTCCTGATTTTAAACTTGCAAAATTTGTTGTTCAACGGCGAATCAACCTGATGATGGACGAAGGAGTGAAGATTATTACCAGTACAGAAATCGGTAAGGATATCTCCGGTGAAGATATCCTGAAATCTTTTGATGCAGTATGTATTGCTATAGGGGCCATGAAACCGAGGGATATTAACATTGAAGGAAGAGAATTGGATGGAGTACATTTTGCAATGGATTTCTTAACCCAGCAAAATAAGATAAACGGGGGGGCAGTAGTTCCTTACGATGAAAGAATTTCAGCCAGGGACAAAGATGTGTTGGTGATAGGAGGGGGCGATACAGGTTCTGATTGTATCGGGACTGCAACACGACAAGGTGCCAGAAGTATCACACAGATCGAAATACTTCCCAAACCCCCTTTGGAAAGAGCCCCCGACAACCCCTGGCCTTATTTCGCGAAGACATTAAAAACATCTACCTCACATGAAGAAGGGTGTGAACGGCTTTGGGGATTAAATACCTTGAAGTTTGAAGGAAAACAGCGCAGAGTAACTCACACACTCGTGCAGAAGGTTGACTGGACTGAAAATGGAAAGCTCTCGTCGAAGATGAAACCAATAGCTGGTACTGAAGAGCTTATCAAATCAGATATTGTATTGCTGGCAATGGGTTTCGTCCATCCGGTTCAGGAAGGATTATTATCAGAACTGGGGATTGAAACCGATAGCAGAAAAAATGTGAAAATTTCTGGTAATTATCAGACAAACATCCAAAAAGTTTTTGGAGCAGGAGATGCAGTGATGGGAGCAAGCCTGGTTGTAAGGGCAATCAAATCCGGAAGATTGGCGGCAGAGAGAATTAATAAGTATTTACAGGGATCCTGAAAGGGTTTACATTTCTATAAACATTCGTCCTCGCCGGGGTCCACTCTTTTTAAAAAAAAAAAACACCTCCCTTTATTGTTTTTTAATAATTATTTTTACATTTGCTACATTATTAAGAAAATGAAAAACATTTCAAGCATACAGTCACGTTGGTGGTGGTGGCTTTTAAAGATATAAAAGTCGTAAACAACATGGTTGTATTTTGATACATTATAATTACAAATCAGGCAGGTTGTTTACGACCTGCTTTTTTTTTATAAAATTGTTGTATAACTAATTAATTATTAGCAAAATGGTTAAAATTAAAAAAATCTTTCTTGATGAAAAAGAAATGCCGCAGCAGTGGTATAATATTATGGCTGACATGCCTAACAAACCAATGCCTCCATTGCATCCGGGGACTAAACAGCCCATAGGACCTGCTGATCTTGCAGCACTTTTTCCAATGGAGCTTATTAAGCAGGAAGTGGCGACTGAAAAGTATATTGATATCCCTGAACAGGTTCAGGATATTTATAAAATATGGCGTCCAACACCTCTTGTAAGAGCATACAGTCTGGAGAAATACCTCGATACACCTGCGAAAATTTATTATAAGAACGAAAGTGTCAGTCCTCCGGGTTCGCATAAACCAAATACAGCTGTTCCTCAGGCATATTATAATTACAAGGAAGGTGTTAAAAAAATTACTACCGAAACAGGTGCAGGTCAGTGGGGAAGTGCATTGGCTTTTGCATGTCAGTTTTTTGATATAGAATTAAATGTATTTATGGTAAAAGTTTCCTTCTTTCAGAAACCTTATCGTAAATCCATGATGAACCTGTGGAATGCAAGTGTTGTTCCTTCACCAAGCGAGATGACCGATTCCGGCAGATCTATCCTTGCGAAGGATCCGGATTCTCCCGGGAGTTTGGGTATCGCAATCTCAGAAGCTGTTGAGATGGCTATGAAAGATACTGAAACAAGATATTCCCTGGGAAGTGTACTGAATCATGTTCTTTTGCATCAGACTGTTATTGGTCTGGAGTCGCTTAAGCAGATGGAAATGACGGGTGACTATCCGGATGTTGTTATTGGATGTTTTGGGGGAGGTTCAAATTTTTCTGGTATTTCATTTCCCTTTCTGGGAAAAAATTTCACAGATGGTAAGAATACCAGAATTGTTGCAGTGGAACCTGCTTCATGTCCTAAACTTACAAGGGGACAGTTCCGGTATGATTTCGGAGATACGGTAGGATTGACTCCTTTATTGCCAATGTTTACATTAGGACATAATTTTATCCCGGCTAAAATACATGCAGGTGGATTAAGATATCATGGTGCAGGATCCATCGTGAGCCAACTTCTAAAGGATAAACTCATTGAAGCTCAATCAGTACGACAATTGGAAACGTTCAAGGCAGGAATGCTTTTTGCACAAACCGAGGGGATTATTCCCGCTCCTGAAACAAGTCATGCCATTGCAGCTGTAATAAGAGAAGCAAATAAGGCAAAGGAGGAAGGCAAAGCCAAAACCATACTTTTTAACTACTCAGGACATGGAATAATTGATCTCGCCGCCTACGATAAATACTTCGAAGGTCAACTGGGAGATCACGAAGTAACCGATGCTGAAATAGCTGAAAGTATAAAAGAGCTGGATGAGTTGATAAAGGTCTGATATCCTGTTAATGGGTTTATTTCATTTTAATTTCTTGAATCCTGAATATTTATTAGCCCCTGTTTTTATAGCAGGGGTTAATTTTTTCCTCCTCATCCTGACTTCGACATTTTCTCAATCAATTTCTATCATAGCTTTCATTACTCCATCCCTGTAGTCAGCCACCAGATCGAAAGCGTCTTTTGTTCGTGTGAAAGGAAAGTGGTGACTTGCCATAAGACGCACATCTGTTTCACCATTCTCCATCATTTTCAATGCAGATTCAGTGCACCCAACCTGCCTTCTTACATTGGTAATAGTAACTTCCTTTCTCCTGATTATGTCTGTTCTGAATAACCAGGTGTCAAACTCTGGTATTCCTATTATCATTATTTTGCCTCCCGGCTTAATAATCTTTACAGCCTGATCCATGGCTTCCTGTTTCCCGCAGCATTCAAATACAACATCAAGAAGTAAAGGTTCCTTCTCACTTATATCATCAACAATATCCTGCTTATCAACATTACCTGTCCAGGTAGCTCCCGATTTCTAAGCAACAGATAGTCTGTCATCTATCTTATCTGTGACATAAATCCTGGAAGCTCCCTGCGATAAAGCAGAAAGCAGAACACTCATATTTTCATAATTATTCTATCTTTGTATTTTTACATTAATACCAGTTATGAACTATCTTGAACAACTTAAACAATTTACCCTGGTAGTAGCTGATACAGGCGATTTTGAATCTGTCAGAAGCTTTTTACCTGTGGATGCAACTACCAATCCTTCTCTTATTTATGCTGCTTCGCAAAAGAAGGAATATTCCCATTTGGTTGAAGATGCTGTAAATTACGGAAAGAAAAAAGGGGGAAATACCGATGAGAAAATTTCTGAATGTCTTGATAAACTCTCGGTAAATTTTGGACTTGAGATACTGAAAATCGTTCCCCGCAGGGTTTCTACAGAAGTGGATGCACGCTTCTCTTTTGATATGGAAGGATCAATAAAAAAGGCAAGGAAGATTATAGGCCTTTATGAAGAAGATGGGATAAACAGAAACCGTATACTGATCAAACTGGCTTCCACATGGGAAGGCATAAAAGCTGCAGAAATACTGGAGAAAGAAGGTATTCGCACTAACCTTACCCTTCTCTTTAGTAAAGCCCAGGCGATTGCATGTGCTGAAGCCGGAGTTCAGCTTATATCCCCCTTTGTTGGACGGATATATGACTGGCATAAGAAGCATCGCGGAGTTGATCATATTCCCGGAAATGAAGACCCTGGAGTTCATTCTGTTCAGCAGATTTACCACTATTATAAGAAATTTGGCTATAAAACCGAGATCATGGGAGCAAGCTTCAGAAATACTGAAGAGATAATGGAGCTCGCTGGCTGCGATCTTTTAACAATTTCGCCCGGATTGCTTTCTGAACTCGGGAAAATGCACGGAACACTGGAAAGGAAACTGAACCCGGAGGAATCACAAGATATGGAGATTACGAAAATTCATCTTGATGAAAAGGGTTTCCGCTGGATGCATAATGAAGACGCTATGGCCGTTGAAAAACTCTCTGAAGGGATAAGGAGATTTACTGAAGATCTTGTGAAACTTGAACAATACCTCGCTGATAAATTATTTTAAGATGACAAGTTATAAAATTACCGAAGAGGTAAAAGACCTTCTACGTCGTGAAGCAGATGCAATAATAAATATTCCTGTTACCCGTGATTTTGAAAATGCTGTTAATTTAATTTACAGGAAAGTTCATCAGGAAGGGGGAAGAGTTATTGTGAGTGGTTTAGGGAAAGCAGGTCAGATTGCCGACAACATTGCCACTACGCTCAGTTCCACCGGAACTCCCTCAATATTCTTACATCCAAGTGAGGCTCAACATGGTGACCTGGGGGTGATTTGCAGGAATGATATCCTTCTGCTAATCTCAAATTCCGGTAAAACAAGGGAAATACTTGAACTTGTTGATCTGGCACATAGTTTATATACTGAAATACAAGTGATTGTCATTACGGGGAATCCTTATGGAGAATTGACAGGTATGGCCGATGTCACAATTTTTACCGGAAATCCGGAAGAAGTATGTATTCTGGGACTAACACCTACTACTTCAACCACCACTATGACTGTTATAGGGGATATACTGGTTGTATTGCTTATGAAAAAAATCGGGTTCACACCAATCGATTATGCGAAACGTCATCATGGCGGGTACCTGGGAATAAAATCACGAAATGAAGCAGATGGGAAATGAGAATTGTAAAAGAAAATACACTTGCTGTAATTATTGATCTTCAGGATAAACTTTTTCCACATATGGCGGAAAAAGATATTCTTGAGAGAAATGTCAGGATACTTGTTAAAGGACTTAAAATACTCAATATTACGTGCCTTGTAACGGAACAATATACAAAAGGACTTGGGTTCACTATTCCTTCTGTTAAGTCTTCTTTTGAAAATGACATATTTATTGAGAAAACATCATTCTCCTGTTGCGATACGGCAGGATTTATGGCCAGCCTTCAGGAACTCAGGCCTGTAAATATCATTGTTGCAGGCATTGAGGCACATGTATGTGTAATGCAAACAGTAAATGACCTTTGTGAGAAAGGTTTTAAACCTGTAGTAGTTGCTGATTGCATATCATCCCGTAAAGAAAGTGACAAGTTATATGCTCTTGAAAGAATGAAAACCGAAGGAGCCATTATTTCTACCTGTGAATCTGTATTGTTTGAGATACTAAGATTCAGTGGAACGGAACAGTTTAAAGCTGTTTCCCGACTTATTAAATAAAGGAATTTTTTATGCCGCGAGTCTTTGCAATTGGAGAAACAGTTTACGATATTATCTTTCAGGAAGGCAAGCCTGCTGTTGCCCGTCCCGGAGGTTCAATGTTAAATACAGCAGTAAGTCTTGGGAGACTTGGAGTTGAAACATATCTTTTAAGTGAGTATGGACCTGATAAAGATCCTGTTGGCAAAATAATAAATTCATTTCTTATGGATAATCAGGTAATTACGGATTATGTTAATCGACCGGATGATACTAAAACAACCGTTTCCCTTGCATTTCTTGATGAGAATAATAATGCTTCTTATTCATTTTACAGGCTTTCTGCAAAAAATAAGATGAATTATCCTGAATTTGAATTCCTGCCGGACGACATTGTTTTATTCGGAAGTTTTTTTGCAATATATGCTGAAGTCAGAACAATGCTATTAAATCTCCTTTACAAAGCGAGTGAAGCTGGAGCTATCATCATATATGATCCTAATTTCAGGGTACCTCATCTTAAGGATTTACCTCTTTTAAAGCCGATGATAATTGAAAATTTGCGACTGCCGGATATTATCAGGGGGTCTGATGAGGATTTTTACCTGATCTTTAATGCAAATAATGTGGATGAAGCATTTCAGACAATTAGTATGGAAAGTAATGCAAGTCTTATCTATACTCAGAATCGTAACGGTGTGGATCTTATGGGTCTTAATATTAAATTGCACGAAGATGTGCCGGAACTTCTACCTGTAAGCACTATCGGAGCAGGAGATAGTTTTAATGCCGGGGTGATATGGACGTTAGTAAGGGAAGGAATTACAAGGAAAGACCTGGAACATCTTTCACAAAAAGAATGGAAAAAAATCCTCAGTAACGGAATACGTTTCGCCACTGATGTGTGCATGAGTTTTGACAATTATATTTCTCTTGAGTTTGCGGTGGAGATGCTGAGGGAGTGAGAATTGAATCCCGTGAGCATAAAAGGTAATCGCTATTCGGTGTGCTTGATCTGACAGGAGGCAAAATTGTAACCAAAGATTTTCAGGTTACCCCCCTCCTTACCATTCCGCCACCTGTTCTTAATGGAAACCCTGCATCTACAGAGATTATGGTGGACTACAATATTACGGGAAATGCCGGTAATACACCAAACTTAAGAGAGATATACTGCAGTACGGTATCATGGCCAACACGTACCACCGGGACAGGTACAGTAGGTGGCGGTTATTTTACAAAAACTACTACAGTAGATACAGATCAGGGTACTGCAACAATTACCGGCCTCGAACCAAATACAAAATATTTTATTAGGGTTGGGGCAAGAGCCGATGGGCAGACACTTTTTAATCATAGTGAGCAGATTACTGTCACTACTGCTGCAAAATAATCTGACCGACGATAAATAGTAATATTTAATAATCCTGGGGTTGTATCAGAAAATTTTTTATCCAACTGATATAGCCTCAGGATTTTAATTTGGGGTATTTGTCCAATGGTAAAGGGCAAAGAGGTAAAGAAGTAAGAAATGCGGGAACGCATCCGCCATGAAAGAAAAATAGAACACCTGTTTTTCAAAAAAGATACCAATTTTTAGAACGCATTATCAATAGAAACTAATATTTTTTTTTGTGTTGCGTTGTTTTTAATTTGATTTTATAGATTCTGCTGCCTGGTAGAGTTTCCATTTTGTTATTTACTCAAGTTTCGCAGATGTTTATAACCCCTAAATCCCCCAAGGGGGACCTTAACCAATTATCTCTCTGTGTGTGCCTTCTCTGTGTATACACTGTGTAACCAATTATACTATAATATATTACACAGGCCACAGAGGAGACACAGATCACAGAGGTTTTTATAGAATAACTTACAAATTGAAAGTGAATTCTAAAGTCATAAGGCTTTTTAGACAGCCTCTGATATATAGAATATTTTAATTGATAAGTTTTATATTTCAAAAATTATTAAATTGCCCGTTCATCTTCTTTATAAAAGGTTTTTGCCAGCCAGACCATCCATATTTAAATGGTTGACTATATTTTAACCTAATAAGCTATATTATGAACCGAATTATTTGTTATTCCGTTATTCTGATTTTTGTTTTTATAAACTTTTCCTGTTCTCAACAACCTGACCCTGCATCTCAGCGGGCAAGCTTTAAGGAACCGGAGCTTGATGCAGTACACTGGACAGGTGGTTTCTGGAAAGAACGCTTTGATCACCTTCAGCATACACTATTACCTGGTACTATAGATGGTTCATGCCTGGTGGATGGCAACGGATCCAATCTGAACAACTTCCGCCGGGCAGCCGGTATGGATGACACACCTTATGCCCGTGCTGTTTCATGGGGTGAAGGTGATCTCTATTACATTCTCGAAGCTATGTGTCGTGTCTATGCATTGACGAAAGACCCGGAAATAGATGCAAAACTGGACTACTGGATTGATATTATTGGAAAAATTCAACAGCCCGATGGGTATATAGGCAGCCGTGAATCACTGGGCGTGGAGGAGAGATGGTCAACAAGGTCTGCTGCCGATTACAATATGGGACATCTGCTCCAGGCGGCAATTATTCATGAGAGAGCTACGGGCAAACAAAGTTTTATGAATATTGCAAAAAAGGTTATTGACGCTCTCTATGCACACTATGAAAAGCATTCCAAATATTCGGATGATCCCAGGACAATGAACTTCAGTATGATCTTCGATGTGATCAATTTTTACAGATATACCGGAGACAAACGATGCCTGGAAATAGCGCATTGGAATATCAACAATAAGGGCATTGTTGATCATTATGAAGGCGGACTTGATCATTGGCAAAGCGGTGCTCCGCTGAGAGATGAAATCGAAGGAGTTGGTCATGGAACAGGCTTGCCATGGACATTCATTGCCACGACAAAAATGTACGATATAACAAAGGAGCAAGCACTCCTCGATGTAAGCACACGTATATGGGAGGATGTTCATGCAACCAAATACCATGTGCATGGAGGATATGGGGGTAATCCTGATCCGGGCCTTTATAAATCGCCCATGCGCGTAATTAAAGGTGTCACTTATGGAGGACATCCTACTCATGAAGGTTATGGGCCTTCCTATAAATTGTATAATACCTTTACCAACAGCGAGTGCTGTGGTAATTTCTTTGTAGGGATGTGGAGTTATGAACTTTTCCGGCAAACAGGAGATCCAAAATATTTCGATGCAATAGAACGTATTTTCTATAACGCATTGATGGGAGCTATTGATCTTGATGAAGCAAAGTGGTTTTATACTACCCCTAATGAAAGACGTCCCACAGACTCCTTTAACAGTGACCGGACTCATGATCGCTGGTACATCCGTAATGGGTTTTGCTGTCCCCCCAACCTAATGAGATCAATAATTTTTACTACTCAGTGGGCTTACAGTATCAATAAGGAAGGGATCTGGGTGAATATTTACGGCGATAATCAGCTGAATTCATCCCTTACAGATGGAACACCTGTTCAGATCACCCAGAAAAGCAACTATCCATGGGATGGAAATATCTCTATACAGATAGATCAAGCAGATGCTGCTTTTGATCTGAGATTGCGCATCCCTGAATGGGTGGATGAAAATGTGGAAGTAAAAGTGAATGATATCCCGGTTAAAGAAACAGCAATACCCGGAACTTACTTTAAGATTAACAGAAACTGGAAAGCAGGTGACATTATTTCATTTGAGTTACCGGTTAGGGTACGTATGGTGGAGACTCACCCGGAAGTAACAAGCAATCGTAACCGCATTGCCATCTTCCGCGGCCCCATACTTTATGTCCTTGAGCAATTTGATCTCCCTGAAGGAATAAGTATCGATGACATTATTTTACCGGGCGACATCAGTTTTAGCCTGAAAGAGGAGGACTGGCCCATGTTGAAACAAGTAAGAGTTCTGGAAGGTCAGGCAGTACTTAAATCTACAGTTCCTGAAGCAGATACTCCTCCGCTTGACTACAGCGGATGGGAGGGAAAGCTGTATCGTAAATTTTCAGGACAGACAAAGGATCTGACCGGGAGTACTCCTGTTACGATTAAACTGATACCTTATTTTACCTGGGCAAACAGGGAAGAACCGTATATACTTTGCTGGTTCCCTGTTCCTGGTGCAGAGCCGGTTATTGAACCACCTGCACCTACGGGGAGAAATCATTGATGCCCGTGACTTTACAGCTTATGGTTTTTGTGTTAAAGACAATTCTTTTGGAGTAAGACTCGAAAACAACCTGACAACAGGGAAAAATAAAGCAGGTACTCTTATACATCTCGCTTCCGGAAGCCGGGGAGGAACATTTATGCCAAACTATATCGATGGATGCATTAGTTATGCTGAAAATGGACACGGCTTTGAGTTCACACGGGCTATTTGTCAGAATATCGTCAACAGCTTTGTCTTTTTAGCCAAAGGACATGGGATATACATGCATAACCGTTCTACGGCAAATTTAATATCTAATTGCCAGATTCTTTGTGGTTTTCAGAACGGGATAACCATAGAGGATACGCATGAAATGAATATTTCCAGTAACATTATGGCGTGGAATCATGGTCATAACCTGGAACTCAACCACAGTGTATGGGCAATAGTAAGCGCAAATGAATTAACCGATTGTGGAGGCAGAAAGGAAGAAACATACAGTATTTATATGCACAATGGAACAAAAGCAGTGAATGTTTCCGGAAATATAATCTTTAACTAAGCCGATAACAATATTATGAAGAGGGGTATATATGAAGCAGACGATTGTTTTGAGAACCAGATCACTAATAATATTATTAATTACTATGAGGAACGGACATTCTGTTCGTTGTATAAAGGATTAACTAATCTCATCAATCAACTTATCAAGATTTTCGTTTATAGATTTGATTTCTTCTTCTGTTAGGGAAAAGTTCATTGTTCCTGCATTATCAACAACTTGTTCAGGGTTTCTCGCACCTGCAAGAATGCAGGTTATTCCTGGTTGTTGTAATGTCCATCTAAGAACGAGTTGGGTGATACTGGCTTTCTTTTCATCAGCAATAGGTTTGATATCTGAGAGAAAAATATTGATTCTCTCAATATTATCTTTTTTGTACCAGGGAAGGCCGGCTCGGGTATCGCCATCACTGAATTTGTGTCCGGGTTTGAATTTGCCTGTAAGCACCCCTCTTTGTAAAGGACTATAAGCTATAATGCCAATATTGTTTGAAATGCAATATGGAACCAACTCTTTTTCAATGTCTCTTCTCAACATACTGTAAGGCACCTGATCGGTAGCAGGCTTATATGTTTTTCCTGCTGAATCCAGCAGTTTGGCGTCATAATTACATACGCCTTAACTCCAAAAAGTAATTTACCCTTCAATTGCATTTTCGGCCTGTAATGCCGACTTACGGGTACTGGATACAGATTAATTAATAATGCGTAAAACCGCTACGCGGTAAAATATACTATGGTGGGCTCATTTTCTACAAAACCATATCGCCTACGGCGAATGGAGAGTTGATTAGAACATAAAAACCAATAGCTCGTATGGCTTTAGGTATTGTAGCAATAATTATACATACGGCAATATACCTCGTAGAGGTTATAGACTTAAAGGAGGATGTGGGACCTGGGGAATACAAATACAACGATTAAACGATTCAACGATTAAACGATTCAACGATTAAACGATTCAACGATTAAAACGGTGGCTCCGGATATGATCAATAATTTCATGCAAAAAAAGGATCGCTCAAATAAAATCAATTACTCCATCAAGGATATAGCGTGGATTATAGGCAAACTGATTTATCATATCTCTTGTTGTAATTCCACTCAGGACAAGGCAGGTATCAATCTCCGATTCAATACCGGCAATAATATCCGTATCCATCCTGTCGCCAATTATTATTGTTTCCTCTGTAGTACATTGCAGTTTTCTCAATGCAATCCGCATCATAAGGGGATTTGGTTTGCCGACAAAATAAGCACTTTTACCTGTGGCTAATTCAATCGGGGCTATAAGAGCCTTTGTTGCCGGGGCAATACCATTTTCAATAGGTCCTGTTACATCCGGGTTTGTTCCGATAAGTTTTGCTCCTCTGATAACTAAATTTACCGACTGTTCAATTCTCTCGTAGTTGTAGGATTTAGATTCCCCGATAACCACATAGTCGGGGTCAACATTGTTCATGGTATAACCAGCATTGTATAACGCATTTATCAGGCCGGCTTCCCCGATAATATATGCACTGCCTCCTTCCTTCTGGCTGGCAAGAAAGGCTGCAGTGGCCAGGGCACTTGTGTAAAAATGACTTTCATCAACCTTTATCCCGAGCCTGAAAAGCTTTTCTTTCAGTTCCCTGGTAGTTCGTTCGCTGGAGTTTGTGAGAAAAAGAAAGTGCTTTCCTTCAGCTGTAAGCCAGCCTACAAATTCCTTCACCCCTGGTAGTAATTTGTTTCCATGATATATTACCCCATCCATGTCAATAATAAATCCCTTTTTAGCTTTTATCTTTTCAATAATTTCTTTTTTCGTCATGCTTAATTTTTTTACAGTATCAATTATTATATAATTTCAAACTGCAAAATTACGCTATATTTTAACATATTTTGTTCGCCCCACTTTAAGTTTTTGTTAACCGTTTGTACGGTTTAATAAAGAAAACATCATATCAACAATAAATTTTTCTTTATTCAATTCTCTGACTCATGATACTTTTTTCTATGAAAGGCATGTTTTTTTTCCATACAAAAAGTCCAATTCCCGGACAGTTATTTCCCGCTTTTGCACATTAATAATGAATAATTTAAATTTTTCATCATGGGGATATATGTTCAAATAATATATCAGATTGTCTTTGGCTCAAAAAATGCACATCCTTTTATATAAGAATTTTTACCCCTCCGGGGTAAGGGGTTGAATTCCCGCAACTTACCCGGGGCGCAAGCGCCCCGGGCTATTCAATTTCAACCCTCCGGGTTGCGTGGTAAAGGGAAAAACTGTAACATTACTGTTCACAAAATCCCCGGGTTATTCTATTTCTACCCATCGGGTTGATTTAATCCTCTTTTCAAAAATGCTTCCCATTTCCATACGTTTGCTAATTACAGATAAAATGACCCATCCCGGAGGGATGCAAATGGAAGAGCCCCTGACGCTTGCCGTCAGGGGGCTAAGACAGTCCAGGTGAAATAAGCTATTCTAATTTTTCCATTTAATAGTGCATCCTACTGCTCTTGTTTCAGTCAGAGCAACCGGCTCTCCTTTAAGAAGGCTGTTAACAGCATCACTGACATAATGTTTATCAGCTCTCTTCGGATTATCTGCATTATTGTCAATAGCCCCTATGTAGGCTAATTTCATTCCATCAGCTGTTTTATTGATGATATAAATATGTGGTGTTCTCGCAGCGCCGAATCGCCGCGCTACTTCCTGAGTTTCATCCCGTAGGTAAGCAAATTTGAAACCCTGGGCTTTAGCACGTTTCTTCATTTCCGCAAATGAATCCTGGGGTTGAATTTTTTCGTCGTTCGAATTAATGGCGATTACCGGAAATCCTTTCGAAGCAAAATCGGAATGCAGATATTTCATCCTGCTTTCATATTTCTGAACAACAGGACAATGGTTACAGGAGAAAATCACGATAAATCCTTTTGCATCCTTGTAATCGGCAAGAGCAACCATTTTGTTGTCAACATTCTTCAGCCGGAAATCTTCTATCTTATCACCCACTTTGTATTGAGCGTTAACAGTAAGCATAATCAAAAGCAGAAATGCCAGGATCGAAATTGATTTAATTGTTTTCATAAGCTTTTTATTTTTATTGGTTTATGTAATATTTATTTTTGAAATCAGAGCAACAACCGTTTTATTATTTCCCTGAGTTCCTTTTCATCCAGCGGCCGGTCAATAAATTCACGCTTTCCTGCAACATTATTTACAAAAAGGGTGACGGGTATATTACCCTGCCAGTTTTTATCTACCATTCCCATCCATCTGCCATAATCCAGTTCTTCAATTAAAACAACTTTAAGACTGATATTGTTTTTTCTTATAAATGGTTTAAGCCGTTTTTCCAGCTGACTCGGGAAATCAAGGCTTGCCAGGACAAATTCAATTTTCTCCTTTGAATACTCTTTTGCAACTTTTTCAAAATGCGGTATTTCGGTTACACATGGTCCGCACCATGTAGCCCAGAAGTTGATGACATATAATTTGTCATCCTGTTTTTCAAGCATTTCCTTTATCTCCGAAACCCCAATCATACTTATTTCCTGTGATTGTAGTGATAAATTATAAAACAGTAGTAAACCCAGAATTATAATAATTCGTTTCATGCGAAAGAAAACATTTGTTATGTTATTGTTAATTAATGTGTTCTAATGAACCCGGAAGGGCTCAAAGTCCGGGTTCGCGTAAGGCTTTCAGAGAGCGCTGACCGCTTGCCGGTATAGCTTTACAGTGGCACAAGTTACTCTGTAAAGGCGCTAGCGGGGCGAAAGTCAAACCTCTGTGGTTTTTGCTCAGTACCGCTAGGATTTTTTTTTACATTCACAATTCCACTATCCTTAATGCAATTAACAACAGTAAATGCAAATTGTTTATTATTTTGTTTGAAAATGATTTTTTTGCACTATTGATATAAGCTGATTGGCAGAATAAAAAAAAAAGAACTATTTTTAAAAATTGAATGTTTTTTCATAATTAAATAACACAAGCCGTTAAATTCAAAAAACCATTAAACATGAAAAAAGAGAAAAACACCCGCAGAGAATTCATAGTGAAAAGTGTAGCTGCAACTGCCGGGCTTGCTGCCGGACTTAATGCCTACAGTTATTCAAAAACTTCACGCATTATAAGTGCGAACAATAAGATAAGGGTGGGATTTATCGGAGTGGGAAACAGAGGTTCGCAACTCCTTAATTTGTTTATGGAGAATCCTGATTGTGAAGTAGCTGCTTTGTGCGATGTATATGAACCATACTTATTACGTGACCGTGGAAAAGTCGATCCCCGTTACCTGGAAGTTATGCCAGGACAGATCCCTGCAATGAAAGAAGAATTTCCGGTTAAACCAACTCTGTATAGCGATTACCGCAAACTTCTTGAGGATAAAAGTATAGATGCCGTTTGTATTGCAACTCCCGATCATTGGCATGCATTGCAGACAATTGATGCTATCAGGGCAGGAAAGGATGTTTATGTTGAAAAACCTCTTACGATAACGCTTGTTGAAGGAAGAAAAATGCTGGACGCCGAAGCTGCCAGCGACAGGATTGTATCGGTTGGACTTAACCGGCGTGGTAATTCAACTTACAGGAAACTTGCAAAAGAAATTCCTACAGGAAAGATCGGGAAAATCTCTGTTGCCCGGGCCGCAAGGGTTAGCAATATGTTCCCTAATGGGATAGGCCGGCTTAACCCAGAACAACCGCCAAAGGATTTTAACTGGGATATGTGGCTGGGCCCCCGTGCTTACAGACCTTATCAATATAATATTGCTCCCTATAAGTTTCGCTGGTGGAGCGATTATTCCAGTCAGATGGGCAATTGGGGCGTTCATTATATGGATGCTATCAGATGGCTGATGAATGAAAAAGCACCTGTTGCAGTAACTGCTCTTGGCAGTAAAAATGTTATAGACCATGATGGTGATATCCCTGATACCATGCAGGTTACATTCGAATTTGCTTCCGGTGCAATTATCGCCTTTGGAATCTATGAAGCAAGCAGTGGGGGTTTATTCCCATCCGGGGAATTAGAACTTCGCGGAACTAAAGGTACTCTTTACGCAAGTGAAAAAAGTTACAGGATAATCCCAACAAGGCCAGGTCAGTTTCAAACCTGGGATAAACTTATGGAGGAAGAAGAGTTTGAGAATGTGCACCGTGATTCTCTGACTGATGGTAGTTTTAAAGAAAGTGCTGCAGTATTGATACGTGATTTTCTGGATTGTGTCAAATCCCGCAAGAAACCTTTATGCACACTGGAAGATGGACATCTCTCCACTTCCTTCGCGCATCTCGCCAATATTTCCCTGGCTATGAAACAAAGACTTGAGTGGGATTCTGTTAATGAGAAATTCACTAACAGTAATAAAGCAAATTCACTGCTACATTATAATTACAGAAAACCCTGGAGTTTATAACTTTTATTCGCAAATTTATGAACCAAAGCAGACGCGTATTTATAAAATCAACATTGGCAACAGCAGGCGGAATGATTGTTGCTGCTCCCTTACTTAATGCTGCCTCATATCCGGAAAACAAAAAACATCCACTATGTGTGTTCACCAAATGTCTTCAGTTTATTGATTATGAGCAAGTTGGAGAAACTTTAGCTGAGGTTGGTTTCGACGGGGCTGATTTATCTGTAAGAGACGGAGGTCACGTATCACCTGAAAGGGTTAAAAAAGACCTCCCAAAAATGATCAAAGCATTGAGAAAATCAGGAGTGGGAGTTCCAATGATGGTTACTGACATTAAGGATGCCGATTATCCCTTTTTAGAAAATGTACTTGGGACTGCTTCAGAAAATGGAGTCAGATTTTACAGGATGGCGTATCTGAGATACAATCCTTCCTTATCTATTCCGGAAAACCTTGATTTTTATAAAAAATCCTTTGAGAGACTTGAAAAAATCAACCGGAAATTCAATATTCATGGAAGCTACCAGAACCATGCCGGTACATATGTTGGGGGGCCTGTATGGGATTTATACTGGCTTGTAAAAGACTTCGATCCTGTGCATATGGGTATTCAATATGATATTCGTCATGCTGGGGTTGAGGGTGGAAGAGCATGGCCATTAGGTATGAAACTTCTTGCTCCATGGATTAAAACAACTGCAATAAAGGACTTCTACTGGAAAAAAGAAAATGAAATATGGAAATTAGAAGATGTCCCTCTTGGTGCCGGAATGGTAGATTTTAATGCTTATATGAAGGAATATGCAGGACTTGACATTACCGGACCGGTTACATTGCACTATGAATATGACCTGGGAGGGGCAGACAATGGGAGTCGGTCGCCCTCTATGCCCTTATCAGAGATTAAGAAATACCTTGTAAAGGATCTGACTTATTTCAGAAACAAGCTCGCTGAACATAAAATATCATCTTAAAACTCATAACATGTTAGATAAAAACTGGAATCGCAGAAAATTTTTAAAAACCTCAGCTCTTTCAGCCGGGGTATTGGCCTCAGGATTTACTGCAGGAACAGGAGCATTTGGTTGTAAACCTTCCATTAAAAAGATCACCATCGAAAAAACCGATTCGGATTTTGAGAGGGAACCTCTTATTCGCCCTTTTGGTTTTAAAGGTGGATATATGACAGAGATTTGGCAAACTATTGCCTGGCTCCAGTCGGGAAGCGGAATTGGAAAAGCCGGATTGTGCAGCCAGAACGTACTCTGGTCAGATGCAAAGGTTTTCAGCAGTAATTCTGAAAGTGCCGGAAATGCTCTGATGTATGCCATGACAGAATACGCGCTTGATCTGTTGAAAGATTATTCCTTTGTAAATCCCGTTGAACTTATGGAAAACATATGGAGGGAGGTTCATGAATATGGGAAGAAAGTTACAGGGAATCCAAACCTGCGTGAAACATTCGCCCTGAATGCCCTGGTAGGTGTTGACAATGCTGCCTGGATGCTGTATGCAGCTGAAAACGGAATTAGCAATTTCGACGATATGATCCCACAGGAGTATAGAGACGCTCTTTCCTATAAAAACGATAAAGTTGCAAGCATACCATTGATGGCATACTCCATACCTGTCTCAGAAATCAAAGAAGCTGCTGAGGACGGGTATTTCTTTATGAAGATAAAAATAGGTCAGCCGGGCACACAGGAAGAGATGCTGGAAAAGGATATGAACCGCCTTACAGAAATTCATGATGCTATCGGTCATTATCAAACCCCATATTCCCAGAATGGAAAATTACCATATTATTTTGACGCTAACGGACGGTACGAGAGTAAGGATAACTTGCTCAGACTGATAGATCATGCAAAAAAAATAGGGGCATTTGATCAGTTAGCAATTATTGAAGAACCTTTTCCTGAAGAGCTGGAAGTGGATGTATCAGATATTCCCATCCGCCTGGCTGCCGATGAAAGTGCTCATACCGAAAAAGATGTGGTGGA
This sequence comes from uncultured Bacteroidaceae bacterium, assembly GCA_964526475.1. Taxonomy (GTDB): domain Bacteria; phylum Bacteroidota; class Bacteroidia; order Bacteroidales; genus CAYVTV01. The sequence goes on from CAZGKF010000013.1 coordinate 57,581, forward strand.
ACGCATTGAGATGGGGTACAAGGCTATTGCTCTTAAAGCTATTGCCAAGACGCTCAGTATGACAATGAAAATGGCCAAAGTGGCAAAAGAGCACAATGTACCCTGTTTTATGGCCGACCTTACGGTTAACCCGATATTAATTGACTGGAATAAGAATGTTGCCGCACGTCTCGATCCTTTCCCCGGACTCGGTACCGGATTACTGGAAACCAATGGTCATCAGAATTATCAAAACTGGGCGGTTATGGAAAGTTATCATCCATATACGGATGCAGAATGGAGGAAAACAAAGAACGGTGTGTTTGAAACGGATGACGATTTTTACGCCAAAAGCGGTGGCGTTTTAACTGATTCAGATCATTATATTAATATGTTTATAAAATAACTAATAGAAAATCTTCCATTATGAGATCAACATCATTTTTAATTGTAATTCTTGTCTTATTTTTTGTAACATCTGCTTGTGAAAAAAAGAAAGAAATTGACCTGGAATTTATAGAAAATACTCTTGATTTTGCAATTGAGCAATACAAAAGGATGGAAGGAAATCTCCCCGACAGTCTTAACCCCCGAAGCATTGATCCTGAAGGCAATTTATTTTCAAGTTCTTCAAGGGGATGGACCTCTGGATTCTATCCGGGCACTTTATGGTACCTGTATGAATATTCCGGTGATAATGACCTGAAAGAACTGGCTCATAACAGGACTATGCTTGTTGAAGAGCAAAAATTCAATACCCGAACCCATGATCTTGGCTTTATGATGTACTGCAGTTTTGGGAATGGTTTCAAATTAACAGGCAACCCTGAGTATAAAAATATTATGCTTACCGGTGCAGAAAGTTTACTTACCAGGTATAACGAAACGGTTGGATGCATACGCTCATGGGATCATGGTTCATGGCATTTTCCGGTTATCATTGACAATATGATGAACCTGGAGTTTTTGTTCTGGGCTGCAAATGAAAAACAAGATGATTCGATTTACGATAAATGTATAAGTCATGCAGGAAAAACGATCGAACATCATTACCGGGAGAATTACAGCTCTTTCCATCTTGTAGATTTCGATACACTTACAGGAAATGTAATTCAAAAAAAGACTGTTCAGGGATATGCTGACGAATCATCCTGGGCACGAGGTCAGGCCTGGGGTTTATATGGATTTACCGTGATGTTTCGTGAAACAAGTGATACAACTTATCTTTTGCATGCACAAAAAATTGCTGATTACCTTATTCACCACCCAAATCTGCCCAGAGATAAAGTGCCTTACTGGGATTTCAATGCTCCGGATATTCCGGATGCTACCAGGGATGCGTCAGCAGGAGCAATTATAGCTTCGGCATTGATAGAGCTAAGTGATTTCACTGAAGGTGAACAGGGAACGGAATACTTGGAAACCGCAAAAAAAATAGTACTCAGCTTAGGTTCAGATAAATACCTGTGCAAACCAGATGAGAACTGGAATTTTCTTCTGAAACACAGTGTAGGTAACATGAATGGAGATAGTGAAATTGATGTTCCGTTGATTTATGCGGATTATTATTTTGTTGAAGCATTATTGAGATTAAAAGACAGAACAGGAGAATAACTATTAAAAGATATCTTCAAACATTACAATAATTTGAGAATCTCACAGGCTGCCAGCAGAAATGCTCCGGTGCCATATTCTGCGTAACTGTCTTCAGTGAAAGGTTTTGGATCTTTTCCTACAGGTTGAACATAACCCAGTCTTCCATGCTCGTTTATCTGAGCAATTATACCATTAAATGCTTTTAGTGTGGCAGATTTGTATTTTTCTGCACTTAGCAGGCCATTATTAATACCCCATGCCAAACCATAGCAGAAAAATGAACTTCCACTAACTTCAGGCTGTGGGATGGTCTTGATATCCAGAAGGCTTGATCGCCATAATCCATCTTCTCCCTGTATTTCCATCAGTCTCTCTGCCATTTCCTTAAACCAGTCTTCGAACTGCCCCCGTTCTTTAAGATCAGCAGGCAATATTTTCAGCATATTTGCAAATCCTGCAAATACCCATCCATTTCCCCGGCTCCAGAATACTTTGTCTCCATAAGGTGTTCTTTCATTAAAATATCTGTCGTCACGGAAAATAAGATTCTCAGTTGTGTCATACAGATAATTAAATGTTAAATTCCATTTCTCTATAGCATAATCGAGGTATCTCTTATCACCGGAAACTTTCCACATATGAACGAAAGCGGGAGGTGCCATATACAGAGCATCACACCATGTCCACCATTCATGGCAGTAGGGATTGCCTTCAAACCGTATGTCAGGCGGAGGTCTGCGATCAAGGTGGGCATCAAGTACCCATTTGGTTCTCTGCAGCATTTTCTCCTTAGGTTTTATCTTATATAACTCAAAATACATCTGGCTTACAGTCAGCCTGTCTGCATGATAAATGTCGTTCATTGTACCCCATTTAACTTCCTCCCCAAAATCATACATCTGTTTGAAGTACTTTTTTCCTCCTGTAGTTTTATACATTTCCATCAGACCAATGTAAAATGCTCCATAATGCCAGTTAAGAGGATCATAATTTCCGGGGTTATTAATTTGCCAGTCAGCAGTCTTCTTCATTAATGATTTAATTTCATCAGCTGACAGATTCACCTGGGAAAAAAGCTTTTCATTCCGGAGAATAAATAAAGAAAGTAATGCAATGAAAATGATACTTTTATACATAACAGGTTTTTTAGGATTTAAAAGAAAAATAGATAAGAGATTGAATTCAAATATAACTTAATTTCAGCATATTAGTTCGCCCTCTTTCAAGAATGGGTATGCTCCCTGCATGTACAAGCACATTGCCATGTTGAATGAGATTCTTTTCTGCAAGATATTTAATTGAATGGTTTATATAATCATCTATGTTATCATGCCCTGGTGAATAAAAAGCTCTAACTCCCCAAACAAGCGAGAGTACGGGAAGAAGATTCTTACTCATTGTGAATGCGAAGATATTTGCTTTTGGTCTGTAGGAGGCAATCCTGAAAGCCGTATATCCGGAATTAGTGAATATGATAATTGCCTGGGCATTAGTTTGCTTTGCCATCATGCATGCATTGTAGCAAATAGAATCGGGAAGGAATGTACGTGAAAATTCTTTTGGAGGATGGTCACGGTAAAAATTATAGCCATGTGCTTCTGTCCAGTCAATAATCTTTTGCATACTGGTAATAACTTCAACAGGGTATTTCCCAACCGAAGTCTCTCCGCTTAACATAAGCGTATCTGCTCCATCAATTACTGCATTTGCCACATCATTTGCTTCAGCACGTGTGGGACGGAAATTTGTGATCATGCTTTCCATCATCTGGGTAGCTACAATAACCGGTTTGGAATGGTTGATGCATTTTTGAAGTATGTCTTTTTGTATAAGCGGAACACGGTCGAAATCAACTTCCACTCCCAGGTCTCCTCTTGCTACCATAATCCCATCAGCAATGTCAATTATCTCATTTAACTCCTCAAGTGCTTCAGGCTTTTCTATTTTTGCGATGACTCTTGTATTTTTCCGTCTCTTTTTAATAAGGTTTTTAAGATCAATAAGATCGGTTGCCGATCTTACAAAGGATAGTGCGATCCAGTCAACATCGTGCGCAAGAGCAAAGCTTGCATCTTCCAAATCTTTCTCTGTCAGACTCGGTAAAGAAACCTTTGTATCAGGAAGATTAACCCCTTTCCTGGAGGAAAGAATGCCTCCATGGATAACTTTCGTTGTCACTTTACCAACACCATCTGTGGAGGTAACTTCCAGTTTGATTTTCCCGTCATCAATGAGAATTATCTCACCCGGTTTCACATCCCTGGGTAATTGCTCATAACTCATATATGCCTTTTCATTGTTTCCTGTACACTTCTCTGAAACAAGACTGAATTCAGTTTCATCTTCAAGGAGTACTCCATTATTTTCCATTTCTCCGATACGTAGCTTAGGACCCTGAAGATCTGCCAGGATAGCTACATGTACATCCAACTCCTCGTTTAGTTTTCTGATACTGAGAATGTTTTCCAGATGATTTTCATGGCTCCCATGAGAAAAATTAAGGCGACAAACATCTATTCCTTCAATAAATAATTTTCTTAAGATATCCTTGTCGGAAGAAGCCGGGCCGAGCGTTGCTATGATCTTGGTGTGGGATCTTTCATGTCTCATATATTGTTTTTTAGTTTAATTTAAAAATCCATCCTTTTTTAACGGTGGTAATAAATGTTTGCTTATGCATTAATGTTTTTTAATTATTCATAAATGAAATATAATAGTTTTCACGCAGGTTTTTCGCAAATCTAACCACAAATTTATAAAGATTTATAAATTTTAATATTTAGCTCCGCGTATTGTTCCCTTATGTGACGATGAACATGCTGTTTAATATCCAGTGATGTAAAGAGGGATTAGTACCTTACATCTAATATTCTTGTATTATTTGGCAAAAATTCCAAAAAA
>CAZGKF010000014.1:0-61781 GCA_964526475.1 uncultured Bacteroidaceae bacterium
CTTACAAATTGAAAGTGAATTCTAAAGTCATAAGGCTTTTTAGACAGCCTCCGGGGGGTAAGTCCGGAAAAGACACTGTGGATATGTGCGACAAAAAAAGATATTTCCGTAATGATTTTTTACAACCTCCACCTTAGCCCTCCGTAAAACATCCTTCCTGTTATCGGCCCCCATACAAGAGTGGCATCAAAATAGTCGCCGAATGGATCATCAGCACCCAGTATTGCATTCTCTTGCCTGTAAGATGTCAGGTTTTCCACTCCAACATAAAAATCCAGCTTTCTGAATTTTCTCGTAATCTGTGAATGAATAATAAAAAAATCCGGGGATCGTCTTTCCATCCTGTATTCTTCAGGATTCATGACGGTATCTGGTATCCGGGAACTACCATTATACTGAACTGTCAGGTCAGCCTTCCATTTCTCATTCGGAGCTGTCAAGGTTGTAGTGAACAATCCTTTATGTCTGTAAACAAAGGGTATCTCGTTCAAACCTTCGGAATATTCCATTTTAACATCATTAAACCTGTACGCAAGACTTACATCAAATCCCTGAACTACCTCCCCTGTAATCTCCGCCTGAAATGCATTGGAATATGATCTCCCGTTCAAATTGTATATATGCACAGTATTAATATCCTGATCCCTGTCAACTACAACCTGATTTTGAAATTCCGTACGATAGATATCCAGTGTTATGGAAGCCTCCCTTTGATCAGCCAGATGAAAATACCTGCTTAAACTAAGCCCTGCATTCCATGCACTCTCCATTTCAAAATTATCATCTGTTACAAAGTTCCGGCTGCTGGCCAGTAAACTCAGATTCTCCGTAAACACATTTGCCGACCGGTAAGCTTTACCCAGTGTTCCCCGGAGAGAATAGTGATGGCTTATATCATATTTAAAATGAACCCTGGGTGTAATTAATAATCCATAAAGGGAATTATGATCAGCACGCAAGCCGGTCATTAAAATCAGCTTATCAGGTACTGTAAAGGTATATTGACTGAATATTCCAGGAACTATTTCTTTTCTGTCGTTTTGAATTTCCATAAAGTTCTCCTTATATTCATCGTACTGGAAAGAAACACCACTACTAAACTGGTGATTGGAATTACCTAATATTGTCTGATAAATGAAATTCGAATAATAGCTCTTCTGTTTTCCGGTATGCTCCCTGAGTCCAAATAATGCATTCTGGTCAAACATAGTAAAAGAATTAATCCACCCAATACTGTTCAATGGCTGACGGGGAAATACGTATCCAACTTTTCCGAATGCTCTTAACTTTCTGATGGAAATATCTATTCCGTATAAGCCATTATTGTTTTCCTCCCTTCCCCTGAAATTCAGTTCACCACCAAGCCTGGTTTCGTCGAGATATTCCATTCCCAATTGCAAATGCAGTGCCTCCAGGATAACATATTCCCACCTGTTCAGGAAATTGATCTGTTTCCCGAGCGGAATATCATAAAACCCATCCTTATTATGATCAATTCCAATTTGATTTGCTGACCCGTGTATGAAAAACATCGTCGAAAGTTTGTTATTCAGTTTAAAAGCAGAGGTGAAGTTGCTCTCATATCTTCCTTCGGTATTTGCAAACAGGTTGACAAAAAACAAGTCACTATCAAAAGGCTTTTTATACTCAACATTTATCTGGCCTGTTGTTGATTCATAACCATTTAATACCGAAGAAGTTCCTTTTGAAATTTGTATCGATTGCATAAAAGGACCGGGAATATGGCTCAAACCGTATCCCGCTTCCATCCCCCGCATAAAAGGTATATTCTCGAACATCAACTGACTGTATACCCCGTCTAACCCCAACATTCGTATTTTCTTTGCTCCGGAAACCGCATCAGTGAATCCCACATCCACGGTGGCACTGCTCTCAAATGATTCCCCTATATTACAGCAAGCAAGCTTCTGCAATCCGGCTTCAGTAATTATTTGTGTTTGCAAAGGATTTATCTGAGATACAACTGTTGTTCCCTTTCGTTTTGTAATAGTAACTTCTTCCAGAATTCTGGATGATTCAAGCACTATTTCAATGTACTTGTCATTTTTATTTATAGAAATAGTATCAGGTTTATATCCGATAAAACTGACCACAAGCGTCAGCTTGTCTTTCGAATCATGTGGTTTATGAATGGAAAATTCACCTTTATCATTGGTAATAACTCCCTCATGGTTTTCGAGCCAGTAAATATTTGCAAATTCAATAGGATTCTTTTCCCCGGTGGAATCAGTTTCAAATACCCTTCCCCGAAAAAGATGATCATTATCCTGCGAAAAGACCAGAAAAGAATTGAATAATAAAATTATAATAATTGCTTTCATTTTGAATTATTTATTTGAAAAATAACTGGATTATATCTCAAGGCAAGCTCCGCACACAATTTGTGGCAAGCCCGGGGGAACCTTCGTGTCTGCCGAAGCTTTATGCACATACGCATTAAATAATAACTGAATTGTAAAATATACTTTTCAGTTACAGTTACTTGAATACAACAGGCATAACTTTCCCCCTGCCCATTGAATTTCAGACAAATAATCTCAAATCAGGAGAATAACAGAAGAGAGAAGATCCGGTGGAACAAATTCCTCCGGAGCTTTAACAGATGAAATAAAACGAGAAGAAATTTCGGATAGAAACGTATAGTAAAGAATTATTTCGGCGGGGAAGATATTCAGTTTATGCTGTTTCCCGATATATTCATAATCTGTACTAATAACCGTATTTACATCAATACAGCAGTCTTTTTTCCCCTCTTTCGCATAATCTGTTTTGTCATTTTGATGATCAAAGCATGAATTTCCTTTATCTTTGCATAAATAAGCATTATGGCAACAATCAACATTTATCAAATGCAGATCAGCATAAAGCTTTTCACTTGTTTCACAGTAATGAAAATGCCATTTCATTCCGGAAACTGAAAAAAGTATACCGGAAATCATACATACAGCTATTATCTGATTAACAATCTTTTTCACAATGGCAAAAATATATTTGTTTATTTTGTAAACAAAATATTTTAATAACATTAACTCTTATTTAACGTGTAAATATATTTGATATGAATATAACACCGGATATGAAAATGGCCGAAGTAATTTTCCAGAACTATCAGCTTTTGCCTGTTATCAGCAGATTTGGTATCAGGCTGGGGTTCGGTGAGAAATCTGTTTCAGAGGTTTGTTCTGATTGTTCCGTTAATCTGGATTTTTTCATTGAGATAACAAATTCATTTATCGATGATGAATACATCCCGCAGACGGAGCTTATATCATTCCCGGTAAGCCTGATAGTAGATTATCTTCATAAAACTCATACGTATTATCTGGATGAAAAAATTCCGGTTATTGAGTCAATGATCAATGAATTAGTCTCTTGTGCCGAAGATAATATACAAAAAAGAAAACTTGTAGGAGATTTTTTCTCAGAATACAAAAAAGAACTTATTAACCATATCCGGCGGGAAGAAGATGAGGTACAGCCTTATGTAATAAAAATTGAGAACGCATTTAAAAGGAAAAAACTTTCGGAAGATCTGCATAAGCAGATCAGGAAATATTCCATTGAAGATTTCTCCAAAGAGCATGATAATGTAGAAGAAAAACTTAATGATCTGAAAAACATTATCATAAAATATTTGCCTGCATGCGAAAATGCTTCCCTCAGTAACAGTATCCTTACTGAACTTTTCAGACTTGAGAAAGACCTTAACACACATGCTTCTCTTGAAGATAAGGTATTAATTCCTAAAGTATCACGAATGGAAAAGATACTTCTTGAAAAATACTCCGGTTAATTTAATGGAAAGGATCAGATTCATAGTAGCTGAAAAATCATACCTTATAAGGAAAGGTATAGTTTCGATTATTAATCGAATTGAAAAAGCAAGTGTAATATGTGAACTGGAAGATATCCGGCTTATAAATTCAGAGATAAGTAAACACAATCCCCATTTTATTGTGATCAGCATCTCCCTGTTTGAAGAATCGGAAAAGTTCCTTAATTCAAATGTCAAATTCAATATTTCCGGAAAAGGAATTGCCATTTCATCATTACATGATATTGAAAAAACCCTGGATTCAAAATTTAAAGAAATAATTTATGTTAGTGATAAAAAGGAAGTTATTTTCAGTAAGCTAAATAATATCATCCGTGAATCAACTTTATCTGATTCCAAAATTATCACCAATGAACTTAGCAAAAGGGAAAAATCAATACTTAAGATGGTTGCAAAAGGACATACAACTAAAGAAATCGCTGAAAAATTCTTTCTTTCAGCTCACACAGTAATTACCCACAGAAAAAATATCACTGCCAAACTCGGTATTAAAACCATCTCAGGACTTACAGTTTATGCAATACTTAATAACATAATAAGAATTGAAGATATAAATTAACGCAACACTATTAATTGTTTAATTGTTTAATCGTGGAACTGTTTAATTGTTTAATCGGTGTTGTATTCAACGATTCCACGATTCCACAATTCCACAATTCCACGATTCCACGATTCCACAATTCCACTATAGATTATCATATTAATTTCTTGTATTTCGATTTTTTTCCCATACATTTGCATCACTATTCCTCGTGGAAAGATTTGATCTGATTGCAACCACAGAAAAAAATGCTAAAACAGTATTATTATTTCTGTTGCTACTATATCAAAATATTTCCCGGGACTAAACACATTTTTTACATTTAAAATAAAGTAACTATGAGTTATTTATTTACTTCGGAATCTGTATCAGAAGGGCATCCGGATAAAGTTGCTGACCAGATTTCAGATGCTCTGCTTGATAATTTTCTTGCTTTTGATGCACATTCCAGGGTTGCTTGTGAAACGCTGGTTACAACGGGACAGGTTATACTGGCTGGAGAAGTTAAAACTACTACGTATATTGACATTCAGAAGGTAACCAGGGATGTAATAAATAATATCGGATATACCCGGAGTGAATATATGTTTGAAGGGAACAGTTGTGGGATACTGGGTGCCATTCATGAGCAGTCGGCAGATATTACCCGTGGAGTTGAACGTGAAGATCCCCTGCAGCAGGGAGCAGGCGACCAGGGAATGATGTTCGGATACGCCTGTACGGAAACAGATAATTATATGCCTCTTCCGCTTGAGCTGGCACACCTGCTTTTAAAAGAACTTGCTGCAATCAGGCATGAAGGAAAAATTATGACATATCTAAGGCCTGACTCAAAATCACAGGTAAGTGTTGAATACGCTGAAGATCATACTCCGCTTCGCATCCATACCATTGTTATTTCAACCCAGCATGATGAGTTCGGAAAAGACGATTCAAAAATGCTTTCTGAAATAAAAAATGATATAGCAACAATATTATTACCCAGGGTTAAATCAAAACTACCGGAAAGAGTGGTAAAACTTTTCGACAACAAACTTATCCTGATAGTTAACCCCACCGGAAAGTTTGTAATAGGAGGCCCTCATGGAGACACCGGGCTCACAGGAAGGAAAATCATTGTCGATACGTATGGAGGTAAAGGAGCACATGGTGGAGGTGCTTTTTCAGGGAAAGATCCATCGAAAGTTGACCGTTCAGCAGCTTATGCCGCCAGACATATAGCAAAGAACATGGTAGCTGCAGGGGTTTCGGATGAAATGCTGGTTCAACTTTCATATGCTATTGGCATAGCAGAACCAGTTGGAATATATGTAAATACTTTCGGGAAATCCAAAGTAAATCTTACAGACAGTGAAATTGCAGGGAAAATCAAAGAAATGTTTGATCTGCGGCCTGCTGCCATTGAACAGCGGCTTAAACTCAGAAAACCCATTTACCTTGAAACAGCTACTTACGGTCATATGGGGCGCACACCAAAAGCAGTGATAAAAACCTTTGATTCACCTTACCAGGGATTTGTGGAAATGAAAGTGGAACTTTTTACCTGGGAGAAACTGGATTATATTGAAAAAATTAAAGATGTTTTTTTTAATGGAAAATAACTAAGTTCCTTCCCCTCTTCCTCAGCATGAATTATTAGACTAACAGAAAATAATAATGCAGTAAACATCAGTATCTTTTTCATAAACATTGTTTTTTACGCTTAATTATTAATACGAATAAGAGGTGAATTCAAATATCTATGTGCCAAAACTAAAAATGGGGCTGCCGACCAGGGAAGTGACCTGTCACGCAGAGACTCGCCGGTAAACGGATGAAATGTTTCTCCAAAGCCATGCTTCTTGCTATTTTCACAAAAGCGTCTTGCTATTTCTCTGGCAAATTCTTTATCCCCACTTACCCATATCCCATCAGCCATAATTAAGGTAGAAACGGCCCATATAGCACCACGCCAATATCCATCAGGAATAAATAAAGGACTGTTAGGGTTTTCGCTGGCAAGTCCAATAGCAGTCAAAAGTCCATCAGGACTTTTTAAGTCGTTTAACATTTTGTTTCGTATATTTTCCGGTAAACGTTCCCCAAGAACAAGGGGTAAGTAAGGCATCAGACTCTGACTCTTCTCATTTCGGATATGATCGCCTGTACGTCTGTAAATAAAGGTTTCCCCGTTCCAGAAAGTATCTATCAATTGATGCAATAAATGTTCGGATCTTCCCTTCCATTGTTCTGCTTCATCCTTTATCCCAAGTTTTTCAGCTATCATAGCCAGGGCATCCATCTGTAGTATGAGATATGCATATAAATCAGGGGGTTCAGCAGAAAATCCCATATCAAAAACCGTTGCATTATCCCAGCTGTCAAATCCATGATTTACTTGAGGAAGACCATTATTATCATCATCCATATAGTCAAACCAGAAGTTTGTCCATTTCTTTAAAGGGGAATAAATCTCCCTGAAATTTTTCAACGACGCTATTTCCGGATTAGCTTCCATCATTTTAAAAAGTGCCCATCCCTGGATGGGAGGTTGATGAAATCCCCATAAGGGATAGCCATCATTTAGATAGGCAGGAAAGCTCCCTTGCTCATTTTGCTGGTCGAAAAAAACCATATACTGATCCCAGGCAAATTCAGGTTGATGATAGGAGTTCGCTATGGAAAAAAAACAACAATCCCATGCCCAGATAGAACACATTTTATTCTTTGATGAATACATTACTGTCCTCTTTAAAAATCCTCTTTTCTGAACAACGCATGACCAGTTAATGTAGGATGCCAAATCAGCAGTTTCCTTGTATTCATCTGGAACTTCAGGGGATTTCCAGTTATTTAATGATTCCTGCATATCATTAACACAACCGGAAAAAGATTTTGTGAATTCTTTAGACTTCCATCCAAATGGATATTGTTCAATAGCAGCCTCCATGATTCCGTCTTTTCCCGGTAACAGTGTTATAACAGCTTCCGGATGTTCCTGATCCATTTTATAGTCTTTTTTATCAGCCATATAACTCTCCAGAAAAGTTTGAGCTGCGGTTAATAAAGTTACAGGCTCGCCTCTTTCACCCGGTCTTAATGCAGGAAGTTTCCATTCTAAACTCTCACCCCAGGCATTACTTTGATTTAAAAGTTTATTATCAGCTGTTGCCTGGAAACACGCCATCACACCGGTATAATATGTACCCCGTATCCAGTCGCCATCCTTTTCTGTCCAGGGGTTATTATATTGATAATCATTAACTTTATCTATCATTGCCTTAATATAGGCTTTCTAAAAAATATTTTCCTGTGAAGAAACCGGCAAATAAATTAAAATAACAGCAATTAATGAGAGTAGCGTTTTCATGACAATTAAATTTTTATTAAAGTTTATAAAATTCTTTATTTTAGTTTAAAATACATTTAATAAGTGTGTCATTTATTTAGACTGGTTTATCTCTATCAGAGGGTGACAAATGCGTAATTTCATTTTAATTTAAATGATGTATTTATTGTTAAATATATAACATTTCCGTAATTTTGCATTCCTTGTTAAAAGTTTTTATAAAAAGGGCCCATAGCTCAGATGGTTAGAGCATCTGACTCATAATCAGGGGGTCGCTGGTTCGATCCCAGCTGGGCCCACAAAAACAGAGTGAGAGTGAAGAGCGGGAGCGATGAACTCCACTCTGTTTTTTCTTCACTCTCGCTCTCCCACTCACTCTTCCTCTTGTCGTTGGTTTTTTATTTGCATACGATTTGCATATAAACAGGCCTCAAAACGGGGGTTTATTGTTTGAAGTAAAAAAAAGTTTGTTTTAAAGACTTCACTTTTTTCAACAAAAAAGTTTTTTAAAGTCTTATATTTTTCATAAAATTCATTTAGACACTTGTTAGGTCGTAAAAACGATTTTATAAAATGTTTTTCTATTTTTGTGATCTGAAATTTGTTTTTAAATTAATAAAGATATAATTTTGTTTCAACGCTTAGGCGTTTCCCATCCTCAAATGAAATTTTGAGTAAGCCCCCGAAAGGGGGCTTTATATTTTTCATACTAATGCAGGGACAAAAAGTAAATATATACTTTGATGGTTTTAATTTCTATAATGGATTAAGAGATAATAATTGGAGAAAATTTTATTGGCTTGATGTAGTAAAATTTTCTGAGAAAATGATAAAAACATTAAATCCTAATCATATATTAATTGATGTCTATTATTTTTCGGCGCCCCCACATAATCATTTGACTAAACAAAAAAGGCAAAAGAAATTTTTTGACGTAAATGGTTTTAATCCAAAATTTATTTTAATCCAAGGATATCATAAGGATAAATCTAAATATTGTAATAAATGTAACACTAAAATTCCTATGAGTGAAGAAAAGCAGACTGATGTTAATATCGCATTAGAAATGCTTAAAAATGTTATTAAGAAAAAATGTCAATTATCTATTCTTATTTCTGGCGACACAGATATGACACCAATAATTAAGTCTATAAAAGAAATTGATTCTTCTCATAAAGTTATGATTTTTTTCCCTCCACAAAGAAAAACGCATCAAATGATAAATTATGTAGACGGGTGGAGGGACTTGTCTCAATTTTTAAAAGTTTTTAAAGATAGTTTATTACCAAATAATTGTTCAGGAATAATTATACCTGAAAAATGGAAAAATTATCAATAAAAAATTAAATAGTATTGAAAATCAATAATATAAGAAAAAAGTTCAAATAAGGGACAAAACCTAATAAAACTGATTGAAAATACTTTTTAAAATCAAACATTATTGAAGGCTTTCCTCAATCATTTTTATTTCATCTTTGGTCAATCCGTAAAGTTGATAAACGATTTCATTTATTCTGCTCTCGCAATAATCAATTTTTGATTGTATTTGATTGATAACTGTTGATAGTTTGACCTACCCGGCAATTTGACCTAATTTTTGCCGGACATATTCTTTAAACAACATTATTTTCTTAGTTTCACCCGGGTCAAAAACAAGCTTATCAAAATCACGTGCTTTTATTCCAAAATCAACTTTTTCAATAGTTCCAAGAATCCTTTCGTATAACTGTGTTTGATTAGCAATACCAAATTTACCAGCCAGATACCCGAAATCCGGCTCTGTAATACCCGCCAGGAAAATAAAATCATAGTAATCCCTGCCCTTTCCTCTTTCCAGAACAGCCCCTGTTTTCATGGATAAAAGAATAGCCGGTGAAGGGGCAAATATCTGGGTGAAAACATTGAATTTATGAATAATGGGCTTTATAGGCTCATATTTATAGTTATGTGGTTCACATTCGATCTTTATTAACAGCTTCTTTTCCCGATGACCGGTCAATCCCAATTCAAACATTAAACCCGGAAAGATAATGTTACGCCTGAAAGCAACTAATTTTCGATCCTTTTCCTTATCTTCGGCTTCAACCTTAATTCCTTCCTGACGAAGTCTCTCAATAACCTTGTCTGTCAGATGCATGAATTCTTCCCTGGACAGATTGAAACAGTCAAAATCAATATCTTCGCTGAAACGCTGTATATGATGAAGAATGCGGAGACATGTTCCTCCAATAAAGCTTAGCTTTGAAGCATATTCCGAGGAAAAAACAATATCCAGCATCTTGTAATGGAAATACTCTTTCAGCATGTATTCGAAGTAAGATGGATTTTTTCTCAGACTATCTGCAAAGAAGGATTTAATTTCTTCAAAACTTATCATAAACCATAAATTTTAGTCATTATACGAATCCTGCGCTCAAGAGCTTTGCTCTGATATTTTTCAAGGAACCAGAAAAACTTTGCACTAATGATCTTTCCCAATTCAGTTTCATTGAACCTCAGATATTCAATATCTTTTTCAGTATCGTAATAACTATTGATATAAAAGAAATCAAGTATGGCTTTCTCCGGTGTCGCCACCATGATCTGTCTGCTTTTTCCTCTATCGTAGGCATCCATATCTTCAAGTGCATAACCAAAGCCAAACAATTCCGGTTTGATACGATGATAATCGAAATCTCCCAGAGGTGTTGAAAATTTGTTGGTTTTCCGGGTAGTCACAGATGTGGTTTTTGCGATCATTTCCGGGATCAGATTGTACCAGGAAAGCGCAGTGTGTAAACTTATATAAGACGGAGCATAGATCATGTTGGCTGCTAACCACTCAATATTCTCGCTGCTCTCTGCATCATTGAAAGCATACCATTGATTTCTCAGTTTTATTATGTATCCTTTCTTCTGCCATCGAACCAGGTTCATCAGATTCATGGATGGAAATTGCTTTTGCACATCCACAGTTGAGAAAACCCGAAAAGGTTGCATTTTTGTCAGGAATCTGATCCACATATATTTCTATTTATATACAAATATATATATTTTTGGGAATAAATCAAACAAAACTTACTTCATGAATTACAAACGATTATGAAAAATTCTTAAATAGAGGACAATGAAATATGAATATTCATCAAATCTAAGATGCTATTGACCGCTGAGCTGAAAGAATGCTATTTTTGTTTATTCGCAAAGACCTTCAGGAAAGACTTTATTCTTTGACGGATTTTTGTAAAGAAACCAGGCTTGGTTTGTTCCTGAAAGGTGTTTTGTTTATCCTGGTTGGCTGATGATTTCTTTTGATTGGGGTTCGTTACATATTCTGTATCGTTATCTGATATTACATCTGCCGGAACATGAAATTTCTGTTCTGTTTCCTCATATTTTTTTCCGAGGATAATGAAACATGTTCATTATTCAGATCAACACTGGTCATTGCCTTTACAGATTCCATAAAACCTTCGAGCATCACTTCATCATTGCCTTCCTGTTCGAGTACTCCGTTAAAGACTGCACGTTTGAAATCCAGCAGGTAAAGAATCCGGTGTTCAATGTAATTACGGGCAATAAAGTTATAGACCTGGATATGTTTTTTCTGTCCGAGCCTGTATATCCTTCCGATACGTTGATCCAATACTGCCGGATTCCATGGAAGGTCCAGGTTGATGATTATATTTGCCGACTGAAGGTTCACTCCCACACCCCCTGCATCTGTAGAGAGAAAGAGCTTAATCTGCTTTCCTGACTGGAATTCTTCAATTATTTCTTTGCGTTTTTTTGCGGGAATATCTCCATTCAGATAAAGGAAGGGAAGTTTCTCTTTGTCGAGTAATCGTATAACCAGTTCAAACATCTTCTTCCATTGACTGAAAATTACGATCTTATTGTCAGCATCCTGCAGGAGGTCACTTAGTAAATCTTCCAGTTCCCCTATCTTGTTTCCATGGTTGGTGTTGTTTATTAGGATATAGGTTGAATCGCACACCATTCGCATGCAATTCAGGGCCATTAACAACCTTTCTCGTTCTTCGTCGGATAAGAACCCCTTATACACCCATAGATTTACAAGTTTGGTTACTATATCATAATAATAATCGTGTTCTTCCTCCTGTTCCCAAGTCATCTCAACATAATAATTTCTATCGATCCGCCCGGGAAGTTGGTCTATAATAGCCTTTCTGTTACGGCGAAGTAATACTTCGTCGAGAGTTTTGTATATTTCCCGCAGGTTTTTGTATCCTGTCAGCTTTCCTCTTTCATCCAATATCTGGTGGTTATCAAGGAACCTGAACAGGGGTCCGAGTTTATACCTGTCGATATATTCCACCAGAGAATGCAGTTCATCAATCCGGTTTTCGAGCGGTGTCCCCGGTAATATGATAAGAGGAATAGTTATTTACAGACTTTCAACAGGCTGGAAAGTTTACTGCAGTTCTAAAGCTAATTTTAAAAATCTTTTGACGAAACATTCATGCTAAAAGATCTGATCTTTTGATTATCGCTCTTGAAAAATAGCATGTGGTCACAATCGTAAACCGACCTTTATAAGAAGCTTTTTATCCTGGTGGCCTGTCAATCCCAAAATAAGTGGTATTTTTACAGGAAGATTTCCAGGAATTTATTGATGCTAAAATGGCTTACAAACTTTCAACCAAAAAAAAGGTAGATCCTGTCGAACCTCCATGTAAGAAAACAATGTATAATTCGTTTGAGGAGGCTCAGGATATGATCCAATATATCCGGGAAAATCGAAATGGACGGGAATTATACACGTATAAATGCATGAACTGCGGTTTCTGGCATTTAACAAGTAAAACGAAATAATAATATCATCCGGATAGGAAAAAAGGGTATTTACACTCCCCTAAGGCCATTTTTCTTATCTTTGTCAATTTTCAACTATAGAACGACATCACAAGACATAAATGACATTCGATGAACTGGATCTGATTCCTGAATTACTGGAGTCAATTGATTATATGGGTTTCAAAGAAACCACTCCCATACAGGAAAAGACTATACCAATCATCCTCTCGGGAAAAGATCTGATTGCATGCGCACAAACAGGTACAGGTAAAACAGCTGCATTTCTGTTACCTGTTATGAACGGCATTTCAAAAAAGCGTTCCAACCATACCCACTCACTTATACTGGTTCCGACACGTGAGCTGGCCATACAGATTGATCAGCAGGTTCAGGGATTGGCTTACACCCTGAACATTACATCTATAGCCGTTTATGGTGGTGGCGAGGGTAGCGGATGGGATCAGGAAAAATCTGCTCTTTCGGGAGGGGTTGATATTATTGTAGCTACTCCCGGCAGATTGATTTCACATCTAAACCAGGGTTATGTGAAATTCAACCAGATAGAAGTACTGGTTCTGGACGAAGCTGATCGTATGCTCGATATCGGATTTTACGAGGATATTATACGCATAATTTCATATGTGCCCAAAAAACGTCAGACTCTCATGTTCAGCGCCACCATGCCACCGAAGATCCGGTCATTGTCGAAGCGTATCATGAAAAATCCGGAGGAAATTTCTCTTGAAATGTCGAAACCTGCTGTAGGTGTTTTGCAAGCTGTTTATATGCTGGATGACCATCAGAAATTACCATTGATAAAAAGTATTATCTCTGATAATCCTGAATACCATAGTATTTTGATTTTCAGTTCAACCAAAAAGAAAGTGGTTGAGATTGTAAGGGGGCTGCGCTCAAACAATTTTTTAGTTGAAGGTATTTCATCCGACCTGGAGCAGTATGACCGGCAGGAGATGCTCCAGAGATTCAAGTCGCGGAATACCCGTGTCCTGGTAGCAACTGACGTCTTAAGCCGTGGGATCGATATCAAGGACATCAATCTGGTAATTAATTTCGATACTCCGCCAGACCCCGAAGATTATGTGCATCGTGTCGGCCGGACTGCACGTGCCGAAACAACTGGTGTTGCGGTAACACTTGTTAACAAGCCGGATATTCCCAAATTGCACAGGATTGAACAATTAATCGGATACAAGGTATATAAAGCCCCGCTTCCTGAATTTATTGCCGGGAAACATGATAGTAATACCGGGCATCAGCGGCCATCTTCAACGAATCCTGAAAGGAGAGGATTTCAACGAAGGTTTAATAAAAAAAATAGTTGAATTGTTGAATTGTTGAATAGTTGAATAGTTGAATTGTGTAAAAATTGTGGAACACCAAACACCTATTAACAATTAAACGATTCTACGATTAAACAATTAAACGATTCTACGATTAAACATTGTGTTAGCCCAGTAGATGATTTATTTAACCAGGTAATAACATGTTGTTATAAAAAAATTTCTCAGCCATGGTATGGAACTTAGAAGCTTTATCTGTTTCCTTGGCCGGAGTCCGAATTTTATCTCATAGTTAGGATTAATAAAATAAAATAATTCCCTTTTTACAGAATAATTATTTTCCCGAAGTAATCTTCTAAACCCCTCAACAGTAATCCTTGTCTGCCGGATTTCAAGAAGATCAGCAACAGTACCTTCCTTCTCCCCTCCAAGTTTTAGAACCACAGGATATAATCTTCCGGGGAGAAGATGCAGCCATGGGAGTTTGCTCAGAATCTTTGAGGAACACATCTGCTGATGGCCGCCAAAAGGATATTGCCAGGGAGGGAAACCGAAAAATATTATACCGCCGGGAGAAAGCAAGCTCTGTATAAAACCCATAAACTTATTATGGTCATGGATATGCTCTAAAACGTCCCTTATGAGTATCAACTGATACGTATATTTCAAATCTTCACCAGCCCGGTAAATATCCCTGCAAAGAAACCGGATATTTTCCCTGGCAGGATGACCGGAATAAAATTCATTTGCATTTCTTATTTTACTTTCCAATATATCAACCCCCGTTGCAATACACCCTCTGGCAAGAAATGGCAGCAGATTTCCTCCTTCACCACAGCCTATTTCCAGCACCCTTAATCCTTCTTTTACAGGGATGACCTCCTCAATGTAAGGAATTACATATTTCTCCGTGGTATATGCCTGCTCCTCAAAATAGGTTTTTCTTTTAAAGTGTCTATCCTGCATGAATTAAAAACAATAAAAAATGAAGTGATCAAATTTACAAACTCTGTTGAAGTTATAACAGATTAAAATAATTAATCTCTTTTTTCTTTTTCTATTCACCTGTGTTTAGTATTTTGCATACATTAACTTAATAATGAAATGCAAAAAAAACTTGTTGTACTCACCGGTGCCGGTATTTCCGCTGAAAGTGGATTGCGTACCTTCAGAGATATGGGTGATTTATGGGAAGAATATGATGTAACTGAGGTAGCAAGTTTACAGGGATGGGAAGCAAACAGGAACCTGGTTCTCCGGTTTTATAATGAAAGAAGGCGACAGTTGCATAATGTTTCTCCTAATGCAGGACATACAGGACTGGTGGAGCTTGAAAAATACTTTGATGTTCATCTAATCACACAGAATGTTGACGATCTGCATGAAAGAGCAGGAAGCTCCAGAGTATTGCATCTTCATGGTGAACTGAAGAAAGTCCGCAGTACTTCGAACCCGGAACTAATATATGAAATCGGGAACAAGGATATCAACCCGGGCGATCTTTGTGAAAAAGGTTCACAACTTCGTCCGCATATAGTATGGTTCGGGGAAGCTGTTCCGGCTATTGAAGAAGCTGCAGATATCTGCAGTACTGCAGATATTTTCGCTGTCATCGGTACTTCCCTGAATGTGTATCCTGCAGCCGGATTGCTTGATTTTGTCCCAATGTCTTCAAAAATCTATCTGATTGACCCAAATACTATTACGGCCCGGATATATAAGAAATATACCCATATTAAAGAAAAAGCTTCAACAGGTGTTGAAATACTGAAAAGGAAAATCTTACCGGACAAATAATCTAAGCCACTGCAAGAGCAGCTATGCTTACCCTTGCTGCTCCACTATTAATAAGCTCTTCCACGCATGCCTCCAGGGTAGAACCGGTAGTCACCACATCGTCAATAAGCAAAATATGATACCCTTTGCATTTCTCCCTGTTTAAAACTGAAAAACTTCCACTAACATTGATAAATCTGTCATATCTCGATTTCCGTGTCTGTGTTTCCGTGAATTCCATTCGCGTAAGAATATCAGTAAATACAGCTTTCCCAAGGGATATTGCCATTCCTTTAGCGATCATTTCACTTTGATTGTATCCGCGCTTTCTTTGTTTCCTTTTGTGCAGGGGAACCGGGACAAGAAAATCTGCCGTTTCAAATCCTGAACCTTTAAGCTCAGCTCCAAATATCTTTCCTATTTCAATCCCAATATCCTTCATTCCTTCATACTTCAAAAAGTGAATTAACTTTTGATACCCACTACCCTTACTGAAATAAAAAAAGGCAGAAGCATACTCTATCCTAATTCTTCCCCAGAATAACTGAGCAACAGGATTTTCCGGATCCTTATGAAAATTTGTCCTTGGTATATCATAATTACAGTAAACACATATAACCACTTCGCTATCATTAAGTAACCTTTTACAAATAATGCAATTTCGCGGAAAAATAAAATCAAAGATATCTCTATAAAGTTTCACACTATTAATGATATCCTTTTCCGAAAATCAGCTTTTTTTATCCATATTTGTATAAAAAAATATGTTATTACCTAATGAATCTATCAAAAACATCATTTTCGATTTTGGAGGAGTTATAATTAATCTGAATATCAACCTTACTATTGAAAAATTAAAAAATCTGGGAATCGCAGATTTCGAAAAACATTTCACTCAGTATTCCCAGACAGGTCTTTTTGATAAACTGGATAAGGGATTGATCAGCCGTGAGGATTTTTTCGGGGAACTCGCAGCACTATATCCGCAAAAACCTTCGATACCGGCATTGGAAGATGCATGGAATTCAATGTTGCAGGATTTCCCTCAGGAAAGAGCCGATCTCCTCCTGAAACTTAAAACCCGTTACAGAACTTTCCTGTTAAGCAACACAAATGAAATCCATCTTGAATTTTTTTCAGGAAAACTTAAGGAGTGGTACAACTTGAGTGATATGTCTTCTTTTGTTCACAAAGAATATTACTCTAATAGAATAAAAATGCGCAAACCTGATATTGAGATCTTTAATCATGTAATAAAAGACAATAAGCTGAAACCGGAGGAAACACTTTTTATCGATGACTCCATTCAGCATGTTGAAGGTGCTAAAAAAGCCGGATTGAATGCTTACCACCTTGTTCCTCCCGAATCAATAACAGATATTTTCAGCAGTTGGACTTAATATCCTTTTTTTCATTCTCAGCATTTATTACTTTTTTACATGAGCCGGGCAAATTCCTGGTATGCGGGAGTCTAAGATTACCTCGCCGATAAATTGGATTGGAACTTTCTTTTATTTATCACTCCATCTCCCATCCCTTTTAATTAATTCTATCAACCTGTCTATTGCTTCATCTTCAGGAATATTTTTTAAAACTGCCTGTTTGCATCTGTAAAGGTTTATTTTATTCGGACCGGACCCGATATAGCCATAATCGGCATCTGCCATTTCACCAGGGCCATTTACAATACATCCCATAACCGCAATCTTTAATCCGGCCAGATGGCCCGTATGTTTCTTTATATTTTTTATTACACTCTTAATATTAAAAAGTGTTCTCCCGCAGGATGGACATGAAATAATTTCAGTCATTGTTGTTCTTGCCCTCGATGCCTGAAGTATATCAAATGATAAATCAGCGAGCGGAAAAAGATTTTCTTTATTTGTAAGCCATATACCGTCAGCCAGTCCATCAAGAAAAAATAAGCCGGTTTCTCCTGCAGCTCTTATTATTAGTTTTTCCGTATCATTAAGATTAAAATTCTTTCTAATTATCACCGGAGTTTTGAGTTTTTTCTTTTTAAGTGATGAAAAGAGAAAGAACAAATCTTTATTATCAGGTGAAGAACTACAATCAGCAACAAGTACGATCTTCTGGTTAGATTTTAAAAGACTTAAAAGCTCATTATTTATTAAACAGGGATTTGTAAAAAGAAAGTATGGTTTATTTTCTAAACCGGGGATTATTTTATAGTCATCGAAAGTGCCACAGGGATATATATTACTGATATTTTTAAATTTTTGATAAAGATTTGCCGGAATAATATTGCCTGCATCAGTGAAAAAGGATGAACCATCTCCCGGGTGGGCATGAAAGTAAAAATCTGGTCTTCTAAGGTTTTTTGTATTTACATGTGGAGGAAAACAGGATAACTGTTCTGAAATAACAACTGGTACATGGGCTCCACCAATATGAAGTACAGGTAAGGATTCTCTTTTTCTATATGAAGTTAATTTCTTTGTAAAAAAATGTAAGTTAGTAGAGTATATTTCTTTATTTCCAAAGTATTTAACAATCTCCAGAGCTACGGGTATTTCTTTTTCAGGATCTTCCGTAAGAGATACACGAATTGTATCACCAATGCCCTGCTGAAGAAGAGCAGCAATGCCTATTGCAGAGCGTACACGCCCTTCGTCTCCTTCACCCGCTTCAGTCACGCCAAGATGAATTGGAAATTTCAGGTTTTCCTCTTCCATTTTTCTTGCAAGAAGTCTGCTAGCGAATACCATAACGCGGATATTACTGGCTTTCATAGAAACAACCAGTTTGCTGAAACCAGTTGATGTGCATATTCGGATAAACTCCATAGCTGATTCTGCCATTCCTTCGGGAGTATCCCCGTAACGATTTATAATTCTTTCCGATAAGGACCCGTGATTTACACCTATTCTTATGGCAGTCCCATTTTCCCTGCATATTTTCAGAAGAGGGCTTATCTTCCCATGTATATATTCAAGCTCTTCACGATATGCTGATTCTGATATATTTATTCCGGTTATTGGTTTTCTTATTGCGTAATTACCAGGATTTATTCTGACTTTCTCCACGACCTTTGCGGCTTCCTCAGCAACCCTGAAATTGAAATGCACATCAGCGGCTAATGGGAAATCATAGCCTCTTTCGAATAATAAACTTCTTATCACGGAAAGACTTCCTGCTTCACGAAGACCTTGTACCGTAAGCCTTACGAGCCTCCCCCCTGCTCTTGCAATACGAATACATTGCTCAACCGACGCGTCAATATCATTGGTGTCAGTATTGGTCATAGATTGAACTAAAACCGGATATTTTCCCCCAATGGTTGCATTACCGATCTTAACAGTCATAATATACTTGAAATTGAAATATAAACGAAGGGGGTCACATCACCAGTTCAAATAATTTCGACATCTCATTTGGAAGATACATATTTATAAAAATCTCTCTTATGTTACTTTCTTCCTCCTGAAAAATCTCATTTTCTTTATTGTTTTGCACTTTTCTTTTAACTTCCTGTTTACAGGAAAAAATAAATGCTGATATGATCAGTAAAAACAAAAATTTAGTAATAAAATTCATCCTGATAAATACTTTTATAACAATCAATTATTGCTTTTTATAACTATAAAGCAGAGCACAAATTTCAGATGATTTTTCTGATTTTTAAAGCTTCAATAATAATGTCAGAAATCTCATTTATAGTAAGCATCATACAGTTAAGAGTAATATCACTGCGAGTATAGTCACTTCCTTTTCCATGAAAAAGATCTTTGAATTGTTCTCTCTTTTTATCAATATCATTGCACTTTTTTCTGGCTTCCTCCAGGGATATACTATTCTTTTCACTTATGCGTAGTGCCCTCCATTCAAGAGGAGCTTCAAGAAATATATGCAGAGAACGCGGAATATCCCGCGTTATAGCAATCCCTCCAAGTCCTACTATAACTTTGTTTCCCTCTTCCGAATAATTTCTTATAACCTTTGCTATTGTATTCCTTACTTTTTTGTCTGTTTTATAATATTTTTTTGAATGTGAAAGGAGTAAATCTGTTAATACACCGTGACTTTTATATTCACTGATATATTGTATTTCTGCCGTTTCAACACCGAGCTCCCTTGCTGATACTTCCAGTATTTCTTTACTTGTCCATTTCCAGGGTATTTTTTTGACAAAATTATAATCCATATTGTTAAGCTTATTTGTCATAGTAATTGCTATCCTTTTAGCCGGGCAACCATGCCTGCGGGATATAGTTACAACCGGACCAGCAAAATCAGGGGATGAAATCGAAGCCTCATACTTCTCTTTCAGGTATTTTTTAAGGTCTATTCTCATATTTCTATTGCATTTATGATAAATATATAGGATTAGGCCAATTTATTTCAAGATAATAACAATACTTAACAAATATTAGCAAAAAATACTACTTTTTTACTAATTATCAACAAGATATAAAAACCGGACATGCAATTTGGACTAATTCTAAACTATTCTCCTCCTCATCAGAAAACCGTTATAAATAAAAGTATAGTCCTTTCTCCCAAAGCTTTTGATAAAGCAATTTTCACTTTATCCAGATTAATTATCTGTTTTTGTAGTTCCATAATTTTTTCTGCTTCAAGTTTTTGCGAACTTATTTCCAGTTCTTTTAATTTTTTTTCCCTGGCCACAAGAATTATTTTATTCTTATAAGCCAGCAAGGATTTTGGTACTTCGTGACCGAGATTTTCGCCCGGTAATTCAATATATGTTCCTTTTCTCTGCCAAACTTTACTTATTTCATACTTCGATGTATAAATATCAACTGCCAGTTCCCTTATTCGGGGATCATCATTAAATATAAAAAATTTATCTGCAATAACCTGATTATTTTCAATCATATTATCTACATCTTCGAAAACCTGTTTATATATAAGATTTTGAAATTCGAGTTTTTCATTTTTTATTTCGCGGGTAATATATTCAGCTACTTTTACTACGGATTCAGTATCGTATTGTATTCTCAAATCTTCGTTGCCAAATTTCAGGAGGAAATAAATGATCTCTCTTTCCTCAGGTTCGGAATATATCTGTTCTACAAAAGCAGGTATCTGGGGCTGAACAGGTATTTCAGTTGCAGATTTTGAAGATAAAACCGGAACTTTATATTTATTATCCAGAAAGCGACGGCGCTGCTTATTAACTTCCGAGTAAAGAATTTTCTCATTCACTGATAGTAGAAGAGAACATTCCCTGATAAATTCCGATCTTATAATTCCATCCTGAATTACACTTATGGAACGTACAACTTCCTGAATCATTTCTGCACGCCTGACGGGATCATTTTTTATATCTTTAGAAAGTATTTCAGTCTTAAAGGATATAAAATCTTTCTCATTTTTGTCAATAAAAGTTTTGAGTTCAGAAGAGCTGTGTGAGCGGGCAAATGAATCAGGATCTTCACCTGCCGGAAGCATAAGAACTCTTACATTCATTCCTTCCTCAAGAACCAGGTCGATGCCCCTGAAAGAAGCTTTAATACCTGCTTCATCACCATCGTAAATAATAGTTATATTTAAGGTAAACCTTTTTATCAGGCGTATTTGTTCCGGGGTAAGTGCAGTACCCGATGATGCAACCACATTTTCCACACCTGCCTGATGAAAAGAAAGGACATCAGTATAGCCTTCAACAAGGTAACATTTATCAGCTGGTATAATCGTCTTTCTTGCCTGGAAGAGACCATATAACAATCTGCTTTTCTGATAAATATCTGATTCAGGAGAGTTCAGGTATTTAGCCGCTTCTTTATCTGTCCTCAAAGTCCTTCCTCCAAAACCTACAACATTTCCGGAGAGACCATGTATAGGGAAAATTACCCTTCCATTGAATCTGTCGAAATAATATCCGTTTTTATCAACAGTAATACCAGCTTTTATGAGATATTCCTGCCTGTATCCATTTTCCCTTGCTGTATTTGTAAGAATATCTCTTTCTTCCGGGCTGTAACCAAGTTCAAATTTATCAATGATATCTTCCCTTATTCCCCTTTCTTTTAAATACCTGAGGCCTATATTAATTCCTTCCGGAGTATTATGGAGTTTGTCAATAAAAAACTTATGTGCAAAGCTTGTCACTACCTGAATACTTTCTCTCTGACTTTCTGCCAGAATATCTTCTGCTGACCTTTCCTTTTCTTCAATCTCAATATTATACTTTTTCGCAAGATATTTCAGAGCTTCAGGATAGGAAAGCTTTTCATGCTCCATAAGAAATCCAACTACATTACCTCCTTTTCCTGAACTGAAATCTTTATAGATACCCTTTGAAGGAGAAACAAAAAATGATGGTGTTTTTTCGTTTGTAAATGGACTTAAGCCCTTATAATTCGATCCTGATTTTTTTAAATTCACAAACTCTGATATAACCTCAACTATATCAGCTGTCTCAAATATTCTGTTAATAGTTGACTGATCTATCATTTTGAGGAGGGAATTTTAATTGATTAACAGATTGTTATTATTTAACAGTCTGTTTGCTAATTTAATAAATAATCTGAAAGGATAGAAATATATAATGCAAAACTTTATTTAATTTTAAGCCCTAACGTGGACAAGCCACAACCAAACAAATAACAAAATACAAATGACAAATAAATTTCAATCAACAAATGACAAAACAGGTTTATGATTTAGAAGAACGAACTTTTCATTTTGCAAAGCGCGTAAGGTTATATACAAGAAAACTTCAGGAATTTTTATCGCTTATCAATATATCTACTGGTGTCAACATTTCTCTTTGATAAAATAGTATTCGGACCTGTAATCTCACGCAGACTGGGAGTATCACTGGGAATTAATCTTCTGCCGCCAAGCAAAAAATATTGTAATTTTAACTGTATATACTGTGAATGTGGCTGGAGCAATATTCATCAGGTAAAGAATATTGATCTGCCTTCCCGAAAACAGACCCGCGAAGCACTATCGCTGAAATTGCAGGAAATGAAAGAGACAGACAAAACTCCTGAAGTGATCACCTTTGCAGGTAACGGAGAGCCTACTCTTCATCCTGAATTTACCGGTATAATAGAAGATAGTATTGAATTGCGTAATAAATATTTTCCAGGTACTGAAATAGCCGTACTAACCAATTCAACTTTAATATCAAGAAAAGACGTTGCTGAAGCCCTGAATAAAGCAGATCAATGTATCCTTAAGCTCGACACAGTCATCCCCGAAACATTCAAAATCCTGAATTGCTCCTCTCCCGGTATAGATCCTGATACGATCGTTCATAACCTGATTCATTTTACAGGGAAAAAAATCATTCAAACATTATTTCTACGGGGAAACATAAATGGTATTATAATAGACAACACCACCAATGAGGAAATAAATGGTCTTATTGATGCTTACAGTAAAATTGTACCTGAAAAAGTGATGATATATACCTTCGACAGAGATACTCCCTATGCCGGACTTCAAAAAATACCGGAATACGAACTGGAAGATATTGCGGGAAGAATTGAATCTGCGGGTATAAATGCAGATTTCAGGGAATAAATAACATTCCTTTAACCCCATATCATAGCTCCCAGCATCACAATACAACCCATCACAAAGCCGGTATATACCTCTACCGGGTTGTGAGCTTTTAGTATAAGCCGGGAAGTGGCAGTAATTCCTGAAGCTATTACTGCCAGTATAAAGAATGCTATAAGATTAATCTGAAGTTTGTATGAGACTATCAAAATGAAAGCTGTCAGGCCTCCCAGACCAGTCATGTGCGCACTTATTTTCCATTTAAAACTTAACAATATCAGTATTAACAATGAAATAAGTCCTCCCAGCATAAACGAATGAACTAACTTGTAAACCGGTATCCGAAGAAGTATCAGGTAAGTGAAAAGATAAAAGATGAAAGTTACAGCGAAAGGGAAAATCCGCTCACTTCGCTCCTCCAGTAGAAAATTACTGTTCACCCCTCTAAACCAGAGAAATGTGAACATAAATAAAGGCAGCAATATTGTTCCGGTGATAAAAAGCAATATTATGATTTTCTTTGCCTGCGGGGGGATAAAAGAAATAAAGGATCCCGAAAAAAATAAAATCAAAATACCTGCAAGTGGTATCAGTAGAGGATGTATTATGACAGAGAAAAACAATGCCGCCTTTCTTAACATAAATCACAACTCCTTTCTAAGTCTTGCAACAGGAATATTCAATTGTTCCCGATATTTAGCAACTGTACGGCGAGCTATCATGTAACCCTTTTCTTGTAATACTTCTGCCAGTTTTTCGTCTGTAACCGGTTTTCTTTTATCCTCTTTATCAATGCATTCCTGAAGTATTATTTTTATTTCCCTCGTGGAAACCTCCTCCCCGCTATCGGTCTGCATTCCTTCAGAAAAGAAATATTTTAGAGGCAAAATACCAAAATGTGTTTGTATGTATTTGCTGTTTGCTACCCTTGAAATAGTTGAAATATCAAGTCCTGTTATATCAGCAATATCTTTCAGGATCATCGGATGCATTCTTTTTTCATCTCCTTCCAGAAAATATTCGCGCTGATAGTTTAAAATCGCATTCATTGTAACTATCATTGTGTGTTGTCTTTGTTTTATGGCATCAATAAACCATCGTGCTGATTCAAGTTTATGTTTCACGAAACCTGCAGCTTCTTTTTCTGCTTTAGAGAAAGATTTTTTATTTGCCTGAAAGGTTCTGAGCATTTCATTATATTCGGAACTTACTTTCAATTCCGGAGCATTTTTTGAATTGAGGCTTAAAATAAGTTCTCCATCCACATTTTCAAGTATGAAATCTGGTATTATTTGTTCAGCTGATTTGTCATGTGGATCGCTGTATGTTCCCCCGGGTTTGGGATTAAGTTTTACTATTTCCTCAATAGCATCTTTCAGGTCGTCTTCCGATATATTTAAACGGGTGATTATCTTGTCATAATGTTTACGTGAAAATTCCACGAAATGATTTTTTAAAATTTCCTGCGCATTCTTCACCGGGGTCTCATTTACATTTTTTCTTTCAATTTGCAGAAGCAAACATTCCTGAAGGTCTCTGGCACCGACACCGGCTGGATCAAAATTTTGAATTATTCCGAGTATCTCCCTGAGTTCAGTCTCATCCGTTTCAATACCCAGGGAAAAAGAGATGTCATCGGTTATTGCATCAAGTTTCCGGCGGATGTAACCATCTTCATCCATATTTCCGATCAAATATTCTGCCAGTTGCCGATCTTTTTCTGTCAGATTGCGCAGTCCCAGTTGCGATAGCAGATTTTCATGGAAAGAAGTTCCGACAGAAAAGGGAACTTCTTCGTATTTATCATCCTTTGAATAATTACTTGTATTAAGCCGGTAAGAAGGAGTCTCATCATCATCTATAAAATCTTCCACAGAAAATTCCTCATCCTTATCCCTTTCTTTTTCAATATCTAAATTTTCATCAGCTTCATTAATTTCATTTTCATCCACTTCATTCTCTTCCACAGGAGCTTCATAAATTTCATCATTCTCTCCTTCTTCCAGAGCAGGGTTCTCCTCAAGTTCTTTTTTTATTCTTTGTTCCAGTTCCATAGCAGGGATCTCCAGCAACTTAATCATTTGTATTTGCTGTGGAGATAACTTCTGCAGAAGTTTTTGCTGTAGCTTTTGTTTTAACATACAACAAACAATTTAGAATTCAGCATTTTTTGGTGTTCTGGGAAAAGGTATAACATCCCTTATGTTGCTCATACCTGTCATAAATTGCAACAACCTTTCGAAACCTAGTCCGAATCCACTGTGAACGACTGTTCCAAATCTTCTGGTATCAAGGTACCACCATAAATCTCCCTCCGGAAGATGTAGTTCGCGGATACGCTTCACAAGCTTGTCATAATTCTCCTCTCTTTGTGATCCCCCAATAATCTCACCTATTCTGGGGAAAAGTACATCCATTGCTCTCACAGTCTTTCCATCATCGTTTTGTTTCATATAAAAGGCCTTAATATCCCGGGGGTAATCAGTAAGAATTACAGGACATTTGAAGTGCTTTTCAACAAGGTAACGTTCATGTTCCGCCTGCAAATCAATTCCCCAGTCAACAGGAAACTCCCACTTCTGACCGGAAATCTTAAGAATATCAATAGCCTCTGTATAACTAATGCGTATGAACCTGTTATTTAAAACAAATTTTAAAGTATTAAAAAGTTCCTTATCAACCATGCTATTGAGAAACTCCAGGTCTTCCATGCAATTTTCAAAAGCATAATTAATAAGATACTTAAGGAAATCCTCTGCTAAATCCATATTGGCATGAATATCATTAAAAGCCACTTCAGGTTCAATCATCCAGAATTCAGCCAGATGCCGGGGGGTATTTGAATTTTCTGCCCGGAAAGTAGGGCCAAAGGTATATACCCCTCCAAGAGCAAGAGCTGCCAGTTCGGCTTCAAGCTGACCAGAAACAGTTAAATTTGCCGGTCTCCCAAAAAAATCTCCTGAGAAATCAATTTCATCACTTTCAGTTTTTGGGGGATTTGCTAATTCCAGTGTTGTTACCTTGAACATAGCTCCCGCTCCTTCAGCATCAGAAGCGGTTATGATAGGCGAATGAAGACAATAAAAACCAATATCATTAAAATATTTATGTACCGCATATGTCATTGCATGCCGGATACGAAATACGGCACTGAAAGTATTTGTTCTGAAACGCAGATGAGCAATCTCACGTAAAAATTCAAAAGAATGGCCTTTTTTCTGTAAGGGATAAATTTCGGGGTCTGCCTCCCCAAATATTTCAATGGTTTCCGCAATTATTTCAACCTTCTGTCCCTGCCCGGCAGATTCAACTAGTTTTCCCTTAACTCCGATGCATGCGCCGGTATTGATTTTTTTTATCAATTCATCCCCGAATGCAGGTATATCAGCAACGACCTGAATACTATGAATGATGGAGCCGTCATTTACAGCTATAAATGCAAGATTCTTATTCCCTCTCCTTGTCCGCACCCATCCCTTTACATGCACAACAACTTCCTTTTGCTCCGAACTTAATAATTCCCTCACCGTGGAGCGTTTTATAATTTCCATTTTGAATATCTTTCTTTGAAGTGATTTGTTATTGTGCAAAAATAGTGTTTTAGTTATTAGCAAGCAACAATGAAGTTCCTCATATCATAGCAACAACAGATTCAGATATCATCGCACCGTAAAACACTCTTCTGCCAAACTTTTCATTGCTAATACAACAGGCCATAAGAGGCGATTGTGTAGAATGAAATTTTTACAATTATGATCATGTATTCTTTGGAATACTTATTGTACTGAATTGTAAAAATTATCATGAGATAATTTTATGGGTTTAAAATTTTTATATATTTACAGCCCCATAAAAAAAAATATTAATAAAAATTTTTAAACATGAACAAGTTTTTATCATATCTCGCAGTTCTGATATTTGCCTTTACAGGAATGTTGCACGGACAATCAATGGATGACGTTATTTCCCTGTTTAATAATGCCGCAGAAAAAACTAACAAAGGAGACTTTGCCACAGCAATAAAGGATTTCGAGGAACTTGTGGTCCTCGCTGAAAAAGTTGGTACAGAAGCAACTGATCTCAAAATGAAGGCACAGGAACAACTTTCTTTATTAAACTGGCAAATCGCAGCCGGGTTTCTGAAACAAAGGAAATTTATGGAAGCCATTCCGTCACTCGAGAAAGTTGTTGAATATTCAACTGAATTTAATAATAATCCCAACTTAAAGGAGCGGGCTGAAAGATTGCTTCCACAGGTTTACACAGCCATAGGAACACAGAAGTTCCGGGAAAAGGATTATGCGGAAGCATTGAAAACCTTTGATAATGCATTAAAATATAATGAGGATTATCCAACAGCATACCTTGGTAAAGGATTAGCCTTTGCTGAAATGGAAGACGAAAAAAATATGGTTGCCAATCTTGAAAAAGCCATAGCGCTAGGAAAAGATAAAGGCGATGAAAAAACAGCCGAAACAGCTTCTACCCGTCTTGCACGTTATTACACAGATCTGGGAGATATGGAAATGGAAGCTATTGACCCGGAAGATCCTGATTTTGATTTTGCGATCGATTTTTATAATAAAGCACTTAAATACGATAACGAATTTGCTGATGCCAACTATAAACTGGCTGTTATTTATAATTTGAAAATAGATTTCGATAAAGCAATTGAATTTTCTAAATTAGCTCTTGCTTCAGAAACAGATGAAATTAAAATAGCAGCTATTAATCTTGAGCTTGGCAACGCATACTTCAATACAGCTCAATATGATATGGCTTGTGATGCTCTTAAAAAAGCCATGGTTGGACCTATTGAAGAAATGGCAATAAGAAGGAAAGAGAAAGTACCCGGATGTAATTGATACGATTTCTTTTACCGGCGTAAGCTTAAATTATTTTAAAGTTTTCCTTTTATTTATCATCTCATTTCCCTTTACAGAAGAACATTTTGAGCTTCGACACTAAAAAAGTATGTCTGTAATTATTTCCCATATAACTAAAACCTTCGGACACCAGCTTGCTCTAAATGATGTATCTTTCGAAGTTAAACAAGGTGAAATTGCGGGTTTTATCGGTCCTAACGGTGCAGGGAAATCTACCCTGATGAAAATCATACTTGGATATATTCCTCCAGAAAGCGGAGAGATATTTATTAACGGCCTTAATGTAATTGAAAACCCTCATAAAATAAAAAAAATAACGGGTTATCTCCCTGAAAATAACCCCCTGTATCCTGAAATGTATGTAAGAGAATATCTTGAATATGCTGCAGGTCACTATATGGGTAGAAAAATAGCCATCGTACGTATTAAAGAGATTATTGAAGCAACCGGACTTAAACCTGAAAGTCATAAAAAAATAGGAGCTCTGTCCAAGGGTTACCGACAGCGCCTGGGAATAGCACAAGCCTTACTTCACGATCCGCAAATACTAATTCTTGATGAACCAACATCCGGACTTGACCCAAACCAGATAAATGAAATACGTAATCTGATTTCCAATGTTGCCGGGGAAAAAACAATAATCCTTTCAACTCACATCATGCAGGAAGTTGAAGCCATATGCAACAGGGTGATTATTTTAAACAACGGATGTGTTGTTGCCAATGAACTTACCGGAAATATTGCGGGTCAGTTAGTTCCATCAAATAATACTATTCTCGTTGAATTCAATACAAATCCCAATGCTGAATTTATAAAAAAAATTACCGGGGTGACCCAGATAAAAAAAGTTTCTGAAACTGTCTATATTATTGAATCTTCAGCAGAAAAGGACATTCGCGCAGATATTTTTAACTATGCAGTAACGAAAGGTCTGACTGTCTTATCACTTCAGAAAAAAGAGAAAAAACTGGAAGAAGTATTCAGGGAAATAACAAAAGATCAATAATCCTAAAATTAAAAAAAATACCTGTGTTTATTTATGTGCTGCCATACATAAACTGTCCTACCTTAATAAATGAAGACCTTGGGTTAACACACATCACAGGTATGCGGGAAGCATTGGCCATAATATATTGCTCGGATGCTCCAAACAGATAATCCAGAAAATTAATATGCTTTGTGGTAGTTATTAATATGAGATCTGCTTTTGATTCCATGGCAAAAGCAAGTATTTGTTTTCCAAAATTACCTTTTCCGGTGGCGGTATGTATTTCATACTCAATACTATTTTGAATTAGAAACCTGATGGCAAAATTTAAATTGGTATTCAGTCTTTTAAGTAAACTTTTATCCCTTACTGGCATCTTATATAATAATATCTTTGAATTAAAATATTTTCCCAGATAAATTGCCCATTGGAGTTTTTCTTTGTTCTCTGATTTGTAATCAACAGGGAAAACAATATTATTAAACCTGTCAAGATGATCAGGTTTACCCTGAACCACGATAAAAGGGACCTCTGAACCAACCATAACCCTTAAGGCAAAACTTCCGAAATATTTTTGTATACCCTTAATACCATGAGTTCCCATAACTACCAGTATAATATTTTCTTTTTTAACAAAATCCGATATTGCCGTAAAAATAGAACCCTCAAGAACTAATGGACTAATATCCCAATTATACTGTTCATTAAGTCTTAAAGCTTCTTTCCTGAGCTTTTCCTCAGCTTTATTAAGTACATCCGGTTGGCCGGGCTGAACAATATTAAGTATCTGAATATCGCTCCCAATATTTTTCGCAATCTTTAAGGCATATAAAAATGCATTTTCCGAGATTTCCGTGAAATCCCAGGTAACCAGAATAGCTTTCTTTTCCTCTTTTATCATAAATATTTTTTTTATTTAACTATCAAAGTTAGGAGAAAAATATTTTGTTAACAATAATTTGTTTTCGTGTGCATACCCTATAACAAAAAAATTTTATGTATAAATGTTTATTGCAACTATTTCGCCCAAATTTACGTATATGAAATCTTAGTTAAAGGTATAATGCAGTCACATAATTGTGAAACTCGCAACTCCTTTCCTGGCTTTTTATGACGGGGTAAGTGAATGTAAAAGATTGAATATATTTACAATTTGTAAGCGGATCATAATTTTGAAACACTTTTTGGACAGCCTCGTTTTTAAATTAAACTAAATAATTACAAAAAGAAATATTTTTATTTAAATGAATATAACTCCCAAGGTCTGGTATGCTATCTATACAAAACCACGTAACGAAAAGAAAATAGCAGAAATGCTGCAGGAAAAGGGAATTGAAAATTATCTTCCACTTATTAAAAGGATAAAACAATGGTCCGACAGACGAAAAAACGTGGAAGAGCCTATGTTTAGTTCTTATATTTTTGTTCGCATCAGAGAAAACGAACATTTGCCGGTATTGCAAACACCAGGTGTAATTCGCTTTGTTATGTTTGAAAGGAAAAAAGTTCCGGTAAGAAATTTTCAGATAGAAGCCATACGAAAATACGAAAAGACCGGAGAAGAATTTATCCCAAATCAGGAGGATTTTATACCTGGTAAAAAAGTACGTATTATAAAAGGAGGGCTAAAAGGACTCGAAGGAAGTCTCATAGAAATCAGTGGAAAGCAACGTGTTAAGATTGAGGTTGATGCCATAGGACAATCTATATATATAAAAATACCTATGGGAAGCCTTGAAATTACCGGAGAGGAAGAAAGAAAACAAAAAAACAGATATTGGTGATATAAAATCTTATATATGAATAATTTATTATCATAACTTTATAAAAATTTTTTTAATTATTTTTCATTTGTAAACATCTTTTTATTCTTGAATATTATGAAAATAAGGTCAAACATAGCTATTAGTGATTCTGGTTTTGTTTTTGATGCAGCCACAGGAGAATCCTTTTCGTTTAATCCTACAGGTCTGTAACTTCTTAAATAAATTAAGTACTTTTGTATCCAATTATATTAATAAAATGGAAAATAATAAAAACTCTTTATTCTCACTAACAGGCCTTCTCATAGTATTGTCGGTGGTTATTATAGTCTTACTTTTTCTTTTCTTCGATCAGAGAAAACAGAGCAGAGCTGTAATATCCAAATTGGAAGAATATTCCGAGATGATTACAGGGAAAAAAGATTCATTGGAAATTGAATTAAAATCAATAATAATACAGTATGATTCATTGAGAACCAATAATGATACCATTAATCTTCAACTAAATATCCAGCAGGAAAGAATTCAAAAATTACTGGCTCTAAGGATCAGTGATATAGAAAAAATTAAACGGTATGAAAAAGAATTGACAAGCATCCGTGAAGTTCTCCGGAGTTATATCGTGCAAATTGATTCCCTTAATACAAAAAACATAATACTACTTGCTGAAAACAAGGAACTTAAAAATAAAGGCGCAAACCTCGAATCAAAAAATGTCCAGCTTGAAAAAGAAAAAGACCAACTTACTACAATAAAAGATGAAGCTGAAACTTTAATTGCAGCAGGAATTTACACTGTTCCTCTAAATAAAAGGGGAAAAGAAAATAAGAATATAGAAAAGATCACCAAACTTAGAGTCGATTTTACGGTCCGGAAAAATGCCATTGCGGCACCTGGCCCAAAAATTTTCTATGTCAGATTATTACGACCAGATCAGGTTTTACTTGGATCATTCGAACCAGGTGTTTTCGAACTAAAAGACGGAGAGCTTGCTTATTCTGCCAAAAGAGAAATTATTTATGAGAATGATGATATCCCGGTTTCTATCTTCTGGGATAACAATGGAGATCTGATCTCCGGATTATATAAGGTAGAACTTTATTGCGAGGGTAAGCTCATAGGAAATTCAGAATTTGCACTTAAGGAAGGCCGCTTCTTCTAAAAAGAACAGATCTGATAATATAGAATCAGAAATAAACATTCCCTTTTCACTTAAAAGATATTTACTTCCATCCTGGAGAATCAATCCTTGTTTAATATATTTTCCGGTAGCCTTGATAAAATATTCATATTTTGATTTTTTAAATTTTTTCTGAATAAAATCTGTATCAACTCCCCATTTAGTTCTTAATGATGTCATAATGTATTCATTAAACATATCATTAATGCTTAATTGCTCTTCCTCGTAATACACTTTTCCCGATATCAGGTTTTCGTAATATTTTTTATTGGAAGAAATGTTCCATCTCCTTGAATTTAAATTATATGAATGTGCTGAAGGACCAAAACCTATATATGGTACCTGCTTCCAGTAATTTGAATTATGCCTTGATATATATCCCTCCCTCGCAAAGTTTGATATTTCATAATGATCATAACCTTGAGAAATTGCCTTAGCCCTTAAGGTTTGAAATTGTTCATTACTTTCTTTCTCTTCCAAAGGTTTTATCCTGCCCTTTTTCAACCAGTGATATAATACTGTACCGGATTCAAATGTTAAATGGTATGCAGAAATATGCGGTATATTAAAATCAAAACTCATGTCCAGGTTTTTTTCCCATTTTTCGATCACCATACCCGGCATTCCATAAATGAGGTCAATATTAAGATTTCTAAATCCAATTTTACAGGCATTTTCAATAGCCTGAAAGGATTGCCCGACATTATGACTTCTTCGCATCAATAATAGGTCATCCTCAAAAAAAGATTGCACACCAATGCTTAACCGGTTTATACCACAATCTGAAAGCATTTTAATATAGTCAACTGTAAGATCATCAGGATTTGCCTCGAATGTTATTTCATTATTCCCGGATATGTTATACTCATATATTTTCTCAAGCAAATAATATATATCCTCCTTATCCAATACCGAAGGAGTGCCGCCTCCAAAATAAATAGTTGAGATCTCTTCACCTGAAAGATAATCCTGTCGGTCAGATATTTCTTTTCCTATAGCTTTAATCATATCTTTTCTCGCTGATAATGAAACAGTAAAATGAAAATCACAATATCTGCAGGCCTTTCGGCAAAAGGGTATGTGTACATAAATTCCCGCCATTTACTTCATAATTCATTATTAACAGCAAATCTTTTATTATTTTTAACACGAAATGTTCAAACACCCGATGCAAAAATTATTAATATTTATTAAAAATTACTATCGTTCTGCTACAATTGCTCTTGTTATTTTAATTCTTACTACTATCTCTGGTAATAATTTGTCCTCCATAAATGCTTTTCCAATATCCGGACTGGATAAGCTTGCTCATTTTATAGTTTTTATGGTTTTTGCAATTTTTCTGGTTGCCGATCTTTTTAAAAATTCTGTAAAACTGAGTTTTAAAGAAGTAATTCTTATTATACTTCTTATCAGTTTATTTTATGGAGGAATTATAGAACTTATGCAACATCTTCTTATGCCGCAAAGAACAGGAAGCTTATTTGATCTTCTGGCAAATGTGCTGGGGAGTTTAAGTGGTTGCGCTATTCAGTTTCATTTCAGATTGATCAGATATTAATATTCTGCTTTCCCTTTTTTACATCTTCCACAAGATCTGCTATAGTTGCATTTTCAAATAATGATTTAATCTGATCCCTGTACCGGGCATATCTTGAATGTAAAGCACATGGTGATTCCAGGTCAGAACAATAATCAACTCCAATTACACATTTGTTGAAAAAATCAAGACCATCAATTATTTTAACAATATCAATGAGATAAATATCCTCTGCAACTCTCCCCATGCCAAATCCACCATTAGGCCCCTTTGTGGAAGAAAGAATCTTATGCTTCGCCAATGTTTGAAGTATCTTGCTCAGAAATGGCATTGGAATATCAAGATCCCTGGATATCTTTTTTATTCCAATTTTCTCATTTTCCTTAGTATAACAGGCAAGGTAAATGACTGCTCTCAATGCATATTTACAACTACTTGATAACATAATATTATTTTTTACCGGTTAAAGGAATTTGTTTTATTCTCAATTCATGTCTGCCCCCCTCAAAACCTGTTTCAAGAAAAATGTCAACTATCCTTTTTGCCATCTCCTCATCAATAAAACGTGCAGGCAAAGCACATATATTCGCATCATTATGTAACCTTGCAAGTTTTGCTATTTCTTCATTCCAGCAAACAGCTGACCTGATACCCTGATGTTTATTAACTGTCATATTTATCCCATTCCCACTTCCACATATACTTATGCCCAAAGATACTTCACCATTTTCAACTGTTTCTGCCAAAATGTGTCCGAAGCTTGAATAACTTGAAGCGCCTGCTTCAAAAGCTCCACAATCTTTAACTTTGTATTTCTGTTTTACTAAGTATGAAATAATCTTCCCTTTTAATTCAAAACCCGCATGATCCGATGCAACAGCAATTCCTTTCATCCTTTAATATTTAAAAAAAATTAAAATTATAAAATAATTTAATATCTTAAAATATTATTTTTGTATTTTAACGGTAATTTTTTTTTTTCTTCATAATTTTAACCTCTTGTGCGGTTAGTTTTATTATATCTTTTAAAACTTTTAATAATCATTTAAAAAAGTGTTGAAATCTGTTTGTAATTATTAAAATATATAACTTGACTTTTCGATTATTAAATCGTGATAACAAAAATATTTAGATTTCAAAAATTTATAACTTAAATTTATTTTCATCAAATCAACATATTTTAACCTTTAATTCTTATGTTTTATAATAGTAAGTTATTAAAAACAATGTATATTAACAACTTGTTAATTATTATCTAAATTGATTGAATATCAATAATAAAAATATTCTTTATTTGTTAGTAATATGTTTTTAGATTTTAATAATTAAGTATTCCAAGAGTTGGCTCTTTTTTTTTATAACAATATCCACATCCTATTATTATTATCATATATTTTAAAATTTTAAATATTATATATAAACAATCATGAATATTGTTGATAAAAATAAAATTATAAAAAATGGATTCATTGACATAAATGTTGATAGTTCTTTAGATATAGTGAAAGAGATAAACAAAATGAAGAATGAAAAAAATGCTGTTATTCTTGCTCACTATTATCAGGAACCAGAGGTTCAGGAAATAGCAGATTTTGTCGGAGATAGTTTAGGTTTATCACAACAGGCAGCAAAAACAAATGCAGATATTATTGTATTTGCCGGTGTAAACTTTATGGCAGAAACAGCTAAAATACTTTCACCAAAGAAAAAAGTAATCTTACCAGATTTAAATGCAGGATGTTCCCTGGCAGATTCATGTCCTACAGTTGATTTTGAATCTTTTATAAGTAAATATCCTGAGCATATAGTTGTTTCATATGTTAATACAACAGCTGAAATAAAAGCTCTTACAGATATTGTTTGTACTTCTTCAAATGCACTTAAGATAATAAACAGTTTACCGAAAGAACAAAATATTATTTTTGCACCTGATAAAAATCTGGGAAATTATATTAAAAAAGTTACAGAAAGGGAAAATATAGTTGTATGGGATGGTGCTTGTCATGTTCATGAAGAATTTTCTCTGGAAAGAATACTGGAACTTAAAAAAGAAAATCCTGATGCAAAAGTAATTGCTCATCCTGAATGTGAACAAACTGTTCTGATTATTTCTGATTATATTGGGTCAACTTCAGAATTGCTTAAATTTACGATAGAAGATGAATCAGAAAAATTTATAGTTGCAACAGAATCTGGTATAATATACCAAATGAAAAAAGCCAATCCGCAAAAATTATTTATTCCTGCACCCCCCAAGGATTCTACATGTGCATGTAGTGACTGTAGATTTATGAAGCTCATTACAATTAAAAAAATATATCTAAGCCTTAAATTTGAAATTCCTGAAGTAACTTTGGATGAAGAATTAAGAATCAAAGCTGAAAAACCTATTTTAAGAATGCTTGATATAAGCGAAAAACTAGGATTATAATGTTTAAAAGAACATATAAAATATTATTTATTTTAGTATTTATTCAGAATACCGGATACTTATTATCACAGGATACCAAAGAATATACAAAATTTTATTATCCAAATGGTCAGGTTTCAAGTGAAGGTATGATGAGAAATGGAAAACCTGATGGATACTGGAAAACATATTATGTTTCGGGGGTTAATAAGTCAGAAGGATTGCGAACTAATTTTGAACTTGACAGTACCTGGTTATTTTATAATCAGAAAGGAGAAGTAACAGAAAAAATAGATTACAAATACGGAAAAAAAAATGGTTATTCCATTCAGTATAATTATGATAAAAGTCCGGAAGGTGTAATAATAGCAAAAGAGCTTTATGTTAATGACAAAAAACAGGGAAAAGCATTTTATTTTCACATTAACGGGATTATTAAGGAAGAGTTAACTTATGTTGATGGTAAAAGGCAGGGGAATGCCAGAGAATATGATGAAAGTGGAAAGCTTGTGATGCTGCTTGAATACAACAATAACTTTCTTGT
Organism: uncultured Bacteroidaceae bacterium; assembly: GCA_964526475.1. Taxonomy (GTDB): domain Bacteria; phylum Bacteroidota; class Bacteroidia; order Bacteroidales; genus CAYVTV01. Next base: position 36,411 of record CAZGKF010000014.1, read on the forward strand.
CAGCAGGGAAAGAATTAATCGTACAGACAGTCAGGGTTTGAAACAGGGATCATGGAAAATTTTTTATGAAAACGGTTTGCTTTATCGTGAAATGTATTATGTTAATGATATGTTGGATGGTATATACAGGGAATATAATCCGGAGGGCAAACTGATTTTATTTTTAAAATATAAGCAGGGCAAACTAGTTGATGAAAAATTATCAGATAATAATAATGTTAATAATGAAATAGATTTCAGGAAGGAGTTTGATCAGAAAGGGATTCTTAAATCGAGCGGAGGTTATAGAAATGGCAATCCTGTAGGGATACACCGTTATTACGACAAGGAGGGAAAAATAATTAATGCAGAGATTTTTAACGAATTTGGAGAAGTTGTTGCAAAAGGGATAGTTGATGAAACTGGTAACAGAAATGGTCCATGGAAAGATTTTCATAAAAACGGTTCGATAAAGTCAGAAGGAGTGTATCTTAATAATCTAAGATCCGGAAAATGGACATTTTATTATCCGGATGGGAAAAAAGAACAGGAAGGTAACTTTCTTCGTGGAAATTTTGATGGAACATGGAGGTGGTATTATGAGAATAGCAATATCTGGAGAGAAGAATCTTATTTTAACGGTCGTGAGGATGGCGAATTTATAGAATATGATATCGATGGGAACGTTATATCAAAAGGAGATTATATAAATGGAGAAAAAGAGGGAGAATGGTATTACCATGTTGGAGATCATATAGAGGAAGGAATATTTCAAACAGGACTTGAAAATGGAATATGGAAGCATTATTACCTCGATGGAGCACTGAAATTTGAAGGAGAATATATTCAGGGATTACCTGAGGGAAAACATAAATATTATTATCCCAATGGATCTGTTATGGAAGAAAGAATATATAGAAGAGGACTTAAAGAAAAAAACTGGAAAAAATATTCGGAAGAAGGAAATCTTTTAATTACAATAACTTATAGAAGAGATCAGGAGATTAGAATTAACGGAGAGAAAATTAAACTGCCAAGAAGTCCAGTAACAAGAATAAGATGATAAATGAAAATTTTGAAATAGGAAAACCCCGGCTTTCCGATACAGATAAAGAACTGGAAATAAAATTACGTCCTCTTAATTTTACTGATTTCAACGGACAACAAAGGATTGTAGAAAATTTAAAAGTATTTGTTCTTGCCGCAAAGAAAAGAGAGGAAGCACTTGATCATGTTCTGCTTCATGGACCACCTGGTTTGGGAAAAACAACACTAGCCTGCATAATTGCTAATGAACTGGGTGTTAATATAAAAATTAGTTCCGGACCTGTTTTGGATAAACCTGGTGACCTTGCGGGTATTGTAACAAGCCTTGAAACCGGTGATGTATTTTTTATTGACGAAATACACCGGCTATCTCCCATAGTGGAGGAATATCTCTATTCAGCTATGGAGGATTTCAGGATTGATATTGTAATTGATAAGGGTCCCGGTGCAAGATCGGTTCAGCTTAAATTAAATCCTTTTACACTTATAGGCGCAACTACCAGGTCAGGCCTGTTAACCTCGCCTTTGAGAGCAAGATTTGGAATTAAATCACTTCTGGAATATTACGATCACGACATACTTACTAAAATAGTGCATAGATCTGCAGGTATATTAAATGTTAAGATATTTGATGATGCAGCAAAGGAAATTGCCATGAGAAGCAGAGGTACACCAAGAATAGCAAATGCCCTGTTGAGAAGGGTTAGGGATTTTGCACAGGTGAAAGGAAATGGCGAAGTAAATATGGAAATAACATTGTATTCTCTTGATGCATTGAATATTGATAAATCCGGACTGGATGAAATGGATAATAAAATATTACTTACGATCATAAACAAATTTAGCGGTGGACCTGTAGGATTAAATACAATTTCAACTGCTGTTGGAGAAGACCCGGGAACAATTGAAGAAGTTTATGAGCCATTCTTAATAAAAGAAGGTTATCTCAAAAGAACTCCAAGAGGAAGAGAAGCTACAATTTCTGCATATAAACATCTTGGAAAATTGAAAGATGAACAAAACTTTTTATTCTGAATATTACTATATTTGTTTCAAATAAAATTAATAATGAAAAAAGAAATAATTAAATATTCCGGCCTGTTTGTAATTCTTTTAGGAATTATTATTCTTGTTGTAAGCTTTCTGATGGGAGTAACCGGTAACACGGGACTTATTACGGCTACTCTGTTGATTATTTTTGGTTTTCTGACATTCTTGCTGACAAACAGGTATATAGAAGATTAAATTTCAGGTATTATACATAAAAGAAATAATAAATCTACTGGTTTTCCCGGTTTTGCATTTTATACAATGTAAAATTTCAAGGCTTTGGGATATAACAGTTGATTACATTTACAATCGCACTGCGTGTTAAAAAATTAATAAAAAATGAAAGAAACTGTTACACTTAACTGGCTAAACAATATGTCCTTTGAAGCAGAGGTGAATGATCATAAATTATATATTGATGCCTCTGCTGAACATGGAGGAAAAAATATGGGACCTCGTCCTAAGCCATTAATGCTTCTTTCACTTGGAGGATGTACCGGAATGGATGTTGTTTCAATTCTCAGAAAAATGAAAATTGAAATTGAAAGTTTGCAAATAATAGTTGAGGGAGATATGACGGAAGATCATCCTAAAAAATTTACTAAGATGAAGGTTATTTATCTTTTTCAGGGGAAAGACTTATCTTTAGATAAACTTGAAAAAGCAGTGGAATTATCAAAGGATAAATATTGCGGAGTGAGTGCCTCTATTAAAGATGTTATTCAAATTGAATACGAAATCAGAATACTATAATTATATTGTTCCCTCAAACTGTCGCAAAAATCTTATATCGTTCTCAAAGTATAAGCGAAGGTCTCTTATCTGATATTTCAACATCGCTATTCGCTCTACTCCCATTCCAAAGGCAAAACCGGTATAGTTTTCACTGCTGATCCCGGAACATTCAAGCACATTGGGATCAACCATCCCACAACCAAGAACTTCCAGCCATCCAGTATATTTACATACATTACAGCCTTTACCCCCACAAAGATTACAAGAAACATCCATTTCAGCAGAAGGTTCTGTAAAAGGAAAAAATGAAGGGCGTAATCTTATATTAGTCTCTTCTCCAAACATTTCACGGGCAAAAAACAATAAAGTTTGTTTCAAATCCGCAAATGAAACATTTTTATTAATATATAAACCTTCAATCTGATGAAAAATGCAATGAGCTCTTGCTGAAATGGCTTCATTACGAAAAACACGACCGGGAGAAACTGTACGGATAGGAGGCCTCGATTTCTCCATAACCCTTACCTGTACAGAAGATGTATGTGTGCGAAGTAAAATGTCAGGTTCCTTTTCTATAAAAAAAGTATCCTGCATATCTCTTGCAGGGTGATCATGAGGGAAGTTTAATGCTGAAAAAACATGCCAGTCATCCTCTATTTCAGGGCCCTCAGATACAGTAAATCCTATTCTTGAGAAGATGTTTATAATTTCATTTTTTACTATAGAAATTGGATGTCTCGATCCACAATAAACAGAATAAGGTGGTAATGAAAGATCAATAGATTTTTTATGTTCCGGGGTTTCCTTATCATAACCCTGATAGTTTTCAAGTTTTTCATTAATTTTCGATTTAAGAAGATTTATTATCTGACCGGTTTCCTTTTTCTTTTCATTGCTGATGTAACGAAAATCGGAAAATAATTGGGTTAATATTCCTTTCTTACCAGTGTAAAAAATACGAAAATCTTCTGCCTCTTTTGGGGTCGTAATATGCTTTTCCTCAACCTCCTGAATTAATATTTTGATTTTATCTATCATCAGTGTGTTTTATTTCTATTCAGGTATTTTAATACTAAATTTTATATCATTTAAAGGCCTTTTATAGGAATCGACTTGCAATTGACCTATTTTTTCAACTATATCAATACCCCTGATTACTTCTCCAAAAACTGTATAAGAACCATCAAGGTGAGGGGAGCCACCAATCGTTGTATAATCTCTGATCATCTGTTCACTGAAAGGTGGATAGTTACCTTGTGACATCAGGTAGTTTAATTGTCCCATATTCAGGACAGTGCCTATTACAATATAAAATTGGGATCCTGATGATTCCTTGAATGGGTTAATATTATCCGGTTGACGTGCAGCGGCAACAGCTCCTTTTTTATGATAATAATCCGGATTTATTTCCGCGGGAATGGTATATCCCGGGCCAGTCCTGCCCAGTAAAACTCCCCTGGAAGCATTTCGGGAAGTAGGATCTCCACCCTGAATAATAAAATTTTCTACCACTCGGTGAAATAATAAATCCTCATAGAATCCATCTTTAACAAGTTTTATAAAATTATCCCTGTGGACGGGAGTTCCTTCGTACAGCAGAATTTCAATTTCACCGTATTCAGTAATTATTATTACCTTATTATCTTTAGTGTAATTCATTTCTGAAAAAATGCTGAGCAAACCAAATACTATTGTAAGGATGAGCATGTAAAGAAAATTATAAAATGAGGCTAAGAAAACAAATCAAGCTTCAAAATTAATATGAAACTGTAAATTTATTTAAAATCATTAAATTATTGTAATTTGTTTTCCATCTTGCAAAAAAAATATTAAGAATAATCGGGAATCATAAACAAATTTTTATTGATTTTTAAGCGTCCTGAGGTGTATTTTTTATAGCTACCGATATTCAATATAATATTAATTTCCATAAAGATGAAAAAGATCGCTGTCATTGGGTCAACTGGTCTTATAGGATCAGAAATATGCCGACATTTAAATGATAAATTTATAATCTGCAAAATCCGTGGGTACAAATTATACGAAGAACCGCAAAAAATTGCAGGCTTAATTAAAGGGAATCAAATTATATTAAATCTTGCAGGTAAAAGTATTTCTGGTAGATGGAACAGGAAGAATAAGGAACTGATAGAGATTAGCCGTATTAAGACTACATCTAACCTGGTAAAAGCATTTGAACTTCTCGAAGTACGGCCTGAGTTATTTATTAATGCATCAGGTATTTCTGTATATAAGGACGGAAAAGTTGTTGACGAAACTACTGATTATTTGGAAAGTAATTTTCTTGCTGAATTAGTTAAAAAATGGGAAAGGAACGCATTAAAGGCAAATGATTTAAATATTAAAACAGCCTTAATCAGGATGGGAATTGTTTTATCCATAAAGGGGGGAGCATACCCAAAACTCCGGAGAGTAGTTAAATATTTTATCGGGGGGCCTGTAGGAAATGGAAAACAGGGGATGTCATTTATTCATATAAATGACCTCGTTAAGGCTATAGAATTCATTATTAATAATGAAATGCAGGGTGTAGTTAATATGTGTACTCCTGAGTATTCAACAAATGCTGAATTTATAAAAGTACTTGCAAAAAAATTACACAGACCTGCTTTTTTTACTTTGCCGGTATTTATCCTTAAATTATTATTTCTTGAAGGCCATTTATTGCTTTCTAGCGGTCAAAAAGCATATCCACGAAAGTTGATTAACCAGGGGTTTACCTTTGAGTACCCCAATGTTTATAAATGCATCAATAAACTTGAGGAATAAAAGTTAATTTTGCAAAAACCATTGCAAAATTGGGATATATAAAGCAACTGGCAGGACAGACATTTGTATATGGACTGGGGATTGTTATACCCCGGTTACTTAATTACTTGTTATTAACTCCATTTTATACCCGAATATTTAATCAGGCAGAGTATGGCGTTGTTACAGAGCTATATGCTTACCTGGTTTTCCTGCTGGTAATACTTACTTATGGTATGGAAACCGGATTTTTCCGGTTCGCAGATAAGAAAAACAATAAACATGATGTATATAAAACAACTTTAGTTTCACTATTCTTAAGTTCATTTCTTTTTATACTGTTAATATTAGTATTTATCAAACCGGTTTCCGAAGGAATCGGGTATGTAAATAACCCTCAATATATAAAATGGATTGCTTTAATTGTCGCAATAGATGCATTTACATCTATTCCTTTCGCTAAATTACGTCTTGAAAATAAAGCATTTAGATACTCATTCATCAGAATTCTGGAAGTTATAATAAATATAATTGCAAACTGGTTTTTTCTTTATTATTGTCCCTTACATTATCATGATTCGGTTTATCTGAAGTTTATTTATAATCCCGATATTGGTGTAGGTTATGTTTTTCTTTGTAACCTTTTTGCATCAGGTATTAAACTTTTATTACTATTGCCCGATATTTTTATAAAAAAAGGGAAAGGTGATATTATATTGTTTAAGAAAATGCTTGTTTACAGTTTCCCGCTTCTTATTGCCGGACTTGCTGGTACTATAAACGAGGCACTTGATCGAATTCTTTTAAAACACTTAATTGCAGATGATCCAATGGCCAAACTTGGTGTTTACGGTGCAAATTATAAGCTGGCTGTTTTAATGACCCTTTTCATTCAAATGTTTAGATACGCCGCTGAGCCCTTTTTCTTTAGTAAAAAAGATGAAAGTAATGCAAAACAAATATATGCTGATGTACTGACATTTTTTGTATTTGCAGGGATGCTTGTGTATTTGATAGTAATGCTTTTTCTTCCATATTTTAGCTTGTTTATCGGGAAAGATTTCCGTGAAGGGGTGAAAATTGTGCCTGTTATTTTAATTGCTAATTTGTTTATGGGAATTTTTTACAATCTTTCTGTGTGGTATAAAATAACAGGGCAAACTAAATTTGGTGCCTACTTTGTTGTAATTGGTGCAATAATTACAGTTGTTATCAACGTAATATTTATACCTGAATATGGATATTTTGCTTCAGCCTGGGGTCATTTCGTTAGCTATCTTATAATGGTTCTGTTATGTTATATGTATGGAAGAAAACATTTCTTTATTCCATATAGTATTAAAAAGATTTTATTACTGATGCTGTTACCTGTAGCTATGATCATAACAAAAAACAATTTTCTACCCGGATATAATTTTTATGGAATAATAATAAGTATAGTTTTCATGTTCTTATATTTGGTTCTTTTTTTAAAAATTCAAAATATTAAATTGACATCTTTATGGAGGTTAAAATAGTTAATAGATCGCATCATCAGGTACCTGAATATAGCACCGCAAATTCTGCCGGAATGGATTTAAGGGCATTTCTTACTGAAAAGCTTGTCTTGAAACCTATGGAAAGAAAATTAATTCCAACAGGATTATACATTGAGCTTCCTGTAGGATATGAGGTTCAAATAAGACCAAGAAGCGGATTGGCCTTGAAATACGGGATTACTGTTCTGAATACTCCTGGTACAATTGATAGCGATTACAGAGGTGAAATTGGAATTATACTAGTGAATTTATCTGGCGAAAATTTTATTATAAACGATGGTGACAGAATTTGTCAGATGATATTATCAAAACATGAAAGTATAACCTGGAATGAGGTTGAAAGCCTCAATGATTCCGGAAGGGGAAAAGGAGGGTTTGGACATACCGGTAAAAAGTAAAATTATCATGTATAAATTTAGTTTTAAAAGCAAAGCACTGTTAGTAATAATCTTATTATTTTCTGCTGATTATTTATTGTTTTCTCAGGAAAAGGACTCAAAAAGGCATGAATTTACATATGCTTTGATTGAAGCTTCAAGATTAAAGATGACCGGAAGCCTTGATGAAGCAGTAAAGCTATATACATTTTGTGTTGAAACTGATTCTAAATGTGCTGCAGCATGGTACGAACTGGCTTCCATATATTCGGCTACGGGTAAAGTAAAGGAAGCAGAAGAATTTGTTAAAAAAGCATATGATCTTGATAATTCAAACTATTGGTATGTCGTGGCTTACGCCGATATACTTGATATGAATAAAAATCATGAGGAAGCAATAAAGCTGCTTAAAAAGGCATCCAGGACATTTAAAAATAAAGATGAATTGTTTTTTAAATATAGTCTGGCAGACAGCTATTTTAATGCAGGAAAATCAAAAAAAGCGCTGAAAACACTTAATCGCATAGAGGACAAATATGGGAAGAGTGAACTTATCACATTAAGAAGAGTTGATTTTTATAAAGAAAGAGGGAATCATGATATGGTTATAAGATCTTTTAAGGATTTTATCCATACTGATCCGGATAATATTCATATTAATCTTAAATATGCAGAATATCTGTTTGAAAATGAGCAATATAATGATGCTGTAAAAATTTATGAAGATATATTGGAAATTGACGAATCAAATATATATGCAATTTCTAATCTGGCTGATATATATAATAAAATTGGAAATGATGATAAATCTCTTTCTTTTCTTGCAGAGGCATTTAGGTCTGATTATTTGTCGTTTCAGAAAAAAATACAGACATTATCATTTCTCCTGAGTGATGAAAAAAGATTAAATAACAGTTTTGATAAACTGCAGATATTGCTTAATATTTTATTAGGGTATGAGAATGATAATTATGATTTATTGCTGGTTGCATACGACCTTTATTATAAAAAAGAAATATATGAAAAATCATTGGAAATTATTAGGAAATTAGTTGAGTTGAAGAATGACAATTATATTCTCTGGATGCAGGCAGTATATAATGCTAATATGCTTGATAAGCATGATATGGTTATAGAATTCGGGGAAGAAGCACTTAAAATATTTCCAAATAAAGACGATCTCCGGGTATTTATTGCCCTGGCATGGTATAATAAGGAAAATTTTACTGAAGCATATAAAATGCTTAAAGAAAGCGGCAGCCGTTTTTCTGAACCGGAATTAGCCAGGCAGAAGCAAATTTTAATCGCCGAAACAGCTTATAAATCAGGAAATATTGAAGAGGCATTTTATTATTTTGAGGAGTTAATACTAAATGAACCTGAAAATCTTTATGCTAAAAATAATTATGCCTATTATCTGGTATTGGAAGGTTTGAATCTTGAAAAGGCAAAAGAGCTTAGCTTTGAGACAATTAAAAAGGAACCTGAGAATAGTAGTTTTCTGGATACATATGCCTGGATATTATTTAATCTAAAGGAAACAGAAAATGCTGAAAAATTTATCAGAAAAGCCATTGAATTTGATAAATCAAATAGTCAGGAGATAATAGATCATTTTATTGAAATTATGATATATAATGGAAAAGAAGACGAAGCTGAAAGAATTAAAAATCTTATGAAGGATGAATAATAAATGGAACATTTTGGCTGTACTCTTTATTTTGCTTCTGTTTTCATGCAGTCCTGCAAAAAATCTGGAAAGAAACGACAGATCAAAAGTCAGAAGAATGCTGAATGAAAAAATTGAAAAGGATAAATTTGTAAATTATTCTGCTGAAAGGATGAGGATACAGTTATATGGTAATCAAAATATTAATGCATTTGGGAAACTATATATTAAAAGGGATGAATTTATTTTCCTTTCAGTGCAATTCCTTGGGATAGAAATGATAAGATTACTGATTACTAATGATTCAATGAAATATATTAACCGAGTAGAGAGAAATTATTTATTTATAGATTTGAAGGAAGTTCAGAATCTGTATTCAAAAAGAATAGATTACAATTTAATTGAGAACCTAACAGTGAAAGGCTTACTGTTACCCGGAGAAATTAAAGCTAAACGATTAAGGTATTTTTTTACTTCAGATAGCATTGATTATTTGTTTAAGCCGTCTCTGGGTAATGATCATAATTTGAAAATGGCTTATAATAAATATTTAGAGCTTAAAAATTTTGAGTATATAAATAATTCATCTTCAATTTTTCTTAACTCTGTTTTGGAATATGACGAAAAGGATGGAATTCAAAAAATAACTTCACAAGGCTCGTTTAAAAACAAAAGAATAAAAATTATTATTATTCCGGGAAAGATTGATAATAATATAATTGAGAAACCGGTAATGCACATTAATGAAAGATATAGTGAACTTAACTTTTAAGATATTAGGCAACGGATTTTTATTATTCCTGATATTATTACCGGTATTTCCACAAACGCAGGAAGAAAGAGCCCTCCTCGAAAAACGAAAAATTGAAACTATAAAACAGATAGAATACACCAGAAAATTAATTAGTAACACAAGACGATCTGCTGAAGTTACTGTTAATCAAATCAATCTGTTAAATATAAATATTACCAACAGGGAATCACTGATTAAAGATCTGGAAAATGAAATATTATTAATTGAAAAACAAATTCAATTGAACAAGGAAAATATTTCACAAACAGAAAAAACTGTTGAAGCTTTGAAAGAGGAATATGTAAGATTCATTTTGGCTGCCTACAGAAATATTGAAAAAGAAAACTATCTGGAGTATATAATTGGAGCACAAGATATTAATCAGGGTTACCAAAGATTAAAGCAAATAAAGTATATAAATGAATACAGAAAAAAAATCTTCAATGAATTAGTAGAAAATATAAAAGATTTGATGGATCAAAATAGTAATCTTGAGGAAAAAATAGGAGAGCTTAAACAAATAATGGATATTAAAGAGACGGAATTAAGATTAATAAGCAGGGAAAGGAGGGATAAGGCAAATACTATAAATAAACTTAAACAACAGGAGCGAAGATTGTTAAGTGAATTAAGAGAAAAACAAAAAATTCAGAAACAAATTGAAGAAGAAATAAAAAAAATTATAGAAGAAGAGATATTACGGGCAAAGGAAAAAAATACAGCAATGCTTACGCCGGCTGAAAGAATTATTTCTAATGATTTCATAAAAAGCATGGGAGGTTTGCCATGGCCGGTGGAAAAAGGGATTATTACATCGCAGTTTGGAGAGCATGAACACCCCGTAATAAAAGGAATTAAGGTAAAAAGTAATGGAATAGATATAAATACTGTTGAAGGAGAAAAAGCAAGAAGTATTTTCGATGGAGATGTAACAAAGGTAATTGCAATACTCGGGGCAAATTATACTGTTATAATTAAGCATGGTGATTTTTATACGGTTTACCAGAACCTTATTAATATTGAAGTAAAAACAGGAGACAGGGTTAGAAAAAATGAAACTATCGGAACAATTTATACTGATAAAAATCAAGCCACCAGACTGCATTTCCAGATATGGAGAGAAAAAGAAATTCAGGATCCTGAAAAATGGTTATCAAAATATTAGATTTATTGGAACCTTTTTGAATAATTTCAGTATAAATAGCTGTTGGTTTTATATTAATATGGAAAAAATGCTGAAAATAACTTCTGACGTAGAGAATCTGCGAATAGTAGAAAAATTCATAGATGAGATTTCTTCAGAATTGCAGTTAAGTAATGAAATTTATGGTAATCTTTTAATTGCAACCCTTGAAGCAGTGAATAATGCAATAGTGCATGGTAATAAACTGAACGCTGAGAAACATGTTGAAATTAATATTAAGAATCTTGTGAATAAATTGGAAATTACAGTTCAGGATCAGGGTACTGGCTTCGATTACAATAATATACCGGATCCCACAGCTCCTGAGAATATCGAAAAAATCAATGGGAGAGGAATTTTTCTGATGAAAAAATTATCTGATGGCATTGAATTTTTTCAGAATGGCAAAATTGTTAAGCTGTTATTTAATACAGTATTGTAGTGGCAATTACGTTTTATAATTTTGATACAGATAAAAAATTAAAGAATAAATCAATTATCAGAAAGTTGATTTTGTCGACAATTAAAGAACATAAAAAGTTGACAGGTGATATTAATATTATAATTACCAGCGATTCATACCTATTAAGTTTAAATACCAAATATTTAAAGCGCAATTATCTTACTGATATTATTACATTCAATTATAATGATGGTAATAGAGTATCAGGTGATTTATTTATTAGTTATGAGAGAATCAAGGAAAATGCCGCAAAATTTAAGGATAGTATTTCCCGTGAATTGCTAAGGGTTATTATTCATGGAATTCTTCATTTACTTGGATTTGAAGATCTGAAGGAGGCAGAAATAAATGAAATGAAGAAAGCCGAAGATCTTGCATTAAAATGTATAGACGAAATTGCGGTAATTTCATAATCCTTTTTTAGCAACGGTAAATGATTCCTTGCTAATCCATTATTTAAATACATTTTAAATAGCTATTTTTGCAGTAAAATATTTAATATGCTGCAAGAGTATGATATAATTGTTGTTGGAGCAGGACATGCCGGTAGTGAAGCTGCAGCAGCAGCTGCTAATATGGGCAGCAAGGTTCTTCTTGTCACTATGGATATGACAAAAATAGCTCAGATGAGTTGTAATCCGGCTATGGGAGGCGTTGCGAAGGGACAAATAGTAAGGGAAATTGATGCAATGGGAGGATATTCCGGGATTATCACGGACAGGTCAATGATACAATTCCGATTACTTAATAAATCAAAAGGTCCTGCAATGTGGAGCCCAAGAGCACAATGTGACCGTTCAGTATTTTCACTGGAATGGAGGAAAATTCTTGAGAAAATTGATGGTCTGGATTTTTGGCAGGATACTGTTGTACGACTAATAGTTGAGAAGAACGTTGTAAAAGGGATAATTACAAAAATGGGAATTACGTTCCGTTCAAAAGCAGTTATTATTACCAGCGGAACCTTTCAGAATGGATTGATGCATGTAGGAACAGCAAGGATGGAAGGAGGAAGAGCGTCGGAACCTTCTTCAAAAGGCTTAAGTGAACAATTGGCCGAATTTGGATTTGAGGTTGGGAGAATGAAAACCGGTACTCCCGCACGTGTTGACGGACGTTCAGTAGATTTTTCAAAAATGACAGAACAAAAAGGCGATTATGAAGGAAGAAAGTTTTCATATCTCGATTATGATGTTGATTATTCAAATCATAGGAGTTGTTATATTACCTATACTAATTCAGATGCTCATGATATTTTAAAGATGGGTTTTGAACAATCACCATTGTTTAATGGAACTATAAAAAGTATTGGTCCAAGATATTGTCCAAGTATTGAAGATAAAATCAGAACCTTCTCAACAAAGGATTCGCATCAATTGTTTCTTGAACCTGAGGGACTTGATACTGTTGAATATTATATTAACGGATTTTCATCATCTCTGCCGGTGGAGATACAATATCAGGCTATGAGAAAAATTCGTGGACTTGAAAATGTAAAGATTTTCAGACCTGGTTATGCTATAGAATATGACTATTACCCACCCGTCCAGTTGAAACACAGTCTTGAAACGAAATTTATTGAAGGACTTTATTTTGCAGGTCAGATAAACGGTACGACAGGTTATGAAGAAGCTGCAGCTCAAGGATTGATGGCAGGAATAAATGCAGTTCTTAAAATGAATGATAAGGATGAAGTTATCCTTTCCAGAGATACGGCTTATATAGGAGTACTGATCGATGATCTTATTAGTAAGGGGGTTGATGAACCTTACAGAATGTTTACCTCAAGAGCTGAATACAGAATTTTACTAAGGCAGGACAATGCTGATGAAAGATTATCCAAAATAGCATGGAAAATAGGCCTCGCTAAAAAAGATAGAATTAATCTTCTGGAAGAAAAAATTAAATGGAAATATAAAATAATAGATTTTCTTGGGGAGAGTAGCGTAGCCCCTTCCATATTTAATAAATTTTTACAGGAAGCAGGTACTTCAATATTAAATCAAAAAACCAGAGCTATCGAGATTCTAAAAAGACCTCAGGTTAATATTTATGATCTTATAAATTTAATTCAAGAATTAAGCGATATATGTAATAATATTCCCTCGCGAAAGAAGGAAATACTTGAATCAGTTGAAGTTAACATCAAATATGCAGGGTATATAGAAAGGGAGAAAATTGTTGCTGAAAAGATTAAACGTCTGGAATCCATTAAGATAGCGCAAGAATTAAACTTTGATAGTATCAAATCAATCTCTACTGAAGCAAGACAGAAATTAAGAAAGCATAAACCTGCTACAATTGGTGAGGCATCAAGGATAAGCGGAGTATCTCCTTCTGATATAAGTGTGCTTTTAATGAATTTAGGAAGATAATGTTCCACGTGGAACACCCCAAGTTTTTGATAAATGAATTTTTTAAATAAAATTTCCGGAAATATTCTGGATATTTTTAACAAAAGAATATTCCAGGGTGAAATTTATTTTGAAAATGGCTTTATTAATAGGATCATCGAAAAAAAGATTAAATCAGATGTTTTTATTTCTCCCGGCTTAATAGATGCACACATACATATAGAGAGCTCTATGCTCACTCCTCAGCATTTTGCGGAGGTTGCCGTAAGACATGGAACAACCGGACTGCTTGCTGATCCTCATGAGATATCGAATGTACTTGGAATGGAAGGTGTCAGATATATGACGGAGAATGCAAAATATGCACCGGTTAAGTTTTTTTTCGGAGCTCCTTCTTGCGTGCCTGCTACGTGTTTTGATGACACCGGATCAATAATATCGGAAGAAGATATCAATAATTTATTTTTTGAAGAGAAAGTTGGATTTCTAAGTGAAATGATGAACTATCCGGGAGTGATTAATAATGATCCGGAGGTATGCAATAAGATCAAGATTGCAAAAAGATTTGGAAAGAAAATTGACGGGCATGCACCTGGTTTAAGGGGAAAAAAATTACAGAAATATATAAATTCAGGGATTGATACAGACCACGAATGTATTAGCATGGCTGAAGCTGTAGAAAAAATTAAACGAGGCATGAAGATTATAATACGGGAGGGAAGTGCTGCTAAAAATTTTGATTCTCTGTTCCCGTTAATTCATAATTTCCCTGAAAAGATAATGTTTTGTACAGACGATCTCCATCCTGATGATCTTTTAAAAGGGCATATTAACTTGCTTTTGAAAAAAGCAATTTCCAGAAATGCTGATATTTTTAACGTTTTTCGTGCTTGTACCCTGAATCCGGTCGAACACTATAAAATTAATGCAGGACTGTTGAGATTAAATGATCCCGCTGATATAACTGTATTTGATAATAAAACTAATCTGCAAGTAATTAGTACGATATGTGACGGAAGGCTTGTTTTTAATGGAGAAGTACCAATATATACCCCCGGAAAACAGAAGCACATAAATAATTTCAATAGTACAGAAATTTCTCCGGATATGCTCCGGATATGCTCCGTGAACAAAAAAATTCGAATAATTAAAGCTATTGATAAACAATTGATTACGAAAAGTATTTTCGCTAAGACTATAAGTCAGGGAGGTTTTTTATGCCCGGATATTAAAAATGATTTTCTCAAGATTGTGGTGCTTAACAGATATAAAAAAGAGAAACCATCAATAGGTTTTATAAATGGTTTTGGATTGCAAAGGGGTGCGATTGCGGGTTCCATTGCTCATGACAGTCATAATATTATTGCTATTGGTACGTGTGATGAGGATATAACTGAACTTATTAACTGGATTGTAAGAAATAAGGGAGGTATTGGAATATATGACGGGAAAAAAATAAATGGGATTACTTTACCTGTGGCTGGAATAATATCAGATAAAAATGCTGAAAGTGTTGCAGAGAAGTATTCTAATCTGAATTGTATTGCATATTCTTTGGGATGTAAACTTTCTTCTCCTTTCATGACGATTTCATTCATGTCTCTTTTAGTTATTCCTGAATTGAAAATAAGCAACAGGGGTCTTTTCGATGTGAAATCGTTTACTTTTACCGATCTTTTTGTTTCGTAAATTAATGTTATAAATTATCAGGATTCTCATTATGCAAAATTCTCTGATGGATATAATCAACAGCCTGCCTCAAAAACCGGGGGTTTACCAGTTTGTTGATAAAAACGGAGAAATGATCTATATAGGAAAAGCTAAAAACCTGAAAAAACGTGTTTCTTCCTATTTCAATAAAAAGATTAATGTTAATAATAAACTCCGGATACTTGTTAAGAAAATTAATGAAATACGACATATACTTGTTGAAACTGAATCTGACGCCCTTCTTCTTGAAAATAGCCTTATTAAAAAATATCAACCCAGATATAATGTAAATCTTAAGGATGATAAATCTTTTCCATGGATTTGTATAAAGAACGAAGCATTCCCAAGAGTATTTACTACGAGGAATTATATAAATGACGGATCGAAATATTATGGGCCTTATACTTCCGCAATGACTGTTAAAACATTGCTTTCTCTTATTAAACAGCTCTATGCAATAAGAACTTGTAATTATTTACTCACAAAAAAAAACATTACAAATGGTAAATTCAGAGTGTGCCTGGAATATCATATAGGAAACTGTAAAGGTCCATGTGAAAACCTTCAGTCGGAAGAAGAATATAATTCATCGATTACGCAAATACACGAAATTCTCAAAGGAAATCTGAAAGAACTCATTTTATATCTGGAAAAATTAATGAAAGTTTATGCAGCTGAATACGATTTCGAAAATGCACAGATAATTAAAGGTAAAATAGATGCTTTAAAAAGATTTCAGATGAAATCAACAGTTGTAAATCCTTCAATTAATAATGTAGATGTTCTCTCATTCAAAGACGATGGAATTTCTGCGTATGTTAACCTGATAAAGGTAATTAACGGAGCTATTGTTCAGGCTCATAATGTTGAATTAAAGAGAAAATTAAACGAATCTAAAGAAACACTTCTCGAATTTGCAATTGTTGAATTAAGATACAGATTAAACAGTAATTCGAAAGAAATAATACTGCCATTTACAATTAAAAATATACCGCCCGGTACCAAAATTACTATACCCGTGAAAGGAGATAAGAAAAAACTTCTTGAACTTTCAGAAAGAAATGCTAAAGCATATATGATGGAACAAAAAAGACGACGAGAGATCCTGAGTGAAAGGAAATTGAAAAGCAGAGTTCTTGAAAAATTGCAAAAAGATTTGAGAATGAATGAAATACCAATGCATATCGAATGTTTTGATAATAGCAATCTACAGGGAACTGATCCTGTAGCGGCATGTGTAGTATTTAAAAATGGGAAACCGGTAAAAAATGATTACCGGCATTTCAATGTAAAATCGGTGACAGGTCCTGATGATTTTGCATCCATGAAGGAAATTATTTTCCGAAGATATTCCTCTCAGATAGATAAAAATGAGGAGCTTCCTCAACTGGTGATAGTCGATGGGGGAAAAGGTCAGCTTAGTTCGGCTCTGGAAAGCTTTGAAGCATTAAAATTAAGAGGGAAAATAACATTGATAGGAATCGCTAAAAAGTTGGAGGAAATATATTTCCCGGAGGATTCTGTTCCCTTGTACCTGGACAAAAATTCAGAATCTCTGAAAATTATTCAAAAAATTAGAAATGAAGCACACAGGTTTTCTCTGAATTTTCACATACTTAAGCGATCAAAGAAAATGACACATTCAGAACTCCTTAATATACAAGGAATTGGAGAGGAAACAATGAGGAAGTTAATTCGGGCTTTACGCTCTATTGACAATATAAGGAATTCCGATTTTGAGAGCATCAGGAAGATTACAGGAAAAACAAAAGCGGATTTGATTTATAAATATTTCAGAAATGAAACAGAAACCTGATGATAAGAGTAAAAATCTCAGTTATTGAGCTTTTATATCTGATATTTTTTCGATGGAGGAGTATCTCTCCTATGTTCAGATCGAAGCGGTCTAATTCTTTCTGTTCGTCGTAAATTCTACAAATGATTCCAGGGCCAATCGTGAAGAATTTTCAGGAAATTCATTAAGAATTGCAAGCGCAGCATTCTTATATTCTAACATTTTATTATTAGCATATACCAGACCTCCGTATTTTTCAACAAAAGAAATTACTTCACTAATTTTTCCGGAATTTCGATTTTCTTTCCTTATTAATTTCCTTATTCTATATTTTTCACTGGCACTGCATACCTGAAGAGCATAAATCAGTGGAAGAGTCATTTTTTTCTCCTTAATATCATTTGCAGTTGGCTTACCAATCTTTCCATTTGTCTGATAATCAAACAGATCGTCCTTTATCTGGAAAGCGATGCCCAATAATTCTCCAAACTTTTTCATACTGGAAACTACTTCATCAGAAGCATTAACAGACTTAGCTCCACTTGCAGAACATGCTGCGATCAACGCTGCAGTTTTTTTCCGGATAACTTCAAAATATTCATCCATAGTAATATTTAATCGTCTGACTTTCTGAATTTGCATTATCTCCCCTTCACTCATTTCACGTACGGCATCGGATACAATTTCCAATAAAGAAAACTGCTTTTTTTCTACTGATAAAAGCATTCCCTTGGCTAAAAGAAAATCTCCTACCAGTACGGCTAATTTTGATTTCCACAATGCCTTGAGTGAAAAAAAACCTCTACGCTCATACGACTCATCTACAACATCATCGTGAATTAGTGAAGCAGTATGTAAAAGCTCGATCATAGACGCTGCAACATAAGTGGATTCATTTATTTTTCCAAGCATGGATGCAGATAATAATACCAGACTTGGCCGCATTTGTTTACCTTTTCTTCTTAAAATGTATCTTGTAATGATCTCCAGTAATGGAACATTGCTTCTCAAACATTCCCTGAAATATATCTCAAATTCAGTAAGTTCCTGATTGATGGGAGCCCTGATCTTTTTTAATTCATTCATGAAAAGCACTTTCAGGCAAAGGTAATAACATGAACCAATATTCAATCCCTTTACAAACAAAAAGTAAGTCTTATTATTATTGTAAATATATGCTGTCAGCTCATAATCAAAAACTTCTTAACTTATCTTTTAGCCTGTTATATTCAAATATATTTATATATTTGTATTTGTTGATAAATACTATTTCCAATTTTATTTAAGTGAATACCCCTGGTGCATTCACCACTGCTTGTGGCGGGGATAAGAGAGCATCATGATAAATATTGGAGCAATGATCCTTCCGGACTTGACACGAGGAGAGACAATAGTTAAGTTTTAAAAATGTTTTTAACCTTATGAAATTTAACAATTTAACATCCGAACAACTGGAAAAAGCATCTGCTATGTTAAAAGCTATTGCTCATCCGATGCGCATAACAATTATTAGTTTTCTCGAAAATGGAAGAAAAATGACTGTATCCGAAATTCACGAGCAACTTAATATTGAGCAGTCAACTACTTCTCATCACCTGGGTATACTGAAAGATAAAGGTGTTCTTACCTCACATCGTGAAGGGAAAAATACATACTATTACCTTAAGCATGATAATCTTGCCACAATAGTGGAATGTATAAGTAAATGTACCTGCAGTTAGCAATTCTTGGGTTTAAGATTTATATAATGATAAAAATCAGGGTCACAAAAATATTCTCCTTTGAAATGGCCCATGCACTATGGAATTATGATGGAGCCTGCCGAAATGTCCACGGACATTCTTATAAACTTTTTGTAACTATTTCAGGACCTCCAATCCTTGATACTGATAATCCGAAAAATGGTATGGTAATAGATTTTACAGAAATAAAGAAATTTGTTAAATCTGCAATAGAAGAAAAATTTGACCACGCTCTCGTTATTTCAAAGGAAGCATACAATCTGTCTCTTAAAAAAACAGACCAGATGTTTGAAAAACTTAATGTTGTTGATTTTCAACCAACTGTTGAAAATATGCTGATCTACTTTTCTGAAATAATAAAAGAAAATGTTCATCATCCTTTGCAGCTCCATTCTCTGAAACTTCAGGAAACTGATACATCTTTTGCTGAATGGTATGCCGGGGATAACGAATAGTTTATGGAAGTTCAAAAAAAATTCTTTTTGCTTGACGCTTATGCGCTCATTTACAGAGCATACTATGCTTTTATTGCAAGACCATTTAAAAACACTAAAGGCTTCAATACATCTACCATTTTCGGATTTGTAAATACTCTGGAAGAAATTCTCAGGAATCAGTCACCTACACATATTGCCGTTGCTTTTGACCCCGAGGGAGGGAGCTTTCGTAATAAAATATTTCCGGATTATAAAGCAAACAGAGAAGATACTCCTGAAAATATTCGTGAATCAGTTCCGATAATAAAAGAAATCCTGGAAGCATATAATATTTCAATGTTTGAAGTATCAGGCTATGAAGCAGATGATGTGATAGGTACCATTTCGAAAATTGCTGAAAATAGAGGATATGAAGTTTATATGATGACCCCGGATAAGGACTTTTCACAATTGGTGTCTGATAAAGTATTTATGTATAAACCAAAAAAATCAGGTAATGAAGCAGAAATTCTCGGAAGAAAAGAAATTTGCGACGATTTTGAAATTTCTTCTCCATCACAGGTAATAGACATCCTGGCACTTTGGGGCGATGCTTCCGATAATGTACCCGGAGTTCCGGGTATAGGAGAAAAAACTGCAAAAAATCTTATATCAAAATATGGAAATCTTGAAAATGTTTATAGCAACATTCATGAAATTAAAGGAAAACTAAAAGAAAACCTTCAGGCTTATAAAAACCAGGCATTTCTTTCCCGTGAGCTTGTTACAATAAATGTTTCAGTTCCTCTTAATTTCATCGAAAAGGATATTCAGTATTCTGAACCCGACAGAAATAAATTGTTAAATATTTTTCGCGAACTGGAGTTTAAGACACAAATTCAAAAATATTCTGAATCGAATGAAAAGCTCATTAATAAACAAAAAATTCCACAACAAGGGAGTTTATTTGAGTTTAATGATAGTAATATCAGTATTAAATCCGAATACAGTAATATTAATACTTTAGAAAAAGATTATAAAATAATTAATAATGAGCATGATATAAATAATGTATTGGATTTAATTTATAATACCGGTCAATTTTGCTTTGACACGGAAACGACTTCTGTTAACCCGAACGAAGCCGAACTGGTTGGGATATCATTTTCTGTTGAACCGCATAAAGCATTCTATCTTCCTGTTTCTCCTGATAAAAGAACTGATCAAAAGAAACTGGGTCAGCTTAAGGAAGTAATGCAGAATAATAAAATCAGAAAAATTGGTCAGAACCTTAAATTTGATATTCGTGTCTTAAAAACGTACAATATACATGTTGAAGGCGAGCTATTTGATACAATGATTGCACATTACCTTCTTGAACCGGAGCAAAAGCATAATCTTAATGATTTGTCTGAGAAATACCTTTCATATTCTCCTGTAAGGATCGAAGAACTAATTGGTGAAAAGGGAAAGCTCCAGGGAAATATGAGAAATATTCCGGTTGAAAAAATCAAAGATTATGCCTGTGAAGACGCGGATGTTACATGGCAGCTTTATGAAATATTATCCAGGCAGTTGGATATCCATAATTTATCTGAACTTTCAGAAAGTCTGGAAATGCCTCTGATATACGTACTTGCCGACATGGAAAGTACGGGAGTTGCTCTTAATGTTCAAAGTCTTAAAGATTATTCTGAAGTTTTATTAAAGGAAATTATTATATCAGAGAAAAACATCTTTAAAATGGCTGGTGTTGAATTCAACATATCTTCCCCAAAACAGCTGGGAGATATTCTTTTTAAAACCTTAAAGATTACTGCAGATGCGAAGCTTACAAAAACCAAACAGTTCTCAACGGATGAGGAAACTTTATCGAAACTTGCAGATAAGCATGAGATAATATCAGAAGTATTGAATTACAGGTCTTTAAGGAAAATTCAAAATACTTATGTTGAGGCTCTGCCAAAACTTATTAGCAGTAAAACAGGAAGATTGCATACCTCATATAATCAAACTGTTACAGCAACAGGACGACTAAGTTCAAATAACCCTAATTTACAGAATATTCCTGTACGTGAGGAAAGAGGGCGGGAAATAAGAAAGGCGTTTGTTCATTCCGGAAATGAGAATATTATGTATTCTGCAGATTATTCCCAGATAGAGTTACGCCTTATGGCGCATATGAGCAATGATAAAAACATGATCGATGCGTTCATGAGAGAAGAGGACATTCATACTGCAACTGCTTCAAAGATTTACAATGTTCCAATCCATGAAGTGTCGAGAGAAATGCGTGCACAGGCTAAAACAGCAAATTTTGGCATCATATACGGAATATCCTCCTTTGGACTTGCTCAAAGACTTAACTTGAACAGAACAAACGCAAAAAATCTGATTGAGGGTTATTTCCAATCCTATCCCGGGGTTAAGGCATACATGGATAACTGTATTTCTAAAGCCAGAAACACGGGATATGTGCAGACTCTTAAGGGAAGGAAAAGAATACTTAACGATATCCTCAGCCGTAATTCTATTGTTCGGGGGGTGGCAGAACGTAATGCTATTAACACTCCTATTCAGGGGTCTGCAGCTGATATCATTAAAATAGCCATGATTAATATCTTTGAAGAATTTAAAAGGAATAATCTGAAAAGTAAAATGATACTGCAGGTTCATGACGAACTTGTTTTTGATGTGCTTAAATCTGAAATAAAACAAGTTGAAGAAATTGTAAAGAATAAAATGGAGTCTGCAATCAGTTTAAAAGTGCCGCTGATCATTGATTCGGGAAAAGGAAACAACTGGCTTGAAGCACACTAAAAAGGAGAAAATGAACTTAAATGTAAAATTAACAGGGTATATCAGGGAAATAGCAGGAGCCAACCTTACAATATCCGGAGAGATAACTGATACAGAGATGTTGTTGGATTACCTTTTCAAAAAATATCCCAAACTTGAAAAGTATGACATAAAAATATCAGTAAATGGTGTTTTGGTAACAAAAGTCATGAAATTTACCAGCGACTCCGGAATAATTGTTTTCACTCCTTTTGCAGGCGGATAATTTATCCGGAAAGAATATTTCTTTGGAAGATTTGAGAGCAAAAAATCCTGAATCAAAGTCCAATCAAACGCGGATATCTTAAAGTATCGTTAATAATTTTCAATGCTGTGATAACCTGGTTGTCGTTGTTTAATGAGTTGACAATCCTGCCTTTTTGAAAATGATAACGACTGATAATTTCTTCATTGAGCAGTTGGGTGATCTCTTCCCGGAACAATTCAAGATCAGTATCATTATTATGGTTCAATTTATTTATGAGAGCTTTAAATTCACTCTCAGCATATTCATAGTATCTTTCATTTTTAGCTGCTTCCATAAGTTTAGCCAAAGCTTCTTCACTTTTGGTAATATAGCTGAAATTTTTTCCAGCTATCATTTTACGGAAGTTATCATATTCCTTAGCCTTAATGCTGAATTTTTCAGGATCAGGATTAGCATTCCTGTGCCGGATATAATAATCGGTGGCAAAATCAAAAAACATATTCCTTGCATACAGATACATCGTAACCTGAGCGTATGCCGGATTAATATCAGGTATATCCGGGCTTATTCCTCCACCATCGAATACTTTTCTTCCCCGTTTGGTTGAGAATTCGGTAATAAGAGAATCAGGAATATTGCCAACACTTCCATCTTCATTACGGTGAGTATAATCCAGGGCTTGTATACAACGTCCGCTTGGGATATAATACTTTGCAGTGGTAACTTTTAACAGAGCATTATATTTAAGCTTTCTGGTTGTTTGAACCAAACCCTTGCCGAATGTACGCTGGCCTATAAGAACCCCGCGATCTAGATCCTGTACAGCTCCTGCCACAATCTCAGCAGCAGATGCTGAACTTCTGCTTATCAGGATAACAAGAGGTATTTCAGTGTCTGTG
Source organism: uncultured Bacteroidaceae bacterium (assembly GCA_964526475.1). Taxonomy (GTDB): domain Bacteria; phylum Bacteroidota; class Bacteroidia; order Bacteroidales; genus CAYVTV01. Next base: position 59,976 of record CAZGKF010000014.1, read on the forward strand.
GGATTTTCAATCGTATAATAATTCTGATCCCATTGTTTAACTTTGCCTTTTGTGCTGACAATGAGTTCTCCTTTGTTAATGAAAATATTACAAACTTTTACGGCTTCCATTAAAATTCCACCGGGATTTCCACGAAGATCAAGAATAAGTTTATTAATTCCTTGTTGTTTAAGATCGGTAAAAGCCTTTTTTACTTCATCACCTGCTCCCAAAGTAAAATTTGAAAGCCTTATGTAACCAGTGTTTTCATCAAGTTTGCCAGAGTAGGAAACATTCTTAATGCGGATTTGTTCTCTGGTTAGTTTTATTGACCGTTGATTTTTTTCTCCCGGGCTTTTCACAATTAGTTTAATTTCTGTTCCCGGTAAACCTTTTAGATTGTCACTTACCTCTGATACGGGTAAATTTTTTGTGGATAAACCATTTACAGAGATTAATTTATCTCCGGCTTTTAATCCTGATCTGGCTGCAGGAAAGTCTTCATAAGGTTCTACAATCAAAGTAAAATCTTCAGTTTGCCTTATTACAGCACCTATACCCCCATATTCACCGGTAGTCTGGAATTTGAACTCATCCATCTCAGCTTCGGGTATAAAAACCGTGTAAGGATCAAGAGAGTTTAGCATTGAATTAATACCTGTATTAATTATTTTTTCAGGTTCAATATCATCAACATAAAATAAGTTCAATTCTCTGAACATTGTATAAAAGATATCCAGGTTTTTAACTATTTCAAAATCTCTGTCATTAATTTTTAAGAACCCAAAAGACAAGAAAATCAATAGTACACCAGATATAATTAGCAGTCTTATTTGCTTTCTTTTCCCCATATCTGTATTTATTTGAATAAGATTTGTAAAGATAAAAACTATAAACAGAACTTTTAAGAAGATTATTGCTTTAAATTCGGTGATTAAACTGATTGATCAGATATATGTCTGATGACTTTCTATCTTAAGAATACAACTACAGGGCAATGGTCTGAGTGTATAACATCCTTCTTTATCCCGGCTCCTGTCAGTTTCTCCCGTAGTGCCGAAGAAACGAAATGATAATCAATTCTCCAGCCAAGATCTTTTTCTCTGGAATTTGCGCGATAACTCCACCATGAGTATTGCCCCTGTCGCTCATCAAACTCGCGAAATGTGTCGATAAATCCAGCTTCTATAAAACGGTCCATCCAGTCCCTTTCTTCAGGCAGAAAGCCGGATGTTTTTTTATGGCGCCCGGGATGATTAATATCAAATGGTTTGTGGGCTATGTTAAAATCTCCGCATATCAATACTTTTGGCCTTACTTTCAGTAAGTTATCCAAATACTCCATGATTGCATCCAGAAATTCCATTTTAAAGTCCTGACGGATATTTCCTGTGGTTCCTGAAGGGAAATATGAATTAATCAGAGAAATATCACCAATATCCATTCTTATCAACCGGCCTTCTTTATCAAATTTTGAAATACCCATACCATACTCCAGCTTATCTGGTTTAATTTTGGAAAGAATCCCTACTCCACTGTATCCCTTTTTCTCAGCAGCGAACCAGAATTGGTGATATCCCAAATCCTCAAATATCATCTTATTAATTTGATTGTCCTGCAATTTAATTTCCTGAACACACAAGATATCAGGATCTTCTTCCCTGATCCATTCTTCAAGTCCTTTTTGTAAGGCCGATCTTAATCCATTAAGATTGTATGAAAATATTTTCATTGAGAAGTTTTTATAATCATTAATTAAAGTTTCGCAGATTTTTATATCATGCATATTAAAAGGGTTATACGCAATAACTAATTCTTTAAATCCTG